>DATKEN010000186.1:0-2843 GCA_035512155.1 Terriglobales bacterium | reverse complement strand
CTTCACCTTGCTGCACATCCGGGAATGGCTCAGGATGATCGGCCAGGGTGCACGCCTGTTCCAAAACCCTTGGGGATCGCCGATGTTCGGCGCTGCGTTCTTCTCCATCACCGGACTGCACATGGCCCACGTGGTCGGCGGAGTGATTGCATTGATCGTGGTCGGTTTGAGCTACAGGTCTGGGCGCTATGCCGCCCGGCATATCGAGATCTGGGCGCTGTATTGGCACTTCGTCGATCTAGTCTGGATGTTCGTTGTGCCCTTGGTGTACTTGTTGAATATGAAGCGGTAAGCGAAACAAGTTAAAGGAGATCGGTCATGAGTCAAACATCGACATCGGGCAGCATGACGTCCACATACCTTGTTTATGGTGCAATTCTGGTGATTGCCATCGTCCAGGTGATCGCCGCGATGGCCATGGGACCGTCGCTATGGCGCATGCTGTTGCTGGCGGCGATCCAGGCGTATCTCGCGGTGATGTTCTTCATGCATCTCCGCGACGAGAAACCAACGCTGCGGTTGGCACTCATCCCCGGTACACTGTTTGTGCTGGTCATGATGAATATGATCTGGGCCGATAGTTTCCGCTTGGCCGTGATGAAGCCGTTCGCAAAGTAAGGAGCCATTATGAAGTATCCGGGATTCAAACTCGTACATAGCGCCAAAGGAGCACTCGTGGGCGCGCTAGTGCTGGCGTCGAACGCCGCCTATGCGCAAAGCTGTGCTCTTTGCTACACACAGGCTGCCGGCGCCGGACACCGTTTCATCCAGGGTCTACGCACAGGGATTCTGGTCCTGATCGTCCCTCCGATGTTTATGTCTGTCGGCATCACAGTGCTTGCGTACAGGAAACGTAACCGGACCAACGACAAGAAGTCAGAAAACTCGGCGAACGAGTGGTAGTTCCAGCCCAAAACCCATGAACCACAAAGAACACGAAGGTCCACGAAGTAAGAACAGGCCCCAGGTTTTCCTTCGTGCCCTTCGTGGTTAGCGCCTTTGATTTTCCTTCAGAACATCTCTGCGAATTACCCGCTCCCCGTGTCATAATTCCTCGCAATAATCCGGTGCACCGATGCGTCATTTCCTAATCGCAGTTCTCTGCGCTTCTACCTTCCTGCGGCCGTGTGTTGCGGCCACTCCCGCCGCTCCCAAGCCAATGCAGATTTATTTCATCGACGTCGAAGGCGGCCAGGCGACACTAGTGGTGAGCTCCTCGGGCCAATCGTTGCTGATTGACGCGGGCTGGCCGGGGAATGAAGGTCGCGACGCCGATCGCATTCTTGCCGCGGCGCACCAGGCCGGCCTGCAGCAGATCGACTATGTCCTGATCACGCACTATCACCGCGACCATGTCGGCGGGGTCCCCGGGTTGGTGGATGGGATCAAAGTCGGAACTTTCCTCGATCACGGGCCAAACCTGGAGGACTCGCAGGTAACGCGCACCGACTATGCCGCTTACGAGAAAGCCATCGCCGGCCACGCGCATGTTGTGGTCAAGCCGGGGTGGAAGCTTCCCATCAAAGGAATGGACGTTCGGGTCCTGAGTGCCGCAGGCGAGCACATCACGGCCCCGTTGGCGGGCGCGGGAGAGGCAAATTCGTATTGCAAATCGGAGTCGTCAGCCTCGGAAGACCCTACGGAAAATGCCCGTTCAGTAGGCGTTCTGATTACCTACGGCCAGTTCCGTTTTCTCGACCTCGGCGACCTCACAAAGAAGAAGGAATTGGAACTGGCCTGCCCGAACAATCTTCTCGGTGCGGTCGATCTTTTTCTCGTAACTCATCATGGCGCCGACCTTTCGAACCCGAAGGCATTGGTCTGGGCACTGCATCCGCGCGTTGCCGTGATCGATAACGGTGCCCGCAAGGGATCCAGCCCCGCGGCATGGCAGGTCGTTCACGATGCCCCCGGACTCGAAGATCTTTGGCAACTCCATTACGCAGCCGAGTCGGATCGCGATCACAACATGGATCCCGACCACATTGCCAACGTGAAAGAAAACTGCGAAGGGAAGTTCTTCAAGGTCACGGCCGAATCCGACGGTGCCTTTACGCTCACGAACGCGCGCACCGGAAACCAGAAGACGTACCCGAAAAAGTAGCCACGGTCATGATCGCAATCGTCATGGGAGTCGTGGGCGCAGGGAAGACGACGGTAGGGAAGCTACTGGCTTCGCAGCTTGGCTGGGAGTTTGCTGATGCGGACGACTTTCATCCCCAGTCCAACGTCAAGAAGATTCGTCACGGTATTGCCCTCACCGATGAAGATCGCGAGCCTTGGCTTGACTGTTTGCGGGAGGCGATCGTCCGCTGGATCGCTGAAGGGAAAAGCGTGATCCTGGCCTGTTCCGCGCTCAAGCGCTCCTATCGCGCGAAACTCTGCGTGGGCCCGCAAGTCCGGTTTGTCTACCTGAAGGGAAGCGCTGCCTTGATCGCCGATCGCTTGCATTCCCGTCACGGACACTTCGCCGGGGAATCAATTCTCGCCAGCCAACTGGCAGATCTGGAAGAGCCCGAAAAAGCGATCACCGTAGATATAACTGGCACGCCTGAGCAAATCGCGGCCGAAATCAAGAGAGCGCTAGCGATGGAGTAGAATCCTCCCACTGTAGCGCCGGCGTCCCGCCGCCTGTCGCGCGGGCATCTTGCCCGCGCGTATGCGGGCCGCGAAGGATGTTCGCACGGACTGCAAACACTCTAGGTGATCGGAAACTGCATTTGGAAACCACCACCAACCGCCTCGAACCCGCCGTCGTATCCCGGTTGATGTGGCGCCTGATGCCGTTCCTGTTCCTTCTCTACATCATTGCCTACCTCGACCGCATTAACGTCAGCTTCGGC
>DATKEN010000185.1:0-45260 GCA_035512155.1 Terriglobales bacterium | reverse complement strand
GCGAAATCACCCTTCAGCCGCTTGCCGTGAAGGCGAATCTTGAAGTCTCCCTTCTTGAGCATAGCTGCGGCTTCGGCATCGGTGCCGGGAACGAATTTGCCCTTCACCGGTTCTGGCGATAGCGGCTCCCATGTTCCTACGTCCCAGACCATCACCGTGCCTGCACCATAGTTGCCTTCCGGAATTGTGCCTTCGAAGTCGAAGTAAGAGACAGGATGATCTTCCACTTGCATTGCCAGACGCTTGTCGGCGGGATCAAGCGACGGCCCTTTGGGGACAGCCCAAGACTTGAGCACGCCTTCCATCTCCAGACGGAAGTCATGATGCAGGCGGGTAGCTCGGTGCCGCTGGACCACAAAGCGGTGACGCGACTTTCGCTCCAGTTTGGGCGGAGGCTCCGGAGTTGCCTCGAAGCGGCGTTTGCGTTTGTATTCGTCTAAGGACACGGAACTATTTAACCACAGCAGGCTTTGCTGCCCGAGAACTGCGAGCCCCCCGAGGCTAAGAAACGGTTTGCTATCCTAGCGTATATCTTTTGACCGAAACCACGAACGGATCTTTACCGATCAGTCGCATGAAGCGGGAGTATCCAGAATCGCCGCTCGTCGGAGTGGGCGCAGTCATCATAGACGCCGGCCGAGTCCTGTTGGTCAAACGCGGACATGCCCCGCTGCTCGGCGAATGGTCGATTCCGGGAGGCTTACTCGAAGTAGGAGAAACGGTACGGCAGGCCGTGGTGCGTGAAGCGCAAGAGGAAACTAGCCTTACTGTCGAGACGGGCGAGTTGCTCGGTGTGTACGACCGCCTGCTGCCGGACGGCGACGGACGTACGCTCTACCATTATGTGTTGATCGATTTCCTTTGCCGTCGGCTCAGCGGCGAAGCTCTGGCCTCGGGCGATGCTGATGACGCGCGCTGGTTTACCCGGGAGGAAGCAGAGAAGCTTCCGCTTCCGGAAGACACCACACAAGTAATACGAATGGGGTTCGAAAAGGCAGGTTGATATTCGTTGTCATCGCAGCGAACGGTTTCGCTTGGGAATCAGTTTCACCGTCGAAAGATCCCTGCGATTGCCTCTGCTGAAGCTTACGCGTCGCTTCAGCTCAAAAATAGAACGGCCCGCAAACCCATATCGAGTCTGCGGGCCGCCCGGTGGACTGTTTGGGATTGACCAAGAGGTGGTCACTCTATGTGGCCCCTTCGGCGAACTCCGGGTCCTGGTGCAACTTGCGCCAGGCGGATCAACCCTAAATCACCGGTAGTCGTGCGATGCTTCTTAGAGCGACCGCTCTAAGTCTCAGCCACCTCACCTGGTCTAGTACTCCCACTACATTCAGAACTTGTCATTCGACCACCTCCTTTCCGGTGTAACTGCACATTAGTACGAAATGCTGTGCGCCGTCAACCGGCAAAAAGTGAGCTGGAGAGGTGCATCGTAAACTTGTCAGAGTCGAAGCATCTCGCACGCATCCAATCAACCCCGTAGGCCATGTCCCACGGGAATCTACTGTCTGTACCCCCGGGTTTCTACACTTGAAGTCTCCCCCGAAAGTAACCGATCTCCCCTAAGTAGAGCGTAGTTTACCCCTTCCAGCGGTAGGCGTCGGGCTGGGGCAGGCCGAGGTGGGACAGGACACGGTAAGCGAATTCGCGCGCAATGGCATCCAAGCTGGTCGGCCGGAAGTAGAAGGCAGGAATTAGGGGAAAGATCGTGGCGCCGGCGTCGGCGGCCCGGTACATGTTGCCGATGTGGATTTTATTGAGCGGTGTTTCTCGGACACACAGTACAAGCGGTCTCTTTTCCTTGAGGCAGACATCGGAAGCCCGCTCGATCAATTGTGAGGCGATGCCGTTGGCGATGCGGGCCAGCGTGCCCATGCTGCAGGGTATGACCACCATGGCATCGGTGGGATAGGAGCCGCTGGCGATATTGGCTCCGATGTCGGCGTTGGCCTGGAGATGAATTTTGCGTGTGGATTTACCCGAACTGCGGCCAAGGATCTGTCCTACGAGATTGCTGCGGCCGCGGAGGCCGAGTTCTTCCGCGATGACTCGCAGCGCGCCGTCGGAGGCAATGAAATTCACCGTCTGTACACGCTGGTCGCGGTCAACCGCGAGGAGAAAGTGTTTAAGGAATAAAGTCCCGCTTGCGCCGGTTGTAGCCACGGTGAGGTTCAGCGGCGGATGGTTTGGCAAGTTGGGCTCCATCATGATCGACCGGAGTGTTGAGCATAGGGAGCTAGCAGTGAGCAAGTCAAGGAGCGGGCAGGAGGGGAGCAGGGCGGCCTGACACCATGGCGACGACCACCATCTTGCGGTCCCGGCGGAGTGAAGCGCAGCTCCATGCGCTAGCTGGCGTGGAGCGCGAAATCCGAGTCATTGATCCCAACGGCCGCCGCAAATATCTGCAGGATTTTAGCCGGGCGTTCCGCTCCTACGATTCTGTTATCGATTTGCTGGAATTGAAGCTCATGGTCAACGCGGCTGACGTGGTCCTGGTTGCCGACTACCATGCACTTCCAGCGGCACAGCGTTTTGCTGCGACTTTATTTGAAGAGCGGGCGCACCCCGGGGACCGCCCGGTCGTCCTGGGAGTTGAAACTATCTTTTCCAGAGATCAGCACATTCTCGATGAATGGTGGCGCCGGGAAATCGACGAGGAAGAATTCCGCCAACGTATTCGATTCGACCTGGACTGGGGCTACGACTGGGAGCCATTTTATGCATTGCTGGTGACTGCCCGCGAACATGCGGAGGCGATCTATGGCCTCGACTGCATGCCGCGAGAAGACCTGCGGAAGATTGGAGCGCGCGACCGGCATGCGGCGCACAAAATCACAGAAATCCGCCAACGCCATCCTAACGCGGTCATCATGGTACTGTTTGGCGAATCGCATCTTGCGCCCGGGCATCTGCCGCGTGTATTGAGAGAATCGTTGGCCGCCGAGCGCATCCTCACTGTCCTGCAAAATGTGGACGCCCTTTACTGGCACGCTGCTGGAGAAAAACAGGAGCAAATACAAGCGGTTCAAGTGACTGATGATGTTGTGTGCGCGTTCAACTCGACTCCCCTCGAAAAATATGAGAACTACCGTTTGCATCTCAGCCGCTGGGGACGCAGCGATGAAGAAGGGCCAGATCTCACTCCTACGATTTACAACCTGATTGATAGTCTGCTGCGCTTTCTCGATATCAATCGTTATTCCTCTCACAACGGTACTCAGCCCAAGTTCCTAATCGACCTGCTGCCCGAAGTGTATTGCCGTAATTCGGATGCGCGCTTGCGCCGCTTGCTTTCCCGCTACGAAGTCGCTGCGGAAGAAAGCGAAGCCTTAGCACACTACGTGGAAGAGCGAGGCAGCGCGTACTTGCCGCAGGTGAACGTGTTTTATGTGCGCGAGTTTCAAATGTTGTATGCGGCTGAGGAGGCGGCACGCTTTTTGCATCATGCTTGCCGCGGGTTACCGATGCGAGGAAACGGACACGTAAAACAGGAAGCCTGTGACCACTTCTACACCCGGATGTTGGAATACTCGCTCGGCTATTTCGGCTCACGGGTTCTGTATCCGGCAAGGCCGGCTTCAGCAGACCCCGCTGCAATTTCCCGGGCCGCCTGCGAAGCAATGGCAGAGGCAGTGATGCGGGCTCCTGCGAGTGAACTTGAATCCAGCGCTCAGCGCTTAGGCTACGCCGTTGGCAGCGAACTCTATGACGCCTATCTCCGCGGGGAAGTGACGCGGAACGTCCTCCGGCATTTGTTTCTCACCCACCTGAATGAGTCCGGCCGGTCAAAAGAGATCTGCCTGGGTCTCGTTCGCAGATTACGATCCAGCCGCAAGAAAACGCGACCATCAGGAGCCGGCGCCTAGGTCGTGTCCGGACGACCCGTCGTACCTTCTAACCCAAGCTCCGAATCGCAATCAGTGATAAGTGCTAATCTACAACTCCGGCTGAAAAGCCGAATGCTGGCTGCTGAGTGCCTCTTTGAACGCCGAATCCATCCGCAAACTCTTCGAGCTGGTGCGCAAGGGAAAGCTTTCGCCCGATGATGCAGTACAGCGCCTGCGGCATTTGCCGTTCGAAGATTTGGGATTCGCTAAAGTCGATCATCATCGCGCCCTTCGCGTAGGCATGCCTGAAGTGGTATTTGGAGAAGGAAAGAAACCAGCGCAACTGGCCGAGATCTTCCGGCGTCTAAGCAAACACGGCGGAAATATTCTTGCCACACGCGTCAGCAAAGAGCAATTTGCGGCGGTGAAAAAGAAAACTCGCCAGGCGGAATATCAGCCCGTGGCAAGAGCGGTTGTCTTACAACGGGATAAGACCAGACATGGCAAAGGCACGATTGCGGTGGTTTCCGCCGGAACCAGCGATATTCCGGTTGCCGAGGAGGCGGTCGTCACCGCTGAAATCATGGGCAACGATGTGGAGCGTCTTTATGACGTTGGTGTGGCGGGAATTCATCGTCTGCTGGCGAACCGCAGTTCTTTGACTCAAGCGCGAGTGGTAATTGTGTGTGCAGGGATGGAAGGCGCGCTGCCCAGCGTTGTTGGCGGGCTGATTGGAGTTCCGGTAATCGCGGTGCCAACTAGCGTCGGTTATGGGGCGGCTTTCAAGGGGCTAGCAGCACTGCTAGGGATGATGAACTCCTGTGCCTCGAACGTCAGCGTGGTAAACATCGACAACGGTTTCGGGGCAGGCTATGTGGCGTCGTTGATCAACCGGCTGTAGTCCGCCGAACAATTTTGGTCTGGGCGGTGTTTAATGTTTCGCATGCGCTTTCGCTATCTACTCCCCAGCCTCGATCTGGCGCTTTCAGTTGCGTTCGTATTGATTCCGCTGTCCCGCTGTCTTCCGTACTACAGACTGAGGGATGCAGACGGGCGGGAACTTATAAATGGGTCCCCATTTGACGTCTGCGTAGGAAATTCTTCTGTATTTGCAATGGAGCTTAACCTTCCAGCCGCCTCGGTAGTTCTTCCAGCGCTTTCATTGAAGTGGGACTATAGCAATGACCAGCATGATTGGTTTCACGACCTGGCCTGGCGGAGCGTGGGTTTCACGATCGTTGGTGTGGTGGTGTGGTTTTTCGTAGGAAGGGTTTTGGACGACCTGATCGAACGGCGTCGGGCGGGAGCTTTGCCGGGCAGCCATATCCCCGATCTGATTTTCGCGGTCGTTACGGCCGTATACATGACACTGGTAGTCGTTACGGCGATATACATGACACTGGTTTCAACCCAACCCGGAAGATCCCAGGGCCTAGGGAATGCGTGGTTGTTTGTTATCTGGCCTGTCTTTTGGGTCTTGATTGGTTATCTGAGTCTGGCGATGCGCATCGTTCAGATGATAAAGAGGAAGAACAAGAGGAAGCAATAGGAGGGGCCTGACAGGGAGTCGAAAGGAGAACACAAATGGCAGTTACCCTATCGGCGGACATCAAGCGACTGCTTGACGGTCCTAACTTCGTCCACCTTGCAACCCTGATGCCGGATGGCTCTCCGCAATCAGTGCCGGTTTGGGCCGGCCGTGACGGAGACCGAATTGTCATCTGCACAGGAGAAAACTCGCTCAAAGCCAAGAACACGCGCCGCGATCCGCGGGTTGGCTTGTCCATCGTAGATTTCAACGACCCTTATGCCGAAGTTCAAATTCGCGGTCGCGTGGTTGAGCGCCGGCCTGATCCCGAACTGAAAGTGATGGACCCAATCTCACGGAAGTACACCGGCAGGCCCTTTCCGTTCCGGAATCCGGAGGCGCGGGTGGCGCTGATGATCGAAGTGGAGAAAGCCCGCTACACGAAGCTGCCCTTTGAGCACACGCCGCATGGCAAAGACCGATAAAAAAAGGCACGGCCGATGCCGTGCCTTCCCTCCGATCCGACTTCGACTGTTTTACGAGCCTTTCACTACTTGCAGATTGTTCTGAACGCTGAACGCACCGAAGACCTGGTTGGCTCGTATGCCCGCGATGTTCTTATCCATGGTGCTGGCAACCGTGCCATACAGGCTCAGATGGCCGCGGTCTACCACGATACGGATGGGCAGAGCCGGGTCAATGGCATAGCGGCTCAGCACAGGGTCGCGGTAGATGGCGCGCAAAGCGCTGATCCGAATCCGGTCGTCGAAAATTGACACCGGCGCGACTTTGACCTCGTTGACCACGTCTTTGACCCCGGGCGTGGTATACGCGATGGCCAGGGCCGAGTCACGGTCGAACTCAGTTCGCGTTTCACCATTCAGGGTGGCGACGCCATCTTTCACCGACGCAGTTACAAAATTAAACTGGTTGTCGTAACCAATGCGGTCGTAGTAAAGCTTGCGATCCAGTTTGGCCGCGAGCTCGGCATCGGGCACGACGGTACCGGCAACTGTGATCAGGTTGCGCACGCCCTGGATGTTCGCCAGTTTGCGAACTCTCTTGGCCGCATCCAGCTTCTGCTGGTAGAGGTCGACGGTGCCGGTGAGGGTCACGATGCCGTCCTCAGTAGTCTCCTGTATCTTCCGAAATTCCTGCTTTTTTGCGAGTTCTTGCGACACTCGGCCCTGAATGACGCCGTCATACCGACCGGCGCTGGTCTGAGCCACAAGCCCGACGCTAAGGATGCCCAGCACCAAAACAGAAGTCACCGCACTGAAAAGAGTTTTCATATATCTTCCTTCTCACCCCCGACGTATTAACCGCTTGGTTAAATAGATGCCGGGAATCACGCGCGGGAAGGTAAAGAAAAGTAAAAGATTGTCAGTTTATGCCGGGCCCGGCTCAGCTCACGTTCATACGCTTGACAATAGTCGTTACAACGAATATATTAGAAGATCGATGGGTAAGGGAATTCAAGCCGAAATCAAACAGACGAAGCCGTTCAAGAGTCTGGAGGAAGAGGTTTCCGTGGCCCTGCTGCGGACGGCCGATCAACTGGCATGGCGCGGCACCGAAATGTTCAAGCTGCGCGGCCTCTCCTCCACCCAATATAACGCTCTGCGGATCCTGCGAGGCGCGGGCGAGAAGGGGTTAGCATGCAGTGAAATTGGGGAGCGGATGATTAATCGCGATCCCGACATCACGCGCCTGATCGACCGACTGGAGCGCCGTGGGCTGGTGATACGCAGTCGCGAGCAAAAAGATCGCCGGGTAATTACGACGAGGATCACGACTACAGGCCTGGAGTTGTTGAGAAGCTTGGATCGTCCGGTGACTGAATTTCACCAGCAGTTACTGGGTCCTCTGGGCGAACGGCGACTGCGTTCGCTGTTGTGGTTGCTCGAAGCGGTGCGCCGCCGAACGGAGTAGTTCTTTGCCTGGGGCCGCTGCGAATCTAAGAAGGATTTCCGACGGCACTGCGTTACGACACAGAATCTTGAATAGGAGACCACATGAACAACATTTCGAGTTCACCCTCATGGGGGACGACTGTCCTGCGTGTGATCGTGGGAGTCGTATTTTTGGTGCATGGTAGCCAGAAGTTATTCAGCTTTGGTTTTTCGGGCGTCACTGCATTTTTCACCCATGCCGGGATTCCCCTTCCGGCAGTATCGGCCCCGCTTGTAACTTTGGTTGAGTTTCTAGGAGGGCTCGCACTGATATTGGGGGTGGGCACTCGCGTTGCCGCGCTTCTGCTGGCTTGTGACATGGTAGGCGCGATTGTCTTCGTTCATTTCAAGAATGGATTCTTCATGCCAACCGGCTACGAGTTCGCGCTGACAATGTTGGCCGCCAACCTTAGCCTTGCTCTGACCGGACCAGGTGCTGCGTCAGTGGGCGGGATGATTGCGAAGAAGGTCTAGCGTCGTGGTTTGCGGGGACGCCGTTGCCGACGGTTCGGGTTGGGGCTGCCGAATACGCGAGCAAAAATCTTATCGATGTTCCGCAATTGCCGCTTCAGGTCAAAGGCTTGCTCGATTTGCTGAGGTGGCACGCGCCTGGTGATGTTCTTATCCTTTAACACCAGTTCGCGAAAATTCATTCCTTCTTTCCACGCTCGCATGGCATGGCTTTGCACCATCCGGTAGGCGTCCTCACGAGACACTCCGTGCTCCACCAAATCGAGCAACAGCTGTCCACTGAAAACCAGGCCACCGGTGCTCTCGAGATTCGCCTTCATACGCTCTGGATATACGAGCAAAGTATCGATTACGTTCGCAGTTTTCTGGAGCAAGTAGTCCACGAGCGCGGTCGAGTCGGGAATGATGATGCGTTCGACTGACGAGTGTGAGATGTCACGCTCGTGCCACAGGGCGACGTTTTCAAAGCCAGCCTGGGCGTTGGAACGCACCACACGTGCCAGACCGCTGATCTGTTCGAGGGTTATGGGGTTTCGTTTATGCGGCATGGCTGACGAGCCCTTCTGCTTTTCGCTGAAGAATTCCTCCGCTTCGCGCACTTCAGTCCGCTGCAGGTGACGAATCTCAGTTGCAATCTTGTCCAGGGTGCAGGCGATGACGGCCAGCGTGGCCAGATATGCGGCATGTCGATCGCGCTGGATTACCTGAGAGGAAACAGCTGCAGCTTTCAATCCCAGGCGGGCACAGATTTTCTCCTCTAGTTCTGGACTAAGGTGGGCCAAGGTGCCGACCGCGCCGGAAAACTTGCCGACGCGCATGTCTTCAGCGGCATGATTAAAGCGCGCGATATTCCGTTTGACCTCTGAGTACCAATTGGCCAATTTGAAACCAAAAGTGATGGGCTCGGCGTGAATCCCGTGGGTGCGTCCGACCATGGGTGTGTCTTTGAACTCCCACGCGCGGCGCTTGACGACTTCGGAGAGCTGCTGCAAATCTTCACCGATGATCAACGAAGCTTGGCCGATCAGCAGCGCCTGGGCGGTGTCCACCACATCATTTGCGGTCAAGCCGTAGTGGAACCAGCGGGCTTGCGGGCCCACGATTTCCGCCACTGCTGTAGTAAAGGCAATCACGTCGTGGCGGACATCGGCTTCGATCTCGTGGATGCGCTCCAGATTGAAGTCCGCGCGTTCGCGTATAGCCTGGGCGGCAGCTTTGGGAACGATCCCAGCCTCAGCCAGGGTTTCCGTGGCGGCCACCTCGACCGCCAGCCAGGTGCGGAAGCGATTCTCATCGCTCCAGATGCGGCGCATGTCGGGCCGGGTATAGCGTGGAATCAAGGTGTCACTCCCTCACTGTTCTCTTGTGAAAATAGGGGACTAAGGATTCTAAATGCAGGCGAACTCAGTGGCTAGTGGGTTGGGGAACGAACGGCGCAGAACTGACTGCGAGCTAGTAAATGCAGCGTGTTCATCGTCTTCTTCGCCCTCCCATATAATATCGTGATACGATGTATTTGAGGGGACCCTTACCTTGCCACGATATAGTCCTGTCTGATGGAAAAAATACTCACTTTGCCTAGTTACCAATCCCTTGCTGAGCTTCGCTACCAGATCCGTCGATTTCTCCATTTTAGTGAGCAGGCTGCGCGGAAAGCAGGCCTGGAGCCTCGCCAACATCAGTTGATGCTGGCGCTAAAAGGGCTGCCAAAGAGTGTCAGGCCTCGCGTCCGAGAATTAGCGGAACGGCTGCAGATCGAACATCACAGTACGGTGGAATTGGTAAACCGGTTGTCTACGAGAGGGCTAGTCCGGCGGTGTCCAGCCGGTGAGGACCGGCGCGAGGTGTTGCTGACATTGACCCCAAAGGGCGAAAAAATGTTAGGCGAACTGTCACTGCATCACAAAGCCGAGTTGCGCATCCAAGGACCGGCACTCCTCACCGCGCTAAAGCGTGCCATGCAAGCGACAAGGACACCCAATGGGATTGCAGCCAAAACGCGCTCTCGAAGCTCGAGGCGAAGAGGCTAACCCATGCAGGAAACTCGTCGCGAGAAACTTTCTGGAGTGGACACAGGAAGCGGTGATGGAAACGCCCGACGCCTCAGTGCGACCGGCACCGCGCCAGCCGACGACGCAGGCGCAGTCGAGCCGGCACAATTTCGCATGGTGCTGGTGGCGTTCCTTGCTGCCGGGATTGGACTTGTCGCCGGCGGGGTCGCCTTTCTGCTGTACAAACTGATTGGCCTGTTCACCAATATCGCCTTTTACGGCCACTTCGTAGCCGATTTTGTCAGTGCCCGCCACAATCATCTTGGGCTATGGGTAATTCCGATCCCGGTGATTGGCGGCATCATTGTCGGGTTCATGGCGAAGTATGGATCGTCCAAGATCAAAGGACACGGAATTCCCGAGGCCATGGAGGCGGTGTTGTTCAATCGCAGCCGCATCCAGCCGCGGGTTGCGATCCTTAAACCCATTTCGGCGGCAATCGCTATCGGCACCGGCGGGCCGTTCGGCGCCGAGGGCCCCATTATTCAGACTGGCGGCGCCGTGGGTTCGCTGGTCGGTCAGGTTTTTCATACCACGGCTTCCGAACGTAAGGTGCTGCTCGCCTGTGGAGCTGCGGCGGGGATGTCCGCCACTTTCAACACCCCGATCGCGGGCGTGATTCTGGCTATCGAACTTCTGTTGTTCGAATTCAAGTCTCGATCTTTCATTCCTCTCGTCATCGCCAGCACACTCGCCACCGCGGTTCATATGCAGCTGCTGGGTGCGGGGCCGATGTTCACAGTGACGGCCATGGACTTTGGCGTCCCGCGCGCCCTGCCGTTTTATCTTGTGCTGGGGGTGGTTTGTGGCCTGGCGGCGGTCGGATTCAGCAAGCTGCTTTACTGGACCGAGGACCAGTTCGAGAAGCTGCCGCTGGATCAGCTATGGTGGCCAGCGATTGGCGCGCTGGGCTTGGGGATCATCGGTTACTTCGTGCCGCGGGTTCTGGGCGTCGGATACGACACCATCAGCGACATCCTGAATGCCAATTTAGCCCTGAAGTTGCTAGTCGTAGTCATGATTGCCAAGGCGGTAGCGCTGGTCATTTCGCTGGGCTCGGGAACCTCTGGGGGATTGCTGGCGCCCATGTTCATGTCCAGCGCAGCCTTGGGAGGAGTTTTTGCCGTAGCCATGGACAGGATTTTTCCTGCGGCCAATCTGTCCCCGGGCGCGTTCGCTCTGGTTGCGATGGGGGCGGTGTTCGGAGCGGCCTCGCGTGCTACTTTCTCCTTCATTATTTTCGCCTTCGAAATCACTCGCGACTACAACTCCGTGTTGCCATTGATGCTGGTCAGCGTGATCGCGGATGGTCTCGCCATGCTGCTCATGCCGGGTTCTTCCATCATGACCGAGAAGCTGGCGCGCCGCGGCCTGCGCATTCACCAGGATTACGAAGCCGATGTGTTACACCAGATGACGGTTTCCGAGACCATGGATCGCGACGTGCCCACCCTTCCTGCCAACATGCGGGTGGGAGAGCTTGCAGAGCGCATTGCCGGTCGCGATCCGGTAGTAAGCCGCCATCAGGGGATGGTGATCGTTGATAGCGACGGCAAGCTCGTCGGCATCATTACGCGCGGCGATGTGCTGCGGGCGCTCGACCAGGATCCTTCAGGATCGATGAGTGTGTTAGAAGCGGGCAGTCGCAGGCTGGTTGTGACCTATCCCGACGAAGTGCTGCACGAAGCATCGTCCAAAATGCTGCGCAATGACATCGGTCGGCTACCAGTGGTGGACCGCAAAGATCCCACTCGCGTGGTTGGATACCTGGGAAGGCCCGGGGTCATGGCCGCACGCCTGCGCCGGTTGGAAGAAGAGCACGTGCGGGAGCCAGGGTGGATCAAAAGATTCTAGAGAGAGGCGTGCCCCGCATGTCTCGCCGCTTTTGCGAGACGTGGGGCATTTCCGCCAATACAACTCTTTAACAGTGGATGGTGCCTTCGATCCGGATCCTACCCTTGACAGAGAACGTTAAGGATGGGGCACCCAAGATGCACGCCCTGTGCGCGTTTCGAGGGCCGCGCTCTCACGCGAAGATGCGGGCCGCTCGCCCGGGATGGGTATATGATCAGTGCCGTTTTTGAACCAAGAAGGAGATTCAGGTATGAAATCACAACTGTTTGTCGCTGTCCTCGTTGTCGGTCTGGTAATGTCTGCTGTTCCCAGCAGTGCCTGCTCGAATACCACCATTCAGGGCAGTTGGGGATTCCTTCTAGCGGGCGCGAACAGTAACAAGTTGACCGCCGTCGTTGGCCAAATCACTGCTGATGGAAAAGGTGGCCTGACCGGGAGTGAGACCATAAGCAGCAACGGCGTGATCAGCCCCGACGTCGCGCTCACGGGAACTTATTCCATCACGACTGCCTGCACCGGTATGGCAACAATTACGCCATCCGGATTTCCCGCCGCCAAATACAATCTGACGGTAGTTTCGACGGGAAAACAAATCGAGATGGTGGACACGGCCACTGGATCTACCGAATTCGGGTACGCCTTGGCTCGGGGTACCAGCACTTGCACGGACGCGGCAGTCAAGGGCACCTTCGGCTTCGAGGGCGGAGGATTTAACTCATCGCTCGTGCCCAAAGCCTTTGCCGGTCAGGTCAAGCTTGATGGGGCAGGCAATCTTACCGGGACGGAGACCGCGAGTGTGGGTGGCACCATCGCCTCCGGGCCGATATCCGGCACGTATTCGGTCAATTCAGACTGCACTGGGTCGGTTAGCGTAACGTTCAAGACCAAGAAATTCATCAATAATTTCGTAATAGTGAACGGAGACAAATCGGCACTGGAGATTTCGACCGACTCCGGAGATATCACGACAACTACTGTTGCGAAGCAGTGATTCACCTCTGCTCAACCAGCGGTGGCTCTATCGGCGCCAGGCCCGAAGACGTTACGTTTGCTCAGTAGCGGGCCAGTTAGGAGGAATTAACAGCAATGCTGGAATACAAGATTCGTCAAGCAGGAGATGTCACGATCCTTGATCTGGCGGGCCGCATCAGTGTGGGGGAAGCGCTCGCCTTCGGCCCGGGAAGTGGCACGGTGCTGGGCGATGTAATTCGCGAGTTGGCCAATAAGGGTCACCGGAAGATTTTGCTCAACCTGAGAGATGTCAAGTACATCGACAGCTCCGGAATGGGAGATGTGGTGCGCAGCTTCACCAGCCTGCGGCGGCAGGGTGGCGACCTCAAGCTGTTTGGCCCGACCCCACCGGTGCTGGAAGTGCTGCGGATTACTAACCTCCACAAGGTCCTCGAGATCAAGGACGATGAGGCATCCGCCGTGCAGTCCTTCTCAAAGCAGACAGCCGCGGATTAGGGCGGGTGGCCCGGGCTACCCCTCGGGAGTAAAAACGGGATTAGCGCTGGGCCGCCGCTGTTGATTTCTGCGCCGCCGCGTGCCCGTTCTTCTTCTGGGCTGCCTCAATCAGCGGCCTTAGCGCCTGCACGGAGACGCCCAGGGTGCCTCCGGAGAAGCCGTCGATGAAGGCAGCGTTGATCCCGATAACCTGGCCCTGAGAATTGAATACCGGACCGCCGCTGGCGCCGTGCGCAGTGGGAGCGTCGTAGATAAGCTTGTCGCCGACCACGTCGCCCAGGTGGCCGCAGGTTGCGGAGGGACGAATCAGCGAGAGCGCCGCCAGTTCATTCGCCGCGCGGATGTCATCTCGCCGGTAGGCCAGGCGGTCATAAACCGCCGCCGGTGATTTCGCCACCATCCCCAGCACGCCCATCGGATAGCCGACTACAGCCACGAGCTCTCCGGGATTCGAAACGGCGTCAGCCAGGGGCAAAGGCCGGAGCTGGTTAATAGCCAGCGAATTCTCCACGTGAAGCACGGCCAAATCCCCGTGCGCGGATAGCGCCACCGGAGTGATGTCTACCGGAGTAGGAAACCCGGGGAAGAAGGCAATCAGTTTTTCCAGTCGCGGGACGGCGCCCTTCTTAATCAGGACGCTGGCCTCGGGGTCTCCATACCAGGGCTCGGCGACGTGGCGATTGGTAGCCAAGAGCCCTTCTGCCACGACAAAGCCGGTGCCGGAAATGCGTGCGCGGAGGGCGGGCCGCTGCTGAGGCATTCCAACCTGGTAAACCCCGTAAATGTAACAGATTGAATCGCGATAGCGGTTCAGGACCATGCTGGGCATGGCCTGCTCCTGCTTGAGTTGATCGACCTGCAGAGTCAACTCCTGGACCTGGTCGGCAAGCTCGTTAGTGGGCGCGGGGGCGTAGTGGTAGGCCAGGAAACCCGCCCCAATGAGCAGCAAAATGCCGAGCAGGACCTGGATTGTGTGATTCCAGGTAGCGCTGACTGGCTCTTCTTCGAATGAACTGTAGTTCTCGGTCATGAGGGTGGATCTCGGCTGCGCTGGGGTTGATTCGGGAGGGGGAAGTCCGCGACCACAGGGCAGACCGGTGACCCCTATCTTGTCGTGCGGGAGGCCGATCTCCTAGGGTACGGAAGGAGATGTACGGCAGGTCAGGGCATCTTCGAGTCCAAAGCGCTTAGCTTAGTCAAAAGCCTTTAACCGCAAAGTACGCAAAGCTTCCGCAAAGAGCGCGAAGAACAAAAAGCCGCCAGCCTTTTGGCTGACGGCCCAGAAGTCGAGCTGCGCTCGACTAGGCGGACGAGACGTCCGCCCCTACGTGAGCGTCAATTCTCGTACAGCAGTACACCCTCGGTTTCCTTCGAATCCACCGGGCGGTAGTACAGCTTGCCGCTTTCGAGGAAGACTTCGATGAACGCCGGGCGGGTGGTAATCGTGCCCTGGATCAGCGCTTCCGAAAGCGGGTCTTCGATGTATTTCTGCAAAGCCCGTCGCAGCGGACGCGCTCCGTAGCTGCGATCGCCCAGAGTCTGGTTCAGAATCCACTTCTTGGCCTCATCGGTGACAGTCACGGTGATCGATTTCTGGGCCAGATTCTGGTTCAACAGGCTGACCATCAGCTCGAGGATCTGAATGAGGTCCTGCTCGCTCAGGGCACTGAACAGGATGATTTCGTCCAGACGGTTCAGGAATTCGGGATTGAACGTACGCTTGACTTCGTTTCGCACCAGATCCTCGACCTTTTCCGAGACCATGTCTTCCTTGCTCGACTGGAATCCCAGGCCTTCGCGCTTCTGCAGGTAACGCGCGCCAATGTTCGAGGTCATGATGATAATGGTGTTCTTGAAGTCCACCGTGTTCCCGAGGCCGTCGGTGAGCTGGCCGTCTTCGAACACCTGTAGCAGGATGTTGAAGACGTCCGGATGCGCCTTCTCGATTTCATCCAGTAGGACGACCGAGTAGGGCGCGCGCTTGACGCGCTCGGTGAGCTGACCGCCTTCTTCGTAGCCCACGTAGCCTGGAGGCGAGCCGATCAGTTTTGAGACAGAGTGCTTCTCCATGAACTCGGACATATCGAAGCGGACCAGCGACTTCTCGCTGCCGAACATGAACTGCGCCAGAGTGCGGGCGACTTCGGTCTTGCCAACACCCGTGGGGCCCAGAAACAGGAACGAACCAATGGGCCGATTCGGGCTCTTCAGGCCGGCGCGGCTGCGGCGGATGGCGCGGGCCAGAGCGATGATGGCTTTGTCCTGCGAAATAATCCGCTTGTGCAGTTCCTCTTCAATGCGCAGCAGCTTCTGCGACTCTTCTTCCTTGATAGAGGTGATAGGCACGCCAGTCCAGCGCGAAACCACGTCCTCGATGTCCTCGCGGCCGACGACGCCGGTCGAGGACTCATCCAAATGATATTTCTCGCGAAGAGCGCGCAGGTTCTCGCGCTCTTTGCGTTCTTCGTCCGAATAGAAACGCGCCTTCTCGAACTCATGGTTCGCGATGGCGTTCTCCATGCGATGAACGATGAACTTGATTCGCTTCTGTACCTCGGTGAGCTCCTCAGGCAACGAAGTTTGGCGCAGCTTTACGCGCGCTCCGGCTTCATCGATAAGGTCGATCGCTTTATCCGGGAGGAAGCGGTCCGGAATGTACCGGTTGGAATGCGATACCGCAAAATTGATGGAGTCGTCAGTGTAGGTGACGGCGTGAAACTTCTCGTAGCGATCCTTAATTCCGAAGAGAATCTTGGCTGCATCGACCTCGTTCGGGGGCGGCACTTTCACTGCCTGGAAACGCCGTTCCAGCGAACGGTCCTTCTCGATCGACTTCCGATACTCACCGGGAGTAGTGGCGCCAATGCACTGGATCTCACCGCGTGACAGCGCCGGTTTCAAGATGTTGGCCGCATCGAGCGAGCCTTCCGCCGAGCCCGCGCCCACCAGAGTGTGCAGCTCATCGATGAAAATAATGGAATTCTGTGATTCCATCAATTCCTTCATGATGGTCTTCAACCGCTCTTCAAATTGGCCGCGATATTTGGTTCCGGCTACGATCAGCGAAAGATCGAGGCCAAGGATGCGCTTATCGGCAAGAAATGAAGGAACTTCACCGTCCGCAATGCGCTGCGCCAGTCCTTCGACGATCGCGGTTTTTCCCACCCCGGGCTCCCCGATCAGAACCGGGTTGTTTTTGGTACGGCGACAAAGGATCTGCACAACCCGTTCGAGTTCACCTTCGCGTCCCACCAGCGGATCGAGCTGGTTGTCCATGGCAGCCTGGGTCAAGTCACGGGAAAATTCGCTGAGCAGGGAAGACTCACGCTGCCGCTGCGGCTGTGCTTTTTCCTGGCTGCTTCGCGCCAGTTCCTCCCGGATGCTCGAAAGGCGCAGGCCTCGCTCATGCAGAATTTCCGCAGCAAAGCACTTCTCTTCTCTGAGTAAACCCAAAAGCAAGTGCTCGGTACCAATATGTTTGTGCGAGAGGCGCTCTGCTTCCTCGGCCGCATAGGCCAGAACCCTTTTGCATTCATTGCTTAACGGGAGGTCGACGGAAGTCGATACCTTCTCCCGGATAGTAGTGTGACCTTCGATCTGCTTGCGAATGGATTCGACTGAGGCGTGAGAACGCAGGAATCGATTAGTCAGGGCCTTGTCTTCGCGCAAAAGTCCCAGCAGCAGGTGCTCCGTCTCAATGTAAGGCGACCCGAACTGACTCGCCTCGTATCGCGCGAAGAAGATGACGCGCCTTGCTTTCTCCGTATAACGTTCGAACATATAACCCTACCCTCTTGGCCCTCTGGGGGACTCGTGAGTCGGTTTGCTGGCGGCCCTCAGTCCTCTGAAATCCTTGGCCCTGAGTTTCATTATGCAATCCAGCTGCCAGCAAAGTCCATGGCCCATTCGAGTCGTTGACAAACCGTAGTCCCGTTACCAAAGACACCCAGGTGTTGTTTCTCCGCAAACCGGTTGCGCCTACTTGCGACCGGCCTAGACCGGAAGCGTCTCCGG
This sequence comes from Terriglobales bacterium, assembly GCA_035512155.1. Lineage (GTDB taxonomy): Bacteria > Acidobacteriota > Terriglobia > Terriglobales > Acidobacteriaceae > JABCYV01. The sequence goes on along the minus strand of DATKEN010000185.1, from coordinate 28,093 downwards.
TCCAATCTCCTCGATGCATCCCTGTTGTAACCGGAGCACGCGGTGGCAACGGCGTGCAAACGCAAAGTTATGTGTAGCTATGAGGGAGGTGAGCCCATAATCGCGATGCAACCGGGAGATCAATTCAAACACCGAGTCCGCAGTCCGGCCGTCGAGGTCTCCGGTTGGCTCATCCGCCAGCAAAAGCTTAGGCCGGGTGATAAGCGCACGAGCCAGCGCCACGCGCTGTTGCTCACCTCCGGAAAGCTCCCCGGAACGGTGATGCGCACGCTGCTCCAAGCCAACCTCGCGCAGCCAGCGCGAAGCTTCTACTTGCGTTGTCTGCCGGGACGCTCCCCGCAGCAGAAGAGGCATTGCCACATTCTCCAGCGCCGTAAATTCCGGCAGCAGGTAGTGGAATTGCCAGACGAAACCGAGCTGTTGATTGCGAAACTCGGCGGCGTCGTTTTCCGTAAGCGAACTTACGCGCAAGTGGGCGCAGTATACGTCACCTGCGGAAGCGCTATCAAGAGCGCCCAGGATGTGTAGCAAGGTACTCTTTCCCGCGCCTGATTCGCCCACGATCGCAAGCATCTCGCCTTTGGCAACCTGGAACGATAAATTTTCAAAGAGCACCAAATCTGACTCGCCAGATCGGAAGACCTTCTTCAGGCCCTCGATCCGCAAGATCACTTCCGTACCGGTTAGATGCAAAATATTAGCCCCTCGGCTCAGATTCAGGCGCGCCGGTGTGACCCCATTAAAACACGGACGCAGCGGCGATGGCTGCTACTGCCGTTTCCAGGAGCTTCTATACGAAAAACTGTATGCCGGTTCGCATCCGGAATGCCAAAATACGTCGAAAATGACAGCAACGCGCGATCGTCGGTCATTCGTAACGCAAAGCTTCGGCAGGCAGAATACGTGCCGCCGACCACGATGGATAAACCGTCGCAATCAGGGAAATTCCAATCGCAACCAGCGCGACCAGCACTCCATCCACCACGCGGGGCGCGAAGGGCACATAGTCGATGGAATAAACTTCCGGGGCGAGCGAAAGCAAATGGTAATGTCCGCCGATCCAGGATAGGGCATAACCGAGGACCAGCCCGATCGCCGTGCCAATCACACCGATCAGCATGCCCTGCGCGATGAAGACCCGGCGCACCTGAGCTTTGCGCGTCCCCATGGACATGAGCACGGCGATATCCCGGGTTTTTTCCATAACCATCATGGTTAGTGAGATCAGAATGTTGAGTGCCGCGACAAATACGATCAGGCCTATCGTGATGAAGGTGACCAGACGTTCCAACCGCAAAGCGCGGAAGAGAGCTCGGTTCTGTTCCATCCAGTTCGTTGCCATGAAACCCTTGCCGGCAGCCTGTTCCAGCTTGTGACCAATTTCGCCGGCCTGATAGATGTCATCCACTTTGAACTCGATCACGGAAACCAGATCGCCGAGACCGAATAGTTGTTGTGCGTCGGATAGACGGGTGAAGGCCCAGGAACTGTCGTAGTCGTAGAAACCGGAGTTGAAAATTCCCGCCACGCGAAAGCGGTTGTACTTGGGGACCATGCCAAAGGGAGTCAGCTCGCCTTGCGGACTGGTGACGAGCACGACCGAGCCCAGGGTAGCGCCCAGCTCGTCGGCCATGTCCTTGCCAAGAACGATGGGAGGCATAGCTGCGACCCGCTCCTGGACGCCATCGAGAGCGGTAGGCGATTTCTCGGTTGGTGCAGTGCCGGCGCCTTGGCCCGCGGAAGATGAAACTGCATTTGTCGGCCGCTCTTCCAGGGCCTCCGCCGATCCGATCGTCACCGTGTTCAGCAGGTCGCTGACTTTTCGTTCATAGGCTGGCATCAAGCCCTTCAGCACGGCTCCCCGGGCCCGCGGTCCGCGCGAAATCAACACCTGTTCGTAGATAGCGGGAGCGGTAGCAAGTACGTGAGGCTCTTTCGACAGCCGACCCATGAGTGGACGCCAGTCTTTGATGCCGTCACTCTCGATGCGCAGCAGATTAACGTGGGAAGTCGAGCCCAGGAGACGATCCTGTAGATCCTGGCGAAATCCGTTGTTGATCGCGAGGGCGACGATCAGCGATGCGACTCCTGCAGCAACTCCCGCAATGGAGATACCGGTGATGACGCCGATGAAAGCCTGCCGTCTTTTCGCACGGAGATATCGGGAGGCGACAAAGAGTTCAAATCTCATGAAAGAAGCGATCAGCTTTCAGCCAAGCTCCGATTATAGCTAGGGGTGTTCGGGCCCTTTTCATGAGGCCGGATTCACAAGGAAATTCTCGTTCGAATCTTGGGGAGCATGGCCGGCACTTTTCGGCGGTATGCTCGATATTCTTCTCTGAATCGCTGTTCAAGTTCTGCATCTTCCAGGCAGATCATGACGGCACCGGAGATTACAGCGAAAGCTGTGAGGGCATAGCAAACGATCAATCCCGTGCCCATACTCCACGCCAGCATCTCGCATAAGTGGGCAAGGTAAACCGGGTGGCGAACGCGAGCCCGGATGCCAGTGGTTACCAATCGCTGTTCCGGATGCCCGGGAACAACTTCGGGAACACCGCCCAGTTGGGCGCCACTGAAGTGCTTTCCCGAACTCTTGTAAATCCAGAAGCCTGCGATGAAAAGCGCAGACGCAGGAACCCACGTCCACGCCGTTCGGTAAAGCGGAAGCTGCCGCCAAGGCGAAGTGATTGCGCCCAAGATGATCCACATGCCAATCCACGTGGGTATTAACACACGGTACGGAGAGCGTGAGTGTGAACGCCAGTAGTCTACCCGTGGATGAATCAGCAGCCAGAACGAGGGGATCGTGGCATAGATGACGCAGACGATCCATCCCATCATGCGTAGAAGCAGCTGCATGTGCGGATTTTATCTCGCTGTAGAGTACGCGGTTTTGATTTTGTGGCACAGTAGTGAGCGATGGCCGAATCCGCGAACTCCACTCTTGCCGGGCGAGCCGCGTTTGCCCATCCCGATTTTGTACGTTTTCAGCGCGCTCGCTTCTTCATCGTGATCACACTGGAGATGCAGTCGGTCGCGGTCGGATGGCAGGTTTACGAGATCACAAAACGGCCATTGGATCTGGGTCTGGTCGGCTTGGCACAATTTTTGCCTGGGATTCTACTGTTTTTGCTCTCAGGGCAGGCGGTGGACCGGTTCAACCGTCGAAAGCTGTTGACATTCTGTTATGGCGGATTTGCCTTGTGTTCTGGCCTACTGCTTGCTATCGCACAGCACGGTGTTCATTCGGCGTATCCAATCTATGCAGTAATCGCTTTGGTTGGGGCGGTTCGTTCCTTCAATGGACCCACAGCTCGTGCAATCCTGCCTCAACTGGTCCCGGAGCAACACTTTCCTAACGCAGTTGCCTGGAACGCGAGCATCTTCCAAACGGCGACCATTCTCGGCCCTGCAATCGGAGGACTTCTCTACGCCTTCGCTCACGGTCCGTCGGTGGTGTACGGAGCTGCTGGGCTCATAGCTGTGGCGTCGATGCTCTCCACTCTGCGGATCAGACCGCGGACGACGCGACGGCCGCGGCAACAAATTAGCTTGACCACTGTTTTGGCGGGATTGCGATACATCTGGCAGCAGAAGCTTATTCTTGGGTCGATTTCGCTGGATCTATTTGCTGTCTTGTTGGGCGGGGCTGTCGCGCTGCTTCCCGTGTACGCCCGGGAGATTCTAAAGACTGGGCCCTGGGGTCTTGGGCTACTGCGTAGCGCGCCAGGAGTAGGTGCGGCCGCCATGGCGCTTCTTCTGGCTCATCGACCGGTAAGAAGGCGGGCTGGGGCGACGATGTTGTGGTGTGTAACAGGATTTGGAGTCTTCACGATTCTGTTCGGAATCTCCCACAACCTTTGGTTATCCCTAATCGCACTGGTTTTGGTCGGAGCTACGGATATGGTGAGCGTGGTCATCCGCGGTATCTTGGTTCAGGTTGCCACACCGGATGAAATGCGCGGGCGGGTGAACGCGGTGGATATGATCTTTATCGGCGCCTCCAACGAACTCGGCCAATTCGAGTCTGGCCTGACCGCGCACTGGTTCGGCACCGTCCCGGCTGTGGTGTTGGGTGGCGTTGGCACGCTCTTGGTGATTGCCATTTGGGCATGGCGATTTCCGGAACTCAGGCAGGCAGATCAACTGAGTGGATCGAGCGCGTGATCGTCGTGTGGACAGTCGTCTGAATGGTCCCGCTACTTACCCCGGATTACTGTTTTTGCCGAACTCATGTTGTCGAATCGGTCGTACACTCGCACCACGACTACGTGCTCTAATTGGCCGCCTGTGTTCTTGAGAGGCGCCGTCGCGGAGGATGCGACCGCCGGTGCTGTAACTCGAAAATCGTAGCTTTCCATCTTCGAATCCGAAAGCTGTCCGACGGGTTCGACGAACTGCCAGTCACCCGCATCCACCGAGTACTCAGCTCGCTTGATTGGTGAGAAGCTGTCGACCGCCCGGAAGCTTGCATGAATCTGACTGCCTTCCGGGGACGCGTTCAAATTCTCGATCTGAGGCGGAGTAGTGTCCACTTCGAAGCGCGGGCTTTCCTTTTCTGCAGTGAGCGCCTGCTCAGGCGCGTGCGAGGGCGCGTCCGAGGCCACTACTTTGATGTTGTAACCACCGTCCGGCAAGAGCGAAGCATCGAAGGAATAGAACTTGTCAGACAGTTTGTCCTTGAGCAAGAGCCATCGGCTCTGCCCGTCGCCGCGGTACCAGACCGAATACACCATCTGGTCGTCATTTTCGTCGTGGACGGTCCATTTAACGCCGATGGAATCGCGGTCGTGCACGCTCGGCGGAGGCTGGTCGTAATGCGGCTGCGGGTTCCCGCCCGTACCACCGCTGCTATCGCCCACGCTCTTGGAAAGCGGCTGATAACGGGTACCGATCTGGACGTTGACTTCGTCGAAATCGGGAGCGACATTCTTAGGGAGATAGTTGAGTGTGACACTGTCCACCCGGGGTGCGGGGCTTCCGGCGTGTAGTATGGCTTTCCACTGGATGAACCGTGCCGGTGGCGCGTTTACTTCTCGCTCCTTCTGCAAGTCAATTTTCTTCCACGGACTCCAGTTGCGGTCGGGATTGTCCACATTGCCGCTGCGGGCAAGAAGCTCGACATTACCGGCGCCTCGAAACTCAGCCCGTCCCCAACGGGAGAAAATGTGAGCGTCGAACACATCACTCTCGTAGTTGCCTTCAGTTTCTGGAGCGCCTCCCAGCAGAAACACCTTTCCCAGGTTGCTGGTGGAGGTGTAAAGCCCGCCATTTGGAGCGCCAGCAAAAGCGGTCACCTGGCCGGCGCTGGCTTTGACCAAATCGGTGTACTCGTCTTCGCCCACAATGGCGAAAATATGGCCGCGGTTCCCCGTTCCGGCGAGTAAGCGCCCACTCTGATCGAACGCAAGTGCGTACACTAGGTCGTCATGCGACGTCCAAAATCGCGAGGGTGAGCCATCGAGAGAGATCCGGTAAATCTCGGATCCGCCTGTCGCCCCCACGCCGGGAAAGGGAATATTGCCGGTCACGGCGGGAGTGATAGGAGCTACGTTGGAGATCACCATGCCCGGCTGCTGGCCCACAGTCGGAGTTGGAGTGGGAACGGGAACTGGTACGGAAAAGCTTGACGGGCTGGTCCCGGTACGCTTCTCCCCCGCCCCGGCGGCATAGATGTTACCTGCCTTATCGATCGCCAGCGCGGTGATTTCCTTCTTGGGCGCGCTATAAAGTACGAAGCCTTCCCCGGATGGAGATATGCGGTAGATGAGACCACTGCCGTCTGAGCCGGCGATCAGGTTGCCCTTGGCGTCGATCGCCAGCACGCGAATGTGGGCTTCGTCACTCTTGAAAAAAGATGAGTGGTCTCCCTTGGGAGTGACCCGGAAGATTTCTCCTCGATCGCCAGTGGCTACGTACAGATTGCCAGCGTCGTCGAGAGCGAGGTCCCATATGTACTTGGTACCAGGTTCAAAGTAAACCGACGCGGAGAACTCGCTAGTGGATATCTTTCCTTGCGGATCTTTTGGAGCGTTGGCCCCGGTGCGCCGCTCAATGCGATAAACCTTGCCATCCGGATTCGTGGCGGCATAGATGACGCCGCTCTTAGCGACTACCAGCGCTTGAACCTGCAATTCCTGGGGCTCGAAGATTGGCACGGTTTGGCCATCCGGCGCGATGCGATAAATCCGCGCAGGAGCTCCGGTGGCCACATAAAGACTTCCGCCCTTGTCTGCCGTGATTGACCAGATGTAAGCAGATGGAGTGGTTGCGACGGCTTTAAAAACGGGAGCGAGTTCAAGTCCGCCCGCGCTGCGAACGGCCACACCCTTAGTGGTGCCCTTGGTTAATTCGTCGAACTTTGATTGCTCCCAGGTGCGCGTGCCTTCCGCAAATGCAAAAGAGAGAGAAAAAAGCAGAAAGAGTGGGATGATAACGGATAGCGTACGCAGACGAATTGCCAAGTTATACCTCAATAATCGGCTTGGAGGGACAATTCAGACTATCACGGGAGAACTGAGTTAATGCTGGCGCGGACAGGCGCGGCCTGTCCGCCCTAAGTTACTACTTGATGGTGATCGTCAGCACTTGCGCACCAGAGACGACGTAGTCCAGGGGCGCAGTGGCGGTCTCGTTTACCGAAGATTCACCCAGCACCTGCATTTCCTGGGTCCCACGCATTCCGTCCATGACGTTCATGATGGAAAGCGGAAGGGCGGGCATCACCTTGTCGGCGACCATGACTTCAGGGTCAGCCTCCAACAGCGAAACGTAGACCCGATCGTTGGTGTGCTGTTTGTTCAACAAAGCGATGGTGGAAGCGAGATCCAGCTTGCGGCCAAACAACGGCGCGCCATGCCGGATACGGTCGAGCGTATCGCCATCACTTACGAGAATGTGCAGCGGGCCCTTGGAGGTCGAAGTCGGGATGTGAATCGGAATCTGGCGCACGACGGCCTCACCGCGGTAGGGACGCAACGCAGTTTCAATAATAATTTCGTCTCCCGGTCGAGCTTCGGTCAGGTCGGTATGGGCGCTTTCCAGGCGTGCCCAGCGGCGGTCGCGCACAATCTGGAAATCCAACTGAACGCCACGCACATCAGGTATGTTGTAGGGGTTGTCGTAGATGCGGCCGAAACGGTCGCCTACTGAAAGCGCAGCCAGCACCGCGGCGGGCTGTCCGCCATCGGCGGCAGCGAACATATTTCGCACGGTGACGTCAGGGTATCCAACCACGCTGATGCGTCCATTCATACGATAAGTGGTGTCTTCCCCGTACTCGTTCACACCATGCAGCGCGTTAAATACCGTGGCCATCATTGCCAGCGGACTAAGATGCGCGTTGTTCAGCACTTCGTAGTGAAATTGCTTGGGGGTTGGGCCACCCTGGATGTTTAGCGTCACGGGAATCATGTCGGGCTTTTTGCCAAACTCACCCATAATGCCCGTATGGCGGTCCTGTACGAACGCGCCCACCGGTTCGGTGGTGTTGATAATCTTGAAAGCATTTAGGGGCGAGGCCAAGGTAGCCACGACCTGCGCCTTGGTCATCGGAAGGTCGATCTGCCCGAACTGAAGCAAGGGATGGCCGCAGGCGAGAAGATGTTGAGCATCCATGTATGTAACGGTGCAGGTGGCAGCAATATCCATATCCCCGCGCACCAGTATGGCGCTTACCGCAGAGCCGGGCTCTAGCGGTTCAGGCTGTTTGGCGCCGCTGGCCGAGCCTACGCCCATCACGGGGACGATTCCCGCGGCTGCGAACTGGGGAGCAAAAAGCCGCATCGCCTCTTCCGAAAACCCATTGAATACCAGCGGCGTTTCGATGGGCTTTAGGTAGTTGGCATAATCATGCTGAAGCCCGCTAGAAGTCCCGGGCCCTGAGGTCTTACTTGTAGTTTCAGGAGATGCCTTGGCCGGGAGCGCGCTGAAGGCCGGACTGCGGTCCATGGCATTGATTTCCAACATCTCCCCAATCGGGGTAACGCCTGCAATCGGTTCCTTGGAGAATTCCCCAATGCGAAATGCCAGTGCTCCGGCGAGCTTGCCGTCAAGATAAACAGGGCTGCCGCTCATGCCCGCCACGACACCCGTATACTCAGCCTTCGTCCCACCCAAGCGAACCAGGATCACGTCTCCCTTGGGACCGTTGGCGTTCTTCAGTACGCCTAATACTTCCACGTCCATGGGTTCGGGCGTAGTGCCCTGAAACACGGTGTATGCGACGCCTCGCATTCCGGCGTGGATCTGGTCAAGAGCTATGGTTTCAATCGGTTTGGAATTTTGTGCACCGATGGCGTAAGACAACAGAAAATAGGACAAAACAGCGCTGCTGAGAACGGCACGTCTCATGAAATTTCCCCAGGATGGCGAACGATCCGCCGACAACTTACACTTCGCTCTGTATTCGGTTTGCCGGGTGGGAGAGTATCTAAACTTGAGGCCGAGCAAAACATCCCAAACGCGAAGCTCTGCGTCTATACTAGCACAGGGTTTTCCGAGGAGTTCCATGTTTTACACTGATTTTCGGGGGAGTTTCACTCCCTTTCGTAGACGCGCTCTGGCTATCTTATTGTTGCTATTTGTTTTGGGGGTGTTGCTGGAAGGGACCGTCCCGCTGGCTGCTCAGAGCCAGCCGGGGTCCGCTCCCGCCGCCAACGGCCAGCAGGAGCCGCCTCCGGCGGCAGGGGGCCCGCAGAGCGATGTGGGGCCTTACGCGATTCCGAACAAGAAGGAGGAGCCTCCGCCGCCTCCGCCACCAGCGAAGCCTAAGAAGATCGAAGGCATGCCGGATTATTCCATCCGGGTCGACGTGCCTCTGGTGCAAGTTCCTGTCGCAGTGACGACCAAGGACGGGCAGTTCATCTCCAATTTAAAAAAAGAGAACTTTCGCGTGTTCGAGGATGGCGCTCCCCAAACCATCAGCAACTTCACCATCTCGGAAGCGCCGATCACTGCCGTGCTAGTAGTAGAGTTTGCCTCTACCAATTATTACTTCATTATCGACGCATTGAACGCCTCTTACTCGTTCGCGAACACGCTGAAAAAGGATGACTGGGTGGCGGTCATCGCCTATGACATGAAGCCGCAGATCATGGTGGATTTTACGCAGGACAAGAAGGCAGTCTACGGCGCGCTGAACCAGTTGCGCATGCCGGGCTTCTCCGAAACGAACCTATTCGACGCCTTGTACGACACGCTGGACCGCATCGATCGAATCGAAGGGCACAAGTACATCGTTTTGATCAGCACCGGCTTCGACAGTTTTAGCAAGCTAAACCTCGACCAGATCACAAAGAAGGTTAAGGCTACGCCCGATGTGACGATCTTTTCTGTGAGCGTCGGGTGGGCACTGCGCGAATACTGCGAAACTCACGGGTGTACGGGCTACTCGCACGGCGCTGGCATCCCCATCAACCGGATGGATTATCTGCAAGCCGATAATGAGATGCAGACTTTCGCTCGCTTGACCGGGGGCCGCTATTACCAGCCGCGGTTTCAAGCGGAATTCCCGCAGATTTTTCACGACATCGCTGGCGACATTCGCAACCAGTACCAAATTTCTTATCGCCCGACCAATCCTAAGCTCGACGGCAGCTATCGCAAGCTGAAGGTCGATATCGTGGCGCCTGATGGTGGTCCGCTGAAAATAAGAGACCAAAAAGGCAAAGACGTGAAATACCAGATCATCGCGCGAGAGGGTTACACGGCGAAGCACACAGTGGAATAGCGGCCGTTCTATCTAGTGCACGTGGACGAGTTGATCCAGCAGCAGCATCAACCCCACTCCAAGAAACACCACTAGTGCTACTCCCGCCCCCGGCTCACGATTTACCTCAGGAATGAGGTCCGAGGCAGCCACGTAGATTGTGACTCCAGCCGAGAGCGGCAGCCCAAAGCTCACTTCACGGCGCAACAGTGCCATAGTCAATACACCGGCAAACGTGGCAGCCCCCAGGAGCATGGACGCTCCCCAAGCCACGCCTCGGCTGCGCCCACTCGCCAACATCACGGATGCTACGGTGAATCCCTCTGGAATTTTGTGTAGAAAAATGGCAAAGAAAATGATCCATCCCAGCCAATTGGAAACGATGAAGCCGGACGCAATGGCGATACCGTCGAAGAAGGTGTGGATGATCAATCCAACCAGCACTGAGTAACCCTTGTGACTGTGTAGAAATTGATCCTCATGCGTTTCTTCTCCGAAGTGAAAGTGCGGAGTGGCGGTGTGCTCGAAAAAGTGAATGATCAGGTAACCTGCGAGGACAAGTAATGTCGCGCTCTTGCCGCGCAGTGCAAGACTTGCGGGATAGACCTCCACCAAAGCAGTCGCCAGCATAAAACCGGCGCCGAGAGCGACGAAGTATTTCAGGTAGGAACGCTCCCAGTGCTTCTGGACGATGATGGCGCCGCCGAAAACATTGGCTGCAGCGGCCGTCAGGCCCAGAATCAGGCTGAGAAGTATGGGGTGCATGGGTGCCGGAGGATGATACCAGTTCTCGGTTCCTGGTTCTCCGTTCCCAGTTATGCAGCCGGCAGATTGATGCGATGAGACCGTTATGAGCTGTGAAGCATGAACCGTGAACTGGTAACCGAGAACAGAGAACGGATTTTTTAGCCGCTATGCCTGATGTGCATCACATCGCCGTCCTGCACGATATAGTCTTTGCCTTCCAGACGCAGAGTACCTTTGGCGCGGGCGTTGGCTTCCGAACCGGCTTCGAGGAGTTGGTCCCAGCGGATGGTTTCAGCGCGAATGAAGTGTTTCTCTAAATCGGAATGGATCGCGCCAGCGGCTTCAACCGCCCGGGTATGGACGGGAATCGTCCAGGCGCGGCACTCGTCTTCCCCCGCAGTGAAGAATGAAATTAATCCCAGCAGAGAGTAGGTGGTACGAATGAGCCGCACCAGGCCGCTTTCTAGCAGGCCATAGCTGGAGAGGAACTCGGCGGCATCAGCGTCGCTCATCTGTGCGAGCTCCGCCTCCACTTTGCCGCAAATGGCGGCCGCAGCGGCGTTAGGGCGGGATGCAACTTCCGTCAACTTATGTTTGCTGACAGCCTTCTCGAGGTCTTTGCCAAGTTCTGTGCTCTCATTCACATTAAGCACATAGAGAATCGGCTTCTCACTGAGGAACATGAAGCCGCGAAGACGCTTTTTGTCCTCGGGCATCATTTCCATCTCGCGCAGCGGGCGTTCAGATCCCAAATGAGCGTTGGCACGCTTGAGCAAGTCGAATTCTTTTTCCAGGTCAGCCGAGCGCATTTTCTTGAGATCTTTTTCCAGCCGTTCCAATCGCTTCTCAATCTGGCCAAGATCGCTGACCATGAGATCGAATTCGACATTCTTAATATCCCGCAAAGGGTCGACTGGCCCGACGTGAGGGATGGAGGGGTCGTCGAAAGCACGGACCACGTGGGCCAGCGCATCCACGTAGCGCAAGTGTCCAAGGTAGGCGGTCTCTTTGAGCGCTTCCTGTCCGATCGCGCCGACGTCCACGTATTCAACGGAAGCGTGGGTAAGCTTCTTTGGGTTATAGAGCGCCGCCAGGCGGTCTAGGCGATCGTCAGGAACCTTGGCGACGCCGATATGGGCCTCGCGCGGGTTGGCATAGGCTTGTTGGGAGAGATGCGCCTTGGTCAAGATGCCGAACAGAGACGTCTTGCCTACTTGCGGCAGGCCGATGATGCCCGTTTTCATAGGGAAAGCTGCTAGCTTGTAGCTCCTGGTTAGTCCTGTGAAGGATAAATGATGATGCGACGTTACAGAAATTGATTGGGGCAGTTAGCGCTGAAAGCTGGAAGCGGTTAAGTACGCGACCACCAGTCCGAGCAGCAACACCCCACCCTCCAGCCGCGTCGACCAGACGTGCAAGGCGTCGAACTGCATGCGGGCGGGATTGTCCGGAGGAACCGAATCAATCTCCCCGGGGATAGCCGCTCGCAGGGTATCCATCCGCGGAATGATGGCGAATTGGGAAATCAGAGTGAGTGCGAGCATGATGCAGATGAGCAAATGGCGACCTCCAAATACATGCGCCGCGCCGCTAATAAGCCGGTTGTAAAGCAGTGACGTGGCGAGAAAAACGAAACCGGAAATGATTCCCATCCAATGCAGAATATTAAGAGACCGTCCTACCACCAGCCCCGCGAGATGCCGGCTGGGAAGCACGGAGAAAGCCGTTTGGGCCACCACCGGAAAGAATATCAGTCCGCCCAGCCAAACGATCAGTGAAAGCAGCATTAGGAAACGAAGGAAACTCATGCTCGAGCATTATGCAGGTCGAATGGGGAGAACGCCAGCGGCGCTGTAACCAATACATGGATCCTTCGCCGCACTCAGGATGACAAGGTTTGTGTGCTTACACCGGTACGGGCACACTCTCCACGATCTCGCGGATGACTTGGTCAGCCTGTTCGGACTTCTTCAGAGTAGAAGAATAAGTGCCATTCAGAACCACGCGATGGGCGAAGACTGGAACCACCAGCGGCTTGAAATCTTCCGGGACGCAGAAGGTGCGGCCGTCAAGAAAAGCCATGGCCTGAGCGGCGCGGTAGAGCATTTGTGAGCCCCGTGGGGAGACGCCTAACGAAAAGTGTTCTGATTCGCGCGTCTTGCGCACAATCGCCAGGGTATAGCTGACCAATGAATCGTCCACCCGAACTTGCGTCACGGCCTGTTGCATTTCAAGCACATCGGTGCCGCTGATTACCGGCTCGAGAATTTCTAACTGCGCTGTGCCCGCCTCCGAGCGGAGAATTTCACGTTCGGCGCTGCCGTCTGGGTAGCCCATCCGCAGCCGCATCAGGAAACGATCGAGTTGGGATTCTGGCAGCGGATAAGTTCCGTGGTGTTCTACGGGGTTCTGTGTGGCTATAACCAGGAACGGTTGCGGCAGCGGATGGGTATGAGCATCGACTGTGACCTGCCCTTCATTCATAGCTTCCAGCAAGGCCGATTGGGTTTTTGGCGTGGTGCGGTTGATTTCATCGGCCAGGAGGACATTGGTGAAAATGGGCCCGCGCTTGAACTCGAATTCCTGCTCAATAGCGGAGTAGATGGAGATTCCCAGGACGTCGGATGGCAGCATGTCGCTGGTGAATTGCACGCGCTGAAAACTGCAGTCGAGCGCCCGAGCCAGTGCCTGCGCCAGGGTGGTTTTGCCCACGCCGGGCATGCCTTCGATGAGCAGGTGCCCACGAGCCATCATCGAAACCAGAGCGAGACGGATAACGTCGTCCTTGCCGCGGATAACCTTGCGCAGAGCGCTTTCCAGTTGCGCCGTCCGATGAGATGCGGCTACAGCGGTTTCAGGAGACATGCGAATCTCGATTTTACTAGGCATGGAAAGGCGATTACCGGCATGCAAGCTGGCTGCCGGGTACCAAAGTCATGCTGCCGACGATCAGTTGTCAGAGTCAATCAGCAGCTAGAACGCGAAAGACTTCTGATCTTGCGGTCAGTATCGGTGAAAACGAGAGACGCCAGGGCCGGCACCGCGTTACTGCGTGAACTCTGCCGGCCTGCCGGTCAGGCGCTCGATGCGCTTAGCAATCGGCGGATGCGTGGAGAATAAGCTGCCGAAATTCATTCCCAACAGTGGCTGGACGATGAAAAGATGCGCCGTCGAAGGCGTACCGACCATGGGCACGCGACGCGAAGAGGCATCAAGTTTTGCTAGCGCGCTGGCCAGAGCATAGGGATTGCCGGTAAAGTGCGCCCCAGTAGCATCTGCCTGGTATTCGCGAGAGCGCGATACCGCGAGCTGAATGAGCATGGCGGCAAAGGGAGCCAAAATCAGCATGAGAATGGAACCGAAGCCTCCACCTCTGCGCTCGTCGCGGTCGCCCATCCCGCCGAAAAAGAAGCCAAAGCGTGCTAAATACGTGATGGCACCGGCGATCGTGGCGGCGATCGAACTGATCAGGATGTCACGATTGTTCACATGTCCGAGTTCGTGCGCCAGCACGCCTTCCAGTTCCTCATCGTTGAGCAGATTCAGAATCCCTTCGGTGACCGCCACCGAGGCATGGGCTGGGTTCCGACCGGTCGCGAAAGCGTTGGGCGAGTCAGTAGGAATCACATAAATCTTCGGCATAGGCAGGCCGATCTTTTGCGTCATGCGCTCCACGACGTTATAGACCCTTGGCAACTGTTCCCGGGTAACAGGTTGAGCACGATAAGTGGCGAGCGCAATTTTGTCGGAGAAAAAGTACGCGACAAAGTTAGTGACGGCAGCGATCCCCAACGCTAAGAGCATGCCGTTCTCGCCGCCGAAGGCTCGGCCAATCGCCATCAGCAGCAGCGTCATTGCCGTGAGCAAGAGGGCGGTTTTGAACGTGTTTCCCATAGAAATATCCTCAGTTCTAAGTCATTAGATGGTACGCCGAAGGGACGGATTCAAGGCCAGCTTAGTGGGTAACTTGGCGCTTTATTTCGGGGCGCTGCGGGCGAGGGCCCGTTCCAGAGTCTGATCGAGTGCCGCCTTCACCTTCTCGTACTCCGGTTGCGAGATGCGACCCTGTTTGTGCTCCACCTCGAGTTGAAAGAGTTCTTCTTTCAGAGCTTCGAGCAGTAGCCCGGAACGTCCAGTCGACGGGGCTTTTGCTATCACTGGAGCAATTGGTGCCGCTAAATCGGAAGGGACGTCCATAGCGGCATGTTTGGAACGCCCGGCGATGTAGACCGCTCCAGCCGCCAGCACGATTGCGAACCCACCCAGAATGTACCAGCGATACTTTTGCAGTGGATCGGGAGCATCGATGGGCGGGCCCAGTCCTCCTCCCGGACGTGTATCGCGACCGCGAGCCTGTGGCGGGGCAACGGTGGCGGAACCGTCGCCTTCATTTGAGGAGTTTTCTGCTTGAAGCATGCCATTCCCCGACACTGCGAATGCCAGGTCTTGGCCCGGCTTGACTTTGGCCGCAACCTCCGCAACAGCGCCAGGCGGAGTCGGCGGCTGCTTCTCTTCGTAAACTCCCGCCTGAGCCGAAGAAAACTGAATCGACTGAGGCAGGATTACAACAAAGTGCTCCAGAGGATAGAGCGTCTTGGGATCCAGATTGGCTTTACCGTCGTAAGGAACGTGGTATGTGACTTGGAATTGGGTCGTGCCGGGACGCAAGGGGAAGACAAAGGCGTAGCGTCCCTTTTCTGCTTCCGGAACGGGCGCGGTATTAACTGCTTGTCCTCCCGATGTCTGGGCTTGCGCAGAATCGATCTGTGCGCCGCTTGGTAGATAAAATTCGAAGTTGTGCTCATTCATCTGCGTTCGCGGCGGTTTGGACGTATTGTCGACGGCAAACAGCCGCATTATGGCCAGCTCTCCCTTGCTGGCCTGCAGGTACATCAAGTCCGCAGTTACATTGATGCCTTCAGCCTTTTTCGACACATCGTAGACTTGCAGGTCGACCGAAGTGTTTCCCGGAGGCGCCATGCGGTGGTAGGTGACGCCCTGATGAATAGCGCGAATCAAGTGGGGGCTGGCGGCGTCATCCAGTTTGAAGCTGAAATTCCCCTGGACATCGGTCTTGGTACGGGCGGCTTCCTCCATACCTTGGGCAAGCTTGATTAGAACAACGTCGTCGCCGGCCGCAGGCTTGTTGGTCGTGCCATTCTTCAGGTTGCCGGTAAGGGTTTGGGCAGAGGCAAAGGCAGCAAGAAGGAGGAGAACAGTAAGGAAGCTCGCGTCGCGCTTTATTGCAACCGCGCTGGCGCGCGGTTGCGGCGCGGTTGCTCGCCTGGATCCTTCGTTCGGACAAAGAACGTCCTCGCTCATGATGACATGGGTTAGGAACTTCAAACTCTCGCTCCTCCTGTATCGCGAACTGGCGGAATTTCCTCGAGGTGCGCAATCTCGGCTAGGATGGCTGCAGCTTCCTCTTCCAAAGATACTTTCATCGCGCGATAGTCAGAATCCGGGAACTTGCCGGCTTTATATTCAAAGTTCAAGTCGCGAAGATTCTCGTAGACCACTTCCTTGCGCTCGCGTAAATAGACCAGGCGGGTCTTCTCCTGGCCGACATACAAACTGCCAGGCAAATAGAAAATGTAGACCAGGACACAGAGGGTAATGAGAGCACAGACGAGAATAATCATACTTCCGTGTCCCTTCTCGCTTGTTCGCGGAACTGGTCAAGCTCCGGACCCCCGCCGATGCCGTCTCCTCCGACGACGTGGCCAGCACCCCGGCGATCGCTGCCGCGCCAGGCGAGCACAACCAGGACAACGGTCGTCAGTCCAAGCGCCAGCGCCAGATATGGCATGACCCAGGCAACGCGGTTGAAACCGCTCGTGGTAGGTGCGATCAACACGGTGGGCCCGTATTTCTGGACGAAGGATTGCAGTACCAAATCGTCGCTGTCAGGACGGTTCATCGCTGCGGCCAGTTCTCCACGCATGCCATCCGACAACGGACAACCGACGTGATTACACTCCAACAGCACCTGATTGCAGCCACACACGCACATTAATTTATGGCCCAACTGGTTGAAGCGTGCGTCTTCGTCCCCAGCTCCCATGAGAGTCACGATCGCGAGCGACAGCACCACGATTTGGATGACGCGCTTCGACGGCAGTTTGTGAGAAATCATGGGCAGTGTGAACAACCTCAAGCCTAGGTTCGCGCCGCCACTGGCTCGGGCTCGATTCGCGCCGGAGCAGTCACCCGCGCCGGCATTGCATTCGGCACCAGCGCTATGATGGTTCCAAAGATCATCACCAGCGCTCCGATCCAGATCCACATCACGAGCGGATTGAGGTGAGCTTTGATAATTGGACGCCCCGTCTCGGGATTAACGCCTTCATAGACCAGGTAAAGGTCTCTGACCAGGAACAGGTCTTCGCTGAAAGTGGGGTGAATCTGGGGGATGGTTTGCGTCTGCTGGCTGGCCTTGTAGAAGCGCCGCTCTGGGAACATCGTCGTAATCTGCTTCCCACTCCTGAAAACGTTGATGATGGCCCACTGGTTGCTGTAGTTCGGATTATCCTCCTCGGTATAGGACTGGCAAACCAGCGTGTAGGGGCCGATGGTCATATGGTCGCCGTAGCCCATCTCCTTCTCTGCCTCGCGGTTGAAGGGAGTTCCGAGAATTCCTATGACCACCACGGCTACGCCGAAGTGGACAATGTAGCCGCCGTATCGGCGGGTGTTCCGATGCCATAGGTGCGCCATGGAAGCGAGCAAACCCTGCCCTGTATGCCTGGATATGACACGGCCGCCGCGCACGAACTCTGAGATCACGGTGAGAGCCACCAGAGTGGCTAACATTGCGGCCATCAGCGCATAGAAGTAGGAGATGTCTGTCCACGGGCGAACGCCAAAGACGATCATCAGAATCCCAACCAGAGCTGCACCCAGCGTCGGCCACAGGAAGTTACGCTTCAAGCTCTCCAGCGACGTGTTGCGCCACGCGAGCAGGGGACCGACGGCAGTGAGCAGCAAAAGCAACAGGATGACCGGGATGGTTACATGATTGTAGAAGGGCGGCCCGACCGTGATCTTATGGCCCTGCACCCATTCGGAGAGGATGGGAAACAGCGTGCCCCAGAGCACCGTGAAGCAGAACAAAACAAACAGCAGGTTGTTAAACAGAAAGCTGGACTCGCGCGACACCAGTGACTCCAGCCTGTGTTCACTCTGCAAATGCGACCGGTTCTTCACGTAAAAGAAGATGCAGGTAGCAAGGATTATCGCCAGGAAGCCGACGAACCAGTCCCCAATCGAAGATTGGGCGAAGGCGTGAACCGAGCTGACCACGCCGCTGCGAGTCAGAAATGTGCCGAAGATGGAAAGCATGAAGGTGACGAAAATAAGCCACACGTTCCACACCTTCAGCATGCCGCGTTTCTCCTGCATCATTACCGAGTGCAGGAACGCGGTGCCGGTCAGCCACGGCATGAACGAGGCGTTCTCCACCGGGTCCCAGCCCCAGTAGCCTCCCCAGCCCAGCACCGAGTAGGCCCAGTGAGCCCCGAGAAACACGCCGCAAGTCAGGAATCCCCAGGTCACCATCGTCCATCGGCGGGTGATGTGGATCCATTTTTCGCCCGGATAGCGCATGGCCAGAGCCCCTAGCGCAAAGGCGAAGGGCACGGTGAATCCCACATATCCCAAATACAGCATGGGTGGATGGATCACCATTTCGGGATATTGCAGCAGTGGGTTGAGACCGTTGCCGTCGGCTGGTAGCGTGCCCTGCATTACGGCGAATGGGTGAGCCGCGAAATTCAGCAGGAGCAAAAAGAAGACCTGGACAGCCGCGATGATGACCGAGGCGTGGGCAAAAAGCCTGCTGTCAGTCCTATGGCGGAGCCTAAGGACCAGTCCATACGCGGACAAAAGTAACGACCAGAACAACAGGGAGCCTTCCTGTCCGGACCACAAGACGGCGAACTTGTAGGGAATGGGTAGATCACGATTGCTGTGATGAAAAATATAGGCGATGGAGAAGTCGTCCTGGAAGGCGGAAATGACCAATACCAGAGCAGCCAGGAAAACCACAGCAAAAAGGGCAATCCCCGCCCGCCGCGCAGTCTCTCCCAGGCGATCCGATCCCGCGCCCGGGCGTGCCAAGGCAAACAGTCCAGCCAGGAACGAATAAGCGCTCAAGGCCAATGCAAGCAGGAGCGCAAAACTGCCGATTTGCGACATGGGGGATCCTGACGTATTTTTTCAGAAACACGAGCAGGAGGCAACAGCAAAGCTCGGAGCAAAGTTATTAATATTCAGAGCTTTGCCGTAATGTCGAAAGGTACTGGGAGTTACCCGAGACCGCTTCGTCACGCTGGGCCGAACTGGGAAGAGGCTGAAGGGACATAGACTCCCCAGTGAGGCGGAAGATCAGCGTTCTCCGGGATCCCGAATCTAGGCGCTCTGTTGCTGGTTCGTGCGGGCTAGGATTTCGCGCTCGGCTACAAACCAGTCTTCATTTTCGTGGCCCGGAGTATATCCCCGCTGCGCGTACAACTCATAGGCGCGGCGGCGAATTTCGGCTTCCAGGTCTGTCTGAGAGCCATTCGCTTCGGGATTGGTAACCGCGGTCGCGGTCGCTGCATTCGTGGTGCGAGTGTTGCCATTGCGGGGGGACTTTGCTCTAGCCATAATCGGATACTCCTTACAGATACCAAGGTTCAGCAATGAACCAAATGGATGAATTAGCCACATGCGCCGGACTGCCGGTGTCTGAAAGTTTTGTGGCGGATGATGTTCTTAATAATAAACCGAACAGGCTGTGGATTTGTTAAAGAATGAACAAAAAAATACTCCGTTTAGCGCGGTTCAATTAGTAGAAATCGTGGGAGGTAGTCTCGGCGCGGGTGATGGAAAGCGGTAACACCCGCTGGGCTTTCACCGAAATAACGTTATCTTGGTTCTGCAGAATGCCTTCCACCATCAGGAACTGCTCGGAAGATACCAGCATCCGGTTTTTCTGAAATAAATCTGGGGTGATGATGGCGTTGGCTACCCCGGTTTCGTCCTCCAGGCTAAGAAAAACAAACCCTTTGGCGGTTCCAGGACGCTGGCGGGCGATGACACATCCCCCAACTCGCACGGACTTACCGTTTGAAATGTGGCTGAGCTCAATGGCTTTACGGATTCCCATGGCCTGCATTCGAGGACGGTGATAGGCCATGGGATGCGGGCCAACAGTCAAGCCAGTGCCTCGAAAATCAGCGACCAGGCGTTCTTCGGCATTCATAGCACGCAGCGGGGACTTAGCGTCGGGTTCGGGTAGTTCATCCACCAGCGGCCCAGAGTGTCGAACGGCACGTTCGACTTGCCAGAGAGCGTCGCGACGATGGAAAGCGATATCAGATTTCTGATTGCAGATTTCAGATTGATTTGCGTCATCGGTTGCAACCTGCAATCTAAAATCTTCATTCTGAAATTCTTTTCTGTTCTTGCGACTCGGTGGAGAATTACCGATTGAATTCAAAGCCCCGATTTCTGCCAACGTATTCAGCTCGTCCTTACGCAGTTCAGGAACACGGCGGACGAGATCATGAATGGAAACAAACGGCGCGATACTTCGCTGACGGACCAGCGCCTGGCCAGCTTCCTCGCGCAACCCGCGTGCATAGTGCAGGCCAAGGCGTAGTACCGCCGTCTTGCCGGCTGTTCCCACGACTGTACAGTCCCACTCGGACTTCATCACATCAATCGACAGCACCTTCAGCCCGTGCCGTTGCGCATCTTTGACGATGGTGGCGGGACGATAGAAGCCCATCGGCTGATTATTGAGCAAGGCAGCAGTGAAAGCGGCCAGATAATGACACTTCAAATAGGCACTGGCATAGGCAAGCAGCGCGAAACTAGCAGCATGAGACTCGGGAAATCCGTAAAGAGCGAAGGATGTAATCGAGAGAATAATTTGTTCCTGAGCTTCCCGTGAAATGCCGTTTTGTTCCATGCCGCTGCGGAGCCTGGCCTCGATTTCTTTCATGCGGGTCTGGGAGCGTTTGAAACCCATGGCGCGACGCAATTCCTCAGCCTCGCCCCCACTAAATCCGGCGGCAATCATGGCCATGCGCAACAACTGTTCCTGAAAGAGCGGCACTCCCAGCGTGCGCGTCAGGACGGGCTCGAGTGAAGGATGCAAGTAGTTGACCGACTCGCGTCCCATGCGGCGCTGCAAATAAGGATTCACCATCTGACCGACGATAGGGCCAGGGCGAATGATTGCCACTTGCACCACGATGTCATAAAAGCGTTGTGGCCGCAGGCGCGGCAGGCATGACATCTGCGCCCGGCTCTCGATTTGAAACATGCCGATGGTATCGGCCTTTTGCAGCGTGGAATACACCGTGGGATCGTCAGGCGGAAGGTGGGCGAGGTCCACTTCCTCGCCATAATGATTGCGGATGAGTTCGAGGGAATCTTCCAGCACGGCCATCATGCCCAGGCCGAGCAGGTCAACTTTGATGATGCCCAGGTCATTGCAGTCTTCTTTGTCCCACTGCACTACGACGCGTCCGGGCATGGAGGCAGGTTCGAGCGGCACCACGGAATCAAGTTGCCCCTGGCAGATGACCATGCCACCAGAATGTTGGCCGAGGTGGCGCGGCAGATCCTGCACCGCCTCGCAGAGCTCGAAATATTTGCGCAGCCGAGGGTGATTTAGGTCCAAGCCGGCATCACGGAAGCGATGATCGAGGGTGTCGTTGGCATCCTTGTATTCCCAGATGGAGACGGCGGCTGAGACTCTATCAAGCGTCTCCGGATCGAAGCCCAGCGCCTTGCCAATTTCGCGAGAAGCCATGCGGCTGCGATAGGTAATGACATTGGCAGTCATAGCGGCGCCGCGTTCCCCGTAGCGCTGGTAAAAATACTGGATTACCCGCTCGCGCTGATCGCCGCTGGGGAGGTCGAGATCAATGTCGGGCCACTCGCCGCGTTCCTCCGATAGGAAGCGCTCGAAGAGCAGTTCCATGCCTACCGGATCCACGGCGGTGATGCCGAGCGAGTAACAGACTGCGCTGTTGGCCGCGGAGCCGCGTCCCTGCACCAGAATGTTTTGCTCGCGGCAGTAGCGGACCAGGTCCCAGACAATGAGAAAGTAGCCGGCAAGATTCAGCTTTTGGATGAGCGACAACTCGCGCTCGATCTGATGGCGAGCACGATTCTTGAGGTCAGTGGCGGCCCGGCCATAGTGCTGCTGGAAACCTCCCCAACTGCGTTCCCGCAGAAACGACATCATGGTCTCGCCTTCGGGTACCGGGTACTTGGGAAATTCATATCCCAAATCGCTGAGCGCGAATTCGAAGCGAGACGACAATTCCACCGTATTCGCGATCGCCTCGGGCAGATCGGCGAACAGTTGTTGCATCTCCTGCGGCGATTTCAGGTGACGCTCGGAATTGCGGGCCAGCAGACGTCCAGCAGTGGCCAGCGTGCGATGGTTGCGGATGGCAGTGAAAACATCACAAAGCTCGCGCTCATGGGCGGTGGCATAGCAAACGCCGTTGGTGGCCAATAGCGGAAGCCGGAGGGAACGCGCAATTTCGATGGCAACGCGGTTGCGAGCTTCCTGCTCGCAGTGAAAATGGCGCTGCAGTTCTACATAAACATTGTCACGGCCAAAAACCTCCGTCAGGTGCTCGATCGAGCGCTGAGCTTCTTCCTTTCCACCTTGGGCAAGTGCGGTTGCGAGTGGACCCTCGTCGCCTCCGGTCAGGCAAATGAGGCCGGCCGCGTGTTCTCGCAATTCCTCTTCGTGAACAGTTCCCTCGCCTTTCTTTGCGCGGAGTTTCATCTTGGTGATCAGGCGGCAAAGATTCTGGTAGGCGGTGCGGGAAGAGACAAGGAGGGGAAGACGGAAAGAGATTTTTGAATGTTCGGATTTATGAATTGTCGAATTGAAAACATCTCGATCCTTTGACGGATTCTTAAATTCGTCAATCCGGAAATTCGTCAATCCGAATATTTCACACATTACTTCCGCTCCGATGTGTGCCTTGATCCCGGCCTTCTCCGCTGCCATGTGAAAACGAGGAGCGCCATACACGCCGTCCCGGTCGAGCAGGGCCATGGCCGGCATGTGCAGGTTGGCGCAGTTTGCGATCAGATCTTCAGGCAGGGAAGCGCCTTCGAGAAAACTGAAGGCAGAGCGGGAATGAAATTCGATGTACATTGCAAATCTTTTTCATCACAGAGTCACGGAGTCACAGAGAAAATCTTTGGAGTTGCTAGTCATAAGTTCCCTCTACATACCATCCCCCGCTGAGCAGATCGCGGACCAACCGATAAAGCGCGATCCCGGTTTCCTCTTGCATCGCGATGTCCCATTCATCGCGGGCCCAGCCTTCCTGGTCCCACCAATCGCCTGACGAGCGCCAGGGGCCGGCTGCCCAGACGATTTCTCCCTGGATCGGTCTGTGCCCGGAGCAGGCCAGGCGCGATGGTCCACCATCCCGTAGCGTCACTGCAGCGCGCAAAGGCGGACGGAAGATACGCAGCGCGGTGACAGCATTCGCTTTCTCCTGATTGCCAGCAGGTTTGTCTTCTTTTCGCGACACACTTTCTCGCGGCATTTCGGGCGCGAAGCGTTTCATTCGAAAACCTTCCGGACGGTGTGTATCCAGCAACTCGAGCGATCCGACCTGGTTTTCACCCACAATGCCTGCAATTCTGGCAAGTGTGAGTTCGAGCTTTTCTGGCTCTGGTGAGGGCGGAAGAAAAAGACCGCCCTGAGCCGCACGCGGACGCGCCGGCTCCGCTGACAAATAAATGTTTAGAATGGGCGCCCCGGGGGGATGCGCCTTCAAATCAAGCTGCAGTAGCTTGAGGAAAGTTTTAGCATCCCGCATCGGGATGGGAAGCCGAAGCGTACGTTGAAAAATCTTGCGACTCTCGCTTTCACAATAAGGCTGCCGAGCTTGCACTCGGCCTCGACGGGCGGGGGCGTCCGTCTCCACATGAGCGGTCGGTTCAATAATTTCTTCTGCATGGCATCCTTGCTCCAACTTCAACCGCAGCCGCAGTTCCTGCGTTGCCAGAGCGTGCGTACTCAGCCGAGCGCACAATTGTTCCAGCAGCCGGCCTAATAGAAATGCCAGGGGCTCAAGCAACACGAGCGGATACTCCAATTCGATGGCTTCTTCGAAAACCAGCGGCGGTTCGACCGGAACCAATGTGCGGAAAGTCTTGCCCCGGGCCAGTTGCTGCAAGCGAACGCCTTTCTGTCCTAAGCGCTCGCTGATGGCAACGTCCGGCAAGGCAGCTAATGCCCGCAGATTGCGCACTCCCCAACGGCTGAAGGTTTCTGAAAATTGCTCGATTTCTTGGGCGTCGCAAAAGCTTTCCAAAAGGACTTGTACCAGTAGAGAGCCCAACTGCTCTGATTCCTTCCCCGCGGGAATCACGGTCTCGCCGCGAAAGCCACGAGCAGCGAGTGCAGCCGTATCAGGATTGGAAGCCACTGCGACGTTGGCTTTGAGTCCGAGAGCGAAAGCACGACGAGCCACATCACGTGCAATCTTGGACAGAGAACCAAAAAGTGATTCCAGTCCTCCCAGGTCAAGAAGAATAGTGTCGCAGCCTGCATCTTCTACTCGTGGCGAAAACGACTGCGCACAGTCCAGTAGTGCGGCGTGAGCCACAGCTTCTTGCAGCGAAGAACGGGTGCGCAGCGCCAGACCAGCACAGGCTTCCACTTGTAGCTTGGTCATTCCTGGTTCTACCCCGGCCCGGCGAGCATGTTCGTTCAGGGCGAAAACTTTTTGCAGAGGCGCTTTACCTTCGAGCACAACCACAGACTGGGAACGCAGCTCAGGTTCGGCGCGGAGGAGTGCTTCCACGGGAAAATCAGGAACGAAGATGCAAGCAAAAGGCATTGATCGTCATGTCTTCAGACAGTCGACAGACAGCGACGCTACGAAACCCGTGTTTTGGTCAGGAACGCTGCCGTGATCGATCCTGATGGCTTGCGCTCCATGCGCGAACGCAATAGTTCTCCTTCTACGCGGATTCCCTCCAGCAATTGCGTATGAGTTGGAGATAATTTCTTTTGTTCAGAATGTTGAGTGCCGAAAACTGAAAGCTTTTTTGACGCTTGCAATCTCACCAGCAGAGAAGCGCAAGTTTGCGCGCACGGCGCTTGGGCCACGACGAACAGCACCGTGGTTGTGTACTCTACGGCGCGCTGAAAACGAAACCAGGTAGTCAACGGAATGCGCCGCGCTGTCTGAATCGGAACATCACCAAGATCAATAGCCACCAGACCGAAGCCGCCGCTTTGCAGAAGCAGGTCTGTGACCCGCAGCGCTCGCTCCAGCAATTTGTAATTCTTCCCCTCAGAGGTTAAAGCCCGTTCTTTTGAGTGAATCTTTTTGGCATGACTGAACGAGTCCTCTTCTTGATCGTGCTTTTTATTGGGAAGACCGCATTGCACCCAGAGCAGTCTTTCAAGATCCACTCCCGCGGCAGCGGCCGAGACGGGATCAAAGGCATCGGTGGCATCCACTAAAGCGCAGACTTCTTCGCGTTGGGTCGCTGAAGCGAAAGAAGCCAGCAGCACGCTGGTGCGTCCGGAAGAGGCTGGTCCACAGATTTCGCTCAGGCATCCCCGTGGCAATCCGCCGGTGAGTTGATCAATCTCGGAGATTCCGCTGGAAACCATTTCCAGTGCGGGCCGCACCTCGAGCCGCGATGCCGGAACTACCCCGTGCAGCCTGGGCAACTCGGAAAGCCGTTCTAGAAGGAGCGCGGGCCCGTCTTTCGCAGCAAAAGCAATAGGGCGGTGGCACAGAGCAGCAGGGGTACAAATCGACGGAGAAGACATGGGGAACCCTCAGAAGTTCAGGGAACGTCGAAGCAGGTAGCTTCGAAAGCGAAGATTTGTTTATTCGCTTTTTATTCGCCTATAGAATTCTGCTATTAAGAGGTCTGCTTGTCAAGAGGAAGGAGAATTTTCATGACTTTTAAATCCATTTAGGACATGGATACCATTTGGGGGTGTGCCAAGAACCAGAGAAGGGAAGGACACAGAACAATGAATACTTCCTGCGATTTGCGACCCGAAACGATGCGCGTCCTGGCTGCGGCCCATCAGGACGCTTTGTTATAATCACACCCGGCCCGGCGGCGCTATCGTCTAGGGGTTAGGACGGAAGATTCTCAATCTTCAAACCCGGGTTCGATTCCCGGTAGCGCTACCAACCTTCTTTCAATCACTTACAACATTTTTTGACACGGTTGCTTCAGGCGACTGTGGCCACTTTTGTGGCCAGCTTTTGCACAGCTTCCACAAGCCTCGATGACACCTGGTTCCGCCGCTCGATTGCTTCCCGGATCTGCCGCACGTTTGAGTGGTTGTAGATGCGTGCGGTATCTACTGACTGATGCCCCATCGCATCCATCACCGCCATCACGTTGCCTGTGCCTTCCATCGCATCGGTTGCGAAGCGATGGCGAGCACAGTACAGAACGACAGATTGGGGAATGCCCGCCAACCGCTTGGCTTCGAGCCATTGCTTTGAAACCTCGCGGCCAGTGATGTAGCCGGACTGGGCTCGCTTCGAGGGAAAGACCCATCCTTCGTTCACGCCCTCGTCGCGCGCCACGAGTGCTGCCTTAACGCGCTCGGTGAGCGGGACGTAACGCCGGGATTTTCGGGACTTGCCACGCGGGTTGAAGATCAGCCCTTTGTCCCAGTGAATACTTTCCCAGCGCATACGAAAGATCTCGCCTGGACGAAGACCGGAATCCAGCATGATCAACAGCACGGTTCGAAACGGCTCCCAGCCCGTTCGTGAATTCCGGCCCTTCCCGGTAAGACGTGGGCCCCCCGCAACCGTCAGCAGCCGCTGCTCCATCCACGGCTCGATCAACTCCTCCCGTCCTTGTTCCTCGACGAGTTTGACAATCGGGATGGTAGAGAGCAGTTGCCATTCTTGCGCCTTTTTCAGCATGCGCCGAAGTGTGCGCAGAGCGTTGTTGGTGTTCGCGGCGGACGATCCCTCGATGGTCAAGGCGTGATCTGCCGTGATGTGATCGAGGTTCATCCGGGCGATGGATGTGGACTCCAGGAGTTGCCAGCCTACCTGGTAATACCGGCGAGTTGGCGATTTCGGCGGCCGGTCCGCCGGCAGCGATTCCAGCCATGTAAAAAAGCGGTTCGAGAAGTCGGCGAGGATCGGAACTTTTCTGTTCCAGGGCAAACGACCGTCTTCCAGTAACCGCGCGAGCACCAGCGCCTCGACCTTTTTGGCTTCAGTCCGCCGGGAGGTCTTGCAACTGCCCCGGTAGCGTTGTCCGTTCCAGCGAAGCACGAAGTGCCAAGTATTTCCTCGTTTAAAGAGCGACACGTTTTTCCTCCGCAATCGCTCTCGCTTTTGAGACACGCAGGTTGCGCAAGATGAATTTCTCTAGCGCAACAGCATCATATCTCACCAAGCGTCCGAGTTTTTATGTAATTAGGACCCTCTCCACAAGCGCGCCAATAGCGCAACGTGTTAACGCTCACGCTCAGGCGTTTTGACACGTCCCGCTCGTCTAGGAGCTGAATGTGCGTCATTTGTACGTCTGCGCCTTTCGACTTCTCTGCCATTGCTCGCAAAGCGTAGTAATTGAGTCGCGGATGTCAGTGCGAGTGGGGAGCGCCAAATATTCACAAGGCTAAACGGACTCGCCGAAAGAGTCCAAGACTTCTTCGTCTTCCATTGATAGCTATCCAATATGGAACCGTTTAGTTGGACTTAGAATTGAAGCGGAAGATTGGGTAGATCAGGGGGGAGACATCGGCGCTCGGAGTGGAGGCTGTCCGGTTCGGGGTCAAAGTTTGAAAAGGGTCGACGTGCTGCACGGCGTCAGCTGATCGTTCAAGATCCGCGAAAGCGGCATCGTACTGAGGTGTTCCCCAAATCTCGCGAAGCGGCGAGGCGAGCCTTGGGTCGGGCACAGCTCTCCAGGAAATGTGTTTAAGCGTTGGCTTCGCCGCTGACGTTAGGCGTTGCGACGAAAAAAGGAATCCTGGCTGGCAGAATTTCGTGGGCGCATCCATCGGAATACTCCCTCTTTGAACAGCCTCAGGATCG
This sequence comes from Terriglobales bacterium, assembly GCA_035512155.1. Lineage (GTDB taxonomy): Bacteria > Acidobacteriota > Terriglobia > Terriglobales > Acidobacteriaceae > JABCYV01. Next base: position 556 of record DATKEN010000185.1, on the reverse strand, counting down.
TTCGGCGGTTCTCGATAATGACCCGCAGCCACGACGACTTCCTCAGCATCGGGAAATAGATTCCGCGAAAACAAAGACGTGCCAGGAAAACGTTGACGCGATCACCCACATGCTGATCGTCCAGCGCCGCAACTGCCTGAGCCAGCGCTTCCGGGCTGTAGGAGTGAGCCCAGCCGTAGTTCAGTTCGGCATGCGCTTCTTCGATCGTCATCTTCAGCGGAGTGTGCGCCATTGTGAACGGAACGAAATCCTTCCAGTGCCGAGGGCGCGTGAGCCGTCCGGCGGCCTCCAGCCGCTTGTATAAAGGCGTCGCGGGTAACGGCGTGAGTAGCCCGAAGATGGGCAGGCCCGGAGGCCATGTGCGCACCTGCTGTAAGGTGCGTTCGGCGACTCCCGGAGTGTCGTTATCCATGCCGAAGATGAACGAGGTGATCGCGTAAATATTGCGTTTTGCCAGACGCTCAAGCACGGCGGCATACTCGTCGGGCTTATTGAATCCTTTATTCACGTCCTTCAGATTTACCGGATCGACAGACTCCATGCCGATAAAGATCCA
>DATKEN010000184.1:0-2614 GCA_035512155.1 Terriglobales bacterium | reverse complement strand
CGCTTGTACTGCGAGTTCACTTCTCCCGTCAGTGTGACTACGCCGCTCTTCACTTCGTATTTCACGTTGCCGTGCATCCTGTTCTGGATCAACGCTGCGTCCAGATTCTTCTCGATGCCTTCGTCCAGATCGGAGTTCACTGCCTTGGCTTCTTTTTCTACGCCCTTGGGAATCACCGCAATCTGGTCCGCGACCACTTGCGCGCCCGCCAAGGACTTCGCCAGCGATTCGGCTTGGGCCTTGTCATTCTCACTCCCGACTTGTCCGCCGAGGGTCACGACGCCCTTCTCGCGATCCTGACTGACCGAGACATCTTTGAAGCCTGCTCGATCGAGCGATTTGCGAATGCTCTCGGAAACATCCGGTGATGCGGCCGTCCCGGAGCATCCGGCCATGGCCCCAACGGCGACCAGCGTGAGCATGGCTACTGACAATCTGAGCTTTTTCATGTTTCTCCCCTTTAGAAGGCATCATACGAGGGTCGTAGATGGACGTCTGTTCACATCGGGACACATTCACCATTGGCTTGCTTTTCAGTACTGTAGACGCCGTCCTTTTACCGCGGCCAAGCCAGGCCGAAGCCCGCACACAACGTCAGCCAAAGACAGCCTGACTATTTCTGCCGAAGCAACTTATGGCGGATATCCGGCCAGAACTCCCTGATGATGTTATTGAGGCTTGCAGCTTCCAGCTGTGCCACCCAGTTAATCGCGGTATTGTGCAAGCTGCGCTCCTCTGGTGGGTAATAGAGGTTGGATAATCCGGCTTCCAGTCCGTTCCCCACAATCTCGGACAAGTTAAAGCTCCTGCCTCCAGAATCGGTTTTGGTAACGACGACACGAGATAACGCATATTTTGCCCGGCGGAAAAACCCTCCATGGCCGAGGGTAAAGTAACGCGGGTCTTCGTGCGTGATTGCCGGAACGAACGCTTCGGTGAAGAAAGATCCGGAGGCTTGATCCGCGAACGCCCGCCAATAATAGCGGCTATAGCCAGCAACCCCGTTGCGCAACTCCGGATACGACCTCAAAGCCATGCTTTGGCCGGCCAGCATCCCCGCCCAAACGAACGACGAATAGTCCACGCTATCCTGCATGGCAAGCGCGTATTTTCCCCCTGTGGTTAGCGGTGGAAGGTGTGTGTCCGCGCTCACCGCCGCAAAATTGGGAATGATCCAAAACATCCGCTTCGTTTGCTGACCCTCGGGGCTATTTGTCTTCGGGTTCACGGGAGTTCGGTTCGCCGCCGGAGTAGGCATATCCATCAGCGGCTTTGGCTCCGTTGCGGCGTCCGGTTGCGTCGCGGAATCCACGGTGCTTCCCGATTGCTGCGCCTGCTGCCCGGGATCTGGTCCGCTCTGCTTGTCCGGCTCTGCTGTCTGCGCCCAGGCGAGCGTCGGAGACAGAATAAGAAATAGCGCCACACAGGCCCATCTGTTCGTAAGCATCGCATACTCCAATTGATCCCCGCGCTGGCGGCCAAGACTGCACCCGGTTTCGCGCGTGTCATATTTTCCACCGGAATCGCAGTACCCATGACTATGCACGTAGCGCCGGATAATCTCTGTTTCATACAGCACATGCATGCACAATGGCCATCACGTAAATGACACTGATTCTTCAGTGCTTTTCGAGCGTGGCGAATACGAAGAAGCTGTGCGGTTTGTGTGCCCTTTGGAACAGACACCGGAATTCTCAACGTGGTATCTCTGGTTCTAAGGATCTTGGCTCCTTTTAGGCTTATCGCTGCAGCCCGTCCTCGATCTCAAAATGGGAGTTCCAGGCAAGGAGGAAATCAGATTGCTCGCCGCCGGATCAGACCGCACGCACGGCAGCTCGCCTACGACACTCATGTCATCTACTCTCACTTCCGTCGGGAGTCTGCTCAACCGCTTCCTCGAGTGGTTTGGGGATCTCGGTCTTTTCGTGTGGCAGGTGCTGCGGGCCGCGGTTCGACGCCCGTTTGAAGGTCGCGAGCTGCTGCGTCAGCTCGACGAAATAGGCTCCAAGTCGCTGCCGCTAGTGGCATTGGCGGGTGCCGCCGTCGGTTTCGTTCTCGCCTTGGAAAGCCGCAGCAGCCTCGCTCGTTTTGGCGCCAAGGCCATGCTTCCCGCCGCTCTCTTCTATTCCATCATCCACGAAACGGGTCCTGTCGTGACCGGCTTGGTGGTCAGCGGCCGCGTAGGGGCCGGCATCGGCGCTGAATTGGGGTCCATGAAGGTAACCGAGCAGATCGATGCCATCGAGGCCTCCGGCGTAAATCCCTACAAGTTTTTGGCCTTCACACGCATTGTGGCTTGCATCCTGATGCTCCCGCTGCTCACCCTCGCCGCCGATTTCAGCGGTGTGTTATTCGGTTGGATCGCGGATACTTTGGTCGACCCAGTTTCCTTCCGCAGATTCATCCATCAAGGTGTTGACGGCGCCACGTTCGCCGACTTCCTGGCTCCGACCTTCAGAACCGCTGTCTTCGGCCTGATCATCGGTATGATCGGGTGCTTCCAAGGAATGCGAACGCAGGGCGGTACCGCCGGTGTGGGGCTTTCGGCGACCAGTTCGGTCGTCCTATCTTCGCTCTTTGTCATTCTGGCCGATGTCATTTTGGTGAAATTCAT
>DATKEN010000183.1:0-22900 GCA_035512155.1 Terriglobales bacterium | reverse complement strand
ACTCCGATGGCGATTCCCACGGCTAGCCAGACAGCCATGTGGCCCGCAAAGACACCCATTGCAGCGCCGATGCCAGCGCCGAAAGCGATGCCCAGAGCGATCTGCGTCGAAGGTTTCTTCATCTTCATTTACCTCGAAGATTCCCGGTGCAACTACTTCCCTGCCCCGTCGCCGGGCGCCAGGACATCAGGCTTGGGCGTTTTGTCGCCGATCTGACGCACCTTACCACCGCCGCATCGCCGTTCCCGGTTGAAATGATGGTGATCTTGTCCACATTGGCCAGAGGACTGGCCAACGCCCTGACCAACTCCGGCATATTGGTAAACAGCTTGTCGATCACCGCCGCCTGGTTGTATTCCTGGTAAGCTTCCGCCTTGACGTTCATGGCCTTGGCTTCCGCTTCACCCTTTTTGAAAATGATTTCCGCTTCGGCCTCTCCTTGGGCGCGAATTGAAGACGCGTGACCCTCAGCTTCGGCGATCAGCCGCTGCTTCTCAGCCGCTGCCAGTGTCTCGATCCGTTGACGCTCGATCTCGGCTTGCTTCAGAACGGTCGCGATCAGTTCCTTCTCACGACGATTGATCTCGGCTTCCTGCACCTTGACTTGCTGTTCTTTCTCTACTTGCTGCACCTTCACCTGCTCTGCGATGACCTGCTGCTGCATGATGTTGGTCTGGATGTCGTAGGCTTTATCGGCCTGCGCCTGCTGCCGCTTGGTGACTTCGACGTATTGCGCTTTCTTGACCTCCAAATCGCGCTGCGCTTCGGCCTGTTTGGCCAGCGAAAGGGTTTCCGCTAGCACTCGTTCCTGATCGGCTTGCGCTCTTGCCACAGCTGATTCCCTTTGCGCCAGCGCCCGCTTGATGGCGGTGTCGCGATCGGCTTCGGCTGTGGCCACGTCGGCGTCGCGCTTAATGCGCGCCACGTCGGGCTTGCCCATGTTGGTGATGTACTCGTTCTTGTCGCGAACTTCCTTGATGGTGAACGAGATGACCTCGAGACCCATCTTGTTCATGTCGTCCGCGCAAGTGGAACGCATGCGGTCGGCTACCATCTCCGGCTGTTTCACGATTTCTTCAACCGTGAGCTGGCCGATGATGCCGCGCAGGTGCCCTTCCATCACCAGCCGGATCAAGCCCTCCCGCTCCTGATCCGTCTTGGTGAGGAATTGCTCCGATGCGGTCAGGATTGATTCCATGTCCGATTTCACTTTGATCTGCGCCACGGCCTCGACCGTGACCGCCACGCCCTGCTTGGTGTAGAGATCTTGTTGCGGAGCGACATCAAACGACATCAACTCCAGAGATAGACCGCGGCAAACCTGGACCATGGGGAGAACAATAGTGCCATGGCCTTTCACCACGCGGGTTCCGCCGACGCCGTACACGATCAACGCCTCGTGTGGCCCGGCTTTGCGGTACAACCTGGCAAACGCACTCATCAGCAGCATCGTGGCCAATACGATGAGTCCTACGATGACCCAAATCTCGATTGCTATCCCGAACATATCGCCTCCTAATCACAATTCCGTTTGACCGCTCTAATGTGAAAACTGCTTTATGAGGTCCAAATCGTGAACAATGAGCTCGGGCTTATTGTGGCCGAGAAAAACCTCTCCGTCCGTGGTGTGGATGCGGACACCTTTGTTGCCCCAGACGTACGCTCGCTTGTCGCCGATGCCGCGGATTCCGTACCCGCCAAATGGGGTCCAATGGTCGACCGCGTAGTCCTTGATGTGCTCAGTGGGAATGGAGCGCAGACGAAAACCCAGAGTGCGTATCTCCACTCCTGCCTTGGTGAAGAGGTAGTGGAAGCCGCTCCAAGCCAACGCCGCCGCTCCCAGCAAGAGCAGCGCAACCACACCCATTGCGATTCGCGCCGCCGCATTCGGAATCCCGTCAAGGACCGCCAACTCGGCAACAACTGGAACAAAAAGTAGCGCTGCCCATAACCGGCCAGTGTGCACTTCCTCCGCGAGTATGGGACCGGGTGAGAATCCGCTATCACCTTTCGCGCCTTGCCCCTTGCGATTCATTGCGTGCCCTTCTGTCGTGCGACAGTTCTCCTTGTTACGAGTTGACCTTGCCACCTTCGGTTGACTCCGCTTCTTCTCCTGCCATGTCTGTCCACAGGCGCACGTACGCAATTCCCTTTTCGTAGCGGGTCACAACCACTTCGCTGCCCTTTGCGATCGAGTTCCCATTTTCAGAACGCGCACCGCAAGTGCGGCGGGTGCCCGCTTGAGAGTAGATAATTTCCCCCGTCCCGCCTTCACGAATCGGCACCGAGGTCCGGCCGAGCACTCCGACCATTTCAAAATCCGAGGGGTCGAGGTTCTCTTCGTCTGACATCAGGACTCGGCTCAGAAAAAAGAAAACGATGGCCGCACCAACCAGCCCGCTGAGCAGGGCAACACCAAGCCCAATCACAAACCAGATGCTTGAATAGCGGGTGAGCAGATAGCCGGTCCCGCCGAACCACGCGAGGAATGCGCTCAAAGTAACCAAGTTGAACGGCGAAACTTGCGCACCTCGCGCTGAGGTTTTCCCCCCGCCCACAAACGGAGCCGGCGTATGTCCGCCACTGGCTACCGGGCCATGGCCAATGTGAATGCGCGGCTCCAGATGCAGGTGGGGAAGATGAGGCAGATGCCAGTGCAAGCCCCCAGCCAGGAACATCAGCGCGCTGAATGCGAAGCCTACGGCGAAGCAGATGAGATAGAAATCCGCCCAGGTCATGGCCGCCGTCTCCTTTCACCCGCATGCTGCGGCTTTGCCGCTTCCGGCTTGAGTGCTTCCAGTAACCGCTCTGCCAGGCCCGGCGTATCGAGGATCGCGCCTAGCAGAAGGAAGCAACGTCGCGTGTCCTGGTGGCGAGCCGCTTTGATCAGGGCTTCACAGACCTCAGGGTCGCCCGCAAAGCGCTCTGAACCTTGCAACAGCCAGACGTCCAGCTTGCCCTCGGTGGTACGCAGGTCGGAAACCAACTCAGTGTGATAGCCCTCAGGATCATTGACCAGAAATCCAGGATGGACTTTGAAAAACTGCGCCAGCAGAGTGCGTGTGGATTGCGTCATGTGCGGCCGGACGCCCCCTTCAATCTGCGAGACGTAGGACTGGCTGATTGTCTTGCCGCGTTCCTTGCGTACGGCACCCACTAGTTCCGATTGGGTCATGGGACGCCCCATCCCGCGCAGCGAGCCTTCGACCTCGCGCAAATAGCGCAATTTTTCGCCCAGCTTCATATCGCTAATAGTGATATTAGTATCGCAATTTGTAATTTTCCGTCAAGAGTCAAATCCATTGTGTTTAGAATCACTTGGAGGAAAAGCGCAGCACCTAGCCGCGAGCCCGTGGCATTTAAAGCAAAGTGCGATTGAAATTGTTTTATATTTCCGCTAATATGGAAATATGTCGATCGCGTTAGCCAAAAGAAGCACATACCCGGTCGCAAAATATGCCGACATGTTCTCGGCCATGGGGACCGAAGCCAGACTTCGGATCATGCAACTGCTGCTGAAAGCACATCCCGAGGGTCTCGTGGTAGGCGAGATTCAGGAAGAGTTGGAGATCCCAAATTCGACCCTTTCCCACCACCTGGACAAACTCAAAAACGAGGACCTTGTGAATGTCCGACGGGAGAGCACTTTCCTGCGTTACACAGCAAATACTGAGGCTCTTCAAGAGTTGCTTCAATTCCTCTACGCCGAGTGCTGTACGCGAAATAGTGCCCTAAAACCCCAAGACATCGTTCAGATTTGTAAGTAGGGAGACGTAGATGAGTACCAACCGCATAAAAGAGATCGTCAAAGAAAAATATGGCCAGGCCGCGCTCGCGGTAAAAAGTGGAGCAAGTACCTGTTGCGGCGCTTCCCCATCGCCTGGCAGCGGATGTGATCCGATTACCTCCAACCTCTACGACCCCTCACAGGCGCAACAGATTCCTGAAGAGGCGATGCTGGCTTCGCTGGGGTGCGGCAATCCCACCGCATTAGCGACGCTGAATGCCGGCGAAGTGGTCCTGGATTTGGGATCGGGCGGCGGCATCGATGTCTTGCTCTCCGCGCGCCGAGTAGGCCCAACCGGCAAAGCGTATGGTCTGGACATGACTGACGAGATGCTGGCCCTCGCGAATGAGAACAAGCGCAAAGCGAGTTTGGAAAATGTGGAATTCCTTAAAGGCGAGATTGAGAACATCCCGTTGCCGGACAATTCAGTCGACGTGGTCATCTCAAATTGTGTGATCAACCTGTCGGCGGACAAAGACAAAGTATTGCGAGAGGCCTTCCGGGTACTCAAGCCGGGCGGGCGATTTGCAGTGTCAGATGTTGTCACTCGGGGTGAAATCAGTTCCGCAATTCGGCAGAGCGTACTCCTGTGGGTCGGCTGTGTTGCCGGAGCGCTAGAAGATCTCGAATACCGCAGCAAGCTCGCGTCTGCCGGCTTTGAGCAGATTCAGATCGAGCCGACCAGAGTTTATCGGGTGGAAGATGCTCGCGAGTTTCTATCCGGCCACAACATCGACGTGGATTCACTGGTGCCACAGATTGACGGCAAGTTCATGAGTGCTTTCATCAGAGCAGTAAAGCCTATGGCCAAGCAATCTTGTTGTCCTCCGACCTGCTGCAACTGAGGACGAGCGATGAAGACCCACTATAATGTCTTATTTTTGTGCACTGGTAACTCGGCCCGCTCGATTATGGCTGAGGCGATCATGAATCTTAAGGGCCGGCCGCACTTCACGGCATACAGTGGGGGTAGCCACCCCTCAGGAACTGTGCGTCCCGAGGCATTGGGACAGCTTCAAGTGACGCACCTACCGACGGGCGGGTTGAGGAGCAAGAGTTGGGAGGAATTCTCGAAACCAGACGCACCAAAACTCGATTTTGTGTTCACGGTCTGTGACAACGCTGCGAAAGAGGTTTGCCCGGTTTGGCCGGGGCAGCCGATGACGGCACATTGGGGTGTCCCCGATCCGGCGGCGGTTGAAGGGACACCGGACCAGATAGAAAAGGCGTTTCGGGACGCCTTCTTTATTCTGGATCGGCGAATCAGCCTTTTCCTCTCTTTGCCGCTGGCATCCATAGACAGCCTCGCGCTCAAGAAAGAACTCGATAGCATCGGGCGCCAATGAGATTCAGCCTGCATGTCCGTATCGCCGCGGAGTTCGTTGGAACGGCATTCCTGCTGATGGCTGTAGTCGGTTCTGGGATCATGGGCGAGCAACTCTCGGGAGGCAACGCTGCAATCGCCTTGCTCGCCAACACCATGGCAACGGGAGCGGCGCTGGTCGCTCTTATCTTAACTTTCGGCCCCGTTTCGGGGGCACACTTCAATCCCGCCGTCACACTGGCAGCCGCATCGCAGCGCGGCATTCCTTGGCATGAAGTTCCCGGTTACATCATCTCTCAGATCTTGGGCGCACACGTTGGCGTCATCTGCGCCCATCTAATGTTTGCGCTGCCACTTTTGTCCTCATCACGACATGCCCGCAGTGGCATCTCGCAAGTCTTCAGCGAATTCATCGCGACCTTCGGATTACTGTCGGTGATATGGGGCTGTTCGCGACTACGCTCGTCCGCGGTGCCCTTTGCTGTCGGGACGTACATCACAGCCGCGTACTGGTTTACGGCATCGACTTCCTTCGCTAATCCGGCTGTGACTCTGGCAAGAGCGGCGACCGACACATTCAGCGGCATCCGTTCCGCAGACGTTCCGAGCTTTGTGGCGGCGCAGTTGGTCGGCGCGGCAGGGGCAACGGCTCTGTTCCGCTGGTTGGTTCCAGCCCTGCCTGTCATCGCCCGCGACGTTCTCGTCCCGAACGCCATCGATAGTCAGGAAAGACTGTCGGCCCAGAAGTAACCAGGAGTATCAGAAGAGGTTTATCAGAAAATACAAGAATTTCTTGACAAGCTCGAATCCGCGGTAGCAGCATTCCTCCCGGCCTTGGCGGATGACCGGCGGCGCTCTGAGCCGAGGGAGAGGCCAACGGCAGCCCTGGGTACAACCTAGCGCTGCTCCCGATCTTCCCTATCCGGCATTGCACGGCTAAGGCTCCCAGGAGGAAACAAGATGATCTCTCCAGCCATGCGCGCTTTCCTTTTTGTAGGTCTACTGATGTCATCTCTCTTGGCATCGAGTCAGGGCGTTCCAACGCAATTCAACGAAGCTACTGTGGCCCAACTCCAGGCGGCGATGACCGCGGGCACACTCACCTCGGAGGCACTAACCAAGTATTACATCGCCCGCATCATCGGCCTCGACCAGAATGGTCCCGGGGTCAACGCAGTAATCCAACTGAACCCCGACGCGCTGAACATAGCCCGCAACATGGACATGCTGCGCAGGAACGGCACAGTGCTCGGACCCTTGCACGGAATCCCAGTGCTGCTCAAGGACAACATCGACACTGGCGACAAGATGCAGACCACCGCGGGTTCGTTCGCGCTGCTCGGAAAACCGGCGCTTATGGACTCCACGGTGGCCGCCAACTTGCGCGCAGGCGGCGCAGTGATCCTCGGGAAGACGAACCTATCAGAGTGGGCCAACTTCCGCTCCTTCGAATCGGTCAGTGGCTGGTCCGGCCGCGGCGGTCAGACCAACAACCCTTATGGCATCGCTCGCAATCCCTGCGGATCTAGCTCCGGCTCGGGTGCTGCGGCGTCGGCGAACTTCGCAACCGTATCTCTTGGGACGGAGACTGACGGTAGCGTCGTCTGTCCCGCCAACGCCAATGGTGTGGTCGGCATCAAGCCCACCGTCGGCCTCACCAGCCGCGCCGGCGTGGTCCCCATCTCGCACATCCAGGACACGGTCGGTGTCCATGGCCGAACCGTTGCCGATGCAGCAGCAACACTGGGAGTGATACAGAGTCGCACCTCAGATGGGCGCGATCCGGCGACGGGGGGTGTACCGCTGGGCTGGCAGAGAACTGGCAAGAGGCGTCCCACAAACATTCCCACTGATTACACCCAGTTCGTTGACCCCAATGGTCTTAAGGGCGCAAAGCTGGGCCTGACGCGGATTGGATTGAGCGGATTCACAAACGTGACCACGCCGCAACCGGTGGTGGCCGCGTTCGAGGCTGCCTTCAAGGCGCTCACCAATGCAGGGGCGACCGTCATTGACCTGGATGCCGCGGGTTTCACATTTCCCAACGGCGGCTCGGGCCCCGGTGAGTTCCTGATCTTGTGCTTCGATTTCAGGAATGATGTGCAAACCTACTTCGCTACGCGCGTCGGGGTTCCCATGGCGGGCAAGACCTTAAGCGATGCCATCGCTTTCAACAACGCCCATGCGAACGCCGAGATGCCTTTCTTTAATCAGGACATCTGGGACTTGATCGCCACCATGCCAACCGGACCCGACGATCCGCAGCCGGCCTTCGGCGGAATGACCTACAACCAGGCGCTTACCCTTGACCATCAGTTTGGGGTGCACGGGATTGACGCCGCGCTGAGCCAGTTCAATCTCGACGCCGTGGTCACTGCTACCGACAACCCGCCGTGGGCCACCGACTTGATCTTTGGAGACCACTTTATTTTTGGTACGTCTGGCCTGGCGGCGCCGGAAGGTTATCCGATCGTGCAAGTGCCGGCAGCCATCGTGTTCGGAGCGCCGATGGGGATCAGCTTCTTCGGGACAGCGTTCAGTGAGCCCAAGCTGATTAAGCTCGCTTCCGGGCTCGAGGCGGCCACCCAGGTGCGCAAACACAACTTGCCTACGTTCGCGCGAACCGTGCCATCCGATCACATCTCCGGTACAACGCTGCATCCGTCGTTCGCGGTGCCGCCGGCGAGCAGCGGAAGCCAACCCGCGTCGCCGTCCAACGCAAAGCCGGAGCAAGGACAAGAGCATCGGGTGCCGCATCATCTGTGATTCGGATCCCGGCAGCGATTTCACCACGCAAAAACGCCTCCGCTTCCGGAGGCGTTTTTTTGGCTTACGCTTGCTTACTGATGGCTGGCGTTGTGCTTGGTATGGTAGATCTGGCGTGATTCCCTGTTCTGTTGGCGGTTGACCTGGGCCTTCTCCGCTCCGGTCAACTTGCCGCCGTTCGCCGCACGATCGTTGCGAATTTCCTTATTGATATTGGCCTCATTTTTTTCCACGCGGGCGGCTTCGCCAGCGGTCATCTGACCGCTCCGGATGCCCTGGGCGATGCGGTCCTGCTGATTTTCCGCGCGCTTGCCGACTTCACTCTTCGGGTTGGTATTCTGCACCGGGGTGTTGTGCTTGTCCTGATAGATCTGCTTGGAAAGCTGGTTCTGCTGCTGGTTTAGCGTCTTGCGGTCGCTAGCGGTCAGATGACCGTTGTCCAGTTTGCGCATGTCGCGCTCTTCGGCGTTCACCGTGGCTTCCTTCTTCTCCAGGTTCGCGGTTTCGCCGGCGGTGAGTTGTCCGCTTTGCACGCCGTTAGCAATACGGTCTTGCTGATTTTCCTTGCGTTGGTTGATGGTGGCGGGCTTGGCAGGATCAGCAGTCGGCTGATTGGTTTGTGCGACCGCCGGTAACATAAGGCTTGCCAATGTGGCAGTGAAGAAAACACTGTTCAGTTGCTTCGTCATGATGTCTCTCCTTAGCTCGGTTCAATCTCGGAACTCGATTCAGCCGGGTTTTGATGTCCACTCGGCTGGTCAATACTCTCAACACGCGGTTCTGGAAAATGTTGTGTTGATACTTGAGCAATCCATCGCCAAATGACTGGGTAGCATATGGTTACTAGCCATAGCCTAGGCAGGCAAGGATCCCTACAGACCGACTTCTATGCGCGAGCGGGGGTCGAGGAAGTCACGCAACGCGTCGCCAATAAAGTTGAACGAGAGCACTGCCAGCATGACCGCCACGGCTGGAAAGAGGACGAGATGAGGAGCATCGAAAAGATGGGCGCGGCCATCATTGAGCATTGCTCCCCAGCTCGCCGTCGGCGGGGGAACTCCCAAACCCAGGAAGCTCATGGTGGCCTCGGCCAGGATAGCGCCGGCCATTCCGATCGCGGCCTGCACGATTACTGGCTGAATAATATTGGGAAGAATGTGGCGGACGATTATGCGCAGATCGTTTGCACCCAGGGCCTTGGCCGCCTCCACAAACTCGCGCTCGCGAGCTGACAGTACCTGGGCTCGCACCAGGCGCGCATATCCTACCCATCCGCCGAGTGAAAGCGCCAGCACCAGGTTAAATATTCCCGGTCCGCGGAAGGCGACAAATGCGATCGCCAGCAGGATTCCGGGGAAGGAGAGAAACGCGTTCATCACGACGACGTTCACAAAACGGTCAATGTGTCCGCCGTAGTAGCCGGCGATCGAACCCACGATCAGGCCCAGAATCAGAGAAACCGCCACCACGCAACTGCCAACCATCATGGAAATCCGCGAACCAAAGATCAGCCGGGAAAGGATGTCGCGGCCGAGCTCGTCGGTGCCGCACCAATGAGCAGTTGACGGCGATTGCAGTCTAGAAGGTAGATCGATGTGAGCGGGATCTTGCGGCGCAATCCAGGGAGCGAACAGGGCAAAGACGATGAAGACGACGACCAACACTGCACCCATTGTCGCAAGGGGATTGTGCCGGGCAGCACGAGGGAGCGAGATGGCGATAGTCGACAAAGTCGTCAACGGTTCACTTGGGAAGATGAGAGAACTTGAGCTTCCCCGCGTTTTTTCCCATCAAGTTCTTGAAAACTAGACGGCCCAACTCATCCCCTAAACGCTTCGCTTCTTCGGGATCGCTTGCGGCGCGAAAACGTTCAGCCAGCTCGAAAAATTCCTTTTCTTTCTGCTTTCGTGCTTCGATACCCAACTCAATGAGCTCCACCAAAACCCGATTGTCGCTCAACCGTTGACTCTTCGCCAAGCGTTCTACTTGTTTAGCAATTAGAACGGGAAGCGATACGCTCCTTCGGACATGCTTTATCGCTGGCATAACATCATTATACACCAATTTGGTGCATGGCTTCGAGATTCGAAGTCGCCCCGCCGACGGAGGGACAACGCCAGTGGGCCCGAGTTCTGCAAGGGAGTGGCTATCACCGAGAGCCCTAAACTCCTCGCTCCTGACGCTTAGCTCGGCGTACTTCATTGTCCAGCAGGCGCTTCTTGCTCAACGCCATTAGCTTCTGGCCGAGATCACTTCCCTTTCGCACCTCTTTTCGCGCCAGAATGCCCAGGAACAAGACTTCCCTAACGTTCGGACCGGTCCGGTGCCAGCGTAGGCGGTTGCAGCGAGTGCACGCTGGTAGACAGTTTTCAGAGTTCTTCGCGCCACCCTTGTCGCGTTGAACAACGTGGTCGACCTCCCAATGCCCGTTTAATTCAGCTGACCATCCCCGCTTCACGAAAACTATGGGATCTCCACAGAAGTGGCAGTGACCGTGTGTTCTTGCAAAGACGTTCCGAAATTCTTCTTCCCTCATGTTGCGCCTCCGATCCTATTGCCTGATCCTCGGATTCGCCACCGAGTAGAGCAAATCTGTCATGAAGTTCACCGCGACATAGGTCAGCCCAATCGCCAGAATGCAGCCTTGCACCAGGTAGTAGTCGCGATTGGAGATCGCCTGGATCGTCAGCCGTCCAATTCCGGGCCAGGAAAAGATGGTCTCGGTGACGATGGCACCGGCCAGCAGCGCCCCGAATTGCAGACCCAGAACCGTAATGATGGGGATCATGGCATTGCGCAGAGCGTGGCGATAAACCACCGTACGCTCTGGCAGTCCTTTGGCGCGCGCAGTGCGGATATAGTCGTGTCCCAATTCTTCCAGCATGGAAGTGCGCACCATCCGGGTAAGGATCGCAGCCAGAGCTCCGCCCATAGTGATGGCTGGCAAAATGAGGTTAGCAAACGAGCCCGAACCAGAAACTGGAAGCCAGCCGAGCTTAATGGCGAAAAACAAAATCAAGATTGGGCCCAATGCAAAATTCGGGAATGACAGACCAAATAGGCTGACGACGCTAAGCAGACGGTCATCCCAGCGATCCCGCCGCCGCGCCGAACGGACGCCCGCTGGAATAGACAGCAACATCGCAACCCCGAGGGCGGCCAATGTTAACCGCAAGGTGTAGGGATAACGCCGCGCAATGAGGCTGCTTACGCTCTGGTTGAAGCGAAGCGATGGTCCCAGATCTCCGTGCAGCACACCCTTCCAGTAATTCGTGTACTGCCGGCTGAGGGGAAGATCGAGTCCGTAAGCGTGGCGGGCGGCTTGTATATCGGTCGCGGGAGTGCCTTCGCCTAGCATCTGCAGAATGGGATCGCCGGGGACAAGGTGAATCAGAAGGAAAACCAGCGAGACAACGAACCAGACAACGGGCAGCGTGTACAGCACGCGGAGGGAGAGATAGCGCAACATTCAGTCGTTGGTAGTCCTCGGCCGTTGCTTAACAAGACTCGTAGTTTCTATTTCAAGTCATCTACCTTGATTCCGATGTGGCTTAAGTGGTGCTTCATGTGTTCGAGGTAATCCTCAAATACAAACTTCAGGGTCAGAGGCTCCGAGTCCGCGATAGTGCAGGTGCGCAGCCAGGCACTCTCCGGCACCGCTTCCGCGGCCGAGAGCAATTGCCGGTTAAGAGAACTCCAGAGTTCGATCAGTTCGCGCCAGTTGCGGCGCTGGTAAGCATGCAACTCGACCCATCGATTGCCGTCATAACCCGGCATTTCCGGTTTGTCTTCCAGTTGGGTGCGGACGATTCGCTGGTGATTGTTGGCGGCGGAATCCAGCAGGTGACCCAGTTCTTCTTTCGGCGACCACTTGGACGGAGCAGACTTGAGTTCGACCTGCTTCGGCGGAAGTTGCTCCAGCCGTCTCGGCACCTGGCTTAATAATGAACGCAGTGATGCTAGTCCTTCCATTTGGATCCTCGGCGTTAACAGCGCGGCCCCACCCAAAATCGCTCCAGAGACCACCGCCTGAAGCCTGTGACCTGACCCCCGGTGTTCAATCTCCTGCCTTCCCCATCGCTGCGGTCTGCATTTTCTCGATCCTCACTTTGGCGATGCGGTGGCCTTCCATCTCCTCGACGGTAAAACGGTGGCCATCGTAGTCGAAGCTCTCACCTGGTTTCGGAATTTTCTGCAAGCGGGCAAGCACGAACCCGGCGAGAGTTTCGAAGCCGGCCTCGCGCGGCAGCGAGAGCTGGTATTGCGAATCGAGGTCTCGAATGCTGAAAGAGCCCTCCAGGACCAGCGCGATTTTCCCTTCCAAAATCGGTTGCTCAGGTGGGGGCACATCGAATTCGTCCTCGATTTCTCCCACTAATTGCTCTAGGACATCTTCGACTGTAATTACGCCAGCGGTGGAACCGAACTCGTCGACGACCACGGCCAAATGCCGCTTGCGATCTTTGAATTCCTCTAGCAGTTCGGTAAGCGCTTTAGTTTCGGGGACCACCAGAACATCGTGCATGATCTGGCTAATCCTCATGGCGGCGATGCGGGCCGCGATGGGCTGTCCCGTGAGTCGCAAACGGGTCCAGCGCATCAGATCTTTGGCATAAAGAACTCCGATGATATGTTCGGGACCACGCTGGGGATCATAGACTGGAATACGCGAGTGTTGCTCCTCGACAACCCTGCCCAGGGTTTCGTCAAGGGTCAGATCGCCCGGCAGTGAAAAGATGTCCGGGCGCGGCACCATGACTTCCCGCACCGTGATGTTTTCGAGTTCCAGTGCGTTGTGAATCATTTCTTCCTGGAAGGGTGGAATCTGCCCGAACTGGCGGCTGGCGGTCACAATCAGCTTCAGTTCGTCGGGGGAATGGATGGGTCCCTGCCGAATCTTGCGCGAGCCGAAAATCCTGAGGACAGAGCCCGCGGCCCGGCTCATCATGAAAAGCAGAGGCCGGGTCAGAGTCAGGAAAACATCCATGGGGGCGGCGACCGCCAGAGCGACTTGTTCAGCGCGTTGCAGGGCCAGCGACTTGGGCACCAACTCACCCAGAATCACGTGCAGACAAGTGATAAGGCTGAAAGCGATGACAATCGCAATGCCATGCGCGTAAACCGCGGCGTGCGGAAAGTCGCTTACCGGCCCCATCATCATTTTGGCAAGCAAAGGCTCGCCCACCCACCCCAACGTGAGGCTTACAATCGTGATTCCAAGTTGGACGCCATTGACCACTTCGTCGAGGTTGCGGTGCAGCTTCTGGACGATACGGGCACCGATGCGACGAGCCTCGATGAGTTGCTGGATGCGCGTGTCCCGAACGCTCACCAAGGCGAATTCCGCGGCTGCGAAGAAAGCGTTGGCTGCGACCAGGAGCAGGATCAAAAACACCCGGAGCAGCACGAAGGCGATCATGGATACCTAATTCTAACATTCCAAAGGAAGTACTACTCGGTTGGCCGTTAAGCTCTTGCAAAATGAGGCTCGGGCGCAAAGTGGTGATTCTGTATTGGCTGTAGTGGCCTCCACCGCCAGGGTCCTTGGCAGAAACAATATTTTCTGCTTCCATTTCCTAGAATTTGAGGTCTAACGCCAAGGATCTAGATGTGAACGCGGGTCGATTGCGACTCTGACTGCGGAGTTTCAGGAACAAAACCCAAACTACTTTCGTAATCATCATCGAAGGCCAAACCACTGAGTGGTTCCCAGCAGGAGGCAGATGTGAACGGGAACGGCAATTCTAAGAAGAGACGCAAACGGCTGATCATCATCGGCGTGGTTGCAGGCGCCGTCCTGTTGTGCGTAGGCGCGGTTTACGCCTTCACCCGGGGAGGGACCAAAATTGATCCTTCGAAGTTGGGAAAAGTCGAAAGAGGCGACCTAGCCAAGAGCGTAGTCGCGACCGGCAAGGTCACTCCCATCACCAAGGTCGAAGTTAAGTCCAAGGCTAGTGGCATCGTCAAAAAGCTGTTGGTAGACGCTGGTGACAGGGTGAAAAAAGGCCAACTCCTGGCTCAACTGGATAAAGTGGAAATCGAAGCCGGAGTCGAACAGTCGCGGGCAGCTTTGCAAGCCGCCGAAGCCAATTTAAGCAGCTCTGAAGCGGACTATGATCGGGCCAAAGTGGATGCCGAGGGTCCAGAGGTTCCGCTCCTCAAGCGTGCCTACGATCGTGCGCTGGGTATGGCCAAGGATGGCGTCGTTTCCGTGTCAGCCCTGGACGACGCACAGAAGAATTACGAGCTTGCCTTAAACAAACAGAATGTGGCCAAGGCCCAGGTGACGGTTCTGAAAGCAAAAATTGCTCAGGCCCGTGCACAGGTCGGCCAGGATTCGGCAAATTTGAAGCAACTCGATGAGCAGTTGAGCTACACCGACATTCAA
Organism: Terriglobales bacterium; assembly: GCA_035512155.1. Classification (GTDB taxonomy): domain Bacteria; phylum Acidobacteriota; class Terriglobia; order Terriglobales; family Acidobacteriaceae; genus JABCYV01. Next base: position 8,635 of record DATKEN010000183.1, on the reverse strand, counting down.
TCTCCTCTCGAGGGCGTGGTCCTCTCGCGTGACGTCGAACTCGGGGACGCTGTAAGTTCGATCCTGGTGCTCGGCTCGTCAGCGACCTTGGTCATGACCCTAGGAGATACCAGCGAAGTTTACGTGAAGGGTAAAGTGGACGAGAGCGATATTGGTAAGGTCTACCTTGGCCAGCCGGCGCGGATTAAAGTTGAATCATTCAAGGACAAGACTTTCAGCGGCAAAGTAACGAGAATTTCCCCTATGGGTGTGGAGAAGGACAACGTCACCACCTTTGAGGTACGGGTATCGATCAGCAACCCGGGCGGCGAACTGAAGGCTGAAATGACCGCCAATGCTGAAATCATTCTCGATGAGCACAAGAATGTGCTGCAGATTCCGGAAGGCGCGATCCTTTACGACAAAGACAAGAAAGCTTCGGTGGAAGTGCCGGATCCGAGGGCCAAGGACGGGAAGAAGAAAATTGCCGTCAATATCGGCATCTCCAACGGCGCCAAGACGGAGCTGCTCACCGGTCTGAAGGAAGGCGATCAGGTAGTGCTGCAGTAGAAGGACCGTTCCAAATAACCCTCCGACTTCGGATCTTGGCATATCCGGCAGATGTTAGTTGTTCGATCTTCCCGGGAGTGCGGAGCAATGATGAAACCTTACCGGATCAATTCAGCCAGCTCGGTGGCATGTCTGGTTGTGCCGGCGCTGCTATGTGGTCAGCCGACGCGCGTCGCAGCGGCCGTTGAGGGCTCGTTTCAACGTATCTTACAGGTCAGTGGAGCGGTGAATCTTGATGTGACCACCGGATCGGGTAATATCCAGGTCCACACCGGCAATTCCAACCAAGTACAGGTAACCGGACATATTAAGGCGACCGAGTGGTTCGGAGACGCCGAGGCTAAGGTGAAACGGCTGGAAGATAATCCCCCCGTTCAGCAAAGCGGTAATGATATTCGCGTCGGTCATATCGATGATCCCGATCTGCGCCATAACATTTCGATCAGCTATGAAATCGCTGTCCCGGCGGAGACTCAGTTGCGAGCGCACAGCGGCTCGGGCAATCAAAGCGTGGAAGGAATCTCCGGTCCGCTGCAAGTCGATACCGGTTCGGGAGAACTCAAGATTTCCGACATTGGCGCCCATGTGCAGGCAGACACCGGGTCGGGAAGCATCGTCATCGATCGCGTGAAGGGTGACGTGCACGCCAAGGCGGGCAGCGGCTCGATCCGTGCAACCGAGATCGCGGGTGGCTTTGAAGCAGACACCGGCAGCGGTCACATTTCCCTGGAACAGTCGTCTCCGGGATCGGTGCGCGCAGAGACGGGCTCCGGAGGTGTGGAGTTGCACGGCGTTCGCGGTTCACTGGCGGCCAAGGCGGGCAGTGGAATGATTCGAGCCGATGGTAGCCCTACGGGCGCCTGGAATGTGCGCACTGGATCGGGCACCGTACAACTGAAGTTGCCTCCGGACGCGGCGTTTGATCTTAACGCTCACACCAGCTCGGGTTCGATTTCCGTAGACCATCCTCTCACCGTGCAAGGCGCGATCGGGCGCAAAGATGTCCATGGCAAGGTCCGTGGTGGGGGCGTGCCTGTGGAAGTAGAAACCGGGTCAGGAAATATTGAAATTCACTAGGCCGCTAGTCGTTGGCATTGATCGTTCGCGGTCGACCGATACTCGGCGCGTCATAACGTCCCGCCCATTACCTCCGTTCCTTGACTCTGCCTGCAGCAGCGGTTTACTTTCGGCATTCAGGGAAAGTTCTGCTTCGAGAGCGAGGGAACATTGGCGCAACGGCCGATCATCACTCTGACTACTGATTTTGGTCTTAACGATCACTTCGTTGGGACCGTCAAGGGCGTCATTCTTGGCATCGTGCCCGACGTCGAAATCGTCGACATCTGTCATTCGGTGCAGGCCTTCGACGTCCTGGACGGTGCGCTCACCATCGCCCAAGCCTATTCGTACTTCCCTACAAGCACGGTACATCTAGTGGTGGTCGACCCCGGGGTAGGGACGGAACGTAGGCCGATCCTGGCCAGCACTGAAAAGCATCATTTCGTGGCGCCTGACAATGGCGTCCTGTCACTTATCTACAGCCGCGAAGAGCGCATGAGCGTTCGACACATCACCGCGGAACACTACAGCCTGCAACCGGTGACTAATACCTTCCATGCTCGTGACATTTTCGCTCCAGTGGCGGCGTGGCTGGCCAAAGGAGTGGATACCGAGAAATTCGGCGCGGAAATTGATGATTTCGTGCGTTTCAATGCGCCCAAGCCCAAGCCCGTGGACGATAAGACACTGCGCGGGGTCGTGCTGAAGGTAGATCGCTTCGGTAATCTCGTCACCAACATCACGACCCACGACGCTCCCAGTCTTTTCGCAGCGCAGCCCGTGCCGTTCAAGATGCTTGTCGGAAAACACGAAATCACAGAAATGCACAGCAACTACGCCGAGGGCGTGCCCGGCGAGGTTTTCGTGATTGCGGGAAGCATGGGGTATTTGGAGATTGCCGCCAATCGCGCATCCGCGGCCCAGATTATCGGAGCCGGCAAAGGCAGCGATGTGAATGTCACTCTGGAAGGTGCCGCCGCGGCCGGCAACGGGCAATAACTGGAATGTCATCCTGAGCAAGCGTTAGTTGCGCGGCGAAGGACCCGGGCGCGCCGATGCGTGCCCACAAAAGGCTCGCAGCTGGATCTAAACTCCGCGCGCCGATCAAGATTCTACAAAGTCTTAGGCTTGGGGTGGACGTAGCGCTCCATCTCTGCCGTCCATTTGAGGAACCGCCAAAGATTGTTTCGCTCCCGCCAGGCGAATTCCCAAAACTCCAGAAAGCCGATTTGCTGCATCTTCACGCCACAGTAAGTCTCAATTCGCCATAACAGATACGGGCTCCGCCACGGGGCCAGACGGTGGCCTTTGGTCGCGTTCCACAGGAAACGAACTATGTAGCGCATGGGCTCCGGACAGCGATAAAACATCATAACCACAAAGGACACAAAGGTACACGAAGGAAAGGCTGTTTCCGGTTAGCTCTCTTGGACTGCTTGCCGCTAAGTGTGCATGCTAGAATCCATTCTCTTCGCGAGGATTTCTGTTTCATGGCCGAGGAAGACGCCCGCCAGAAAGCCGAAGACCACTACTACGCCGCTCTCGACCTGGTCGCTGAGGGCGAGCAGGAGCGCGCTTTGGCCGAATACCAGAAATCTCTGGCGGCCGATCCAACTTTTGCCGAAGCGATGCACGGCATGGCCCGGGTGCTGCAAGACCTCAATCGTCTGGATGAAGCAATCGCCGTCGCCAAGCGTCTGGAGAAGCTCGATCCCAACGACGTTCTGGTTCACACCAGCCTATCCGTTCTCTATCAGAAGAAGGGAATGATCCCCGAAGCCGAAGAGGAAGGAAATAAAGCGCGGATCTTGGGATGGAAACAACAGTTGAAGAAGGGCGGTGGTTAGCTGCCAGCCGAATACGCTGATTCATCAAGGCTACTGAATTTTGATGAATGCCGCAGTAACTCCATACCACACACACATGTTGCGCGCCTCAACTGTGACCGGCGCGTCCGGCCATCCAAATTCCTTGGGCACATCGTAGACAACGATGACTGTGTCGCCGGACTCGAAGTCAATCTTCCGACCATCCAGCCCACGCCAATTCTCCCCATTTGGATTGAGCTTTTTTTCGATATGCGCCCCTGCCGCAATCTCATCAAACGCTGGGTTGTTCTTGGTGAAGAGTTGGTCAGGATTTTGAAAAAATGTTCGAAGCTGCCCTTCTCTGATAAGCAAAACACGCCAATGCGCGGCTCCCCAGCTATTCGATTCCCTCCAAACCCTAACTGGTTCTGTTGACGAATTGCTGACTCCCACGGTAATTTCCCCAGAGCGTGATATTTCTACTATCTTTATCGTGAGGTCATTTGACCTGTCTTTTGCCACAGTCGAGGCACAGAGTAGATTGACGAACACGAGCAGGCTACCAAAGAATATTTTCATTGCGGTTACTCCCAGTAAACCAACGCTGATTGTTTTACAGAGCACAGACTAATTTACTCGCGTGAAAAGCTATCGCAAGGAACTTTGGTTCAACGTACCGGCACGCCGGGGCTTCGTGAACATCACGCACCAAGTCGAAGCCTGCCTTAAGGAAAGCAGTATCACCGAGGGACTTGCGTTAGTAAATGCCATGCATATCACGGCTTCTGTCTTCATCAACGACGACGAATCCGGCCTACACCAAGATTACGAGAAGTGGCTGGAGCACCTGGCTCCCCACGCACCGATTTCCCAATACCTTCACAACCGTAGCGGCGAGGATAATGCCGATGCTCACCTCAAGCGCCAGGTGATCGGCCGTGAGGTGGTCATAGCTGTGACCAAAGGCAAACTTGACTTCGGTCCCTGGGAGCAGATTTTCTACGGCGAGTTCGACGGCAACAGGAAAAAGCGGGTGCTGGTAAAGATTATTGGCGAATGACCTGTGCGAATGATCTGGCGCTACAAATCGTACTTCTTCACCAAATGCCGGAACGAGCGATAGGAAATCTTCAACACGTCAGCGGCTTTGGTTTGTACTCCATTCGATTGGGCGAGCGCCGCCGTCAGAAGGGAACGCTCGACGTCCGCCACATACTTTTCCATGTCAACACCTTCGGGTAAGACGCTGCCTGGGGGAATTGATATTCCCGCGCTCCCCATGCCGCCGACCGCAGCGGCTGCGGCTCGTGCCTTGGGCCGTTCGGCGGGCAACTCAGCGTGCAGCTCCTCTCCCGATTCGAGGGCCACCGCTCGTTCAATCGTATTTTCGAGCTGACGCACGTTACCTGGCCACTCGTAGCCGCACAACGCATCGAGGGAATGAGTTGTGACCCGCAGAATGCTCTTCCCGGCCGCAGGCGCATATTTCTTGAGGAAATGATTAACCAGGAGGGGAATGTCTTCACGGCGATCGCGCAGTGGCGGGACGCAAACCGGAATCACGCTCAAACGGTAGTAGAGATCCTCGCGAAATGTGTTTTCCGCCACCTGTTTGTCGAGATCACGGTTGGTGGCGGCAATCACCCGTACGTCGATGGGAATCTCTGTGGTGCCACCCACCGGACGCACACTGCGTTCCTGGAGCACACGCAGCAACTTGACCTGCATGGTCAGAGTCATCTCGCTGATTTCGTCGAGAAAGATGGTTCCCTGGTCCGCTACCTCGAACAGCCCGCGCTTGTTCTGATTCGCTCCTGTAAACGCGCCCTTGACGTAACCGAAGAGTTCGCTCTCCAGCAGTGTCTCTGGGAAAGCTCCGCAGTTGATGGAAACGAACGGCTCGGTCGCCCGCGGTGAGCACACGTGTACGGCACGCGCGACCAATTCCTTGCCGGTACCACTCTCACCGTAAATCAAGATCGTGCTCTGGGTGGAAGCGACGGTCCGAATGGTCTGCTTGAGTTTTTCCATCGCGGGACTGGCACCGACGATATTTTCCAGCGAATTACGCGTCGCGGCATCGCGTTTGAACGCGAAATTCTGCCGGCTCAAGTTCATCTTTTCGAGCGCGCGGTTGATGGCAAGCTTAATTTCGTCCACCAACCCGGGGGACTTGCGGATGTAGTCGGTGGCGCCGCCCGCCTTCACCGCCTTGACCGCAGCTTCGTAGTCGTCCACCGCGGTAATCAGAATGACAGCCGAATCGGGCGAAACCTGATGCGCGTAGCGCAACACTTCGATGCCATCGGTCTGGGGCATCTTGATATCGGTGACAACCACGTCGAACAGAGCGCTGTCGAGTTTCTTCTTCGCGTCCTCACCAGACTTTACAGTTTCGACTTTGTGGCCATCGCGGCGTAAAGCGATGTCAAGCATTTCGCAGATGGAGCGCTCATCGTCACAGACCAAAATGTTACCCATGCGCGCCGCCTCCTGTTGCCACCACTGCAGCGTTGCGACCTACACCGATGGGTGTGGAAACGATCTGGCCGGTTTGGCTGCTCAATTTTGCGGTGGCGCTTTCTGCCGCATCTAGACGTCGCAACCGCAGGACGAACACGCTGCCCTGCCCAAGTTTAGAGCGCGCCCAGACTTTGCCTTCGTGGGCTTGCACAATCTGGTAAACGATGGCCAAACCCAGGCCGGTGCCGCCTTCAAACTGGGACTGGAACGGCTCAAAAACCTTCTCGACAAGCTGCGGGGCCATGCCGGGTCCGGTGTCGGCAAAGTTGATCTGCCAGTCCTGACCCACCGGGTCGAGAGAAACGCTTAGTGTCCCTCCACTCCTCATGGCGCGCACCGCATTTTCGCAAAAATTCCAGAACACCTGCTTGATCTTGTCGCCATCCGCCAGAACAAACGCTTCCCCCACCCCAAAATGCCGCTCAAGGCGGATGCCAAGATTCTCCGTACTGATGCGGTGTTCGAGCAGGGTGAGCGTGTCCTCCAGCAGGAGCAAGAGATCAACTTTGGAGAACTGGTACTGTTTTCCCCGGGAGTATGACAAGAAGTCGGTGATGATACCATTCAGTCGCTGTGACTCACGCGTGACAATCTGCAGCAACTGGCGGTGCTCCTCACTCAGATCTGGGATGCCGGAGAGCATGCTCACCGAACCCGCAATCGAGGTTAGGGGATTGCGGATTTCGTGCGCGATCGCCGCCGCCAGCCGTCCCACGGCAGCCAGCCGATCCTGCATGCGCAAATCCCGCTCCAGCCGCCGAATTTCTGTCAAATCATCAAACGTATAGACGCAGCCGATAGATCCGCGGTCAGGAACGGTCAGCGCGGAAGCCATCACCCTGAAAGTTTTGCGAAAGTTGCTAGTGGGCACAAAACGCACTTCAGCATGCGCGCGCTCAGAACCAACCGCCGGTAGCGGATCGAGAAATAACTGGTCCACGGGCTCTCCCAGCAACTGGTGCTCAGAGCGCTCCAAGAACTTCTGCGCAGCGGTGTTGACCAAGGTAATGTATCCATCCAACCCGGTAGTGATCAGTCCACCGCTGATCGATTGAATGATGTTTTCGTGCAGGGCTTGCAGGTTTTCCAGCTTGCCGCTGGTATATTTCAGCCTCACGTCAACCTGACGCAATTTTGAAGCCAGTAGTCCAGCCAGATAAGCCACCGCCAGATAGGCGAATAGGTTGATAAAAATGATGGCTTGGAGTGCCCCCATGCCGGGATGAGTCGTGGAGTATGACCGAATGAACTCGAAGTAGGTCAACTCCAGGACAGTGCCATAAAGGATGAACGCGAGAGCCGCCGTCAGGTAAGCCCAGACCCGTGGTAGCAGGATGCAAGCCACGATGATGACCAGCGGATACAAGAAGTTCAGCGAGCTATCGACGCCGCCGGTCACGTAAACCACCAAGGTGACGAGAGCTAGATCAGTGACCACCTGCAGCAGCGACTGGATGCGGTGCTCCTCCCAGAAGGAAAGCAAGAGCAGGTAAAAGAGCGACATCGTGTACCACAGCAACATGACGTCGACAAATAGCCGCAATGGCAACGTGGTAGGGGTGAGGCGCGCAACCGCCAATTCGATCCCCAATAAGAATGTCAGGATGATGATGCGGACCTTGACCAACCAGGCCAGCCCAAGCCGTTCATCGAACTTGGAATGCATGTCGAATTCAGATCCCCGGCCGTCCGGGCGCTTTCTTCAACTGGAACGCGGCTTGCCAGACAACTTGCAATCCGTATCAGCGTGAGAGCAGGTCTTCCAACCGGACCGTACTGGCGGTATCCTGCCCGCCAGTTCTTTTATCTCTCTAACCCTTTGTATTTAGCCCGCCAGTTTGGCGATCATTGAGAACAGTGGCATGTAGAGTGAAATGACAATGCCTCCGATCATCACACCCAATAGTCCGATGATGACGGGTTCAAGCATGGCCAGCATATCCTTGGTGGCGGCATCGACTTCGTCCTCGTAGAAGTCGGCAATCTTCTGCAACATGGCGTCCATGGCACCGGTCGCTTCGCCCACGCCAATCATCTGCGTCACCATGTTGGGAAACACCCCGCACTCCCGGAGGGGATCAACAATCGTGCGCCCCTCTTCGATGGCTTTCCGTACCTTCATCAATGCTTCTTCCAGCACAGCATTCCCGGAAGTCTTGGCCGTAATGCTCAGACCTTCAAGGATGGGAACGCCTGACGTAATTAGAGTACCTAGTGTCCGGGTGAAGCGTGCCACCGCGATTTTGCGCAGCAGCGTCCCAAGTATCGGAAGCTTCAGCAGCACATAGTCGAAGTAATAGCGGCCTTTGGGGTCCTTGCGGATCTGCTTAAGCCCGAAGAAGATGCCCACAGCGCCAACAATGAAGAACCACCAGAAATGGCCCACGAACGCGCTCAAGCCCATCACGATACGGGTGGGCAAGGGCAGAGTTACACCGAGACCGGTGAACAGGTTGGCGAAGATTGGCACAACCCACTTGAGAAGCGCTCCCACGATCAGGAAGGCCAGCGAAACAACTGATACGGGATAGATCAGCGCCGACTTGACCGCCGCTCGCAACTTGACGGCCTTCTCGACGTAGATCGCCAGGCGCTGCAGGATAATGTCCAGGATGCCACCCGTCTCCCCCGCCTCCATCATGTTCACCGTCAGGTCGTCGAAGACTTTGGGAAATTGCTTCATGGCGTTGGCGAGC
>DATKEN010000182.1:0-2116 GCA_035512155.1 Terriglobales bacterium | reverse complement strand
GCATACGGATAATAGTTGTAGTACCCGTAGGCACAAGCCGGCGGTCCGGCCACATAACCAGGGCCCACCCCGACTCCAATTCCAACCCGAACCTGCGCCTGCGAGTACGCAAACGGCACCATCAGAATCGCCAGCAACGCGACATATTTCAGATAACGCATACTCACCTCCGCCTTCCCGGAACCTCTCTCGCTTCTTCTTCGATCCCAGGAAGCTTTCCAATCCTGCTACTTATTGGAACAGCGGAAGCGGCAAAAAGTTTCGGAAATCGAAGTGGTTGATTTCAACCATCCCGCTTAAATTCAACCACTTACATCGCAGGCGCCAAGCTGCCTCCTTGGCCGCTAAAGCCGTTTCGTCAGGAGTCGCACAAACCACCGTTACCTAGAACGCAAGTAACAAGATTGCTTTAATGGTCCGTAGGATGTGCGGTCACTTTCCGGAGAGGGGACAGCCCCTATGGAGAAGTTGAACGTCATTGTTTCGCTAATCACTGAACAGAATGATTACCAGCGTGAGCAGGCAGCGTCAGCGCAGGCTGCTGCCGCAAAGCTGGGAGCTTCAGTCCAGGTCATTTATGCGAACAATGACGCTGTACAGCAGACGCAACAGATTCTGAAATTCATTCAGGAACCGAGTAAACGCCCCGATGCCATCATTGTCGAACCGGTTGGCACCGGAATGCCGCAGGTCGCCAAAGCAGCGGTCTCGGCTGGAATTGCATGGGGTATCATCAACGCCCGCGTCGACTATCTGCCGGACTTGCGCCAGCGCGCGCTGGTTCCTGTTTTCTCCGTGGTTTCCGACCATGAAGAGATCGGTCGGATTCAAGGACAGCAGATCGCCGCAATTCTGGGCGAGGAAGGCTGCGTTCTCTATCTCGAGGGCCCTGGAGTAGGCGACGTAGCCCGCTTACGGACGAAAGGCATGATGGCGAACAAACCCCAGAAGGTTTCCATAAAGACTCTGAAGGGCGATTGGACCCAGAGGAGCGGTCACAACGCAATACGGTCCTGGCTGTCACTCAGCACTTCACGCGAGTTGCACGTCGCGATGATCGCCGGGCAAAACGACGACATGGCCATCGGCGCCCGCCACGCTTTCGAAGAATTAACGGATACGAAAGAACGTGACGAATGGCTGAAATTACCCATTATCGGATGCGATGGCGTTCCCAAAGCAGGCCAGAGCTGGGTGCGACAGGGACGTTTAGCGGCGACGATCTTCTCTCCGCCACTCATCGGTGACGCGATCCATTTGATCGCAAACTCGCGGCTCAGCGGGACACAGCCGGAAGAGCGCACCTTAGTTGCCCCGAGTTCTTTCCCGGCATTGCAGGAACTGAAGCCCACGCGTTCAGCTGCAGCTGGCAGAGAATAAGTCTGTTTTTTCCCATCAGTACGCGGCCGTTCACTCCGGCTTGTAGATCCAGGTCTGCGCCGTCGCCTGGTCATTGTTCGCGTAACCGCCGGCGAGCAATATGGTTCCATCCGCCAACTTTGTTTCGGTCATGAAGTGCCACGGACCGCTGATCTCACCTGATGCCACGGCGAACCTACTTGTAGCAGGATCAAACACTTCCACCGTTTTACTGCCGCCGGCAATCAGCAGTTTTCCAGATCCCAGCGCCACGGCCTCTTCGGGCAATTTAAATCGGCTATCGCGCAGGGAGGAAACCGCGCCGAATTTGCCGGTCTTTGGATCGTAGATCTCCGCGCTGGTCAGGTTCCCGCTCCAGTCACGCTCGTCGGATCCCCCCGCCACCAGGACACGGCCATCCGGTAGCAGACCGGCGGTGTGTTTGTAGCGTGCGGTAATCAGGCGCCCCGTATCGCTGAAGTGTCTGGTCTGGGGATCGTAGATTTCCGCAATCGCATTGAGTTCGTCGCCACGGCCACCCACGATGAGGACCCGCCCATCGCGCAGAAGTGTCGCCGTGTGTGCGACCCGAGGAAAATGCATCGGCCCGACGGACTCGAATTTGAAGGTTGCAGCGTGGAAGACTTCAGCAGAAGCGATGCCGCCGGGCGAGTCGTGATCGCCCCCACCCGCGATGAGCACGTCGCCGTCGGGCAGCAAGGTTGCGCTCGGCCTTCCGCGCTTGCCGGTCATCTTG
>DATKEN010000181.1:0-2147 GCA_035512155.1 Terriglobales bacterium | reverse complement strand
CATGGTGGGAGCCATGCATCACATGTTAAAGACCGATCTTGTTCAGGGCCCGGTGAACATGGTCGCTCCAAAGCCTGTGACCAATGCGGAATTCACTCGGGTGCTGGCCAGTGTGCTGTCCCGTCCTGCGATTTTTCCCGTCCCGGCCCTTGCCGTGAAGCTGGCCTTCGGCGAAATGGGAGAGACGGTCTTGCTGGGAAGTCAGCGGGTCGAGCCCGGCCAATTGATTACCAGCGGATACCCCTTCCGCTTCCCAACGCTGCGGTCAGCTCTCCAATCGCTAGGTCTTTAAACTGGGCAAGAACCATGTAGGGACAGCTGCCCCGGCTGTCCGGCGGCCCAGGTGTACCGGGCCGCAGCGCTTTTGTCCTCCACAACGAGTGCAACTTTTCTCCCATCAGGCGAGTCCAATCCAACAGCTTCATAGTTTCGTACTGAACATGGAGAGCTTCATGCAATCTTCTACTCACCTGGCCGTTGTTCTTTTGGCACTCCTGGGTGTCACAGCCTGCAACGCAAAAGCAAATCCTGCCGTAGCGGCGGTACCGGCGCCAGCGCTCGATGCTCCAAATGCGTCCAGCGCGGGTCAGCAGACGGCTGTGCTTTCCGGAGGATGCTTCTGGGGCGTGCAAGCTGTATTCCAGCACGTCAGGGGAGTGATTACCGCGACCTCCGGCTACTCCGGCGGAAAGGCTAAGACTGCCGAATATGAGCTTGTGAGCACCGGCGACACCGGCCATGCCGAGTCGGTTCAGGTCGTCTACGATCCTTCGCAGATCACCTACGGAGAATTGCTGCGCGTATTCTTCTCGGTTGCGCACGATCCCACGCAACTGAACCGTCAAGGCCCCGATGAAGGTACGCAATACAGATCGTCGATCTTTTATGCGAATGATGAACAGAAGCGAATCGCGCAGGCCTACATCACGCAACTCGATCAAGCGAAGGTATTTTCCAGCCCAATCGTAACGCAGGTCGTTCCGCTCGAAGGCTTCTATCCGGCAGAGGCCTATCACCAGAATTATGCGGCCCTGCATCCCAATCAGCCGTACATCGTTTTCAATGACGCCCCAAAGGTGGCGCACCTGCGCCAGCTGTTTCCTGATATCTATGTTGGGAAATGATAGCCGCTAGGACGAATCATTGGTCGTGCCAGTGGAAGAGCTTATGCGTGATCTTCCATTCGCCATTCCACTTGAGCAACGTGAACACGTCAGAAGCTCGAGCATTGGCCCCCGCCAACTTGCCCGACCAGTGTTGAACTTCCAGATGCACAACAGCGATGCTCTCGATGATCTCGATGCGCGCGAAGCGAGGATTGATATTCGGAGCCGGGCCGTTTGCGGTGACCCACTGGAACACATGTTCTACCGAGCCGCTATACTCAACTCCTTGACAGTACCCGGAGATGGTTGCGGAAGGATGAAAGGCAGGACGCATGAGTTCGCCGTCGCCCGCGCGAGCGCCAGCAATGTAGCAATGCATGGTACGGGTGATCGCGTCATGTTCGGCAAGATAGGCGTTGGCCGCGGGTTTGAGTTGGGGAAGGCTCTCGGCCTCATCGCACAAGATTTCGCCGGGGCACCTGGTGCGTAACCGGCTCCAGGCCTCGATCTCGTGCCGGTAGCCGAAGACAGTGTCCTGCTTTTCGTGCTCGCGGCGGTGGACGGGCAATCCCTCACTTGCCTCCCAGCGCCGCACAGTGCGTTCGCTGCGGTCCAAGTACGCCGCGATCTGCTTCCATGACTCCAGAGTTCTTTGTGGAGTGCTCCGCTCAGGCATCCCCAAACCCCCGCGGAAGATTATGCCGAAAGACTATACACCAGAAACTCTGCGACTCAGGCGTGCCAGTGAAACGCCTTCTGGATGATTTTCCATCCACTGGGCATTTTGAGCAGCGTAAACAGATCAGACATCCGGACATCCGAGCCCGCCAGGTTTCCGGACCAGCCCGCGACCTCAAGACGAACCACGGCAATCGAATCGACTATGTCCACACTGACAATGCGTGGCTCGATCTTGGGAGCCGGACCGTTCTTGTCGATCCAGTCAAAAAGGAACTTCGTTCCCGTGGCAAGCTGCTCCCCGGCGTAGCCGAAGAATGATGCGTCAGGGTGGAAGGCAGGGCGCATAACCTCGCTCTTGCC
>DATKEN010000180.1:0-7290 GCA_035512155.1 Terriglobales bacterium | reverse complement strand
CCATGAAGGAAACATTCGAATTGTCACTCACAGAGCCAGACCAGGGGGCCACAGGGGGAAGAGACAGCGGAACGACGACACCAGGGTTGGTTGGAGATGGCAAACGCTCAGTTGTTGAGCGTCCTCTGACATGCGAGGAAGCAGCGGCCTTTGTAAGAGTCCATCCGAGAACGGTCAAGCGCATGGCGCGCGCGGGTAAGGTGCCAGGGCATTTCCGTTTTGGACGTTGGTATTTCTATGCAAGTGAACTGGACTGCTGGATGCGATTGGAACTACACTCGGCACGCCACCCTTGAGGCTCAAACATAAAGGAGAATTCAATGTTTGAGCGCAAGAGGTACCAGTTCGGCTATGTGCGCCAGAAAGAGCGAAAGACTGGCCCGCATGTCTGGGTCTGGGAGTATCGAGATAGCGGTGGTTCTCATTCGGTGATTCTGGGAACGGTTGAGCAAATGAGCGAGGCGGAGGCTTGGAAAGCTACAGAGGGCCGGAGATTGATATTGAACGACCCTAAAGCTGCCGAGCAAGTTTCGTTCGGTGCGGTGTTAGATCGGTATCTCTTGGAGGCATTGCCCGAGCGGAAAGTGACCCGGTTCACTTATTTGAGTTGGATTAGGAGTCAGATCCGGCCCAAATGGGGAGCTCATCCCGTCGCGCACGTGAAACCTCTCGCTGTAGAACTGTGGATCAAAGGTTTGCCACTTTCCGGCAGGAGCAAGGGTCACGTTCGCGAAGTGATGCACATGCTGTTCGATTGGGCTATGCGATGGGAATTGATCCCGCATGATCGGAATCCCATGAGCCTGGTTCGGGTAAAAGGTTGTTCCAAACGAACCAGACTTCCGAAGATTCTGACCATCGAAGAGTTCAACCGGCTCCTAGAGAAGCTAAAGGAACCTTACAGAACGATGGCGCTCGTCGCTCTATTTTTAGGCCCGCGAGTGAGTGAGATCGCTGGCCTAAAATGGAATGACGTGGATTGGGATCGATCAACGATTTCCATCGCGAGATCATGGGTAATCGGTGAAGTCGCGGACACGAAGACAGAAGGTTCCGCAAAGCCCTTGCCTATGGATTCGGACTTGGCCATCGTTTTGAAGGAACATCGACAAAGAACGAAGGACTACGATTCGTCATGGATGTTTGTGAATCCAGCAACGGGGAATCCGTTCTGGCCGAGCAAGATTCGTGAGAATCATTTAGTCCCCGCCGGAATCGCGGCGGGCATTGGACGCGTGGGATGGCATACGTTTCGGCACACGTACTCCTCGCTGTTGCGGGAGCACGAAGTGGATATAAAGGTTCAGCAGGCGCTTTTGCGTCACGCGGACATCCGAACAACGATGAACATCTACACGCAAGCGGTACCGAGAGCAGTACGCGAAGCAAATCGCAAAGTTGTGAGAAATATTTTAGGGAAGCAAGGCGACATCGAGGCGGCAGTAAGGGTTCCGGAGGCTACCAAGTCCTTCCAAATCAGTGCGAGCCCTACTTCGTAAGTCCTTGAAAAACCAAGTGGCGATGATTTCGATTCCCATCGCCCGCTCCATAAGTCTCGATGATTCAATTGCCTTTATGCGGCTGAGTCGCTGAAAACACACCTAGAAATGGTCGATTTTGGACGCCAGATGGACGCCGCCGCCATCAATTGGACGCCGCTTGTCATCGATCATCTGAATCCGTCTTCTTCTATATGGCCGACCATAGCGCACGTCATTGCTTCTGCAAGAGTGAAGAGTGTATGGGCGGCGGTCGCACCTGCACTAGCCAGGCACCAAGTGCCTGGCTAGTGGTGCGGACAATGAGAATCAAGTCTCCGATTAACGCTAGCGCTTTACCAGATTGACCGCGGACATGGCGGAATTTCTGTTATGTTTGCCGGGCGGCTCTTGCTTTTATCAGCGCTTACTTAGGTTGGGACGAAATGAATTTCGACCTTGCGACTAGCTCTTTTCCTTGGTCCGGGTCCACTTCGGTAAGTGAAACTCCCATCGTTCTGAGTGTTCCCGGACCCATCGTAGGAAAAAACGTTGACGTGGTTATTTCCGTCGGCATTTGCGGAGAAGCCGCTTTCCTGTGTGCAGCCGGTGTAATTCGGGTCGATGGTGGCTGCGATGGATTGGAGATTGCCCCAGGCATCGACGGTAAATGTTTCGCCCCAGCAGTGAGCCGGACTTGTCGCATGAGTGGAATTGGTCAGCGCGGAAGTAATGCGATTCGAAGAGTCGTACGAAAAGGTTTGGGAACGCGTGGAATCAAGATTGTTGGTGATGGAGTCGACGTGGCCGGCGTTGAAGATGTTCATCGGTGTCGGCCGCAGCGAGCCGCCGGCCATCGGCGAAGATGTAGTCAGACCAGAGTTCATCGCCGACATTGTATTCCGCCAGGACGTCGCCATTGAAATAGATGTACTCGGTGGTGGCGGAACCCATTTTCTTGGCCATGCGGCGGCCATGCGCGTCATAAGCAAGAAAAAGCAAAATCAAAGGCCCCACACGTAAAAGCGACGTGTGGGGCCAGTTATCAAGATCCAAGAATACGCGTACCCGCTAAAAAGCTGCAGGGCAGGAACCACCGAAGACGCCGGTGGTTGACGGGTTGGGCTTATGGAGTTGTATGTTGCCGCCGCCGCCGGTGCCTGCCGTGCAGGGAGCATACGAGCCCAGAAAGTGCCACTTGCACTCGCTGCTCGTGTCGTAGAAGACGGTTGCGCCGTCAGGCGAAGTCACCTTGATATCGAACATATCGTTGACGCCGGGTTCGCCATTGTCTTGCGCGCGAACCGCAAAGGCGGCGTCACCGAACATGTTCGTCCGAGCGGTCCCGCAGATGATCCGCCTGCCGACCGGCTGGCCAGTCTTGGGATCGAAGTCTTGGCCTGTATCTTCGAAGATGTACGCGGTGATCTCAGTGGCATGAACGTTCAGGCCCGTGCCGTGATCAATGTATTCGAGGTGGCCCCAGTAGTCGACGCCATTTATGCCAGAGCCATGCTTGCAGCCGCCACCGACGCCAAAGGTCCCTTTGTCGCCGTGATAGACGATCCAGCCGCCGCCGGTGAGGAAGTCGCAGGAACTGGGTTGTACGCATGCTAGGAGG
Source organism: Terriglobales bacterium (assembly GCA_035512155.1). Classification (GTDB taxonomy): domain Bacteria; phylum Acidobacteriota; class Terriglobia; order Terriglobales; family Acidobacteriaceae; genus JABCYV01. The sequence continues at coordinate 4,191 of DATKEN010000180.1, read as the reverse complement.
TCAGGAGCCGTCGTGGTAACGATCACGAGGATTGCCGCCCCCAGGATGAGTCCGCCTGCCACGAGTGGGAATGTAAGCTTACTTGTGTTTGTAAAGCTCTTGTTCATTCTCATTAGTGTTTTCTCCTTTCTCTTGATTCTTCGCGGTTAAGAAATACCCGCGGTGGCAGACGCGATCACTACGTCGGCAACGCCGTTCTCGATGACGTGAAGGCCATTCACGGTCATCGCGCCGGCGTTATTCGTTGTTTCATTGATGATGAGCTGACCTCCGGGAATATCCACGGTCTGGTTCTTCTTCCCGGTAACGCTGATGGGTGTGCCGTTAACTGCAAGGTTGTCGACCATGGTGATGCCGCTGTTTGGACCCTGCACGGATGACACCATGGTTAGAACGGAGGTGGCCGATACCACCACGCCGCCTATCGTCACGTTCAGGTTGTGGACCGAAGCTGAGGAGTCAACCTCATTCGGCCAACTGATCGTTGCAGAGTAAAGCGTTTCCGCCGTCAGCAAAGATGGGACGCTGGTGGTCAGTTCTGAGGCATCTCGAGCATCATTGATGCCGGCCAGTGACCCCGTGTCGGACAAGATGGTGGTTGTTGCCGTTCCCCCGGATCCCAGACTGGTTGCTTGTATCCCGCGAGCGTTCCCTGTGACCGTCGGCGAGTTGGCTGGGCTGACCGCCGGCCAAACCAACAGGCCGGCCAGCATCAGGGCAAGTGCCGCCGATAGGGAACACCGTTGCTTTAGACGATCCATTTTTACCTCCTTAAGAAAGATTTGTTGAGATTTGTTCATTGATGGGGAACATATGGTTGGCTTCCAAGGCCCCGTGGAACCTGCTCTCTTGGCGGTCCTCCTCTCCGAGACCCATTTGCTTCCACTTTTGGGCGCTTCACGTTTACTTATTCCCGTTTTTTTCGTTCGCTAAGCGGACCGGCGAGGACTTCCGAAGCGATAGCGGCGCACAGCTTATGGATTTTCGCGAGCTTGCACAATCGGGTAAATACTCTAATTCGAGGCCTTGATGCAGTGAGCGGGGGGAAAAACGGGTGACCATAGCGGGGCCGAGTGAAAATGTGTGGACCTTTATTTGCTCGGTCTTTCGTATGAGAGTGCGACTCTTTGGCCAAATACTACTAGTCTTCTCAGGGCTGGCATTCGCTCAGGAAGCAACTGTTCCCCGTTCTTCACATACGCTTCAGTTGCTGTGGCAGTTTGATGCTGGCGGGTGAGTCTTCTCCACTCCCACGGTCGTGGACGACTTGCTCATTGTTAGTTCCTGTAACGGGTTCATTCGCGCTCTGGATAAGAAAACCGGCCAAGTGCGCTGGTCGTACGACATTCACAAGGATGGTGATCAGACTGAGTTCCACGGCGACCCACTGATCACCGAAAATCTAATCATCATCGGCACCGATGGCAAGATGGGACATCTGTACGCCTTCGAGCGTCTCACCGGCGCCGTGCGGTGGAAATATCGAGTGGAGTGGCGGGGACTTGCCTCGGACGTCGTCCGCTCGGGAGACAATGTCTATGCGCTGACCCTCGGAGACGAGTTGGTTTGTCTTGACCTGGAGAGCGGAGCGCCCAAGTGGAGCTTCCGGAGTAGCGCCCCACCCAAACTTTTTTACTGGCCTTCATCTCCCATGGTGATGGACGACCGCGTGTATTTTGGAGGATTGGATGGCATTGCCTACGCGGTAGACGCCCGCTCAGGCAAATTGATCTGGAAAACCAACTTGGGCTCTCGCGTTTCAACCTCCGTAGCTTCACAAGGGCGCGACATTTATTTGGGAACAGCGAACCGCCATGTCTATCGGATGGATGCGAATTCTGGCAAGGTCCTGGCCGACCTGCCGGTAGAGGGGGAACCCAGATGGCGCCTCCTCGTTGCTAACGACTCGCTGCTTGTCTTTCTTGGCACGCAGACCCTTGCCAGTCTGGATCTTTCACTGAAGGAAGTGCGCTGGTCCGCGAAAACGTCTCAGGACTGGACATCTGCCCGTCCATACGTTTGGCGTGACGCGGTTCTCGCCGGCGACCAGAGCGAGCTTGTTGCATTCAGGACCAGCGATGGCGCGCGCGTATGGTCATACCCGCTTCCTGGAATGATTCGTGGGATCGGCGTCTCAGGGGATGTCCTGTATGTGGGGACGCGAAAGGGATCTATATTCGCGTTCGCGTTTCGGTAAGGTACACCGCGCTTGGCGCACACTGATGCCAATAAGACGCGCAAGTGCTAATTAGAGAGAGCGGGGCAAAGAGCTAGGAGCAGGGTAGAAGCAGGCGCGACGGGTCGTCGAAATTCACGATTCTGTTACGGGATTTTGCTACATCCTCGATGTGCAGAATCACATCGCGCACCGCTTTGCACCTCCGGCTGAGAGGACGGGCGGCGTTGCTAGTTACGCGCAGGCCGCGCCCGCGGATTCCCTGGCGGCGAATTCTTTGCCCGCCCGCGGTTTGACTCCAACGCAGAATGCCCCAGATCGTCCGCAAATCTTCACGGAATCCCTTGGCTCGCATCTCTAACAATGTCGGCCCTGTCAAATCCTTTTTGAGCAGACTTCTCCATTCACTCCTGTGAGTGGTCTTGTTCGTTCTCCTTGACCTCTGCATCGACGACCACGGCTCGTTCGACGACCACGGCTCGTTCGTAATCTTTCGGTCGGATTCAGTCCGACCCAAACATCTCTTCGATCAAAACTTCGACCATGATTACTACTTCAAACTCCCTTTGCAGGGAGCGGGATGCCCAATCAAGTGGACGACGCTCTACTTCACGCCATGTCCGGTTCCGAGCTGTCCCGCGTACGAACCGAACTCTAACGCCGGCGAATACTCACATCCATTCCGCCACATCCAGTACAACCGAACCGCCAGACGGCGCCCCATCGCTACCTTGGCAATGCTCTTGTGCCGACGCATCGCCAGGTGAATGTACCGGCGCCGCCAGTCAGGATGGATACGCGTCGCTGCTTGGGCCGCCTCCACCAACAAGAAGCGCAACAAGGAATTGCCTTGCTTGCTGACGTGTCCCAATCGTTGTTTGCGAGCACTGGACTCCTCACACGGAATCATCCCCACGTACGTGCCGATCTGCTTGCCGCGTTGAAACCGGGTGGGAGTTCCGATGATCAACACATAGGCCAACGCCGTAAGCGGACCGACCCCGGGATGGGTCATCAGTCGCAGAGCCTCGGGTCGCTTCCGGGCTTCCCCTTCGACGGCTGCGGTTAACTCCTCAATCGTTGGATTCATGCGGTCCAGCAGTTCCAACAACTCTTGCCGACGTCGACTGGCCCAAGGAGCCAACGCGAGCTTTTCTAACTGCACTCGTCCCTGTTCGCTGAACAATTTTTTCTTCCAGCGATAGCCCTCATTCATCGCCAGCGCTTGCAGCTGATTCATGATCCGCGTGCGCATCTGCACCAACCGATGCCGGTGCCACAACAGTTGTCGCAGATCCCGATTCTCCGGACCCGGTACCCAGATTTGTGGGAAGTTATTTTCCAGCATCAGCCTCAGCAGCAGTCGAGCATCCTCGCGGTCGGTCTTCCGCTTCTTCACTCGCTTGGCCTTGATCTCCGCGGGGTCGCCCATCCATACTTGGAACCCTAACTCCGCCAGCAGTCGCTCGAACCAGCGTGAATATCCGGTAGCCTCCATTCCTACCCGCACGCCGATTCCTCGCTGCTTCAGGTCTCGATAGAATTTCTCTGCTTGTCCATCACTGTGGTTCAGTTCTTGTTCACCACCCTCACCAGTCTCTTCCATTAAAAATGCAATCGTCTGAAAGCTCGGGTGATAATCTACGCCTATAATCATCATGTTCGGCTCCTTTCTCCCGAGCCTGTGGTCGTCAAGCAACCAAAGTTTACTCGGGTCGAGGGAGCCGACATTGTTATGCAATCATATAGAATCGCCTCCAACGCCGGTAAGCGTTAATCAGAGTTGAGAGTGGAAGAGCCTACTCACATCGTATCCCCCTAGCGAGGTTGAAGTGTTTGAGCGAGAAGCGGTGGTTGGAGATGGCCGCCCGGCTGGGGGGAGAGCCGGGCGGCGCGCGGCGGTTAGAATCGTCGCGTCATGGCTACTTCCGCCTGCTATTTCGATCTGGTGCGTGAGATGAAGGACGCTTACAACCATCGTCTGCGGCTGGTCGAGAGCGCCCAACAGCGCGGCA
>DATKEN010000179.1:0-8125 GCA_035512155.1 Terriglobales bacterium | reverse complement strand
GAACAGGGAGTCACGCTTGAAGAACCCACTGCGGGAAATCTGCACGGTGGGGTCCGTGAGGGGAGAGAACTAACTGAGCCAAGGTTGACCTACACGCGCACGAAGCTGGAAACGGCGGACAGGGCCAAGGAAGACCTACAGTCCAGGAGGTTCTCTTCTACTCGGAAAGGGGAATTTATCGCCAGTATCGAACGCGGCTAGGGACTTGCTGCGGGAAAGACGTCAGCGGTCGGCGTAATACCCCTGCCGGGTCTGGATACTCAGATCCTTCTTCTTCGCGGTGAGCGTGATTTTGTGATAGCCTTCGGCCCCCGCATCGACTTTCACCGGCGTATAGCCCAGGCTGTATTGCATCCTCAATTCCTCGGCGATACTGGCGTAGATCTTGTCGATCGGTTCCGTTTTCGACACTTCAAACATGTGCGCACCAGTTTCCCGCGAAATACGCTGCAGAATTTTCTTGCCATCGACATGTGCTTCCTGCGGGTAGCGTCCGCTGCCTCCTCCAGGGTGGCCGCCATGACCTCCTCCTGGCCAGCCGCCTCCCCCGCCACCCGGCCAACCAGCGCCGCGGCCCATCCCGCCACCCCCGTCATGGTGCGGATCTGTGAATAAAATCGAATAGACCAGAGTGTCGGTGCGCTGGGCTGCTTCGATGGCACTCTCCAGCGATTCCTTGCTGCCCCGATCGACACCGTCAGAGAGGATGACGACCGCCTTCCGTCCTGGCTGTTTTTTCATCAGTTCGTTTGAGGCAAGGTAGATCGCGTCGTATAGCAACGTGCCACCGCCGTGGTGCGATCCGGTGCGATCGTCGGGATCATCTTGTGAAGCCCGCTTGAGCGACGGCGCGTTCAAGGATTCGAGCGCGGCTCGCAACTTGTCCTTGGAGGAAGTCAGATCCTGGAGCAGTTCGACTTCGCGGTCGAAGTGAATCAGGAATGCCCGGTCTTTGTCGGCGGTTAGCATCTGATCGAGGAAGCTCCTGCTGGCCGTGCGCTCTTCGTTCAGGACATTGCGCTGGCTCAGGCTGGTGTCAACCAATAAACCCAAGGTGAGCGGCAGGTTGGTCTCCTGCGCAAAATATTTGATGGTCTGCGCACGGCCATCCTCTTCGAGAATGAAATCGTCTTTCGTCAGGTCGCGAACGATCTGGCCGTGCTTGTCACGAACAGTGACCGGAAGGTTTACGACCTTCACATCGACAGAGATCGTGGTCGCTTGACCCCAAACTCCAGTTTGCGTCAGGAGCGCGATCACGAGCGCCGCCCGGAATATGCAACGAGGCTGAGCAGTGCCGCTAGGCTTCGGGCGAGGTTTTTGGGCAATGAGAGTGAAAGTTGTCATTCTTGGAGGTCGGCCAGTGCAGATAGCGTAAGGCTCCTAGCAGTCAGATTGTCGGCGTGCGGCTATAGTTGCCCGACGCATCTCAAGAGGGATCGCGCCACAAGAAGAAGTGGGCGAGAATTTACAAATCTTTACTCCCTGATTGTTGCTATCAGGCCCGGTTACAACAATTTCAGAATTTCTACTCAAGGCGGCGATACGTCGGTAGAGCAGAAATCCGGCAGAGAAATCCCGCAAAAGACAAACGCACAGATTCTCAACTTGAGAGGGACCACAAAAGAGGGCAGCCCTTTCGGGCGACCCCAGTCGCTAAAATGATGCAGTCAAGCTCACTGAGTGGCCGCAGCACCACCGCTTGCTGACGCCGCTGCCACGGCTGCGTTGATGAACGGCAAACCATTCGGTGTGCCCAACCCGGTCACGTTGTCCCACCCCGGACCCGTGGTGAGAGACGAGTCGGTCCCAAAGACGAAAACATCCCAGCGAGTTGAAGAGGAACTTTGGAAGAGCGCGCTGACAAAGGTTGTCGTATTTTCCAGCGAACATGGCGGAGCCGCACAGGCAGATGGCGCCGCTAGAGCCTTCGCACTTTCGTGAATGATAGTGGGAGGTTTCGGTGGCGTATTTGGAATCGAAATGGTTCCCGTCACATTATTCGGGGACCCGATCTGGCGCACGTCGGTGATGGCGCTCCGAGGAAGGTTGTAGAGCAAAGGTGCGGCCTGTCCCAGCGGCCCGCCCCCGGCTGCCTGGTTGGCGAGTGCCCACATCGCTGAGAACATCGGGGCGGAGAGACTCGTGCCTCCAAATACCTCGACGAACTTCTGATGACCTGGAACGCTGTCCGGCGTCACGATGATCTCCAACCCGGTCTCTGGATCAGCAACCATGGAGATGTCCGGAGTCTGGCGAAAAGCACCCGGTAAATTACTCTGGAACGCTGGTTTGGGAAAGACGGTGCTAGGCCCTCCGCCGGCTCCGCCATTGAAGCCAAAACCGAGAGGCGGGACAACGGGAGGATTCGGCTGGGTGCCGGCGATTCGTGTGAAGTTGAGGCCCCAGCCGGTCTGGAATTTAACGGTGTGGTCGGCACCTAAGAACGTGCTGGTACCACCCACAGCGGTCGTAAACGGTGAACTGGCAGCGAATCCTGGAGACGTGGCGTTAATGCCAAAATTCGCTATATTGAATGCGAGGTTATCGCCGGCGTCACCGGTAGAGACTTGCTGCGAAATGCCCAGAGCGGCCGCGGTCTCTGCGAGGTTGTTTTCAACTATGAGAATCGACGGCGCAAAGTCGACAAACACTATCTCTGGAAGTCCAAAACTGTTGGAGATTACGTTGCCCGCGAGATTGTCAATCGCAAAGAGATTTGCGATATCGATGTTGGTAAAGGAATTGTCCGCGGCAAGCACCAGGAGGATATTGGCGGCTGGGGCGATGCTGTGGGCCGATTCAACATCGAGAGTGGTTTCGAATTGCCAGCTTCCACCGATACAGCCGTTCGTGGCCGTGCATTTTGCCGTGCCATTGGGCTTGACAATTTGGAAATTCCCGCCTGGCCCAGTCTTGAGCGCGGGCAGCTTGTTCAGTCGGGAAAACGTGTTGGCGTCGCCCAAAATCGTGTTCGATCCAAACGCATCGACAATCACGATGGTCTGGCCTGTACCGGCAAACCCGTTGGCATAAACTGTGGGCAGCCCGTAAATGGCTTCCATGTCGGCAGCATCATAGCCGCACTGAGGAGCGCCGGGTGGAACGGAAGCGATGCCAGAACCGTAGGTATTGCCCGTGTATACGGCTGATGGACCACCGCCTGGGGTGGTGAAAGTCTCGGTCACAGGGCCACCGAAACAATCCGCCGTGAAAAACAGTCCATTGGACCCTGCGCCCGCAGACTTGAGCGGAATGCCGTTCGCGGGGCCACCGGTATTCGGATTGATGGGCCGCCGCGCATAAGATTCGTAGCGAAGGTCGTTTAATCCCTGCACTGAAGCCACCACGGCGCCGGCGGGCCCTTCGATCGCAGGCTCGGTCAGGTTCGCCCGATGGATCTCTCCATTGATTTTGAAGCGATTGATCTGCACCTTGAAGGCACTCTGCACGTCCGCGACACGGCCCCGTGCGGATAGGTAATGATTATTTTTGTCCGCGGACGAGACAGTCAAATTACGGGCTGTAAGGAAGTCGCGGACCACGGCTGCTTCCTGGGCTGTCGGCGCAAAGTTCGCGTGGTATTGCTCGAGGGTGAGAAAACGATGATAGTTCGGGGAACTCTTGTCATACATCTGCCGGACCAATTCATCGAACGCGGCTTGATTGTGGTGTTTCAGCCAAACCGTCACGGTGATCTGCTTGGACAAATCTTCTGAACCGAGGTTTTCGGCGTTCGAAAGCATTCGTGACCTGCTGTCTGCAGTCACTTGTGAGCTTGCTGATGGAGAGAATCCAAAGCTTACGAGCAGAGTGAGAATCACGAGCTGAAAGGGGGTTGCCATACCAGTCTGCAACCGATCGATGTGGATCGACATAACTGAATCTCCTTTGGGCAGGGGTCATTCTTGGCTTTACCGCCTTGAGCGCTTGTCTGCGAAGAACGGGGCCGAAGTTTGTCACTGGCAATGGGACAATGTCAAGCTCCCTTTTCTGAGTGGAAACGCGGCAAAACCCCGCCCAGCAAGGCTTCTCCAATTTCTTGGCTGGGGAACAGCGAAAAGCTATTACTACGCTCACAAGCGATCATGAGGTCATCTCTGGCTTGGCGTGAAATCTCCATTTGACTCATCCACCATGACCGCCTGCTACAATCCCCGCGAGGGGGATTCAATGACGAACCTAGGTGGCGTAGTGCAGATGTTGAAGAAAGAGCATGATCGATTGAGCAAGGAAGTCAAGGCGATTGGTGCAGCGCTGTCAGCTTTCGGAGCAGCATACGGAAACGGGACAGCACGGCGGGGCAGGATGTCTGCCGCTGGAAGAGCCAGAATCGCCGCTGCACAGAGAGCACGCTGGGCGAAAGTGAAGGCAAGAGGCGAAAACGAGAAAGTCGTCGCGATGCCCAAGAAACGAACAATGTCCGCCAGCGCCCGTAAGAGGATTGCGGCGGCACAACGCGCTCGGTGGGCGAAGGTGAAGGCCGCAAAGAAATCGGCTTGAACGGGAAGCTCAACTTTTAAAACACGCCCAGGCTCATGAGATGAGCCTGGGCGTTTTCATCTGCCTGTCCTTGGTCCAGGGCTCGCGATCTGAAGACTAGACCGATCCTGTGTTGATCGACGTTCGCGGGTTGTGTCGAATGGGAAAGAGGATCATCTAGGAGGCTGTCGGGTCATAGTTCCTGAGAGAGAGTCGGCAGTCTTCGCAGAGGTTGTTTTCGAATTGCACACCGACGTCCGGAATCGCCCCGCAGATGCGACACGACCAGCCATTCTCAAGCGAGAGGCGTTCCCACGCGATATCTTTTCGGCGCTCTGGATCTGCTGAACTCATCCCCGTTCCGCAATGCGGAGATTTCGCGTCTGGTGCAGAACCGGACGCGGTACTCGAAGGGGCCCATAGCGATGGTCCACACGTTACCCTCACATCGCGGCGCTGTCTAGTAATTGACGAGGTGATGGTTCGTTAGGAAGTTAAAATGTCCGGTTTTGTTAGGGCAGGACTCCTCTGCCCGATGTACTCTCATAACGTTCCTGCCGCGACATTAGGTCGGCTATGAGTCGGCAAATGAACGCAAAACGCCCGAGAAGTCTAACTCTCAAGGGAGCGGACGGAGCGAGGCTTTGGGATCATCTAACGAGGTCGTGGCGAGCTGGCAACGACCGGGCGGCGACTCAGTCTTGCCGCAACGCTACGAGGGGGTTAACCTTTGTGGCTCTTCGGGCCGGCAGATAGCACGCCAGTAAAGCGATCATTCCTAGCACCAGTATTACCGTCCCGAAGGTTTCTGGATCGTGTGTACTGACTCCAAACAGCAGACTGCCCATAAAGTGCATCAAGCCCAAACCTGCGACAACGCCAACCAGCACGCCCGCGCCGGCTAACCGAAGCCCCTGGCCAACCACCCAGCGCAGCACCCCGCTCGGGGTGGCACCGAGCGCCATCCGAATTCCAATCTCGCGCGTCTGCTGATTGACGGAGTAGGAAAGCACGCCATAGACACCGATGGCCGCGAGGGCAAGCGCGAGGCCGCCGAATAATGTGAGCAGGGCGGCTGCCATGCGAGGCGCCCACAATCCCTGGTTCAACACGTCTTCTACCGTCTGAACATTCGTAATCGCGAGGTTTGGGTCCAGTCCTTGGATCTGGCTGCGCACTGTGGCGATAACCGCCCGTGGGTCCCCCGAAGTGCGTACCTGCACAGTCGCGGCCGGGGGATAGTCCTGGGTCAGCGGAAGATAGGCAAGGGGTTGAGGATCTTCACCAACCTGGTTGATCACCGTGTTGCCCACGATCCCCACGACCTCAAGTAATTTGGGATCGCCGAAGAAGTGGAAGCGCTTGCCAATCGCATCCTGATCGGGCCAGAAGTGACGAGCCATGGCTTCGTTGATCACTGCCACGGGTGTGGTCTGATTTTTATCGAGATCGGTGAAGGATCGCCCCTTCGTCAGGGGAATACGCAAGGTGTCGAAAAATCCTGGGGAGACGTCGTTAAGCTGCGTCAAGGTGCCCCGGTAGCCGGATGTCTCGTCCTTTCCTTCGGGAAATACGGTACGCTCAAGGCCGCCGCCGAGCGGGAGGTTTGAGGCAACCGCCGCCGCTTGCACCATGTGAGAAGCGTTCACCCGCTGAATAGCGTCACGATAAAACTGCTGCCCGTGTGCTTCATCGTAATGAAGCGCACCGAGATCAACTGCCATCACGAAAAGACGTTTCGATTCAAAGCCGAAATCCGTTCTCTGTGCATTCTCCATACTTCGAATGAACAGTCCTGCACCGACGAGTGTGATCAGTGCAAGCGCGACTTCCGAAACGATCAATATGCTGCGCAGCGGACCGCGTGTCCAGGTACCACTTCCGCCCCGGCCGCCGGCTTTTAGCGCCTCGGAGACGTCGGCCCTGGATGCCTTGATGGCCGGGGCCAGGCCGAAGATGATTCCGGTCAGCAGCGCAAGGCCCAGGGTAAACAGCAGCACGTGGGAATCGAGCTCAAGGTCGAGATCATTGTTCTCTATGAATGGCGGACGGAAAGCCCAGAGTAAGCGCCGCCCGGCGAACGCCAGCAGGAGTCCGGCTGCGCCACCGCTTAGCGATAACACCAGACTCTCGGTCAAAAGCTGGCGGATCAGGCGTACACGGCTGGCACCTACGGCGGTTCGGATACTCATTTCTCGTTCCCGCCGGGCTCCTTTGGCCAGCAGGAGATTGGCGAGATTGGCGCAAGCGATCAAAAGAATGAGTCCGACGACCCCCATCATCAGAGCTCCCGCCAGTACAAATTGGTCGTGTTGATTGATGCCCACCGCCGCGTCAGCCAGCGGGGAAACCGCCACGCTGCGTCCGGCATTCTCCTTCGGGTATTCCACTGCAAGCTGTGAGGCGATCGTCTTCAGAGAGGCTTCCGCCTCCCCCTCGCTAACCCCCGGTTTTAATCGCGCTACCGTAAAGGTATTTAGAAATCGCCTTTCTCTGAAATTGTCCTTTACAAATCCAGCCAGGACCTGACCGTACATGCTGACGGGAACCCAGACTTGGTCGGCGGGACCGATTGTGAACGTTCCCTTGAAGCCTTTCGGGCCGACTCCAATGACCGTGAACGGTGTCGCGTTGAAGGTCACGCTCCTGCCAATCAGGTTTCGGTCCGAACCGAACTTATTGGCCCAAAGACTGTAGCTCAGGATGGCCACATTGTTGCCGCCCGGCTTGGTGTCTTCGTCCGGAAGGAAGAAGCGTCCGGCAGCTGGTGTCAGGCCGAGCACCTGGAAATAATTCGCGTTCACCAACTGGCCGGCGACCTGCTTGGGTTCTGCTTCTCCGCTCCAGGTCAACGCAGTGCCCGAATTACACGAGAGCCCGTCGAACACCTGGCTCTGCCGCTGGTAATCCTCGCAGTTGGCATAGGACATGCCCATCTTCGTGGCGCGCGCCTGTGTGACCATGGTCTTGCTGTCAACGGTATCGAGTTGCACCAGGCGAGAGATTTCGGCGACTGGCAGAGGGTGGAGCAGGACGGCGTTGATGACGGTGAAGATCGTGGTATTCGCCCCGATGCCCAGCGCCAGCGAAAGAATGCAGATCACCGTGAAGCTTGGACTCCTCAACATCGAACGCAAGCCGAAACGAATGTCCTGACCGATCCACTCAAAATTCATCATGGCACCCCGCAGAATTGTAGGCCTGTTGGTCAGACGCCGTCACGGCCATTTAGGAAGCGGGTTTTTGCGAACGATCCCGACGTCCCATTTGACATCCCCGCCACTGCCCATTACTCTCGATTCGGTTGCTCCGATCTTTGTCATCCTAGGAAAGCGCGTCTTCGCCGCTCGGCGAAGACAGGGAAGCGGGTGCAATTCCCGCGCTGCCGCGCAACTGTAAGCGAGGACATTGCCCTCGGCCACTGGGAAATTCCCGGGAAGGCCGCGGACGAATCCGGATCTAAACATCCTTACTCGCGAAGCCAGGAGACCGGCGCGATCCATCGACCTCAACCTCTTTCGCGTGCCAAGGAGGATGGAGTGCGCATAATTGCTGTTTTATTCACCCTGCTTCTCCCCGCATCGGCTCTCGCTGCCGATCTCACCGTTAAAGTCGTCGATCCACAATCCGCTGCGGTCGCGGG
>DATKEN010000178.1:0-7591 GCA_035512155.1 Terriglobales bacterium | reverse complement strand
AGGTAAGCCCGAATGTGGCCGCATGCTGCTCGTGTTTTTTGTCCTGGTTGGTATCTTCGTGTCCACTGCCTCCGCTCAGGAGCATCCCGAACGCACTCTTGACGAGATCAAGACCGAAGCAATTCATCGGGCGGAAAACGGCATGTATCCGCTGATCGGGCTTGATCCGGCTGATGTTCGCGAAGCTTTCAATTCCATCAAGACCCGCGACAAGGACGAATGGGCGGCGGCCTTCATGGGGGTGGCCGACCGCTACATGGCCGAAGCGAGGGCGCTCGAAGCCACTGACCCAGTCAAGGCGAACGCTGACTACATCCGGGCCTGGAGACTTTATTCTTTCGGCCGCTGGCCGATCCCGGCGTCTCCAAAAAAGCAGCAATCGTACCAAAAGGCAATCGAAGCGTTTCTGGCTCACGCTCACTTCTGGGACCCGCCGTTGGAAGTCGTTCGCATCCCCTTTGAAGGTTCGGAGATCATTGGATATCTCCGTCTGCCAAAGAACGCAACTGGCCCGGTGCCCGTGGTAATCGCGGTCAACGGTCTGGACAGCCGCAAAGAAGATCTCTCCGAAAGCTTCGCAGCGATTCTGCCTTTTGGCATTGGCGTGCTCGCGGTTGATGGGCCTGGCACCGGTCAGGCGCCGATCAAGGTGAGTGAGACTTCCGACCGGATGCTATCGCGGGTGCTCGACTACCTTCAGACCAGGCCCGAGGTAGACAAGACGAGAATCGCAATGCACGGCGTCAGCTGGGGAGCGTATTGGGCGACCAAAATGTCCATCGTCGAACGCGCGCGTCTAAAAGGAGCGAGCGCCCAATCGCCGCCGGTCGACAACTTCTTTCAGAAAGAGTTTCTGATGAATTCGTTGTTGGGTAATCGAGAATATCTTTTTGATCAAGTTCCGGCGTTGATGAACATTTTCGATGGGGTCAAGACACTAGACGACTTGGCGGCGGCGCTTTCCAGAATGTCTCTGGTGAATCAAAAGCTGCTCGGGAAGCCGACCACACCGATGCTGATCCTGGCTGGCGTCAAGGACACGCAAGTGCCGATATCTGATATTTACTTGCTACTCGACAGCGGCGACGTTCCCAAAGACGCGTGGATCAACCCCGCGGGTGGACACCTGGGCCGGCAGGTAAAAGTATGGCCCGATCCGATTATTTTTAAACAGGTAATCATTCCATGGTTGGTGCGCACGCTGGCAGTCCAGCTCGACAAAGCCAGCCACTAGAACTTGGAACAACTTCGGTCCGCCAAGTCGCCGGCAACATTCTGGAAAAGTGAGGGCCTGACGATGGGAGTTTCGGCTACCCCGCTCCCCGCCGCTGCAATGCCGACTCATAATTCGCGCAAGAAACCGTTCTACGCAACTTTGTGGGTGCAAGTGCTGCTGGCGATCGGATTGGCAATTGCGCTTGGCTACTTCAGCCCGGCTAGAGCCATCGCCATGAAACCGCTGGGCGACGCCTTCATCAAGCTGATCACGATGATTATCAGCTTGATCATCTTTTGCACCGTTGTCACGGGCATCGCCGGCATGCAAGACATGAAGAAAGTCGGCCGGGTCGGTGGGAAGGCGCTGGTGTACTTTGAGATCGTCTCCACAATGGCATTGTTGATCGGATTGGTCGTTGGCAACCTGGTACGGCCGGGCAGCGGCTTCAATGTGAATCCCGCCACCCTTGATGCAAAAGCCGTGGCCGATTATGCCGGACAGGCAAAGGCGCAGAGCGCGACCGACTTTCTCATGCACATCATCCCGAACACGGTGGTCGACGCGTTCGCCAAAGGAGACATCCTTGAAGTTCTGCTGGTTGCCATATTGTTCGGCTTCGCATTATCGGCCGTTGGTCCACGCTGCAAGCCTTTGGTTGATCTATTCAATGCGCTAACTCATGCGGTATTCGGGGTAGTAAATATCCTCATGCGATTTGCCCCCATCGGCGCGTTCGGAGCTATGGCTTTCACGGTAGGAAAATATGGCTTGGTCTCGCTAGGACCCTTAGCCAAACTGATTGGAACGTTCTACGCAACTTCCATTCTGTTCGTACTTCTTGTGCTCGGGGCGATTGCCCGCGCCGCGGGCTTCGGCATCATCAGGTTCCTGGCTTATATCAAGGAAGAGATCCTTCTTGTCCTGGCTATGAGTTCGTCGGAGCCGGCCCTGCCGACACTGATGGAGAAGCTCGAAAAACTCGGTTGTTCGAAGTCCCTGGTCGGACTCGTAGTACCGACGGGCTACAGCTTCAACACTGACGGCACGAGTATGTACATGACCATGGCGGCGCTGTTTGTGGCCCAAGCCACCAACACTCAGTTGACACTGATGCAACAACTGACCATCCTCTCAGTTGCCATCTTGACATCGAAGGGAGCGAGTGGAGTGCAAGGCGCAGCCTTCATTGCGCTGGTGGGAACGTTGTCCGTTATCCCCACCATTCCAGTAGCAGGCATGGCTCTGATTCTCGGAATCGACCGTTTCATGAGTATGTTTCGCGCCACCGTGAATATGATTGGGAACGGCGTCGCTACCGTTGTCGTGGCGCGTTGGGAAAAAGAGGTAGATGGAGCCACCTTGCGACGAAATCTCAGGCCATGATGTCGGACTGGCGTTCGATGAGGATTATGAAGCTGGCTTGAAGATCATCCCGCGGCTGGTTTTACCGTTCATGACGACGACGAGCGGCCCGTCAAAACGCAGGTGACGGACACAACCTTCTTCTTCCACTGCGGGCTGTGAAGTCAGCCACTGCCAGTCCACAAAACCCTCCCCGGCATCAGGATTAACAGTAAAGTATCCGATCTGAAAGGCAGTAAGATTCTGAAAAAAATGACTGCCTTGCGAAGGCGTTACGCGAAAATCACGGAATCCCGCCTCCACTATCACTCGGGCTCCCGAAATCTGGTCCCAGGCTACTGGGATGCCAAGCCACGGGTCATTTGATCCCCACCGTCCGACGCCAATCAACAGATACGGAGTACTACTGTCGTTGAGCTTCGTGTTGAAATAACTGACCCCTTGGGCCACTTCCTTACTGCGGGCACGTTCAAAACGCTGGAAGTCGACCACCACGATATCGCGCAAATCCTGAATCCCACCGTTCCCTAAAACTTTCGAACTCTGGCACACCAGTTCGTTGGGGTTCACGTCTTCCATTCGAAGCTCCTCGCCTTCCCGCGAGAGCACTAGCGGACGTATCTGCAGAAATCCGAAATCGGCGGGTTCATCTGGATGGCCCGACAGTCGGACCGCGAACTCGATTTCCACTGGCCGTCCCAGCGCGTCTTCGCCGACTTTCATGAGTTGGTCGAGAATTGCGGCCAAGGGAAAGACGCCGTGCTTCAAGATGGGAGCAAAGCTCACGACGCGAATGCCGGGTCGGCTAAGGCCGTCATAGACAGCTAGATTGTCTTCGGAGTAGGTAGAGCCCAGCCGATGCAAAGTTCCGTCGGTTTCCGCCACGTCCAACCCGAATCGCACTTCTCTCAGATCGGTCGTGCGGTCTTGATGTCCTACGCCGTCAAGCTCAAGAGCCCAGAACTCGGACTGAGAGTTTGCCAAGATATCTTCGGCGGACGAGAACTGCACAATATTTTGGGGATATCGCGGACAAAAAGTCAGGCACTTTCCTCCCCCGACCACCTCTCTGCCCAGTCCTAACGCAACTGCTGCGACTCCGTCTGTGGAGGTCATCGGCGAAACCGGATAGAAGTTGCGCGATCGGACTACTCCGGAAAAATCCGGATAAAACCGCGGCTCGTGGATCGTACCTACAACTTGCTGGAGGATCACAGCCATCTTCTCTTCCTCCAGTCGGTAGGGTGTCGCTCGCACGTAAGCTTTTGCGTGCTGGCTGAAAGTCGAGGCGTAGACCCGTTTGACCGCCTCCATAAGCTGCTCCAGGCGCACGTCGAGGTCGGGATGCTGGTTGCCCAGCATGAAAGTTTCGTAGACTCCGGTAAAGGGCAGGTATTGCGAATCTTCGAGCAAGCTGGACGAACGCACCGCCAGCGGATAGTGGACTTCCGCCAGAAATGCCAGAAGGTCCTCCCACAGTGCAGCCGGCAGTGATGCCGCCAGAAACCGGCGTTCAATCTCGGCGTCATCGTTACTGCTCACGGCGAAGTCGAGCAGTTGGTTTTCATCGAGAAACTGGTCGAACACGTCGGTAGCGAGGACGCAAGTCGGCGGCACCACAATCTGAATGCCAGGGAAGCGGTGCTCCATCCGATGCTGGTGCAACAGGTGACGCACGAAAGCCAGTCCGCGCGCCTTGCCGCCCAGGGAACCGCCACCAATCCGAAGAAAGAAAGAACTGGTGGCCTTGAATGTCGCCGAGTTGTAATCGCCGATGAGAACCTGGCTCTGCTCGCGCCTATACTCGGCGATAGAAGCAATCAGATCGTGGCGAAGGTCCTCGACGGTGGAAAAATCGGAGACCTTGCGTGGCCGGAGTTTCTGGGCCAGGGCAAACTCCGTCCGGGCGCGCAGCCAGCGCGAAAAATGATTTCTCTCGCTGTGGTAGGCGATGCTCGCGGCCGGGACTTCGCGCAGCCGCGACTCCAGTTCGTTCAGGTCTCGGGCGCGGGCCACTTCGGTAAGGTCGGGCAACCGGAAGACGAAATCGCCGAAGCCAAACTGTTCAGTCAGGAACATGCGTAAGTCTGCCAGCAGCGTGGGGGAACCCTTTCGCAAAAACGAGACTCCCTCGGAATGTGCGCGTACCATGAATGCTGTGCGACTCGACTGCAGCACGATGGGAACATCCGGAACCAGGCTGCGAACCATGCGCGCCAATTCAAAACCGGCGTCCGGCGCCAATTCGCCTCCGCGCGGGAATTCGACGTCGGAGACCACCCCGAGCAGATATTCTCCGTACTTCGTCACTTGCTGCGAGGCCTCTTCATAATTCGAGCAAAGCAGAATCTTGGGCCGCGCCCGCATGCGCACCAACTTGTGAGCCACATTCAATCCTTCGCTGAGCAGAAGGCGCGACTGCGTGATCAGTTCGGTGTAAATAGTGGGTAGAAATGATGAGTAGTAGCGAATGTTATCTTCCACCACCAGGATGACCGGCACTCCGATCGCGCTAGTGTCGTGGAGGACGTTCCTCTTGTCTTCAATGTACTTGACGATCGAAATCAGGATGCGAACGTTGCCCTGCCAGAGAAATATCTGCTGAATGTCTGTGACCGGATTGCGAGCCACGAAATTCTGGACCTCGCGATAGTCGTAGGCAAGCACGACTACAGGCACATCAAGTCCCGCCGCCTTGACCTCGCGAGCCAACTGTGCAGCGTCCATGTCCTCCACTTCGAGGTTGGCGACGATCAGGTTAAATCGTGGCTGAGATCGCGCTAGGGCCAGTCCTTCAGCGCCGCTTGAAACATGGGTGATGCCGGGGATTTGTTGCTGCTCGAGCTCCAGAGATTCGCCGATGAGGAGTTCGTTCAGGCGCCCATCCTCGCGGAGGATAAAAGAATCGTAGAGGCTGGAGACCAGGAGAATGTCTTGCACCCGAAAGGGCATCAGGTTCTCGAAGCCCTCGAAGAGGCGGTCTACATCAATGGTTTGCTCAGTCGCGTCTTTCACGCTCATGAGTCGATCCTGACTTGCATCAAAAGAGGACGGGGTGGACTGATCCACCCCCAGCTCCAACCTCACAACCCTCGGCCACGAACGTTAGACCAACCCTTGGTCCAGCATCGCATTGGCGACCTTGAGGAAACCGCCGATATTCGCTCCGTTCACCAGATTGCCCGGAGTCCCGTAGACTTCGGCCGTCTCGAAGCAGTTCTTGTGAATCGCGATCATGATTTTGTGCAACCGATCGTCCACCTCTTCGCGGCTCCAGGTCAGCCGTGCGCTGTTTTGTGCCATCTCCAGACCGGAAGTGGCTACGCCACCGGCGTTCGCAGCTTTGGCCGGTCCGTACAGGACTTTAGCACCGAGGAACATTTTGGTAGCTTCGAGCGTGCAGGGCATATTTGCGCCTTCGGCCACGAGCTTGCATCCGTTCTTGATGAGATTTGCCGCATCTTTAGCGATGATCTCATTTTGCGTGGCGCTGGGGAAGGCGCAGTCAGCCTCGATATTCCACAGCGGATTGTGGTCGAGCTTGATGTCGGTGGGCATGAAGATCGCCTTCTTGAACGTGTCCGTATACTGACGGATGCGGCCACGGCGCACGTTCTTGAGTTCCATGACCCAAGCCAGCCTTTCGCGATCAATGCCGTCGGGATCGTAGATTACGCCGTCGGAGTCGGAGAGCGTGATCGGCTTGCCGCCCAGATCAAGCAGCTTTTCGACTGTGTATTGAGAAACGTTTCCGCTTCCTGAAACCAGGCAGAGCTTTCCTTCAAGTGAGTCTTTGCGGCTTTTCAACATCTCGGCGGCAAAATACACGCAACCGTATCCCGTAGCCTCTGGACGAATCAGTGAACCGCCCCAATTCAGGCCCTTGCCAGTCAGCACGCCCGTAAACTCATTGCGCAGGCGTTTGTATTGTCCAAACATGAAACCGATCTCTCGTCCGCCCACTCCGATGTCACCGGCTGGTACATCAGTGTTCGGACCAATATGCCGGGAGAGTTCGGTCATGAAGCTCTGGCAGAACCGCATGACTTCATTGTCGCTCTTCCCTTTTGGATCGAAGTCGGACCCTCCCTTGCCACCGCCCATAGGCAGTGTCGTCAGTGAATTCTTGAACACCTGCTCGAATGCCAAAAACTTCAGAATTCCGAGATTGACGGAAGCGTGGAAGCGCAGCCCGCCTTTGTAAGGTCCGATTGCACTATTCATTTCAATGCGGAACCCACGATCGATTTGAGGGTTGCCTTGATCGTCAAGCCAGGGCACACGGAACATGATTACCCGTTCCGGCTCCACAATTCGCTCCAGGATTCGGGCCGCTCCATATTCAGGATGCTTCTGCAGCACCAGGCGCAGAGACTCGAATACTTCCTGGACTGCCTGATGGAATTCAGGTTCTGCGGGGTTTTTCAACTTTACCGTTGTCATTACTTCTGAAATGTAGTCGTCCGTAACTTTTGGCGGTCTCACAATGCTGGTGCTCATAATTTGTCCTCCAAAACTACAAGCTGCACATCATTGACTCTCCTGTCGGTAGCCGAGGATTCCTATTATGCGCCCATTGGCGAGGTGAGTCGAAGGCCGGGAGAGGACCTCTTTAACGATTGGTGGCGTAATGCGGCAATCCGGCCAGCGGGATTTCTGCAGAAACCCCTAGCCGTTTAATCCACGTTGGACAAAACCAGCACAACCTTACCGCGATCGAGAACTTTGGTTGGCTCGACCCGTGCGCAAGTAAACGGCAATCACAACAGGGTGCATGCCTCGCTAAAGTCGAGCCGAGGGCCCCGCGGCATGAGCGTCGCAGGGTCGCCGTAACCGATGTTGCAGAGAAAATTCGATTTCACATGTCCTTCAGGGAAAAACTCCTGCTCGCAGGACTCACATTTGCCAGCCGCAAAGAACTCCTCATCGAGTTTTGCGTTATCAAAGCCTGACATCGGCCCGCAGTCCAGTCCCAGAGCCCGCGCCGCAAGTATCATGTAGGCTCCTTGC
>DATKEN010000177.1:0-38071 GCA_035512155.1 Terriglobales bacterium | reverse complement strand
GCTCACGCTTGGGATCGAAATGTTGGATGAACCCGGCGACGATCTCGGCGATTAGCGCCTCGAAGTGCTCGTCGTATCCATACTCTTGCGAGTAAAGCACGCCGTGGCGATGGACGACCCAGCCCATGTCTCCGGGTTGGTAGGGGCGCAGAAGATAGGGAGGCTGCGGAGCGTCTGACGCGGGAGCGAGCAGCCGGTTGATGCAATGCATCGCCCCCACCAGGCGCTTTTGCTCACCTTCGGAAAGCCAGCGAAGCATGGTTGCAACTTCCTCATTGGAACGGGCCTCGAGTGGGGCGAAGGTTTTCTGTCCCTGCTGGGTTAGGGATAGAAGGCTTTGGCGGCCGTCAGCCTCTGAGTGCGATTTGTCGATCAGTCCACGTTTTTCGAAGTTGGTTATGATGCGGCTGAGATAACCCGGATCGAGGTCCAGTTCTTTGCAGAGTTCGGAGGCGGTGGTTTCTTCCCGGTGGGCAATTTCGTAGAGGACGCGCACTTCGGTGAGAGAAAAAGGACTCCTTAGGAGACCCTCGCGCAATACTCCAATCTGCCTGGTGTAGAAGCGATTGAAGCTGCGGACGGCTTGGACGCGGGAGTTAAGGTTGGGCGAGGCCATCGGCAAGCTCTGTACGGGATTAGGTCAGTTGATGATATCAAATACTTAGTTGCTTTAGTCAACTAGTTTGGGTCAAGCCCCGCCTCCAACTGCCTCAGCTGAAAATCAAGATTTTCTTTTGCCGGGTAGTCGCTGGCGCTTGGCGGCGGCGAGCGCGACTTGGGAATAGCGGAAGCAGTTTACGGCGTGATCGTTCACCATGCCGACCGCCTGCATGAAGGCATAACAGATGGTCGAGCCCACGAAGTTGAAGCCGCGCTTTTTTAGATCTTTGCTCATGGCGTCAGATTCGGGAGTGCTGGCGGGAAGCTGCTCGAGCGAGCGCCACGAATTTACCTTTGGCTTCCCTCCAACGAATTGCCAGATATATTGGTCGAAAGAGCCAAACTCTTTCTGAATTTGGAGAAAGGCCTTGGCATTTCCCACTGCCGAAGCGATCTTCAGCCGATTACGGACGATGCCAGGATCGCGCAGCAGACTTTGCAGCTTGCGCCGGTCATAACGGGCGATCCGTTTAGCGTCGAAGTGATCGAAAGCAGCGCGATAATTCTCGCGTTTGCCGAGGATGGTGTCCCAGCTCAGGCCGGCCTGCGCGCCTTCGAGAATAAGAAATTCAAAGAGAGTGCGATCGTCGTGCGCGGGCACGCCCCATTCTTTGTCGTGGTAGCGAATGGAGAGCGGGTTGGTCGCCCAGCCGCAACGAACCAGAGTCGGGGAAGCTATCTTTGTCATGTGAATAGTTAGAAGGTATTATGCCGCGCCGGTTCTGTTCTGATCATAATCTTCGCCGACGCCATGGCATGTTGCACGCGCTGGGCAAGTGGAGGCGCGAGTTTCGGTCCCACCCTTGACAAAGAACGTCAAGGATTGGGCACCCAAGGGTTCTGAAAGTCTGCTCGCTAGAGAGTGGGGAAACCTGGGCCACGAGGCGCACGCACATCGAGTGCAAGAATTTGCACTGATTCCCCTAAGTATCAGAAGAAAAAGTATTTGATTGTATGACCAAACGTGTGCTCCTTCTGTAACTTGGCATTCACTGTAGTCTCTCGTACAGTCTGAGCAGTAAATGCGGCTCTCTGTGCGGATTTCGGCCCGTTACGTGCATCTAATAGATAAGGAAAGCCGCTGGCCGTGTTTGGGCGTGAAAAATTTGGACTGGTTAGGCATGAAGTACACGCGATGGCATTTTTGTCTGGCAGTGCTTCTGGCCGCGACTACGTTGCTGGCGCAGACGCCCACACCCTACGTGGCGACGTCCGGTTTAGCCCTTCCCACCGTTTCCCCGAGCGCTGACACTGATCAGAACGATTCCGTCCTCACTATTAGGAAGCGCGTCTCCGAGGTGAACGTTTTGTTTACCGCCACGGATCGGCACGGCAAGTTCGTGCGCGACTTGAATCAGCGCGACTTTACCATCCTCGATGACCACAAGCCGCCGCAAGCCATCGTAAATTTTCGACGTGAGGTCGATCTGCCACTCGAACTGGGAGTGCTGGTCGACACCAGCGGTTCGGTGCGCGGGCGCTTTGACTTCGAGCAAGAGGCGACCGTCAGTTTCCTGCAGAGCACAGTGCGTCCCAAATTCGACCGGGCTTTTGTGATGGGGTTCAGCAGCCGCAGTCAGGTAACGCAGGACTTTACGGATAATGTTCGACTGCTGGAGACCGGAGTCCGCAGTCTGCGCGATGGCGGCGGGACGGCGCTTTACGATGCGATCTATCACGCGTGCCACGACAAGCTGATCAAGGACAAATCAGACCGTCCGGTGCGCCGCGCCATTATTGTAGTGAGCGATGGCGAGGACAACCAGAGCGAATACACCCGAGCGCAGGCGATTGAAATGGCACAGCGCGCGGAAGTGATGATTTATGCGATTTCAACCGACGACAGCGGGCTGATTCTGCGCGGCGATAAGGCTCTGGAGCAACTGGCCGACGCCACCGGTGGACGCGCATTTTTCCCCTATAAGATGAAGGACATCAAGAACTCGTTTGCCGCGATTCAAGACGAGCTGCGCAGTCAATATGTGGTCTCCTACCGGCCCGCTGACTTCGATGCCGACGGCCGCTACCGCTCCATCGAAATCACCGCCGTGAAGAAAGACCTCCAGGTTCGTGCCCGCCGCGGCTACTACGCGCCCAAGCAATAGTCGGGTCAACGGCTTCTAACCGCAAAGAGCGCAAAGAAACCCGCAAAGCTCGCAAAGAAGAACGGCGATTGCGACAAACATCACTGCTTGAGGGCCGCAGTCCGATGCTACAATTTCCACAGCGCTAGCCGCCGCATCAGACTGGCGCATCAAACTTAAAGACCAGCACCATCTCGGGCGTGGGTTTCAATGGCAGGTAGGAGCGAAAAATTCGCGGCCATCATCCTGGGAGGGTTTGCTTGCCTGGCGATGGTTGGGTCCGCATATGCTGGCCAACAGCCATCTCCGCGCAAGCATTTGGTTAAGCAGGCGCAGCCCGCGCCAGCGCCAACCTCTCAACCAGCGGCAGATCCGCCTCCGGCGCCGCCGCCCACTCTGGAGCAAATGCCCGCATCGCCGCCGCAAGTTTCGTTTCATAACGGTCAATTGAGCATCATCGCGCCGAACTCCACGCTGGGAGACATCCTTCGGGCCGTGCGAGCGCAGACTGGGGCTTCGGTGGAGGTCCCGGGCAATGCCCCCGAACGCGTGGTGGTCAAACTGGGGCCGGGGCCGGCGCGTGATGTTCTGGCATCGCTATTAAATGGGTCGCACTTCAACTACGTGCTGCTGGGGTCGGTGACGGACCCTGCCCAGGTGGAGAGAATCATTCTCACATCGAAAGCCGGGAGTGCACCGGTTGATGGCTCCGACGCCGCCAAGCAGACAGGAAATCCGCCAGGGCAAGGGATCCTGCAACAGGCTGCGGAGGTACCAGAGGAGATGCAGGGGGAGGATCCCGCCGAAGAGGCAACCGACGCGGACAATCAGGCTGATCAGGCGAACCAAGCCGATGAGCCGCAGGCGAATCAACCCAATGGTCAGCCCGCCATCAAGACTCCGGAACAGCTTTTGCAGGAACTGCAACGCCAGCAACAAATCCAGCAGCAACAACAGCAGCAGCCCGGCCAGCCGCAGACCCTTCCGCAGACTCTTCCCATTCCGCGGACACAGCCCCCGCAGCCGCAGTAACGGCGGGCTGCGTAGCTTCGTACACAAATCGGAGCTAGGCCTGAAAATCCACCACCTAACTAAGTGGCTAGTGGTTAGTCTAATTGCCAGTTAGTATCCGCCATGGTGCAGTGACCATGTCAAAACCAATTTGGGAAACGCCGGAACGAGCCACCATCCTTTATCTGCTGTTCACTCTGTTGTTCAGCTCCGTGATCTGGTCGCTAGTGATCTGGTCAGGCCATCTCGGCATGGCGTTCGGCATGATGATCACGTCCGTCATGTGGTGTCCCGCACTGGCGGCGTTGGTGACTTGCCGCCTCATTGGGCGCAGTTTCCGATCGTTAGCCTGGCGCTGGCCGGAAGGCCGCTACATTGCGGCTGCGTATTTCATTCCGCTCGCGTATGCGGCAATCTCTTACGGGGCGGTATGGGCGCTGCGGCTGGGCGGATGGAACTCGGAGTTGGTCACCCTGGTCACGCAGCGTTTCGGATTGCGCGGGATGCCCGCATGGGGTGCGTTCACGCTTTGGTCCCTATTCACAGCTACTGCGGGGATGATTCGTGGGCTATCGACCGCGCTCGGCGAAGAGATCGGGTGGCGAGGGTTCCTGGTACCGGAACTGGCCAAGCAGATGTCATACACGAAGCTAAGCCTGCTAAGCGGCCTCATCTGGGCGGCGTGGCACAGTCCTCTGCTGCTATTTGCCGACTACAACGCAGGAACGTATCGCTGGTACGCCATGGGCTGCTTCACGGTGATGGTCGTCTCGAACAGCTTTATATTCGCCTGGCTGCGGCTGAAATCAGGAAGTTTGTGGACAGCGGCTGTGCTACACGCCAGCCACAACCTGTTCGTTCAAACCGTTTTCGACAACATGATGCGCGACACGGGAAAGACGCTGTGGTACACGACCGAGTTCGGCGTTGCGCTGGCCGTGGTGAATGTCGCATTCGCCGTGTATTTCTGGACTCGACGGGGAGCAGTGGAGCAGAAGGATGTGCGAGCATCGCTGGCTGCGGAGATTGATAAATCGCGATTTCACTCAATGGCCGACTCGTGAGTGCTAACGCCTTCCATGAGAAGGCCGATCGGAGTCAAATGAGTTCTTTTGCTTTTCTGCGGGACAAGGTTTTCTCCTTGCCGAGTCTGCCACTGACGCCATCCTTCCATCCGCACTCTCGAGCACGTCGATAACTTGGGAGCGTATCGCATCCCGTCCGGAGACCGGCCTTCTCATCCCATCTGATTACAACAGTTGTCTCGAATAATCCTTCTCTCGCGTTGGGGACAGGCGAGGCCCGGTTATTTGCTTTGGGTGTTTTTCGGCTCCAGTTCCACGTCTAATACTTTCTCCTCACCCGGCTCCAAGCGAAGAGTTGGGCGGGACTGGTTGTTGATGTAGAACCATGGCTCATAGCCCGGTGCAGACACAAAGACTATAAATTCCCTGCCCGCGGGTAAATTTGCTCGTAGGTTCGCACCATCCAACCCGATATGGAACCGGTGCCGAGTTAAGGCCTGTCCGACGAGGTTGATGGGGTAGCCTCTTCAGGCGAGGTTCTTAGGACTGAAGATTGAGCGGAAAGCGCGAGGACGTACGACTGAGATCCGACGACTGACGTCCTGAACCTCAGTCTCAGCTGGCGCCAGTCTGGCTGGGAACGAGGACGGGGCTTCTCTGCAGGCGTTCGCGAGATTGATAAGCAAAAGCGTTAAGGATGGCGTTGACGATGCCGTAAGCGGCGACAATGCCCAGAACTACGCTGGTAATGGAAGTAAGGAAAACAACGAAAGCAACCAGTAACCCACCCAAGTTCGGCCCCTTGCCGGTAGATGCCGCAGCCGCAAATCCGGAATTGTTTTGCGTGATCAGCATGGATCACGCCGCGCGACCCCACTTTACCCGCGTTGACGCTTGCTGCTGTTAACAACTAAGATACGTGAGTAGAGGTGCGCACACCCACTCTCCAACATTTCTGGGGACCCGTCCATATTACGGAAGGACAGGATTACTTTCGGCTCTTCATGGCTATTACCAAGATTTCGGTGCGCGGGGCGCGCCAACACAATCTAAAGAACATCGACGTTGAAATTCCCCGTAACACGCTGACCGTCATTACCGGACTCAGCGGATCGGGCAAGTCCTCCCTGGCATTCGACACCATCTACGCCGAGGGCCAACGGCGCTACGTGGAGACGCTTTCCGCCTACGCACGCCAGTTTCTGGACCAGATGGAACGGCCGGATGTCGACGCCATCGACGGGCTGAGCCCGGCCATCTCCATTGAACAGAAGACCACCAGCCGCAGCCCGCGTTCGACGGTGGGAACCATCACGGAGATTTATGACTATCTTCGCCTGCTGTTCGCCTCGATCGGCGTGCCTCACTGCCCGAAGTGCGGCCGGGCGATCACGCGCCAGTCGGCGGAGCAGATTGTGCAGAGGGTGATGGCCCTGACTCCGGAAGATCGCGTTATGGTGCTGGCACCAATCGTGCGCGGGCGCAAAGGCGAATTCAAGAAGGAGATGGAGAAGCTGGTGCAACACGGCTTCACCCGGGCACGCATCGATGGCGAACTGCTGAACCTGGACCAGGACATTCCCCTCGATAAGCGCAAGAACCATACCATTGAAGTTGTAATCGATCGGCTCTTGGTGAAGCCGGGAATTGAGCATCGCCTGGAATTGTCGGTCGGACTGGCGATGAAACTGGCGGGTGGACTGGTGCAAGTGGCCGTGGTGGGCGGGGAGGAGCAGCTTTATTCGGCACGGCTGGCGTGTCCGGACTGCGGGATTAACGTACCGCAGTTGGAGCCACGATCGTTCTCGTTTAATAGCTCGTACGGCGCCTGCCCGGAGTGTCATGGCTTGGGCAGCCGCTATGACTTCGATCCCGCGAAAGTGATTGTGGAGTGGTCGAAGCCTCTGCTGGATGGCGGCCTGGGGCCGGGATCGGCTTCGCAGAGTCTGATTCATATGCTGGAGATCACAGCCGCAGCCCACGGCATCGACTTGCTCACCCCGTTCGAAAAGTTTCCGGAGAAAATTCAGAACCTGCTGCTTTACGGCGAGGCGGAGAAGGGTGGCAAAACGGGATTCACCGGGATACTCGGCTTTCTCAAGCGAGCTTTGGAAGAATCCACGTCGGAAACGTACCGGGATTGGTTGCTGGACTACATGTCGGCCACAGAATGTCCGGCTTGTCATAGCCAGCGGCTGCGTCCGGAGAGCCTGGCGGTGAAGGTGAATGGTATGTCCATCGCTGACTTCACGGCGCTGCCGGTCGCGAGGTCCCTCGAGATCGCGAAAAAGATCAAGTTAACCGGGCGCGAGGAGATCATCGCGGGGCGCATTGTGCACGAAATCGTGGAACGGCTGCAGTTTCTGAACGCCGTCGGGCTGGGATACATCTCGCTGAATCGTTCGGCAGCGACGCTTTCGGGTGGGGAAGGGCAGCGCATAAGGCTGGCCACGCAGATTGGATCCAAGCTGCGCGGGGTGCTCTACGTGCTCGACGAACCTTCGATCGGACTGCACCACCGCGACAATGACCGCCTGCTCAAAGCGCTGGAAGAACTGCGTGACCTGGGAAACACGGTGTTGGTAGTTGAGCACGATGAGGAAACCATCCGGCGGGCGGACTATGTGATTGATCTTGGTCCCGGTGCGGGACGGCATGGTGGGGAATTGGTGGCCCAGGGCACGCCGGAAGAAATCGAGCGCTCGACCCAGTCGCTCACCGGGGCTTACATTTCGGGACGGATGCAGATCGAAATGCGAGAGGACCGTCGACAACCGAACGGGGCCGGCATCAGCGTTCTGGGCGCGCGGGAAAATAATCTAAAGAACCTCGACGTCACTTTTCCACTAGGAGTGATGACGGTGGTGACGGGAGTTTCGGGATCAGGTAAATCGACGCTGGTGAATGACATCCTCTATCGAGCGCTGGCGAAGAAACTCTACCGGTCGCGCGAAGAGGCCGGAGCGCACAAGGCGATTTCGGGGGCGGAGAACATTGACAAAGTCATTCGCATCGATCAATCGCCGATCGGCCGCACACCAAGGTCGAATCCGGCGACTTACACCGGAGTGTTCGCGCAGATTCGCGATCTCTATGCCATGTTGCCGGAGTCGCGGGAACGTGGTTACAAGCCGGGCAGATTTTCGTTCAACGTGCCCGGCGGACGCTGCGAGGCTTGCCAAGGCGAAGGGCAACGGCGGATCGAAATGAATTTTCTTCCGGACGTTTACGTGCTGTGCGAGATCTGCAGCGGCAAGCGCTACAACCACGAGACCCTGGCGGTGAAATACAAGGGCTATTCCATTGCTGACATACTAGAAACGCCAGTGTCCGATGCCTTGCAGATTCTGGAAAACATTCCGCAGGTAAAGCAGAAGCTGCAAACCCTGGTGGACGTAGGATTGGGTTACATTCATCTCGGGCAATCGGCGCTCACGCTTTCCGGGGGCGAGGCGCAACGCATCAAACTGGCGCGCGAGTTAAGTAAGCGGCAAACCGGCAAGACTTTGTATCTGCTGGACGAACCCACCACCGGGCTGCACTTCGATGATGTCAAGAAGTTGCTGGACGTCCTGCACCGGCTGACCGACCTGGGGAATTCAGTGATTATCATCGAACATAATCTAGATGTGATCCGCAATGCCGATTGGATTGTTGACCTGGGTCCGGAGGGCGGCGAAGACGGGGGCCGGATAGTGGCCCAGGGCACTCCAGAGCAGGTTGCGCGGAACAAGAAGTCATACACTGGGCAAGCGCTAACGCATTATTTCAACGGCAACGGGAGAGTTTCGGTCGCGATCAAATCTTCCACCGCGTAGACGCCCGTTAACCGAGTGCGACTTGAACCCCTTCGGGATTGATACGACCTAAAAGCCAATGAAACTTTTCATTCTCTGCTTTGCCTTCGCTGTCGGCATCTGCGAAACTTGAGGCGCTATGCGGGCGTGAGGGCAGCGGGAGTCAGCAGCCTAAATCCCGAGCGCAGCGAGGGATCTTCTGACGATGGGCAAAGTCCACATTCTTTCCGAGGCCGTAGCCAATAAGATCGCTGCTGAAGAGGTTGAGGAGTTATGCGGGCGTGAGCGCAGCGGGAGCCCGCGGCCGAAATCCCGAGCGCAGCGAGGGATCTTCTGACGATGGGCAGAGTCCACATTCTTTCCGAGGCCGTTGCCAACAAGATCGCCGCCGGAGAGGTAGTGGAACGCCCGGCTTCGGTGGTCAAGGAACTTCTAGAGAATTCGCTGGACGCGGGTTCGACACGCATCCGGATACAAGTCGAAGCGGGCGGTAAAAAGCTCATCCAGATCACCGATAACGGGTGCGGCATGGTGCGGGATGATGCTCTGCTGGCGTTCGAACGCCATGCGACCTCAAAGATCAAGAACGCCGAAGATCTGCTAAGCGTGGCCACTCTCGGATTCCGGGGAGAGGCGCTGCCTTCGATCGCTTCCGTCTGCCGTCTGCATCTGGAGACCCGCGCTCCCGACGAGCCCACAGGGACAATCGTTGAAATCAACGGTGGAAAACTTTTCAAAGTTGAAGAAGCGGGAATACCGGTGGGGACATCGATCACCACCCGCGATCTTTTTTTCAACATGCCTGCGCGCAAGAAGTTTCTAAAGGCGGAGTCGACCGAGCTTTCGCACATCGCTTCGCTGGTGACGCACTACGCGCTGGCGCATCCCGATAAGCATTTCGAACTGCACTCCGCCACCAATGCCATGCTGGTCGCGCCGCCGGTGGCTGGGTACAGCGAACGGGTATACCAGGTCTTCGGCAAAGAGGTGCTGGATCAATTGATCGCGGTAGCGGCCGCGCAACCGCTGGAGCGAGTCGGATTGCCGCAGTCCCCACCGTGGCGACGCGTAGAAGTAGAAGAAGACGAGGAACAAGCTGCGACTACGCCAGGCGAAATGCGGCTGCACGGTTTCGTCTCGAAACCTGAGATCCAGAAGCTGAATCGCAACTCGATTTACGTTTTCGTCAATGGACGCCTGATCCGTGATCGGCTCATTCAGCACGCGTTGACCGATGCCTATCGCAACATTCTGCCACCGACGGTGTATCCGGTGGTGCTGCTGTTTCTCGAATTGCCGAGCGCTGAGGTGGACGTTAACGTTCATCCCTCAAAGACCGAGGTGCGCTTCCGTCAGCAAACTGTGATGCACGATTTTGTGCGCGACTCGGTCCGCGCAGCGTTGATGAAAGCGCGCCCGGTACCGCAGTTCACCACGGAAATTCAGGCGCATCCGACGGCGAGTCCTTCGCTCACGCCCGGGGCTCGCGTCTCTTCGATCGATGATTCCGCGGCGTGGCGCGCCGCCTACGCTCCAATCGGACCGCAGGACTTCGCCCTGCAGGCCCCTGTGGTTCCGCCGATCAATGAGCGTTTGCAATTTGGCGGGGGATTCGCCGTCGAGGGCAATGCTGCGCTGGGACTGGCGCGCGCGCCGCAGGCGATTCCCGGTTTTGGCATTCCTGAAATTACTAAGCCCGAATTTGTTAAGAATGACGGTTGCACTCCGCCGGTTCCGGAGGAGCCCGAGGCATCCAGCGATCTGGCGCCGGCGCTAGCGTCGCTACGGCCGCTGGGACAGATTCGCGATTCGTTCATTCTGGCGGTGAATCACGAAGGTCTCTGGATAGTGGATCAGCACGTCGCCCACGAGCGTGTGCTGTTCGAAAGAATCATGAGGCGGCGTGCGGCTCAAAAAGCAGAGAGCCAGCGTTTGCTGATGCCCCTCGTGCTGGAATTGACTCCTGCGCAGCAAGCGGTGTTTGCCGAAATCTCCGACGAGCTATCGAAGAACGGATTCGACGCCGAGCCTTTCGGGGCGCGAAGCATTGCTGTGAAAATCGCGCCCGCCGGGATCGACGCGCCCCAGATCGAAAAGATGCTGCAAGAATTGCTCGACCAACTTTCCCACGAAGAACAGGCTTTGAACCTGGAGAAAGTCCGCACACGGATTGCGGCTTCCATCGCCTGCCACGCCGCCATCAAGGTCAACATGCCGCTGGAACAAAACAAAATGGAATGGCTGTTGGCTGAGCTGGCGAAAACCGAATGCCCCATGTCTTGCCCGCACGGAAGACCGGTAGTTCTGCGATACTCGTTGAAGGACATTCAGAAGGCGTTCAAGAGAATTTGACAAAACAGAACCTAGCTGTCAGCCCTCAGCTTTAAGACCTTGAGAGTGATACTGGCGTTCCAAAGCCGAATAGCCGAGGGCTGATAGCTGACGGCTGCTTTTTATGACCGATCAGGAACTCGACCAGCTTCGACGCGAGAAGTGGCACTTGAACGGGCGCGCCGTGCGCACGCTGGAGGATGCCCGCGGCTTCATTGAGTCGGTCGGGTTCTGCATGCTCTATCCGCTGCGGCAGCCGGTGCTGGCGCCGACATTCATTGGCGCCTGGGCTGGTTCCGACGAACGGCTGCCCACCTGGCAACATGCCTTTTCCGATCCACGCGCGCAGGAGGCTACTGACCTAATGGTCCGTTTGCTGCGGGAGCGCGACGCTTACGAGGCCAATCAGTTCGATGAGAACAACGCATTTCTGGTGGCGGGATCGATCTTTCCTTATTTCTATGCGCTGGTGGGCGAGCGCAATCCCAAGCAGGCTCCCAAGCCTGGGCCGCGCTCGGCATCCTCGCAGCTGGCCTGCGATGCCTTTGAACTCATCCGTCGCGCGGGGCCGATCTCTATGCAAAAGATGCGGGAAGACCTGGGTGGCAGCATATCACTGGTCGCTTTGGGTCACGCACTGGGCGAGTTATGGTCGCGGCTGCGCATCACGCGGGTGGATTACAAACCGGAAGAGGGAGCGTATTGGGACGTGCTCTACCGCTGGTCTCCGGATGCCGTCCGGGAAGGCATTGGCTTGTCAGTGGCAGAGGCGCTCTCAGCGCTGATTTCGAAGTATCTGGATTGCGTGATTGCCGCCGATCAAGCGGAAGTCGAAGCCTTCTTCGGCAACTTTGTTCCCCGCTCTCGAGTGAAAGAAGCCATCAATGCGCTGCTGGCAGCTCGGGAACTCGACTTCATTCGAGTGGGGAAACGGTCTTTGATTCAGATCACACCAGCGAAGACTGCGGCAGTTCCCGCGCTCCCTCGCACGCAGCGGGTGAGAAGCTGAGTTGCGTTAGCGGAAGCCCAGCCCTCCGATCACTGCAGTGGTGGCGGAGTCATGCCGATGAAGGTTGTGCCTAGAAATTTCCCCTGAGCGTTGAAATTCCAGGTAAACAGCGCGGCTCCGGCGCGGGCGCAGGCGTGGCATCCGTTGAGCAGAGGATAGTCGGTCACAAACTGGATTCCGCCGTTAGGACCCTTTTGCGAGTTGGGCCAGGCTGTCCCATCGCGATCGCCCGGCCACAGGTCTACTTGCGGAAATCGATACTTGAGGTCGCGGAACTGAGGGCTCTGTTCCATTGCTTTTCTGTCCAACAATTTCAGGTCTTCGACGTTCACCAACCGTGGCTGCCCGTTGACCAGCAGAAGGCCATGATTGGTATTGGCGTGCAAAGGATAGGTAATCCAGGCAATGTCGACTGGGCCGACGGGCTGGAAGCCGGTCATGATGCCAACGTCCCCGTGATTTTGCCGGGTGAACTCGCGGGCGAAGCTCACGGCATCGGCAGAGGCTCCAGCTTTTGCCATCTGGTCGATGAAGCATTCGGCGATGCCGGATCCGGACGTGTTATCGCAGGCGGCGTGAGCGTTGGTGATGAACTGCTGGGACACTTGCCACGCCGAAGACGCTTGAATCTTTGCTGACTTTGCCGAGTCCGCGGCTGCGCCGATAATAGCGAAAGAATGAATGACTACCAGTAAGAAGGCTGCCGGGGCGTTGCCGTAAAGCTTGCACATGTTTTTCCTTTGGAGGCCAACATTCTACAATAGCCGTTCACTAGCCAATGATCGTCAACTTCGCTGAGCGGGCGCATAACCACAACTGGGAGCTGGACCCGGTCACGCGCTCCTTGCTTGACACCGACTTCTACAAGCTGCTGATGCTGCAGTTTATCTGGAAGCATTTTCCGAAGACGCGGGTATCGTTCTCGCTGTCCAATCGCACCACGTCGGTGCGCCTGGCTGATATGTTTCCGACTGAGGAGCTGATCGCGCAGTTGGAGCATGCCCGCAGCCTTAGCTTCCGAAAGTCAGAGTTGGTCTGGCTGGCCGGCAATACTTTCTATGGGCAACGCGGAATCTTCGAGTCGGCATTTCTGGCATGGTTGGAGCGGGATTTCAGACTGTCGGACTATGAGTTATCGGTCAAGAATGGGCAGTTCCATCTATTGTTTGATGGCTTGTGGACCGAAACCACGATGTGGGAACTCTATGCGCTGGCCATCATCGACGAACTGAAGACCAGGGCCAGCCTGAAACGATTGAACGAGTTCGGCCTCGACATCCTTTATGCGAGGGCGAAGACCAAGCTGTGGGGCAAAATCGAGCAACTGCGGGGCGTTCCCGATCTGCACGTGGCCGACTTCGGAACCCGGCGCCGTCACAGTTTCTTATGGCAGGAATATGTGGTGGAGGCCATGGCTTCGAATCTGGGCGGCGCTTTCACCGGAACCTCGAATGCGTTCCTCGCCCATAAGCACGATCTGGAGGCGATTGGAACCAATGCCCATGAGATCCCGATGGTTCTGGCCGCACTGGCGCCAGATGATAAAGCCATGAAGGCTTCTCAGTATCGCGTGCTCGAGTTGTGGCAGAGCACCTACGAAGGCGCGCTGCTAATCATGCTGCCGGATACCTTTGGAACCACGCAATTCCTGGAAAATGCGCCGGACTGGGCGGCCGATTGGACGGGGCAACGCGTGGACAGTAAAGATCCGTACGTCGCAGGAGACGAATATATCGAGTGGCTGAAAAAGCGGGGTCGAGATCCACGTGAGAAGCTGTTAATTGCCTCGGACGCGCTCGATGTCGACGACATACTCGGCCTGCATGCCTATTTTGGCGGAGCTTTGGTGGGTGGACCTACCCCCAAAGATTTCCGCACGGCGACGGACTTCCTGGATTCGAAGAAGTGGAATCCCGATCGGCGGATTCGATTCAGCGCGGGCTGGGGCACTCTGCTCACCAACGATTTCCGCGGCTGCGATCCTGACGGCGGCGGCGGCTTTGACCCGGTCAGCCTGATCTGCAAAGTAAACGATGTCGAGGGACGGCCTGCGGTCAAGCTTTCCGACAACTACGCGAAGGCGCTCGGCCCAGAGGCTGAAATCGAACGTTACCGTCGCGTCTTTGGCACGGTTGGAGTCGCCAACATTCCGGTTATCGCGTGAAGCGAGCACGCGTTCGCTTACCTAATTCCGCTCGCTTCGTCTATCACGTCCATGAAAAGCTTCTACTTGATCGCTGCACTTCTGCTTTCCTTGCCGCTTTTCGGCGCCGACGCCACTGAATTTCGTGGAAACCCGCAGCACACGGGCGTCTACGATGCTCCTGGAGTCCCCAAGTTCAGCAAGATTAAGTGGAAGTTTCACACCAATGGGCTGGTCATTTCGTCTCCCGCGGTTGCTAATGGCACGGTGTATGTAGGGAGCACCGACGGGAATCTATATGCGGTTGATCTCGGATCTGGTACGCAGCGCTGGAAATTTGCCACCAAGGTCAGAGTCACGTCTTCCCCGGCAGTGGATGGCGGCGCAGTCTACTTTGGAAGTTATGACGGAAATTTCTATGCAGTGGATGCGGCCAACGGACAATTAAGGTGGAAATTTCAGACTGAGGGCGAGAGGCGCTTCGCGGGCAAGCATCTTCATGGAGCTTACCCCGATGGGGAGACCATGCCCGATCCCTTCGACTGTTACCTCTCCTCGCCTGTGGTCTGGAGCGGAGCCGTGTACTTCGGCAGCGGTGATGGAAACGTT
The DNA here is from genome assembly GCA_035512155.1 of Terriglobales bacterium. GTDB lineage: Bacteria > Acidobacteriota > Terriglobia > Terriglobales > Acidobacteriaceae > JABCYV01. The sequence continues at coordinate 23,402 of DATKEN010000177.1, read as the reverse complement.
TACTCTCTGGACGCCGCTTCTGGCAAGCTGAACTGGAAATTCAAGACCGGGGATGTTGTCCATGCTTCGCCGGCGATTGCGGATGGCACTTTGTTTATCGGCAGTTGGGACAGCAATTTTTATGCCCTTGATGCCGCGACCGGCAAAGAGAAGTGGCGCTTCAAAACCGGTGAGGACCACGACATTTACAACCAGGTCGGCATTCAGTCCTCGGCCGCAGTCATGGACGGCGTGGTTTACTTCGGTTGCCGCGACTCGAACTTCTATGCCCTCGACGCCCTCACCGGCCAGCAGAAATGGATGTTCAACAACAAGGGCTCATGGGTGATTACTTCACCGGCCGTGAGGAGTGGGAAAGTATATTTCGCGACCTCAGACTCGGGCCTGTTTTATGCGCTCGATGCCAAGTCGGGCGCTCCGATTTTTTCGCAAAAGTTTATCTGGCCTATGTTTTCTTCACCCGCGATTGCTGGCGATATGTTGTATATCGGTTCGGAGGAGGGCAAGCTGATTGCTATCGATTTAAAGAGCCAGAAACCTGCCTGGATCTTTCAAACCGATGCGTCCCGCGACAACGGTCCGGGGTTGACGAAGCCGGATGGGGGACCGAATTATCAAGCCGTGGTCTCGGAGAACTTTTATGATGAGATGGTCATCGGCGTCCACAAACTGCTCGCCGTGGGCGCGATTTTCTCTTCACCGGTGGTGGTAGACAACGTGATCTATCTCGGAAGCACGGACGGGAACCTCTATGCGTTGATGTAGCGCTGCTTCGGGTAACCGGTCGAGCTTTTATGGTCGGCGTGCAGGAGCGGGACCGGGCGGAAGAATCTCCGGTTCGTCAGAGCGAACTTGCCGGAGAGTCACAAAAAAAACCGCGGCCGTCCAAGTGGGAAACAAATCAAAACCGGGAATGAGTTCAGCGGCCAGCGTAGGTAAAAAAGCCCAATGCCACCCCAACAACCGGATGAGAGTCACCGCCACAAATATATCGAGCAGCGTGTCCGCCGGCGACAGGCCTCCGGCAGCGAAGAGCGGCAAGGCGACGATCTGAAGAGTATCCGCCGCGATCGCAACCAGCCAGGCAAGGCGATGCTCGGGAGACTTGATCGTTCTAAAGAAATCGATTAGCGACATAACTATCCGGTTTGTCGCACTACTCGCAATTACTCACTAATAGGATACAACGCTCGAGGCTTTATCGGCTGGTCGAATTGGCGTCAAGGTCAGACTTGAGTCGTTCCATGCTTTGCTGATCAACTCGGACCTCATCAAGGTTCACGCCAGTCTGCGATCCCAGCCAGCGACCGATCTCTACCGCAATCAGCAGCAGTACGAACATCGCGGGAAATAAATACAACGGGTAGTTGATGAAGACGGTCATAAGCTGCATTGCGTTCAGTGTCCAGGCACGGCAATCCTCGCCAATCCTACCGCGAGAATGTGCAACTCTTCTGTATTGTTTGGGGCGCTGTCGAGACTGGATCGATTCATCAACCCATAACTCACGCAGCGCAGCACTGCGCCCGTGTAAAATCGTGAGTCGCGGATGACCGCCATCCCCAATCGCAAACTCATCATCGCCATCGACGGACCTGCGGGCGCCGGCAAGAGCACGATCGCCGCGCGCCTCGCCCGTAAGTTGGGCTATGTGAACCTGGAAACTGGCGCCATGTATCGCGCTCTAGCGCTCAAGGCCATCGACTGGGACGTTTCCTTCGACGATGAAGCAGCGCTGGCCAAGTTGGCAAGCGATTCACGCATCCAGCTAGAACCCACTCACAGCGGAAACCGCGTTCTTCTGGATGGTCGCGACGTGACCGCGCGCGTGCGCGAGATCGACGTTACCGAGGGCGCGTCGCGAGTATCGGTGCATCCCAAGGTGCGGGAGTGGATGGTCGCCCGCCAGCAAGAGATGGGGGCGGGCGGCGGCGTAGTAATGGAAGGCCGCGACATTGGTACTAAAGTTTTTCCTAATGCCGACGTGAAAGTCTTTCTCGACGCCGATCCCGTGGTCCGCGAACAGCGCCGTCTGCAACAACAAAACCTGCGGGGGAGTGAAGCGGAAGCCTCGGTCGCTGAACTCCGTGAACGTGATCGACGTGACCGCACCCGGGCACAGTCACCGCTGGCGGCCGCCCCGGACGCCCTCGTGCTCGACTCCACTAGTTTGTCGGAAGATGAAGTTCTACACAAGGTGCAGGAGTTAGTGAACCGTAAACTCCTGCAGCAACACTAAAAAACGTATTTGGGCCTTGATTCTGTCCCAACGCGGGAATCCTTCCAAAAGAAAGCCCGTAGCTCACAGACTCCGCGGCAACGGCGGTGATATACAAAGCCAGCTGTCCCCGTGAGGTCTGGACTCGCCTTCAATTCAGGTGATGTCCTATGCCGCAGTCTGTTGTTGATTATTGCTCTTTACACAGAAATTCTTTCTGCTGCAGTTCCGAACCTGTGCGGCCGCGCGCAAGATTCTTCACCCGGCTTAAGCCGGGATTCAGAATAACGTCTTTCTGGCGAGGTGCCGCGCATTGTCTTGTGTTTTCTCTGCTTGCGGCGGCTGGGTTCGCTCAGGACGCTTCCACCGGTGCCATTCGTGGAACGGTTGTCGACGCCGCAGGCAGCCGCGTCGCCGGCGCCACGATCGTTTTCGTGGATGGCGCGACCGGCTTCCGCTACTCCGCCATCACCGGCGTAGAAGGGCGATTCTCGTTCGAACTGCTTCCGCCTGGGGAATATTCCGGGCGCGCAGAGGCCCGTGGAATGTCACCGCAAACCACCCCACGCCTGCAAGTGGACGTGGGTGGCACCACGGAGCTTGAATTCAAGCTTCCCGTCGCGGGAGCAAAAGAGACGGTGACGGTTTCGGGTGAACCGCCGCTGGTCGAAACCCAACCCAGTGGAGTGTCTTCGCTGATCGACGAACGAGCGATCAACGAGCTGCCCCTGAACGGTCGCCGTTACACCGATCTTGCTTTGCTTACTCCGGGCGTTACCCAGGATCCGCGAGGTCTGACATCAGGTTCGAATGGCGATTTGGCGTTTGGCGGGATTCGTGGTTTCCAATCCAGTTATCTGGTGGACGGCGGCGATAATAACAACGCCTTCTTCGCCCAGGCTCGTGGCCGTTATCGCGCGCCCTATCAATTCAGTAATGAAGTGGTGCAGGAGTTCCGTGTGTCCTCGAACACCTACGGCGTGGAGTTGGGACGATCCGGAGGAGCCGTGGTGAATGTGGTCACCAAGTCGGGCTCGAACCATCTCCATGGCACGGATTTCTATTTCATCCGCGATAGCGCTTTTGGCGCAACCCATCCGCTGCTTGACTTCAAGCCCCACGACCAGCAACAGCAATTCGGATTCACGCTCGGCGGACCCATCCGTCGCAACAAGATATTTTTCTTTGCTGGACTTGACCAGCACATTTTCCACGTGCCAACGGTGGTTCGTTTTGACAGCGGGGGTTCGGTGGTAGTGCCGCAGCCCAGCACGGGACCGGAGACTCCGGGCGACTACGAGGCCACCGACAAGGCGCTGGTCTTTGCCAAAGCTGCGGAACTCTCGAAAAAGGCCGGTACCTTCCCCACGTCGATGCTCGGAAACGCCGGCTTCGCCAAGCTGGATGTGTCGCTTACCCCGCGCAACAATTTCTCGGCGCGAGTGAACACTTCCCGCTACTACGGACACAACAACGTATTCCTCGATCCAGCCAGCCCGCTGACGACTTTCGGAATCAGCGAAAATGGCGAGGAGGACGTGACCACGGAGGCGGCGTCGATGGCGCTGACCAGCAATCTTTCCGGCAAAGCAGTCAGTCATCTGCGGGCCCAGTTCTCGCGCGATCTACAACGGTCTAGCAGCAACAGCTCTGCTCCGATTATGCGAATTCCGAATATCATCGACGGCTTTGGCCGGTCATCCATTTTGCCGCGCGAAACCCGCGAGCATCGGTTGCACTTAGCCGAGACGTTCAGCATCGAGGGCAAAAGAAATTCCTGGAAACTCGGCGGCGATGCATTGCTGACCCGGATCTACAACTTCTTCCCTTCGTTGTCCGGAGGGGAGTACATTTTTGACCCCATCAAGGTCAACCAGTTTACTTTCCAACCGCAGGAGTCTGGCCTGGAACTTACGCCGCTGCGAGCTTATGCCCATGGAGTTCCGCACTATTATGTCCAGAACTTCGGCCCGGCAGTTACCCATCCCGACACCAACGAATACGCAGGCTTTTTGCAGGATACGATTCGCGTGACCGACCACCTGGCCCTGAGCCTCGGTGCCCGCTACGATCTGCAGACCTTCAGCAAGAAAGGCTTACTCTCCAATCCGCTGTGGCCGGACTCGGGCAAAGTTCCCTTCAACCCCAACAATTTCGGACCGCGCGCCGGCTTGGCGTATTCCATAGGAAGCGTACGACCGCTTGTGATTCGCGCGGGATACGGATTGTTCTACACGCGAATTCCCCAGATCTACAATTCCACGGTAGAGAGTCAGAATGGTCTAGCCCCAAATTTTCTCTTCCTGAACAATAATCACTTCTACGATCATCAGATTTTTCCGCAGTATCCCAGTCCGCTGGTTAGTGGTTCGCTTTACGCGACCGCTTGCCTGCCGCCGGCGAGCCTGGAGCAATTCACGCAATCTGGCATTTCCGCCTTTGCTCACAATTTCAAAACGCCGCGCGTACAACAGGCTAGCCTCAACCTGGAGCGCGAAGTGGCCCATCGCCTCGCCGTTGGGGTTTCCTACACGTATGTGCACGGGGTGGACCTGATTCGCGCACGGGACGTTAACTTGCCGCCACCCGTGAACGTTGCGTATCCGGTATATGACGCCTCCGGAGCGGACTTTCTGGGTTCGTACTACAACGTGGCGTCATTCTCCACATGGCAATTGAGCGAAAGTCTGACTTGCCCCTTTCCCCCCTGTATCAATCCGCTTGCGCGCCCGATTCCGCAGCTCGGAGCGATCAATGTGTTCGAAAGCGAGGCTTCGAGCGTCTATCACGACGCGACGCTGTCGATTCGCCGCCGAATGACCAGCGGTGTCTATTTCATGCTGTCTTACACTCTCGCTCATGCGCTGGATGACGGCCAGGACGCGCTGGTGGCGGGACGGCCCGCCACCGTGCAGAATTCCTATGCGCCCAATTCGGAAAAGGGTCCTAGCGTAACTGATCAGCGGCATCGCTTCGCGTTTTCCTGGGTCGCCGAACCGAAGCCGTTTCATCGCGGCCATGAGTTGCTGGGCGCACTATTCAACAACTGGAAACTTTCCGGAGTGGTCACCATGGGCAGTGGCCGGCCGGTGAGTGCAACCGTCACGGGAGATCCAAATCAGGATGGCAACAGTTCGAACGACCGGCTTCCGGGAACCCGCCGCAATTCATTCCTGGGACCCGACTACGCGACAACCGACGCACGTCTGACTCGTCGCCTGTACATGGGTGACCGTTTCAAATTGGAACTGGTAGGTGAGTCGTTCAATCTCTTGAACCGGGACAACCGGCGAGTGGTGATCACTGAAGATGGATTCATCAGCAACTCAACGCGGTTTATCGAAACTACTAAACAGCTTGGAATCAATTATTTCCCGGCTCACTACCAGGTGCCGAGGAACCCAGTGAGAGCCAGCGATGCTTACGCTCCACGACAGGTGCAACTCGCTTTGAGACTGATTTTTTGAGACTTGATTGGGCGCCAATATGTCGGCATCGCGCTCCATCGACTGGAACTGTATATAATTCTTGACTTGCTCCAGGAAGCTTGCAATAACTATCGGGTCCAAACGGGACCAGTTTGGGGGTGTGTCCAGTTGGCAGAAGTCAGACTGCAAGAGGGAGAGTCCCTCGAAAATGCGCTTCGCCGTTTCAAGCGCAAAGTGCAACAGGAAGACATCATAAAAGAGGTCAAGCGTCACTCTTTTTACCTGAAGCCGGGCGAAAAGAAGCGGGTGAAAGAAGCCTTGGCTCGAAAGCGCAGCCGTAAAAAAGCGCGCAAAGAACAGGACTAATGATGATTGGGCTGCCCCTCCTTAGAGGCGGCCCATTCATTTTTCAAACGCGTTTCGTTTGGACCAGCGGCTGTAACGATTTATCGGCACATCGCAGTTTTGTAAACATAAGCGGTAATCCATCCCCGTTTCTCGGGGATGGCGGGCCGAATCCAGGGAAAGGTTCCAAAGACAGGTGAGGGGGGTGTGCAAAACCTGCGCGTTCGCGCGCCACGAAGTCGTCTCGCGGGCGGGCAGGCATGGCTGAAGGGAGCATCTCTCAATGGAATTCCAGGACAAGGTGTTGAAGTGTATTGACTGCGGCGCCGATTTTATCTTCACGGCCGGGGAGCAACTGTTCTTCCACGATAAGCAGTTCAAGAACGAACCCAAGCGGTGCAAAGCATGCAAGGCAAAACGGGTCTCGGTGCTGGGGGCCGCGCCTGTAGCCCACGCGCCGAGCGGCTTTTCCAAGGTTGAAACTCGCACGGTTTGTTCGCAGTGCGGTAAGGAAACCACCGTGCCGTTCAAGCCGACGCAGGGGCGTCCGGTTTTCTGCCGGGAATGTTTCCAGCAGAAACGGCAAGCGGCCACAGCTTAATACCGGCTAAGTTCGGCCGGGAAGCCTGAGACCTGCGCATAACTAAAAGTCGACGGGGCAAGTTATCTTCCCGCCTGTCGGTTCCAGGATGAGTTTGCTCGGCAAAGCTTGTCCCAGAAGATGGCTTCCCTGACACCAACTGCTTCCTCGATTGATCCTCCCACAAATAGAGCCCACTTTCTCGGTTACTATTAAGAACGTGGAAAGCTTCTACGTGCAGAACTTCGGCTGCCGGGCTACGCAGGCCGACGGGGCCGCGATCGAACGGCAGTTCCAGGAATTGGGACTGGACCGGGCTGGTGGGCCGTCTAAGGCAGGAATCGTCGTCCTTAATACCTGCACCGTGACCGCCTCCGCAGACCAGGACGTGCGGGCGGCTATTCGCCGTATCCATCGGGAGAATCCCGGCTGCCGGATCGTCGTCACCGGATGCTATGCGCAGCGCGCTCCGGAAGAACTGGCAACTCTGCCCGGCGTGAGTCAGGTCATCGGTAATTCTCATAAGCATCGATTGGCGGAGATCGCGGAACTCGGACTTCGGACCTCAGACCTCAGACCTCGGCCGGGTTCTCAGGCCCGCGACTTCGTCCCACTGCTAGAACTGGTCGGCGAAGACGAAGGTCCGAGGACTGAGGTTCGAAGTCACGTTTTTGTTTCTGACATTTTTGCTCACACCGAACTGCTGGCTGCGCCGGTGTTCGACGCCGCGAACGAGCGCACGCGTCCGAATCTCAAAGTACAGGATGGCTGCGACAATCGATGCTCATTCTGTGTGATCCCATACGTCCGCGGACAAAGTCGGTCTTTGCCATTAGGCGAGGTTCTTCGCGAGGTGAACGCGCTGGTGGAGTCGGGCTATCGCGAGGTCGTGATCTCGGGAATCAACCTCGGACGCTGGGGGCGGGATTTCGTGTGGGGCGGGCGCCCTCGCCCGCCTCGCTTTGAGGATCTAGTCCGGGCCATCCTGTCGGAGACGTCGCTCGACAAGCTGCGCATCAGCTCGGTCGAGCCCATGGACTGGAGCGATGAGCTGATTCAGATGATGGCTCAGTCTCCACGCATCGCCAAGCATGCGCATGTTCCGCTGCAGTCGGGAAGCGACCGCGTGCTGCGGGCGATGCACCGAAAGTACCGGCCGTGGCATTATCGCGAGAAGATTGAGAAGATTCGAGCCGCCATGCCGGCGGCGGCGATTGGGGCCGATGTAATGGCCGGCTTCCCGGGCGAAGAAGGTGACGATTTTGATGAGACGGTGCGAATGGTAGAAGCTTTGCCGTTCACCTACCTGCACGTCTTTACTTACTCCGCCCGCCCAGGCACGCCGGCGGCTGCGCTGCGAAATCAAGTTCCGGTGCATGTAGCGCGAGAGCGGAACCGGATTCTGCGCGAGCTTGCGGCAGAGAAGAAGCTGGCGTTTATGCGCAGCTTCGTCGGGCAGACGGTGGAAGCCATCACGCTGCAATCTCCCCACTCTTTGTCATCGCGAGCGGAGCTCGATGATTTGCCAGCAAAGCAATCGGGCAGAGTCGAGGGACCTGTAGTTTTCACGGAGGCTCTAACCGACAACTATTTGAAGCTGCGGCTGGAGGGTCGCCATCAGCCCAATCACTGGCTCACGGCGCAGGTCGCCCATGTAGAATGCGGCACGCTGTTCGGAACCCTTAACTAAAAATTCGCGTCAGGAGAAAAGCATGCTTTCCAAACTACTCGGGGTAGTAGTTGTCTGTCTGGCTTTCGATGCCGCTCTAGCCCAAGATCCCACAAAGGTCGAGCCGAAGCACTATCAATTGGCCTTTGAGAATGAATGGGTGCAGGTGGTGAACGTCCACTATGGTCCGCATGAGAAGTCGGTGATGCACGACCATCCCGGTGGTGTGGTTGTCGTCCTCACCGCGGGACACCTGAAATTCACCGATCAGAATGGCCATACACGAGAGGTCTTCGCTAAGCCGGGCGAATCCCGATGGTATCCGCCATTCAAGCATCGGGTGGAGAACCTGGGCGACACCACCTACAACGCGGTCTACATTGGGGTCAAGACCAAGCCAGGCGCAGCTCAGGCCAGCGTGCAAGGCGTGCAACCCGCCATGGATGCGGAGACGCAAAAGATCATGGCTGAATTTGTATTGGCTGCGATGAAGCGATAGACACCGGGTGGCCCGTCCAAGCTTTGCTTGGGCGGGGATATTGGTGCCTCGCCGGACACCGGGTCCAAGCGAAACCTAGAAGAGCACCCTAGCCATCAGCTTTCAGCGGAACCACATCGCCGTACGTGGCTGACTAGTGACAGCTGATTGACAAGAATTGCAGACTCGCAAAGTGGTCCTCCGGAACTTCGGAAGTTAGGCATCTCTCTCAACAGCAGGGAGCCTACGTGATTCTCAGTCTCAGCAGGCTTTCTCCTGAGTGACACCTGTTCTAAGTAGACTTCCCGACCGATCTTGCGAGTGATGGTTCCATGAAAACTAGCAGCACCAATGATTCCCTCGATTTCTACGATGCCGCGCTTGTTGTATCCCGATAGGCGCGCGTTGCATCCGGTCGCTGATTCGAAAAGGGCCCCCTGAAGCTTTGCGACGAGCGGTCTGGAACGTCCCTCATAATCACGCAGGGTCGCTGAAACGTAATCCGAATGTTCTTCGAGAACCAGCTCAACGCCAGAGACGAGGTCGTGCGGATGGATAGTCGCGTCTGGCACTTTGACATTAGTAACGGAGGAAAAAACCTCAGACTTTCCGGAGTTAGGTTTGGGGACACATTCTGCGGTTAAGACCCAAGGGAAAGCAAGCGATCCCGACAACCATACAAAAAAGATGAGTCGTAGTGAGCGAAGTCGGACTGACAGAGCGAGCAACATACCAGCCCTCGGGCGTCTCTGCGCCGCCACAGGGGTGTAAGAGACCTATAACTGCAATAAACGTGACTGCCTAGCCGAGATCAGCACAGAGCGTTAGTCACGTACATCTCTAAGACGGGTGGCTTGTCCAGCCTTTGCTTGGGCGGGTGGCACCATCCAAGCTTTCCTTGGACGGGGATTTCCGGGCGTCAACATCCCGGCTAATTGGCCGCCAGCAAAAGAGAAAAGCCCTCAAAAGAATATTCGCGGCGGCCTTCGGTTACAGAGGGCTTGGCGCGGCCGGACTGGACTCTTTGCACAGCCTCCACCAAGCGATAGAGAATATCCGGATCGGCTACCGGAACGTTGTGGGCGGTCAGGAGCAATTGGAGACGGGGCGTCAGCTTCGCCAGTTTGGCCACCGATTTCGCGTAGGCGGCAAAATCTGCCTCTTCAGTGAAGAGATAGATTGGCCCGGGATAGAACGTGTCCCCGGTGAATAGAAGACCATGCTGGCGATCGAGCAGGCACAGGGAGTCGGGAGTGTGGCCGGAGGTGAAGATGACCTCAAGTTCCCTGCCGCCGAGGGCAATGTGCTCACCGTCCTTCACCCGCTGCGAAATATGGAATGGCCGCACAGAATAGCTACCGGGCTGCACCCCTGCGGGCAGTCTTCCGCAGATGCGCTTGGGAGCGAGAGTGTCGCGCGAATAGGCGTCCGACCCACCCTTTTCGCTGGCGCGGGTGAAGGGAGTGTCTTCTCCGAGAATGTCGGAGAATTCGGCGTTGCCGCCGGTGTGGTCGAAGTGGGTGTGGGAATTGAGCACGGTGATAGGCAGTTCCGTCAGGCGCGCGACCACGTCGTGGATTTTTCCGATTCCCATTCCCGTGTCAAACAACAGTGCCCGCTCGCTGCCGAGGATCAGGTAGGAGATGACCTCTTCAAACTGGTGGGGTTCGTAGATGGCGTAAACGCCGTCGCGGACGCGATATACCTCGAACCAGTCGTCGTGTACCTCAACCCGCTCCAGCTTCTTGTATTCGGGGCGCGGCAGTTCACGGCACCATTCCGGGCGCAAAGGCTCGCCGGAGGTGGCCTGCGCCGAGGCCAACGCGCCAAACCAAAGCAGCGGAAGAAGTACGGAAAGGATTGAGCGATTCAGCGGGAATTTCCTTCTTGATCGCAAAAAACGGCTGCTATTCTCCAACAAAATCTCTGTTCGGGTGAATGTGACACAATTTTCAGTAGCGGGTCAGTTTGATTTTCACAGGTCAAATCTGAGTGCACTTGAGTTCATGGCTTCGCGGATCTTTCTTCCAATGAATACCATCCTTGTGTCTTGACAGGCAAAAGCAGCAAGTCTCCCATACCCGTAGTTTCTCGGGAACTTGCCATCCCCAATGCTTTCTGCGAGGCCAACGTCTACGAAAGCACTTGAGGCACATGCTATGACGGCACTTCCCAGTAGTCATTGGAATTAGCTCACTCGCTCCCCGAGTGCTTTCAGGATAAGTCCCTTGTCAATGCGCTTAGAGCGCCGATGGCTGAAAGCCCGCCCAAGCTTTGCTTGGGCGGGGATGTCGTGCTCGTCACCGATGAGAACCGTTTCGGAATCACCTACGATTCGGGAGATCAAGGGCGGCCCCGTCAATCCTTCATGTTATAATTTCCATCTAAGTCGCCCTGTTAGCTGACGGAGGATTGTATCGATAAACGCTTTATCCGCACGAACGACCGTATCCGAGCGCGAGAAATCCGAGTTATTGATGACGAAGGCAACCAGATTGGCATTCTGCCCCCGTTTGAAGCGCTCAAAATGGCCCGTGAGAAGAACCTGGACCTGGTAGAGATTTCGCCCACCGCGACTCCTCCCGTATGCCGCATCATGGATTATGGGAAATTTCTGTACCAGCAGGAAAAGAAAGAACGCGAGGCCAAAAAGCACCAGAAAGTAATCACCGTCAAAGAAGTAAAGTTTCGCATCAATGTGGATGACCACGATTACGAGACCAAGAAGAACCACGTGTTGCGCTTCCTGGATGAAGGCGACAAGGTAAAGGCGACCATCTTCTTCCGCGGACGCGAGATGACCCGCACCAACCTGGGGCGCCAGATTCTGGACCGGCTGATCAAAGACGTTCAGGACAAGAGTATTGTGGAGTTCCGCCCGCGTCAGGAAGGCAACACGCTACACGCCATCCTGGCCCCAAAGAAGGTCGAGGGGGGCAAGCAGCCAGTGCAGTCACAGGCGGCTACAGGACGAGCAAACCAGGCCTAACGCAGAACAGCCCTTAGCTATTTGCTTTTGGCATTTTAGCCGCTGAGGCTGTGTCGATTGTCGGACCCAAGATTTAAGATTCTGAAGGTGAAGCAAACCGCGGAGTTCTTATGCCGAAATTGAAAACGCACAAAGGCGCAGCCAAGCGCTTTAAGAAAACTGCCACGGGGAAAGTGAAGCGCGGACATTCGCATCTGCGTCACATTCTGACCTCGAAGGCTCATAAGCGCAAAAAGAAGCTGGGACAGTCCGTGCTGGTAAGCGATGCGGATACGCCGAAGATCAAGCGGATGATTCCGTATTAGGATTTTGTGTGTTGCGGCCGGCATCGGCTGCAATTTGTGGGCCGCGAATCCCTGGTGATTCCCGTGGCTCCCGGCGAGTGAAGAGGCCCTTCAGACCTTTGAGTCTCCTGCCTCCAGCCGCCGCAAATAGAAAGCAAAAAGGAGCTAGTCATGCCTCGTGTAAAACGCGGAACCAAACGCCGCGCAAAACGCAAAAAGATACTGGATCGCGCCAGCGGATATTTCCTCACAAAATCCAAGCTGTACCGCTCCGCCAAAGAGGCGGTCGAACGCGGGCTGAAATTCGCCTACTCCGGACGCAAGCAGAAAAAGCGTCAGTACCGCTCGTTGTGGATCGTGCGCATCGGCGCGGCCGCTAAGCTGAACGGGATGAGCTACAACCAGTTCATCCACGGGCTCAAGAAGGGCGGAGTGGAGCTGGATCGCAAGATCCTGGCCGATTTGGCGGTGAACGATCCCGGCGCCTTTAAGAGCCTCGCCGCGCAAGCGAAGGGCGCGCTCGGCGGGGCAGCGTAGCCAGTTCTCAGCTTTCAGTCATCAGTTCTCAGCAGAAAAATCCAGTGGGTGAGGATCGATTGGTCCGTATCCGGGGACTGCTCCAAAGTGATGATGCCATCATTTTTTACTGTTGTCATTCCGAGGAGCGAAGCGACTAGGAATCTGTAGTCTTGATGTGGAAAGTGCAGATCCCTCTCTTGCCCTCGCCGCGCGAGCGCGGTTCGATCGGCGCTCGGGATGACAATTCATAATTAGGTCTCCAGAGGAAACGTGGCTTACACCGTTCCCAAATTGACGGATTACTCGGCGGAAGCGCTGGACAAGGCCGTGGCCAAGCTGCTGGCCGCGCTGGAGAAGGAGTCCTCCGGAGTCGAGAACGAGTCCGATTGGAAAGCGTTTCGTGGTCGCTGGATGGCGCGCAAGAACGGCATCCTGACCCAAGTCAATGACCTCTGGCTGAAGGCTGCACCAAAAAATGCAAAGCGGGAAGTCGGGCAGCGTCTGAATGAAGTTAAGGATCTGATTACAGCACGGGTTGAAGCACTACAGCACCGGGGAGAGTCGACCACAGGCAAGCTCAGCTCATCCCTACCAAAACTGCGTGTCGAAGCGATCGGGAGAGTAGTACCACGTCTTGACATTACACTGCCTGGCATTCGACGGCCGCTGGGCGCGGAGCATCCGGTCATCAAGACGATGAATGAGATCGTGTCCGTGTTCCGGAACCTCGGGTTCTCGGTTGAGGAAGGGCCGGAGATTGAGACCGACTACTACAATTTTGAGGCACTGAACTTTCCGCCCAATCATCCGGCGCGCGACACACAAGACACACTCTTCATCGCTCATCAGGAATCGAAGCCGTTGCGTGACCGGCTGCTGCTGCGCACCCACACTTCGCCGGTGCAGATCCGGACGATGGAGAAGATGAAACCGCCGGTGCGCGTGGTTTGTCCCGGAAAAGTGCACCGCAACGACGCGCCCGACGCCACGCACTCGCCCATCTTTCATCAGGTCGAGGGGCTGGCCGTGGATGCGAACATTACATTCTGCGATCTGAAGGGCACGCTCGACCACGCCATGAAAGCGTTGTTCGGATCGAGCGTGAAGACGCGGTTTTATCCATCCTACTTTCCGTTTACCGAGCCCAGTGCCGACGTGCAGATCAGTTGCATTTTCTGCGGAGGCACCGGCTACCGCGATGGCGGGCGCTGTCCCAACTGCAAAGCCAGCGGCTGGATTGAGCTGTTGGGCTGCGGCATGGTCGATCCGAATGTTTACCGCTTTGTGGATTACGACGCGAGGAAGGTCAGCGGATTTGCGTTTGGGATGGGCGTGGAGCGCATCGCGATCTTGAAGTACGGCGTGGATGATATTCAGTTGTTCTTCAACGGGGACGTGAGGTTCTTGGAGCAGTTTGGATAGTGAAAGGTGAAGAAGGAAGGTCGCCTCTGCGCTTTTATTGCAATCGCGCTGTGCATGATTGCGCGCAGTGGCTCCCCCAGATCCTTCGGTCGGCAACGCTCAGGATGACAAGAGCACCAAGAGTACGGTAGATGAAGATTTCTCCTCAATGGCTGCGCGACTTCGTTGACTTCAAGGTCGAGCTCCGCCAGCTTGCGGATGATCTCACGTTGGCCGGAATCGCTGTGGAATCCATCAGTGGCGAAGGCGAACACGTAGTCTTCGAGATGGACATCACTACCAATCGTCCGGATGCCATGAATCATTACGGCGTGGCGCGCGAGTGCTCGGCCATTTACGATCTACCGCTGAAACCGATCGCACCGAAGTTGCCGGTAGCCTCAGAGACTAAAGCCGTGCCCTTCCCTATTGAGATCGCTGAACCTGAGTTATGCCCGAGGTTCACTGCGCGAGTCTTGCGCGACGTTGCGATCAAGCCTTCGCCGGCGAAAGTCGCGCAAAGGCTGGCACTGCTGGATCAGCGCCCCATCAGCAATGCAGTTGATGCCACCAATTACGTGCTCTGGGAAATGGGAAAGCCTACGCACGTGTTCGATCTCGATCTGCTGGAAGGCGGCAAGATCATGGTGCGCCGGGCGAAGAATGGCGAGACGCTCAAAACACTCGACGGCGTCGACCGCAAGCTGACTAGTGAAGACCTGGTGGTCGCCGATGGGCGCAAGCCGGTCGGGCTGGCGGGTGTGATGGGCGGCTTCGACACCATGATCACGGACAAGACCCGAAACATCCTGATCGAATCGGCGTGGTGGGACCCGGTGACGATTCGTAAAGCTTCCCGGCGGCACGGGCTGCACACGGACGCTTCGCATCGCTTCGAGCGCGGCGCGGATTTCGAGTCAACCGTCCCCTCCTGCGATCGGGTGGCAGAACTGATTTTGCAATCGGGCGGAGGGGAATTGATTGGGGGCGCAGTCGATGTGATCGCGCGGCGGCTGGATCAGGCCCCCGTGGCCCTGCATCTCTCTGAAGTCCATCGAATTTTGGGCGAGAAACTGGATGCGCGCGAGATCTTTCGTGTTCTCAACCGGCTGGGCTTCGATGTGTTGCCGGAACGGGGTGGTGAATCCGATTTCACGGTTCGGATTCCGAGTTGGCGACTCGATGTTGAACGCGAGATCGACGTAATCGAAGAGATCGCCCGCCTGCACGGCTACGACAAGTTCGCGAACTCTCTGCCCGCGTATGCCGGCTCGGTGGTTGAATTACCTGATGCGGAAAAGGATGGAAAGCTGCGGTCGACGCTGCTGGCCCTCGGTTACGACGAAGCTATTTCGCTGACTTTTATTTCCCATCAGGATGCGGAGCGGTTTTCCGAAGTCCCGGCCATCGAATTGGCGAATCCGCTGAGCGAAGAAGCTTCCGTCATGCGCACTTCGATGGTTCCAGGCGTGCTCGGCATGCTGGCTTACAACTTGAACCGGGGAAGTGACAATGTGCGGCTGTTTGAGGCGGGCAACGTCTTCGAGGGATCTGGCGCAACCGCGAACCAGTTGAAGCGCGTCTGCCTGGGCGCGACCGGCAGCGCCGTAATTGCCAACGTTCATTATCCCTTGGCTCGGCCGTTTTCGTTCTTCGATATGAAGGGCGATGTAGAGACTGTGTTGCACGCTTTCCAGCACACCCGACTGGCCTACGACGCGCAAACACCGAAGTATTACCATCCTGGGCGTTCTGCCCGCGCGGTGATGGACGACACAGTGGTGTCGCAGTTTGGGCAGATCCATCCGGATGTTGCCGCGGCCCGTAAGCTGCGCCAGGACGTATTCGTAGCCGAGCTTTATCTTGACAGCCTTTACCAGCATGGCTTGCGGGAGGTGCGATATGAAGCCTTGCCGCGCTATCCGGCAGTCGAACGCGATTTCTCGTTTGTGTTTGCGGATGCGATCGAGTTCGAGGCGATCCATCAGGCCGTGATAGAGCTGCGGCTGGGCGAATTACGTAGTTTTACTCCGGTCGAGATTTTTCGTGGCGGGTCGATTCCGGCTGGCAAATATTCGATCCTGCTGCGGGCCAAATTCCAGTCCCACGAGCGGACACTGCGCGAAGACGAGGTCGCCCAGTGGTCAGGTCAGATCGTCGAGACGCTGAAGGCGTTAGGCGGGACGCAGCGGGCGTAAGGTTTTCCGGGCAGGTTCCACTCGGACGCCGAGCTCCGACAATCCGTGGCAGAGCAGCCGACCTGTGCTAGTCTGACCCAAATATGGCTGATGCAATCACCCAGCAGAAATATTTCCTGAGCGGCAAGGTCGAACACTTTACCGAGTCCGTAATCCGCGAAATGACACGGCAGGCAATGCTCCACGGCGCCATCAACCTGGCGCAAGGATTCCCCGACTTCCCCGCCCCGGCGGAGATCAAGCGCGCCGCGCAAGAAGCCATCGCATCTGACATAAATCAGTACGCCATCACCTGGGGCGCGAAAAATCTGCGGAACGCGATTGCCCAGCAGATGAAGACGGCACAGGGGATTTCCGTGGACCCGGAGACGCAGGTCACAGTCTGCTGCGGTTCGACGGAAGCAATGATCTCGACCCTGCTCGCGGTCTGCAACGCGGGCGACGAGGTGGTGATCTTCGAGCCGTTTTACGAAAACTATGGACCGGACGCGATTCTCTCCGGCGCCAAGCCGCGATTTGTGAAACTCCGTCCAGCGACAACAGCGGACGGCGAATGGACATTCGACGAGCGTGAGCTTCGCGCAGCATTTGACCATCACACCAAAGCCATCATTCTTAATACGCCGAACAATCCAACTGGCAAAGTTTTCACGGGCGAAGAGCTCAACCTGATTCGTGATCTGTGCGTGGAATTCAATGTCCTCGCAATTACCGATGAGATCTATGAGCACATTCTTTACGATGGCACGCAGCACATTTCGATTGCGCGGCTCGAAGGCATGAGCGATCGGACGGTCACGATCAACGGGCTTTCCAAGAGTTACAGCGTGACTGGGTGGCGGGTGGGATGGACGGTGGCGCCCCCTGCAATTACAAATGCCATCCGGAAAGTTCACGACTTCCTGACCGTGGGCGCTCCCGCTCCGTTGCAGGAGGCGGGCGCTGCCGCCCTGGGAATGCCAGCCAGTTATTATCAGAACCTCGCCAACGCCTACCGGGCACGGCGAGACCGCCTTATTCCTGCGCTCACCGAGGCGGGATTCCGCTGCTTCACGCCGCGTGGCGCTTACTACGTAATGACTGATATCAGTGCATTCGGCTTTCCAGACGATCTCGCCTTCACTAAGTATCTGGTCAAAGAAATCGGAGTGGCTGCGGTCCCAGGATCCAGCTTCTACAACCATCCCCGCGACGGGGCGCAGCAAGTGAGATTCGCCTTCTGCAAACGAGACGAAACCCTGGATGAGGCGGCGAGCAGGATTAAGGGATTACGGGAGCGAAAATAATCGGAACGCGGCGCCCGATACAATCTCCTCCGTCCACAGCTTTCTGCGGTATACTGCGCTCAAGTTTCAATTCTGCCGGGAGAGAGTTCAATCATGTCTGTAAGGATGGCCGAGGACGTATCTGCCCAGGTTCCCACCGACGATTTTCAGGCGCTGGAAGAGAAAGTTTATCGCACAATTGAACTGTATAAGACGGCGCGTGAGGCCCGAGCGGCGGCTGAGCGCGATGTTAGACGGTTACGCGAGCAGCTGGAAGAGCGCGAGGAAGAGGCCGAGACTTTGCGGCGCGAGATGGTGAAGTTGCGCAAAGAACGTGAAGAGATTCGTGGGCGGGTGGAGAAAATGCTCACGCAAATTGAATCTATTGCCGAGGAGCAAGCGGCCAGCTAAAGAGCAGCGAAGGGCCTTCGATTAGAGGAGTAACGGATATGGCGACCGCCACAAAACATCACCAGCCGGTCAAGGATCCGAGCAACAACAGCGTGCGGGTAGAGATTTTCGATCAGGCGTACAACCTGCGTGGATCCGATGCGGATTACATACTCAAGCTCGCCGACTATGTGGATTCAAAGATGCGGGCAGTTTCGGAGCAGACCCATACCGTGGATACGGCCCGCCTGGCGGTGCTGGCGGCGCTCAATATCGCCGACGAATATCATCTGCTGAAGCGGAATAGCGATATCGGAGTGACCGACTATCTGCGACGGGCAGAGAATCTGTCCAGCGCACTAGATGAGGTGCTTGAGGACAAGCGGCGGGCAGGGTAAGACAGAAATAATGGTTCTCGTGCCCTTACACTCATCTTCTTGTGAGACTAGTTAGTCCTTTAGTATCCCAGTTATAGGATTCGTTCGTACCACGGTAGGAATGCTTCGACTGCGGTTGAGCCTCACTTATGCGGAGCTCAGTTCTCGCTCAGCATGACAGGGGCATTTTATCCGCCAATGTTGCGCAAGTCTGGCGACGTTGGGTCCTAACGAAAGTTGCCGGCAAGCCGAGTGCCAACTATTTGCGTTCTCCCTCTTGCGAAACTCTGGGGATTTCCCTAGCATCCAACACTGAAAGCCGGCCTGCAAGGTTGGTGATGGTGGTAACCGATTTTTGAACCAACACCGAATGAACGGGGACTCGACTCGAAAATATGATCCGGTGTGCAGTGCTCCGCCACGCGGAGATGCCTAAAGGGTCTCGGCGGGTTCCCACCGTCAAGGACGGGTTCATTCTCGGCCCGCTACACGGCCTGGTGGGTCGGCTTGATTTTTCTCCTGCACGCGAACTGCTGTTTCTCCTGCTAAACTGACCTGTATCAGTTGCAAAGGGTGTTGCATCTAAACTGGCAGTGTTTCCCCAACTCTTTCATATCGGACGATTTTTTCTTCCTACGTACGGAGTATTGGTTTCGCTGGGCGTCCTGGTCGGGTTGTGGGTCAGTGTACGCAACTCCCAAAGACAAGGAATCAACCCTGACGATGCCTGGAATTTTGGCATCCTGGTGGTCTTATCCGGGATCGTTGGAGCCAAGATTCTTTACATCATCAACGACTGGAGCACCTACGCGGCGCATCCTAGGGAGATTTTCAGCCTGAATACGTTGCAGGCAGGAGGGGTTTTCTCCGGCGGCCTGGTAGCTGCGTTTGTAGCGGCAGTGTGGTACGTCCGCAAGCGTCACATGCCGCCGCTGGCAACCTGTGATGCCTTCGCGCCGGGGTTGGCCATTGGGCACTCCATCGGACGGGTAGGCTGTTTCGCTGCTGGCTGCTGCTATGGCAAGCCGACGGCTCAAATTTGGGGTGTGACTTTTACCAACCCAGTGGCTCATGACCTGGTGGGTACTCCACTGAATCAGGCGCTCGAGCCCACGCAGCTCTTTGAGTCGGCCGTGGAGTTGGCTAATTTCTTTATTCTGATGTGGATGTTCAGACGGAAGAAATTCGATGGCCAGGTGTTTGGCGCTTACCTGATTCTTTACGGCGTGGCGCGGTTCTTCCTGGAATTCATTCGCGATGATCCTGGCCGAGGATCTGTGTTTGGTGGTGCGATGACGGGGACACAGTTGATCTCGATTTTTCTGGTGATCACCGGCGGGCTGATCTGGTGGCTGCGCAGCGGCGCGCCGAAGACCATGCCGGTTCGTGCAACCCGTTAGACTCTGCTCCGGGGCAGGCGTGCCGTCACAATTTCCCATCACGATTTCGGTCGAGCCGGACGACGCCGGCAAGCGGCTTGATCAATTTCTCGTCGGACATCTCAGTGAAACCAGCCGCGTCCGGGTGCAGCAACTAATCACAGAGCAAAAAGTATTGGTGAATGACGCTGCCGCCAAGCCTTCCCAGCGTCTCCGCGGTGCCGAACGGATCACCGTTATTGGATCGCCGCAAGCTGCTCCGCTGCGGGCGATTGCGGAGGAGATCCCGCTCGACATTGTGTACGAGGATGACGATCTGGCAGTAGTCAACAAGCCCGCGGGAATGATGGTGCACGCAGGCGCGGGAGCCAGCGAAGCCCAGCGCAATCGCGGCACCCTGGTCAATGCCCTGCTACACCACTTTAAGACGCTTTCCGCCGTGGGCGGCGAGTTGCGGCCGGGTATCGTGCACCGTCTAGACAAGGCTACCAGCGGGTTGATCCTCGTTGCCAAAAATGACGAGGCCCATCGGCGGCTAGCGGCGCAATTCGTGCAGCACCAGGTCAAGAAGACATACGTTGCATTGGTGCACGGCTGGCCCAAGAAAGACCGAGGGACCATTACCGGCAGCATCAGCCGGGATCGTGTGCGCCGCACTCGAATGACCACGCGGCGCGAGGGTGGTCGCCAAGCCATCACTCACTACACTGTGCAAGAACGCATCGATGCGAAGCCCAGCAAATTCGCCCAGATGGAAATCAAGATAGACACGGGCCGCACGCACCAGATTCGCGTACACCTGGCTTCTCTGGGCCATCCGGTGGTGGGGGACGCGCTCTACGGTGCCCCGCGTGAAATACGGTCTGGTGAAGCGGGAGTGATTTCTCTCCCAAGAAATTTCCTGCACGCGACCGGCCTGGAGTTCCAGCATCCGCGGACGGGCTTGCCGCTTTCATTTTCGCAGCCATTACCAGCGGAACTGCAGGCGTTTCTGCGGCGAATCTCTGCCGCCGGATCAACCCTTGCGGGTTGAAGCTATAATGTAAGGAAGAATGAAGGTCTATTTCACGGTCTCTTTGGCTAGCGTCATCCTGCTTCTGCCAACCGTTTTTGGGCAGATTGGCGACCAGAATGACCTGCCGCCAGCTCCATCGGTCTCGAAACAACAGAGTAAGCAGCAGAGGCAGCCTCAAACTCCGCCGTCCCAAACTCCCTCAACCCAGACTCCATCATCCCAAAGTCCGTCGTCCCCGGCGACGGCAGAAGTGCAGCCGGCGCCTCCATCGGCATCGAGCGAACCGTCCCGTGCGGATACCGCTCCGCCTGCTCGCACCGATGCGGCGTCGAGTCAACAGGAAGAAACCGCCGCCACTATTCGCAGTACGGTTAACGAGGTCAATGTCGTCTTCACGGTTACCGACAAGCACGGCCGCTACGTGAAGGACTTAAAGCGAGGTGACTTCGAGGTCATCGACGACAGCAAGCCGGCCAGGGAAATCCGTAGCTTTCACAATGAAACGGACCTGCCTCTGCAGGTTGGGCTCCTGATCGATGCCAGCAATTCAGTACGCGATCGCTTCAAGTTCGAACAGGAATCGGCGATTGAGTTTCTGAATCAGACTGTACGTCCGAGATATGACCGCGCTTTCGTAGTCGGTTTCGATGTGACCCCCGAAGTCACTCAAGACTTCACCGATAACACTGAGGCTCTTTCGCGCGGGGTTCGCGCACTACGGCCGGGCGGTGGGACGGCGATGTACGACGCGTTGTACTTTGCCTGCCGCGACAAGTTGATCAAGGCGCAGCAGAACGGAACCGTGCGTCGAGCTGTCATCCTGCTGAGCGACGGGGACGACAACCAGAGCCACGTCACGCGCGAAGAAGCGATTGAGATGGCGCAGCGCGCAGAAGTGATCATTTACACCATCAGCACCAACGTGACTGGCACCCGCCAGCGCGGAGACAAGATCCTGGAGCGAATCGCCGAAGCCACCGGAGGCCGTGCCTTTTTCCCGTTTCAACTGGGGGATGTGGCCAACGCGTTCACGGAAATCCAGGCCGAGTTGCGCAGCCAGTACGCGTTATCCTACCGCCCTGCCGAACTCCATTCCGACGGCCGCTATCACACGATCGAGATCCTGGCCCAGAACCATAAGGGTCTGCGGGTCCGCAGCCGACGCGGCTACTACGCGCCCAAATAAAGCAAACTCATGGCGGGATACTCCGGCACCGCGCTGCACAAAAAGCTGGGCATCAAGCCGGAATTCCGGGTTGCTCTACACGGATTGCCGTCCGAGGTGAAAGCAGAGTTGAAACCAGCGCTCGAAAGCTGCCGGATCGCGTCAGATGGGCGAGGCACTCTGGATTTTGCGATCATCTTCGTAAAAAGCCAGGTCGAGATGAAGAAGCAATTTCCCGGCGTTGCCAGGCAACTGGCTCCTGCGGGGATGCTCTGGGTGAGCTGGCCCAAGAAGAGTTCCGGCGTGACAACCGATCTGGTTGAAGATGAGGTGCGCAGAATCGGGTTGGAAGCGGGCCTGGTAGATGTGAAAGTGTGCGCGGTCAGCGAAGTGTGGTCAGGACTGAAGTTCGTGATCCGAGTAAAGGACCGACCTAAGAGCTAGAGCTTGTCTGGTAACTCCTGGAGTTCGCAATAAGTGCGCTTGTTTCCTCCCTTGTCGCGACCTTACAGCGTGTTCAAGAAATTGACCAAGTCAGTTTTCTGCTGCGGAGTCAGCTCAATGCTGAACCGCTGGTCGTAAAAATTGACCACATCCTGCAGTGAACTGGCATTGCCGCCGTGAAAGAAAGGTGCCCGCGAGGCCAACCCGCGCAATATAGGCACCTTAAACTTACCTAGATCGGCGCATTTCCCGGTGATCAGCCCCGTCCCTGGATCGGTGGTTTCAAACCGGTCGTAGGTGGTGCCGTTTATGGTGACCGGATTGGAGAAAAAGGGAATCGAGCCTTGCGGACAAAGGAACCCGAACAGGGGGAGGTCTGGAGTCGGGGGCAAAGGTGGAAGTTGACCGGCGGGCGCCTGGTCCGGACTGTAAAAGCTATTGTCGCCAATGCCTGTGTGCTTGGGAGTAAGCGAAAAGTTGTTTCCGATGTTCTGCATGTTGTGGCAAGTGTTGCAACTAGAATTAAATGGGTCGCCGACGCCAGGAGCGTCGTTAAAACCCGCTACGCCACGGACGAAGAACCTCAGTCCACCGTTGAACATCTTCTCGCCCCGAACGATGGAGTCGCGCTGAGCCTTCTTTTGGTTGGCGGTTCCAAGAGAAAACGTGGGTGGATAGAGGGTCCACTGTGGTTGGTTGAGGGCGCCAAAGCCCAGGAGGAAAGTGGGACCAAAGGGCAGACAGTTATCAATATCGCTGCAGCTCAGCGAACCGAGAAGCTCCGGTCCGCCGTTCGCCCCACTCCCATCGTGTCCGGTGAGATCGCCCGCATGGGAGTCGAAAGACTGGCCAGTGAAAATCCCTTGTTGGAAGCTCACAGCCTGGTCGACATCAGTGGGGGGCGGGCCGCTGGTCAGCGCAGCTATCTGCGCGGGCGTGCCTTGCCCGTGTCTATGGACCGCGTCCGGGAATATAAAGGCCAGGTCCGGGGCGCGCGAATCCCAAAAGAGGGCCGAACCCGTGCCTTCTGGCGATGTAAAGGACGAGATTGTGGGAATGCAAAATGGGGGGAAAGGGAACGTAACTATTTGTTCGCACCTGGGGACAACGCTGCCAGCGGGTTGGACAAAGAAGACATTGGCCGAAGGCAAAGGGCGCCGATACATGTTAAGAAATCCCGCCGGCACACCGTAAATCACACTCTGCTCGCAACCGTAGGGATCATTCTCGACCCACAGTTGTACCCACTCGGGATTCG
>DATKEN010000176.1:0-4874 GCA_035512155.1 Terriglobales bacterium | reverse complement strand
TACGTGGAAGTGACCAACACTCTCGCGCATCCTCCGCAGGCCCCTGGCCCAATTACAGGTACAAACGGCTGATGCATGCGACTCTGACGGTATTAGGCAGCGGCACATCGATGGGCGTCCCAACGATTGGCTGCGACTGCGCCGTCTGCCGTTCGTCCGACCCGCGCGACCGCCGCACCCGTCCCTCCGTGATGATCAGCTACCGTGATCCTCACGACAATGCCCGCCACGTCCTGATCGACACCACGCCAGACTTTCGTGAGCAGGCGCTGCGCGAAAAAATCACCCAGCTCGATGCCGTGCTCTACACTCACACGCACGCCGACCACATCCTCGGAATCGACGACCTGCGCCCGCTGACATATAAGCACAAGCCCGGCAAGCTGCCGCTCTATGCCACGCCGCGAGCCTGCGAATTCCTGCGGAACATGTTTCGCTACATCTTTGAGGCCAAATATAAATTTGGAGGACTGCCGCAGGTCGACCTTCATCCCATCGAGGGCCAGGTCGAATTATTCGGCGCGCGCTTCGAGCCGTTGACGGTGATCCACGGCGATACTCCGATTCTTGGTTTCCGTTTCGGATCGGCCGCCTACCTGACCGATCACAGCGAGGTTCCGCCCGAAACCCTGGAGAAGCTGCGAGGCCTCGACATCCTGTTCCTGGATGCGTTGCGCTACACGCCGCATCCCACGCATTCGACCGTCGAGCAGTCGCTGAAGATCGTGGAAGAAGTAAAACCGAAGCGCGCATTCTTCACCCATATCTGTCACGACCTGCCGCACCAAGCAACCGACGCCACGTTGCCGCCGGGCGTGAAGCTGGCGTATGACGGAATGAAGCTGGAGTTTGAGATCTAAAAGAATCACGTAGACCCGGACGCATTCGTCCGGGCAGGCGAGCGAAGCTCGTCGGGGTTTCTAATGTGCACGGGTATGTTGCGGAGCTTCGCTCCGCTGGACGGACGAATGCGTCCGTCCCTACGTGGACCTTGCTGAATGCGGACTTTCCACCAACTCGACGACGTCCCCCGCGACTTCGGTCCCGCGATCCTCAGCGTCGGCAACTTCGACGGCGTGCACCGCGCTCACCGCCACGTTATAGACGAGATCGTGCGTCGAGCAAAGGCCGAGAATGCGCACTCGATGGTGGTAAGCTTCGAGCCCCACCCCGCCCGCATCCTGCATCCCGATTACAACTTCAAACTGCTAACTCCGCTTCCAGAAAAACTGCGCCTGCTGGAAGCGACCGGTGTCGACACGGTTCTGCTGCTCCCCTTCACGCGTGATCTTTCGCTGATGACACCGCACCAGTTCGCCGTTGAAATTCTGAAGAAGCGCCTGCATGCCCGCGAAGTCCACGAAGGCTACAACTTCCACTTCGGGCATAAGGCCGCGGGAAACATTCAAGTGCTGCGCGAACTGGGCAGGAAGATGGGATTTGAGGTCCACGATTACCCCGAGATGCGCCTGCGCGGCGAGCCGGTTTCGAGCAGCCACATCCGACAGTTGCTTTTCGAAGGCCGGGTGAGCCGGGCACGCCACTTGCTGGCGCGTCCATTCAGCATTCTTTCAACCGCCGGACGCGGACGCGGGTATGGGTCGAAGTACACCGTTCCCACCGTCAACCTGGCGCGTTACGAAGAACTTGTCCCCAAGGACGGCGTGTACGTGACCCGCACCCGCGTCGGCGGAGGCGATAAGAACGAATGCTTCGACTCGGTCAGCAACGTCGGGAACCGTCCAACTTTTGGCAGTGATTCGTTTGCCATCGAGTCCCACCTTCTGAATTTTCATCCCTTTGAACTTTCAGCGGAGACCGAAGTTGAGGTTCACTTCCTTGATCGTCTGCGCGACGAGATCAAATTTCCGTCGGTCGAGGCGCTGAAAGAGCAGATCGGGCGGGATGTGCGGAAGGCGGAGAAGTATTTGCGGCGGCTGGGGCAGACAGGGGTCGGTTCGTAGTGGATTAGATGGCGGTGCAAAGACTCCAGGTGAAATGAATACTGTGCCAACATCAGCGGGGTATGATCCTTCTCATAGTAGGACAGTGGTTGTTGGATCTTGGCTTGCAGCAGATGGACAGGGCAGGTGGTTCCTCTTATGCGGAGCGATGAGGTCAACAAGAAAACGCGGGAGGAGTGGCGCGCACTCGGTTTCTTCTACGACAGAGATGACGATGCCAAACTCTGGGCGTTGATTGGCTCTCGGGCAGGCCTGCTTAGGTTTCGAGACGCTCTCCGTGAGTATGTGGCTGATCCGCGCAACGCGTTAGAATCAGAGCACGAACACTACGGGCCCTACATGTACCTCAAAGTTATGACGTGGCAAGAAGCAGGGTTCGACAACAATGCGATTCGTGGATCATTGGCCGACCTCGCACGGCTAGCGGCGCTGGTTGAAACCAGGCTTGCAACCGCCCAACCCGGTTCCGCGGTTCGTATTCATCACGAGTTCGCCGCGGATAGTCCATACGCTCTGGTTCTGGAGGTTCGCGAAGATAGCTTTGACCCGGCAGCAGCGGATCCGCTGCTGCCGAGCGCAGACGTCGACTAACGCGAGTTCGCAGCCGAAAACGAATGCGGCGTTCTACCGCTTCTCTCGCTTTCTAAAACCCGCCATCCCCGACTCGCTGATACAATCGCTCCCCGCATGGCCATCAGCCCAATTCAACTCTTGCGACAGGCAACGACCGAGCAACGCCGCACCCTGGTGGCAGCCTCTCTAGGCTGGATGCTCGACGCATTCGACGCCATGCTGTACGCGCTGGTGCTGACCCACGTCATGCGCGATCTAGGCATGTCGAAGGCGACTTCGGGGCTACTCTACACGCTGACTCTGCTGGCGTCGGGGATGGGCGGGGTGCTCTTCGGCTTTCTCGCCGACCGCGTCGGACGCAAGCGCGCTCTGATGCTGAGCATCCTGACGTATTCCATCTGCTCGTTTGCTTCGGGGCTCTCGACGACGGTGTTAATGCTGGCGGTGTTTCGTTTCATCCTCGGACTAGGGATGGGAGGCGAGTGGAACACAGGCGCGACTCTGGTCGCGGAAACCTGGCCCGATGAATTGCGGGCCAAGGCAATTTCCGTGGTGCAGAGTTCGTGGGCGATCGGCTTCGCGCTGGCGGCGCTCGTGTCCGGAATTGTCTTGCGATACGCCAGCTGGCGCTACGTGTTTTTTGTGGGGATTCTGCCCGCGCTGATCACCCTCTGGATCCAGAATCGCGTGCCTGAATCGGAGATGTGGGAAGAGCATCGGCGACTCCGCCTCATCGACGAAGGTCAAGAGCTTGAACCACAGGGGCCACAGAGGACACAGGGGAATGCGTCTTTCCTGGCTATCTTTCGGGCCCCCTATCTCAAGAGCACCGTCGCTCTCCTATTGCTCAACTTCTTCGGGATGTTTGGCTGGTGGGGCCTGTTTACGTGGCTCCCACCCTACTTGTCGCTTCCGGTCGAACAGGGCGGGCGCGGCTTCGGCGTCATGGGAACTACAACGCTGCTGGTTGTCCTCAATCTGTTCGGAATGTTTCCCGGATATCTCAGCTTCGGATGGGTTGCCGATCACCTGGGCCGCCGGCGTTCGTTCATGGTGTACACGCTCATGCCCGCCTTGCTGGTGCCGCTCTATGCTATGGCCCGCTCGCCGATCGTGTTGCTCGTGCTGGGGACGGTTGTCGCTTTCTTCGGGACAGGAATGTTTTCGGGTTCGGGAATCACTGCCAGCGAGATCTTCCCGACCCGGCTTCGGGCGCGGGCGCTGGGCTTCACCTATAACGGCGCGCGGACGCTGAGTTCTGTTTCTCCGTACGTGATCGGCCGCGTGGGCCAGGCAAGAGGGCTGAGCTGGGCTTTCTATTTGTGCGGCGCTGGTTTCGCTCTGGCATGTTTGATGGCGACGCAGTTACCCGAGACGAAGGGGAAGAAGCTGGAGTAGGTTGTGGAGAGCCGGGCGTCCCCGCCCGGCTGAACGGGCGAGGCACCCGTTCCTCCACCGAACCTACTCGATCGGCTCGACCACCAACTCCTCGCCTCGAGCTGCCCGCTCCGGCAACTGAATCAGCACAATCGCCACCAGTACCAGAACGATTCCAACCGTCTGCGTGGGCCGCAGTACCTCCCCCAGCACAAGCGCCGCGAGCACGATGCTGAACACCGGCTCCAGGCAACTGGCCACGATGGCGCGAGTGGGCTCCAGATGCTGGAGACCGGCGAAGTAGCAGGAAAATGGCCCGAGCACGGAAACGAGCGAAAAGATCAGCATGAATCCCCACTGCTGCCGGCCATAGTGAGCGGCAATAATTTTCCACGGAGGATTCACGAAGATCCAGAATGTTGACGCAGCAACCAGCACCCACAGCAGGACTTTCCAGCGATCGTAACGCGCCAGCACGCTGTGTCCGCCGACGTTATAAAACGCAAAGGAAAATGCAGCCAGTAACGCAGCGATGACACCGACCGTGTCCGTACGGAAGCCGCCCGAGCCGACAAAGCCGACCGCCAGCGCGCAACCGACCACCGCGAGTCCAACCGCGGCGATTCTCCGCAGCGACGGTCTTCTTCCCTGCGCCCCGCGCGCCACCGTATACAGCAGCACCCAAACCGGCGCGGTGTATTGCAGAATGATGGCCGTCGCCACGTTCGTCCGTTGAATTGCGAGGTAGTAGAGATAGTTCGATGCCGCGATTCCCAGAATTCCAAGCAGGAAAAACCGCACCAGGTCACGTCCGGGAACGCGCAGCGCGGACGCCCCTCTCCGTGCCAGCAGCACGGGTAATAGCACGGCCAGCGACAACGTTGCACGGCTCTGCGAGAGGATCAGCGGATCGATCGTTTTTAGTGACGCGCCGCCCGGGAGCAGATGCCCGGTGAATGC
>DATKEN010000175.1:0-7304 GCA_035512155.1 Terriglobales bacterium | reverse complement strand
TAAGATTTGGCGCAGCGTCTTTCCCTCAAGATACTCCAACACCAAAAAATCCGTGCCTTCATGGTGCCCGATGTCATGAAGTGCACAGATGTTGGGATGGGAAAGCCTGGCGATGGCACGCGCTTCATGATTCAAGTGCCGCTCCAGATCGGGCATCTGTGAAAGCTGCTGGGGCAACACCTTGATCGCTACGGTACGACCCAGGCGGGTATCGCGAGCTCGATAAACTTCGCCCATACCGCCAGCGCCCAACGCCGACGTAATCTCGTAGGGTCCGAGCTTTGTACCTGGACCGACATTGGCTCGCCGTCGGTCTTGCGCTGGCGCTGTCACCATGGGCTGTAGCTCTACTGATGTGCGCAAGTCACATGGTCGTTCCAGTCCACGAACGGGCCCTGGGGATTGTCGCGCCAGGCCCAGACGTGGAGTTCGTAGAACGGCGGTAGCCCGTAACGGTTCGGCGCGTCGACGAAAACCATCAGGTGACCATCCACCTGCGGAGGGGCGTTCGGCGGAATCGGGGGAAGAGCGCTCGCCAGGATAATAAACTCGACGCCAACCAGCTTCAGTTCACCGTTCGACGACGGCTCATAGATCAGCGCTTGCGGGTGCGTGGGATCAATGGGTCCGTTCACCAGACTGCCATTGACATAGTGGATGCCCATGGCGCCATGGTCGGAGCCGCTTACGCA
Organism: Terriglobales bacterium; assembly: GCA_035512155.1. Lineage (GTDB taxonomy): Bacteria > Acidobacteriota > Terriglobia > Terriglobales > Acidobacteriaceae > JABCYV01. Next base: position 6,612 of record DATKEN010000175.1, on the reverse strand, counting down.
GCCGAGGGCAGGACTGTATCCAGCGCCAGTGGCTGCCTTGACGTCATCCACGTACTGCGTCGTGGCACTGCGGACAATCTCGACGAGCTTGCCCTGGTCCCCTTGTCCCGGTGGCGGTGTCTTTTGCTGCGCCAAAGCGAACGAGGCCAGGGCCAAAAGGGCGGCCAAAAGCATCGTCAAATGCGATAGTTTTTTCATGTTCGGATTCTCCTTGGTCTTGCCGGAAATTGCTCACCCGCGGTCTGCGGGGCACAGTCCGAAGCGTGAGGTCTCGCAAGTACCTCGGCACTGTCGTTGGTTCCTGCCAAGGATGCAATCCTCGCAACCTCCATCGTTTCCCAAAATTCTCTCCATTGCTAAAGGATTGCGAATACAGGGGATTGCGTCCGAACCAGGGCTATCAGTGGCCCTGTCGTTGGCCCTTGCGAAGGGTGCTAGACTTGCCTAGCCTTGGCCGGTGTTGCTATGCCTACCTCTGAACCTAGCCTGCGCCTTTTGCGTTTCGACAATTTCGAGTTGGACCTTCGAGCAGGGGAGCTGCGCAAACGCGGTGTACGGCTCCGGTTGCAGGGTCAGCCACTGCGAGTTCTGTCCGTTCTGCTCAAACGCGCTGGCGATGTGGTCACTCGCGAGGAGTTGCGAGCGCAGATTTGGACCACCGACACTTTTGTCGACTTCGACCATAGCCTGCACAATGCCATTGCTCGTCTTCGTGAAGTCCTCGGCGACTCCGCTGAGGCGCCGCGATTCATTGAGACGCTGCCGCGCCGCGGGATGGATTTCTCGCTCGGTCCTGGTTGAACTGGGCGGAGATTTTACAATAAGGGTTAGTTTCCCTGGGAACAATACCCAATGCCATTCAGAGTTTGGTTACTCCACAACGCCTGGACTGGGTATGTCTTTCCGTCGTTGCCTACCATGTTGAAGGCTGACCCAGGGACTTGCAGCCCGTCACCGACCCAGGCGCATTTATCGCCGATTTCCCAACCCTGGTAGTCGAACCATGCACCATTTTGGACTTGCCCGGCGGCCTCTTCCGCACCGGGATCGGTGAAGGTTTCAGCGATCTCGTGTCCTAGCACAATGGTGACGCCGTCGTGGTCGCCAGCCGGCGCGGGGTTCACAAAGTCCTGGCCACAACTTCCTCCAAGCTTCAAGACGTACGGCATGTTTGTGAAGGCCAAGCCTGTAGTTACGCCGGGATAGGAAATCGGTGTCACATAATCGTGCCACGCACAGTACGACCCTTGGTTGAATCCCGCATCGTTATACATCTGCGGTGTAGCGACTACGAAGTTCACGTTCGCAAGGTTAGTGACGCCAAAATGCTGCTGCGCTCTCCCCGCCTCTTGCGCGAGCTCCAGCGGACTCAAGTTGTCGTGTATCGGAGTTGTGTCGTCATGCCACACCCCAGCTAATTCTTGTTTGGGATTCGTGATATTTGAGAACGTGCCGTCATAGTTCGACTGATAATATTGGGTCACTATTGCGTCCCATGTGGTCCCACCAATGCCGGAGACGAATCGGGTCATGAGCGCGGCTACTCCATCGGGATCATTCGCGGGTTGACCTGGCGTGCTGTGATTAAACGCCCCCGCTTCTCCCCAACCCCAGAGAACGAGATAAATCTTAGGAGTCACCTGCACTTTGCCTCCGAAATAGGCCATATTGACAGGCATGGGCTGACCCGCGGCAACACCGGGCGGGCAAATCCCGGTGGTCATGCAGATATCCACGGTCGGCGGTTCGATCCCGGTCTGCGGAAGCACGTGAGGATGTGTTGCCGCTGAACGCACGCATCCCTGCCCATTCACATCAAAGGAGCGGTTACTCCACAACGGCTGCACTGCGAATTTGGTATTTGAATTCATAGAAACGTTGGACAAATCGGTCCAGGCGCACTTGTCACCGATCTCGCTTGTCTGATCATCGTTCCAGCCGTCCTGGCCCGAAGCGAAATTGTCGGGATCGGTAATCGCCTCCGCGTATTCATGCCCGACAACGATGCTGTAGCCATCGAATACGCCGTGTCCAAACGAGTCACTGACCACATTCACGGAGTTCATCCCACAGCCTCCGGCGCCCAAGACCGGCCAGTTGAGGTTCAAAAATGGAATGAAAGCGTACTGCAAACGGTAAGGATTGCCGAGACCGTCGACGCTATCGGTTTGACTGTGGTAGCCACAGTAGACCGGTTGTCCGGTTGCAGTGGTTGTCGGTGGCGTCAAAATGATGTAAGTCGCCTGTGGATCGTAGCTGAAATGCGCAGAGGCGCGGATTGCCTCTTGGGCGATGGGATCGTCAGCTAAGTTCTCCGCGAGGCCCAGCGCAACGATGTCCCCAGGCACCGCGCTAGAGTCACTCCAGACTCCTTTCAACTGCTTGCGCGGGTTCGTGACAAACCTCGCACCAGCGATTTTCACGCAGTTGGTGTTTCCTGCCGGAATGTTGTTGCAGTATTCGGTTGGAATTGCCGCCCACGAAGTCCCACCAAGATTAGTCAAAAATGAGGTCACATAGTTTTGCAGTTGCTGGCTTGTAAAGACTTGACCATGGGCATCGGTTGTGGTGAACCCATTACTCCAGTCTGGCCCCCAGAAAATGAGATATGTCGCGGGGTTGTTCTCGACGCCGATAGCGCCCGAGCCCAAGTTGCCCCCATGATAAATCAGGTCATTTGTGAGGGACGATGGATTCGGCGTATTTGGCTGGCTCGGTGCCCAGAAGAAGTGCTTGGGATTGGTCTGCGCGGCTGTAGTGATCGCCGACAGTATGCAGGCAACCGCGAGCAGCGCTAGCAGGCCAAGTCTGCGCTTGATAATTCTTGCAGTCATTTTGACGCTTGGGAGTTTGCCATCGGACAGATGAGGTCGGGAACATGAGAAAAATGATAACCACATGGAAGCTCCTTTGGAGTCAGAATTTATGAAACGACGGATAACCTACAATTGGGGCCGTAAATGCCTTCTTGGCCTGGTTAGGCTCGTAACGGTATTTCTTCGCAATTGGCCAAAGGCCGAGCACAACTACATTGCGGAGCAGCACGACTACTGGCTGGACGCTATTTGAAACCCTTTTCCTATGGCATCCGGTGAAACCTGTAAAGAGTATTAGGGAAGTTCCCGTAGCACAAAAACCGTCAATGGAACGAAGTTATTTAGTATATCAATTGATCTTTGAGTTAGAAACGTGCAAAGGTTGTTGGGTTTTTGCCTGTAGATATAAGATGGCGCAAGAGAGTCAGGAGCAATCATGGCCCATCAAGCACCACTACAACGCCAATAGGGTTAATGGGGGGAAAACCCCTGTCTCGTCAGAGAACTTCGCTCAGTGCCTGATAAAACGATAGCCGACAAACCAGGACTTGAGGCAGCGCCAGGTGGGCTTGGTTTGCATGATTGCTACTACTAACGCTTTCCTTACGGGATTCCGACGCGGTGTACCAGGGCCTGGAAGCGTGGATCTTCGCGCAAACCGTCGAACACTGGCTCGACCTTGAGGTGGATCATCAGGTCATCGCGCTCCTGAAAACCCTTTTCCAGCCATTCGAACACGCATTGTTTGTCGCCAATGCGTATACACGCCATTGCTGTCAACACCGGTGGAACATATCCCGACTTTGCGGATTCTCTGTAATTCTCTACTTTGCGGTTCCAATATCCCTTCGCGCCGTCTTTCGCCATCGCTCGGTTAAGTTTCTCAAGTTCCTTTGGGTCCGTTCCCAAGAGTTCGTCGGCCCTCAGGAACTCGCGGGCCCCGTCCTCCGCCCTCCCGTCCTGCTCATAAACCTGCGCCAAGTTGAAATGCCCCCAAGGAAAGTTGGGTTCCAAGTCCACCTCTTCCTGGGCGAGTTCCCGAGCAAGATCGTAACGGCGCGCAAGAATAAAGATCCATACCGAATAGTCCCAGTCCGCTACCGCAGGACTTAGCCTCCGCGCACGTTTCGCTTCCGCGACAGCCTCTTCGGTTTTCCCGCGGGTGACGAGTGCACGGGCGATCGACTCGTGGGTAAGTACGTGATTGGGGTTTAACTCCAACTCCCTCTGGAATTCATTCTCGGCCGTCGTCCAATCCCAATCGTAGAACAGCGCGATCGCCCCCAGGGCGTAGTGGGCATATAGAACGCCGTTGTCCAGCGACAATGCCTTTAACGCAAATTCCCGGGCCTTCGGCATGCGCTCGCGTGGACTGTTCTCGCCCGGCATCCAGAGTGCGTACACAGTCCCCAAAGCGGCGTAAGGTGCGGCATAACCCGGGTCCTTCTCAATGGCCCGCTGAAAATAGCGGATCGCTTTCTTTTGCGCTTCTTCGGTGCCCTGCTTGACAACATAGCCGCCCCGGAAATATAGATCCTGGGCCTCAGGGTCCACAGGCCGGGGAGTCGCCAGCAGATTTCTTTCCTTTGGCGTTAGCGTCACCTGGATCTTATGAGCCACGGCCCGAGCCAGTTGTCCCTCCACGGTGAGCGCGTCACCCGCTTCACTGTCGTAGCTCTCGGCCCAAAGATGCTTTTCCGGAGAGGCTTGAAGGAGATTTGCCGTGATCCGCAGGTGATTTCCCGAGCGGGACACCGTCCCCTCGATGATTGCATCGACGTTCAGGTCCCGTGCGATCTCCGGCAGCGGCTTTTTTGTGCCCTTGTACTGCATCACCGAGGTCCGCGAGATCACGCGCAAGGAGCCGATTTTTCCCAGGTCGGTGATCAGCGCTTCGGTCATTCCATCGGCAAAATAATCCTGATCTGCTTCCCCCGAGAGATTCGCCAGGGGCAGAACGGCCAGTGACCTTATCTGGGGCAGCCTACCGAAAGTGAGATTGCGGTCGCGCACCATCTTCCAGCCGAGCGTACACAGCAGAGCCACAACGACGATTCCAATTTCACCGATGATTTGTAGCCGCTTGGCCGGCCACTTGGCCACTTGTGCGCCGGGGCGAGGCGCTACCTCTGGCAGCGGCAGGTCGCGTTTGATCTGCCCGATGAATCGGTAGCCCACCTTCGGCAATGTCTCGATGAACCGCGGCTTTTCCGGACAGTCGCCCAGCGCCTCGCGAATTTTATTCACGGCTGCGGCCACACCGTGATCAAAGTCCACAAAGGTGTCGGTCTGCCATAGCGTTCGACATACTTCTTCCCGGGTTACCACCTCTCCGGCCTGCTCGACCAGCAATGCCAACAGCCGGAACGGTTGCGCCTGCAAACGAATTCTGCGGCCGTCCTTGCGTAGTTCTAGGGAGCGTAGGTCCAATTCAAAACGATCGAAGGCGATGCGCCTGAGGTTGCTACCGCTTATCAGCTCGGACCGGTGAACCCAGGAGGTCATGGAGTGTTCTCGGGATAAATCCGAAAGAAGTTGCGTGATGCTAACAGAGTAGGAATCGAAGGGTCAATGCGTCAGTTCGCTGCTGTCAGTTCGCTGCCTGTCAGTTCGCTGCCAGGCCGATAACTCCTTTGACGGCAGTACCTTGGCTGATGACCAGCAATTAAGCTAAAAGTAAGTCGCCGGGCATTGTCTGGCTCCGCGTCCTCTCCCGTAGTGCGCCAGCGCAGTTTTATTGGACCAGTTGCGGAAATAGCGAGCCGGTTGGTTGGAGGAACCTCCACAAACAACCATTCGGCCAGATGAGGAGAGAAAATGATGCGGATGATCTATGGACAGTTTGTTTTATGGATGGGCGCACTTGCGCTTGGGTTCCCGCGGCTATGGCGCAATGTGGTTTGCCAACCAAGCCAGTCAAGCCAGCAGTCTGGCAACCCCACTATGGCGGAGCGCACCTGAAACTGGTCCGCGCAGGATGGGACGACGACGAGCCTTCCATTGTCGGCATGTGGCATGTGATCTTCAACGGTCAAACACTGAATGGGGAAGCGTTTCCCGGCGTCGTCGACAACTCCGTCGTGGTGTGGCACAGCGACGGAACGGAGGTTATGAACTCCTCGCGACCGGCGCAGGACGGTAACTTCTGTTTGGGCGTCTGGGTCCGCACGGGAAGGCTCAAATACCACCTGAATCACATTCCCTGGGCGGGCAATGACCCCTCAAATGCACCCAACGGCATCGGGAATCCCCAGGGAGGTGCCCAGCTGATCGAAAAAATTACGCTTAGTCCGGACGGAAATTCGTACACCGGGTCGTTCACTCTGGACGCGTATGACACGAACGGGCACGTCATGGTGTCTTTCACCGGCATGCTCACGGCAAAGCGGATCACTGTAAACACACCTTTCACGGACCTGCTCTGACTACCCACCATATCGATAGAGAGGGGCGCGGTTTCAGATAATCCACGCCCCTCTTTGTCGGTTATCAATTCCCGCAACCTTTATGTTTGGCGGTTCATCGCCAGGGTCGCCGATGAAAGCCGGGACGCGCCGCAACCTCCTGCGTCTCCTCACTGGCCATTTCGCGCATAAAGAGAAATGCCTTCTCGCGCACTAACAAGCCATGCGGTACGAAGGCAGGCGATGTCAACTCCTTCCATGAGAGGGCCGGTGAGTGTCAAGGATGTTTTTCTTTCTTTTTTCATTTCTTGTAAGGATGTTTTTGTTCTTCTCTTCCTCCCTGTGAGTTCCTGCCCTTGAGCCAAGCCGCTCCTGTCGCCACCCTTCCATCC
>DATKEN010000174.1:0-3202 GCA_035512155.1 Terriglobales bacterium | reverse complement strand
CATGTCCGCGGCATGGCAAGTCTGACAGCCGGCCTCAACGTTTTCCTTTGGGAATAAAGGCCAGAGCCAATGCTCGTAGTTGCCGTGGGCTTTCTCGACGCTGGTGGTGGCGCGGCCATTGCCTTGATGGCACGGCGAGCATCCAAATTTCTCTGGGTCGTGCGTCTTCAGCAGGTCAGGCTCGGGATGGCTGGTGAACGCGCGAGCGTACTCGTCCGGCTTCTTGCCTTTGAGGGACATAGCGACAGCGGTGAGCTTGACCGGTTCGCGAATGCCCATGTGGCAGGACTCACAGCGGTCCACGATGTTGGCTTCCGGCACGTTGATCTGCACGATTTTGGGATCCCAGGATTCGGTCTTGTCCTGCAAACCGGCGAGCTGCGTGGGCGTGAGGTTGACCATGTGCTCAGAGACGTAGGCGTCCAACTTTTCTTTCTGCTCGTTGACCGGCTTGATGAGCTCGCCAAGCTCCGCGCTGAGTGCGGTGCGCTCGTTCCTTAGCTCGTTATAGGTTTCTTCCAGCTGGGGGAAATTGTATTTTTGTTTGCTGCCGTCAGGATATTCGACGGTAGTGACTTCTTGTTTGTACTGCTCGAGATTTTTTTGTTTGCGTTGCTTGGCGGAGCCGCTGGTTTCCGTCTCGATGTCGTAGGTGGAGGCGTTGACGTAGGCGCGGCGGTCGGTAAAAACATTCTGCACTGCGAGGATTTTCGCACCGACGTCGCGCAACTTCTCATTGATTTCCTTAATGCGCGGGGCGGCGCTTTGGTTGGCCTGCTCATACGACAATTTGACGGCTTGATATTCACCCGCAGCCTCGACATCTTTCTGCGAAGCGCTGGATTGCGAGCGCGCGGTTTTGAGGAACGCGGAGTAGCGATTTTTCCATTCCTGCTGGAAGGATTTCCAGGGGCGCTGGCCGAAATCTTCGTCCCACAACGCCCAGAACAGCGTGGCCATGAGGATGACCATCGCTATGACGTAATGCGGCGCCAGCGATTTGCTTACGATTGGGTCGTCATCGGGAATGGGCTTATCGGGCACCAGTTTCTCCTAGCGCGGAAAAGCTAAAGGAGCCCGTTTCAGAAAGCGGGCGCTACAACACCAAATCCTTAGACGTTGAACCACGGCGTTATCCATACATATTTAATGTGGAACATGAGGCGCAAGAGCATCTTGATGGGCAGCCCGATCATGGTGAGCAGGAAGACCATCATGATGGAGTATTGCAGCAGACTCTTGCGCTGATAATTTTTGGGGTTGTAGCGACGATACAGCGCGTGTACCACAAAGCCACCGACGGCGAAGAAGCCGCCTACTACGATGGCACCGAAGATCGCTTTACCGAGGTTAGAGGTGATGCCGAAGAGGTCCGGCAAGTCGCGGTTTACTTCGTAGATGAGGCGGTTATGATCCCAAGTTTGCCCGGGCCAGAACCATTGCCAGCCGGGTCCGCGAATGAACGTGCCGATGGTGATCATCGAGACCCACAAGACGATGAAGCCGAAGAGAAATACGGCAATCGCAAACTTGCGTTGCCTCCAGGTGTAATAGCCGGCCCCCAAGGGGTTGGTGTCAATGTAGGGAATCACCATCAGACCGATGATGATGAGCGTGGGCATGACCACGCCCGCAATCCAAGGGTCGAAGTACACCAGCATTTCTTGGAGGCCGAGGAAATACCAGGGCGCCTTCGCGGGGTTCATGGTGAGGTTGGGATTTGCTGGTTCTTCCAGCGGCGCATTCAAGGTAATGGACCAGACCATCAGGATGATGGTGACGATGATGGCGGCGAGGAATTCCACGCGCAGGAGAAATGGCCAGACGTGAATTTCTTTTTGCCAGCCAGGCTTAAAGGGCCAGGCTTTGCGGTGATGCGTTTTAGCCATCGTTGGGTCGGTTTCGAGTTGCGTGATGAGCAGGTCGTTGGCATGCGCTTGGCGCCAAGCGAGATACATATAGAAAGCGAGCAGAGGTATTAGTGCAATGATCGGCACGTTGTCCGGCGCGGACATGATTTCCCACAGTTGCCTCCAATCCATGGTTATTTCCGCACTTCCTTAATCTCCGATTCGAGTATCACAGACGCCGGACCGGAGATGCCGCCGTCCTTACGCACGCGCCAGAAGTGCACCATCATGAAGACCAAAGCGATGATGGGAATGCCAATACAATGCCAGATATAAGAGCGAAGCAGCGCGTTGGCGTCCACGATCGAACCGCCCAACAGACCGAAGCGCACATCGTTGTATGGAGTCATGCCTAACTGCGCGCCGAAGGGGCCTTCGTGGCCGAGAAGAGGCGTGGCGCGCGCCATGTTCGTGCCTACCGTCACAGCCCAGAAGCCGAGCTGATCGTCCGGGAGTAGATAGCCAGTGAACGAGAGCAGCAGGGTCAGCACCAGCAGGATCACTCCAACGTTCCAATTGAACTCGCGCGGTTTCTTGTAGGAGCCGGTGAGAAACACGCGGAACATATGCAGTTCGACGGCAATCACCATCAGGTGCGCGGCCCAGCGGTGCATGTTGCGCAGCAACTTGCCGAAAGGCACGTCGTGTTCGAGATAGAGCACATCGCGGAAAGCCTGCACCTTGCTGGGATGGTAGTAGAACATCAACAGCACGCCAGTGAAGGTGAGCACCAGAAACAAATAAAAAGTGATGCCGCCCATCCCCCACGTATAGGAGTAGCGCACCGCGTCACGATTGATCTTGGCGGGGTGCAGATGCAAGAAAACGTTGGAAAGCACTCCGAGGGCGCGATTGCGGGGCGTCTCGTCGTGCTTGTGGCGGAAGATGGAGGTATAGACCTGGGTCTTGGTTGGATTCTTAAGTAGATCGACTTGCTCTTTGGCTTTGGCCGGCAGGTCGAGCTTGAGGGACTCGAGGTCTTCCTTCACTCCGGTCGCGATCCGCCCGACCAGTCCAACGGACTTACCGTTCTTGGCGTTGCCGTTTTTCTCTCCAGCCATCCCATGTGCTCCCGGCTTACACCTGCAAGAATGAACCCGGATCGCTGAAATGACTGGGCTGTCCCTTAGGCCACTGATAGAGCCGAGAATTGTCGACAATGATCTCGCCGTCGGGAGCCAATTCCAAGTGCGCGCGGTCCATGGGACGCGGCGCGGGACCTTCGAAGTTGACACCTTCGCTGTCGTAACCGCTCCCGTGGCAGGGACATTTGAATTTGTTCTCGCTGGCTT
>DATKEN010000173.1:0-3831 GCA_035512155.1 Terriglobales bacterium | reverse complement strand
GCGTGGGCCTGTGGCGCAGCTGGGAGCGCGCTTCCATGGCATGGAAGAGGTCGTCGGTTCGATCCCGACCAGGTCCACCATAGGTTCAATCCTCAGAAATCCCAGCGTTGCGATAAGACGTTGACCTTTTCTCACGCCGTTCCCCTAGCCACCAGCAATTGCCCCCAGGACCACAAGGGGCTCCTTTCCTGACACCACCGCGTCAGGTAGCGGGGCATCTGGAGACTGGTGCGACAGATCGTCTTCGCAGGCGAAGAAGCGCAGGAACGGACGGCGCTGTTGCGTGACCTGGTCACGGATCGTCCCACGCAGCATCGGGTAGTGGGTTTCCAGCGCATCGAGGACCGACCGCTGGGTGACGGGAGCTGCAACGTCGAGCGTCACTTCGCTGCCGACGTGTGCCAGCGTTCGCAGGTGTGGCGGAAGTATGACGCGGATCATAGTCAGGATTTCTTCCTGCTCGGCTTCGGCTTTAATGTCTTGGCGTATTCGTAGCTGAATTCGAGATACTTCTTTAACTCCTTCGTGTTTTTCAACACTGCGTCAGGAGCCGTGACATATTCCTTCATCACAGCGCCATAAGCCTCGAAGAGCGTCGTCTTCTATTTCTTCAGAAACTCCTGCCGCTTGTCCTCAGGAAGCCGGATGGCCAACGTGCTTGATTGATGGAGAAGAGTGAACATGTTGCCATTTACTGCAGTATAGGGATTGGCGGCGCCCTTGCGTTCAAGCTTGGGGACGGTCGAAATCAGCTTATCGTACAGCTCGACTTTTTCGCTAGAAGCCGCGGTCTTCTTCGTTGCTGTCGGCAAAGCTCATTACCTCGATGAGATCGCGTTGCAAAATCGTGAGCAGAATACATTATTGCCGGACTCCTCTGAGGACTTCCGATGCGCTCATGGAATCCAGGAGGGAAGGGGCGCTGGAAGAAACGCCAGCCTCAGCAGCTCTCGCGTGACGCGCGCTTCCGACCACTCGGGATGCTCGCGCCGGATCCCCTCCATGGCGAGTTCCCGAGCGAACAAGCTCATGTCAAACGCCAGCAAGATGCGCTGTTCTCCCGACATTGCCCGCAGAATCTCAAGCTGGACAGCCTGCGCCGCAGGACTGGTATCGGTGTGGGGCACGGAGTGAATGTTATCACGGGGTTCCCGGCAACAAGACCAAAGCCTCCATCTGTATCAGCTCACCCCACCGTCTGCACAATCCGATTCCAGCTGTCGGCCGCATCGGCGGAGCCGTACACCTGCTCTCGGGTGGTGCCGAAATTAGTGCTGCACCTGTCGAGCCAGTCCACGGCGTTTTGTATCAAGGGCACGGCTTCAGCCGTGCCTAAAGTTGAATTAGGCGCCGACGAGGTGCAGTTACCACGCCAGTTTCAGCTTCGCGGTAGATGCGCCGTACCGGCGCGTGCTTCAGTTTCTCCGGTATTGGCGGCACGGCAGCGTGCACTTTTCCACCTCTAACTACCCTTGGCTCTTCGGTCGTTGCCCGGACGAGGTGTCTAGTGCCTACATGATTCGTTAAGCCAGCGTCTGCACCTCTACACTCAGCACCGCCGGCAGATCCCGTACAATCGGATTCCAGCTATCGCCGGCATCAGCCGAGGCGTACACCTGCCCTCCGGTCGTCCCGAAATAGATTCCGCACTTATCTAAAGAGTCCACGGCCATGGCGTCGCGCAGTACATTCACGTAGCAGTCTTTCTGTGGCAAACCGCGGGTAAGCGGCTCCCACTCGTTGCCTCCACTGCGACTGCGAAAAACGCGCAGCTTGCCTTCAAGCGGGAAGTGCTCCGAGTCGCTCTTGATGGGCACAACGTAAATCGTCTCTGGCTCATGCGCATGCACGTCAATCGCGAATCCGAAGTCGGTGGGTAGATTACCGCTGATTTTGGTCCAGTTATCGCCGGCGTCATCAGAGCGCATCACGTCCCAATGCTTCTGCATGAAGAGCACGCCCGGACGCTTGGGGTTCATAGCGACGTGGTGAACGCAATGACCGATCTCTGCGGTCGGGTTAGGAATGTATTTCGAATACAGCCCGCGGTTGATCGGCTTCCAGTTGGCGCCCCCGTCGTCGGTACGGAACGCACCCGCCGCCGAAATGGCGATGTACATTCGGTGGGGATTGCTGGGATCGAGAATAATGGTATGCAGGCACATGCCGCCCGCGCCGGGCTGCCACTTGGGGCCGGTGCCATGACCGCGCAGGCCGGGGAGTTCTTTCCAGTTCTGTCCGCCATCGGTCGAGCGGAAGATGGCGGCATCTTCCACGCCGGCATAAACCGTGTCAGGATCGGTCAGCGATGGCTCCATGTGCCATACCCGCTTGAACTCCCACGGATGCTGTGTGCCGTCGTACCACTGGTGCGTGGTCAGCGGCTTCGCGGCAGCGTCATAAGCAAACTTGTTGCTCTCGCTTTTCGGAGGACCCGGTGCCGCTGCTTGCCCGGCGGGAGTTCCCGGCTGGTGCCAGGTCTTGCCGCCGTCATCAGAGCGCTGAATGATCTGCCCGAACCATCCGCTGGTCTGCGATGCGTAAATTCGATTCGGATCGGCGGGTGATCCCTTAAGGTGATACATTTCCCAACCGGCAAAGTGCGGCCCGCCGACGTCCCATTTGTCGCGCTTGCCGTCTGATGTAAGTATGAATGCTCCTTTTCGTGTGCCCACTAGAACGCGGACTTTGGACATGTGTCGCTCCTTATTGGGATCCTGAAGAATCTAGGTAAAAAGTAAATTTCTGAACATCCTCAAATGGCACACGTTTCGTCCTCGGTGTGCCTTCGTTGCGCATCAGTTGACAGACCTCAGCAAAGGAATGGAAGCCGTTCGCTTGAATTTTCTTGTGCCGCTTCGCGGCTTGCCATTTAGCTGTTTTGTGATTACAATGTAATTACATCGTCTACCTATGAAAACAGAACTGGTTCGTATTGGCAACTCGCGTGGTATCCGCATTCCTAAGCCCCTCATTGAGCAATGTGGCTTTGGCGATGAGGTGGACCTTCGGATTGAAAACGAGTGTCTCATCATTTCGCCTGAGCGCGTGGCCCGTGAGGGATGGGAAGAAAAGTTTCGTGCTGCCGGTCCTGTGGAAGATGAACTCCTGCTTGGGACAGTGAGCGCGAACCAGTTTGATCGCAAGGAGTGGCGGTGGTGAATCGGGCTCCGCGCCGCGATGAAGTTTGGTTGGTGTCGCTCGATCCTACCCATGGTGCTGAAATACAGAAGACCCGGCCATGCCTGGTGGTTTCGCCCGACGAGATGAACCAGTATTTGCAGACCGTCATTGTTGTGCCGATGACCACGACCATGCGTCCTTACCCCACACGCGTACCTGTGCGCTTTCAAGGAAAATCCGGCCAGGCTGCTTTGGGCCAATTGCGCGCGCTGGACAGGCAGCGCCTGGTCCGGAAACTCGGAACAGTTTCGCCAAGCTCCGCGCAACAGGCCTCGAACGTCCTACTAGAAATGTTCAGCCGCTAACACCACGCTGAAACTGTGCCCTTTCCCAAAGCCACTGCTTCTTCGCTCAGCACGACGACCTTATCTGCTAGTGATCTGGTTTTTCAACTCCCACCCAACGCAACGCCTTTTGCCGGTCGGCGAATGCCCGCATCGCCACCGCTTTTCCGCCACGGAATGTATAGACATCGGCGAGATTCGCCTCTTGCCACTCATGGCTGTCCTTGGGACGCACTCGGGCGTGAACAAACACCACGATCCGGTCGCCCGCAGGGATGAATTGCACCGGTTCGCTGATAACTTCTGCCCAGGCGGCCCGTGATTGTGCCAGGTATTGTTTTGCACCTTCACGTCCGTGATACGT
>DATKEN010000172.1:0-9391 GCA_035512155.1 Terriglobales bacterium | reverse complement strand
GTGATTCACGAACGAGGTTAGAGAATTCGCCAGCAGGTAGTTGTTGACGGATTCCGAAATAAGGCCGTCGGCGGTTACCGGGCAGCTGCAGCACTCCTGCATCTCCTGGCTATCGTCGAACACGTAGAACGCCGCACAGAGGGTGCCCCCTGTGTCACCGTCGTTGATGACCCGCACTGTGGCATCCGGCGCGCCCGTAGTATTCGCGTTCGAATAATACGCGACAGCGTAGGTGCTATTGTCCTGGGCCAGAGCAGTCCCCGAGACCACTCCCAGCACGAGGGCAATGGCCAGAATAGACAGAATGGTACACAGTACTTTCTTCATTGAAGATCCTCCTAGTTGGGCGCTGCCAGCTGGGGGGAGAATCAGCTAAGGACGCGCTGGCGGAACTCTAACTCGTAGTCCGATCTTTACAACTACCCACGTGGCCTAGTCGGACTCACTAGACCCCGCAAGTTACGCCTAATGGGCTAGTTCTGCAATTGCCCGATCGCATTAGTCCGCTTGTTTAACCTCGCCGACTAGTCAATATGGACTAAGCCAGGTGACCTGTCCCCTGAACGAAAATTTCCCTGTGCGCTTCCGGCTTGGCTTGAGAATCTATTGCGCAGGCTCAGGTTGCTGCGGCGCCTGCTGCTGTCGCGCCGCCATGCGATCGTGCACCATTTGCTTCAGGACCTCCGGGGACAAAGGCTCTTTCGGCGGCTCCAGGTGTTCAGGGTTGGAAATTTGCATAGCCACAGGCGCTGCCGTCGGTACCGGGGGAACTGCGTCTTCGGAATTGTCCGAATCTGCCACGCTAGCTGTCTGCTGCGGAATCACAGGTGGTTGGCCGGACGATGCAGAAGGCGCGCTTCCCGCAGGCTGGTCCGCGTTGGTCAAAATCATGCGCTGCAGCAGGTTCGGATTACCGGTGGATCCCAGCATCACATAATTGAATCGCGAACCGTTTAGAAGAGTTGCGAGAACGTCGCGCACCGGCCCCGGACCTGCCTGGGCAGAAAAAGCGTCCCCGGCGCGCTCAGCCGGAAACTCTATGACCGCTCCGGTCTGTGTGCTGACTGCGCGCAGCAGGTCGCCAAGGCTCACGTTGAGAGCCCTGATTGTTAGCTGGCCATCACGGTAGGTGACTTTCGGGGCGCTTGAGGACTTCGACTGAACTGACCCCGTGGACGCAGAACTGGGCTGCCCAGCGACACAACCCGAACTCGCATTTTGCATGTTGCAATCGGCAGCGGGGCCCTGAGCGTAAATCGGGGTCACCAACAGCAAATTTAGCGCGAGAAGAATGAAGAATCGAAGTGGCCAAAAACTTACCATAGAAGACCTGACATCCAGCACAAGGAGTTTATCAGTTCGGTGGTGCATCCGCTTTGTCCCGCGCCTGGGTTGCGTTCTCGTCGCGACCACATTGCGCAGCCGGTTCAGACCCGGAATCGGCTTTTGGTTCAAGAGAAAGTTGCAGCTTGTCGGTAATCATTTCGGAGCCGGCCTGGTCTGAGCTCGATTGAGCGCCCGAATCAGCGTCGCCCGATTTGGCAGCGGAGGATGCCCCGACGACGCGAGAAGAACTCGCACCAGCTTCGTTGCCCTTGCCAGTCGCTTGTGCTGCGCCATCAGGCTGTGCACAAAGCACTGGATCGGTATAGGGATCCTTGGCCGAGGCTGCATCTGGCACGAGTTTCCCTGGGTCTTCCTTTAGTTTCTCGACACTTGCAGGAGGTTTGGAGATAACCTTTTTAGATTTCGCGGTTTCAGCCAAAACCGGCAGTCCCACAGCTAGATACAGAACAACGCCGAGGACCGACACGCCAAGTACGAGCAACCCGACAATCGAGGCGGCAGTCTCATTTTGGCGGCGCCTTAGGTGGACGTCTGGAAGGGCGGACACAGCAGTCTCCGGGGTCTCTCCGAGAACACGCGACAGTAAATCATCTTAAGTGGGCCGCCGCAATAGCGCCCTTGTATTAGTCATAGTGACTAGTCCACATGGGTAGCCTATTCGGGTTAGTCATGCATTCGAATTGCCCTAGAAGTGGGCACCCACCTTCCAAACGCGCTTCCGGCTTGACAAACGAAGGCGAAGATGACAAACTCCCGGCGCGTCGTTTCCTCCCCCACAGGGCTTAGCCCACTTGCAGTGTCGCGTGCCAGCGACCTGTTGTTCGTAAGAATTCAGTTCCATTTAAGGCACTCGAAATAGTGCCTAACCGTGTCGCAACCCCCATGCATGCGCGGTGCGAATTGAGTTTGCAGGAAGGGGCCGGATGGCCTCGCAGTGCACAAAGAAATACGACGAATCGAACGGGCCAGGGAGTGATCGTGCCGATCGGAACATCAGAACCAGGTTTCTTGCTCGTGGGTCCAACGCTGAGTCCCATTGCTTGCAATGCCGAGGCTGTACAAATCCTTACTTTCCCCAACACCCCGGAAAAGATTAGGCGGTTAAATATGTTTCTGTCGGACAAGGTCCGATCCAGCCTGGTCGATCGGCAAGTGGGACAGTCGCTGGAATTCGTGAAAGAGTTCAAGTCGGGGAAGCGGAGATATATTTGCCGCACATTCCGTCTTAACAGTCATGAGAACGATGATGGGGGCCTCGCTGTGGCTGTACTGCTGGAAAGACATTCGTCGGGCAGCACGGCGCTATCGGAGATTTCGCAACAGTTTGATCTTACGGAACGAGAGCGCCAAACCGTCGAGCTGCTGCTTCAAGGTCTGACCAGTAAGGAAATCGCATCCCGAATGAGCATCAGCCCGAACACAGTTAAGGCATTTCTGCGCTTGGTCATGGTGAAGATGGGGGTATCCACCCGCTCTGGAATTGTGGGCAAGGTAGTTGGCCCGCAAGTATAGGGACACAGTCAGTACGATTGCGTAGCCTTGTGGAACTAATCCATTTGAGGAGTTTACGTTGATCGCCATTCGCGTAATCATCCCGCATCGTGAAACGTGTCTCAGAACGGGATCGTCGGCGCCATCCCCGCTTTCCTCAAGTGCTGGATATCAAGGCTCAGGATGTCCTGCCGCTAAAGGCAAAAGAGGACCATCGCGCCCCCGTCTTGGGAAGAGTTCAGAATATGAGCAAGGGAGGGATTTGCTTCCTAAGCCAGCAGCCAATTTCCAAGTCTTCTTTGTTGTTGTGCGAAATTGGCGTTGGGGATTTTCCGGTCGCAATTCCTAGTCTCTTGCAGGTGCGGTGGACGAGAAAACAGAACCTGGAAGCCGAGAGTTATCTCTCCGGGCTCAAGTTCCTGTTCTCCCTGCCGCAGTGAGCAGTTTTGAGCTAGCTCTCCCCTTTTCTCCCCCAATAGGCCATTTGTATTAATCCCTTTTTGCTACTACCTCGGGTTTAAACCAGACTGGCAGTTGATTCGGGTCGGACTAGCACTTATGGTGTAACCCGAGTCACAGCCAAACCCTCCCCCGAGCGCGCAGCAAATCAAAAGAGAAGGTCTCGACTATGGCACTCCGCTCTATTCAGAAAATGCGTTTTGGGAAAAACCTAGCCGCCGCATCCCTGCTTTTCTCGTTCGCGATGGGTCTATCAGGCTGCGGAGGGAGTAGACTGCCTGGCGCCTCGTCGGCGGGCACCACGCCTGCCGCTAAAACCCTAAGATCACTTTCAATTTCCCCGGCCAACCCAGTGCTCACGTTGGGCAGCAATGAGCAATTCACCGTAACCGGCTCGTTCAGCGATGGCAGCCAGCAGGACATGACACAGAAAGTGTCGTGGAATAGCACGCAGCCGACAGTCGCGGCCATTACTTCCCCCGGGATGGCGGTCAGCAAGCAATCAGGCACCACGATGGTGAGCGCTGCGTCAGGTACTCTCAGCAGTTCTACCAAGCTGACCGTTTCTCCGGCAGTCTTGGTTTCAATTGCGATAGCTCCTCCCAATCCCACCGTTTCCAAGGGCAGCTCGCAACAGTTCGCTGCGATCGGCAAGTATAGTGATGGCAGTGCCCTAGACCTGACCAGCACAGTGGCTTGGCGTGTTTCTCCCTCTGGCATTGCGACTGTGAGCGGCGCCGGCCTCGCAAGCGCCCAGGCTATCGGAACGGCAACGGTCACAGCTACTTTGGGTTCGGTTGCTGGAGCAACTGCGCTCAGTGTATCGGGACCGGCGTTGGTTTCGATCGCGGTCGCGCCTGCGAATTCGTCGATAGGGCTGGGAGCTACCCAGCAGTTAAGCGCTACTGGCACGTTCAGTGATGGGACGACTCAGGATCTCACCAGTTCGGCAATTTGGGCTTCAGCCAGTCCAACGGTGGCGGCTATTACAAGTCCGGGCGTTGCCTTGGCCCAGAACTTCGGCACCGCGGTTATTTCAGCTACTTCTGCATCGATCAGTGGATCGGGAACGCTGGCGGTGATGCCAGCCGCCGCCGTCAACTACTTTTCCAACGCGAATACTGCCGGCGCTCCGGATGCGACCGTCAACGTCATAAATCCTGGCCTCACCGGCGGAAATCTGTGCGCCATGATTTACGTGTTTGATTCGATCCAGGAGATGAATGAGTGCTGCGGTTGTCCGATATCCGCAGACGGCGAGCGAATACTCTCTGTGAACAGCGATCTAACTTCGAACACGCTTACGCAAGTTACCCTCAACGTGGGTCTGGTCACGATCGTTTCCGCCGACCAGGCCAGCAATCCCACGTGTAACGCGGGTACGATTACGCCTGCGGGAATGCTGACCTCGTGGTCCACTCATATCCAGGCAGCCGGACCTGGTGCCTTCGCCACCACGGAAGGACCATCTCACTTGACTCCACTAAGCAGCGCTGAACTATCCGCCCTGCAGAGCGACTGCACCTTCATCCAAAAGCTCGGCAGTGGTCACGGCATTTGTACCTGCGGTTCTGGAGACTGAACACGGATGAGAAAAAATTTGAACGCCACTATTTGAAGCTGTGGCGCCCATATTGTCGGACGAACTGTGCCCGGCTCAGCCAGCTTTTTTCTGTTGCTGTTCTGGAGAAGGCGTTTCGCTCAGACTCTTCTTTGCCAGATTGCGGGGAGCAGTATTGGCGCGTCTGTTTGGGGACTTGCGAAACAGTGCGGCAAGAATTCTCGCTCCCGCTCTGAATGCGCGCTCGAGCCGAGATCCCTGGCCCGGCATGGCACGGATCATTGCTTCCCTATATTTCTCAATCCACTCCTGCTCCTTTTCTTTGTCAACCACGCCAGTGCTCTCTCGTCCCAACAGACTAAACATTTCGGCTACAAGAAACAACCGCCGGACTTTATACGCGCCCCAGGGTTCGTGGGCAATGCCCCCGAATGAACTAATCACTTGGGTTAGCCTAAAAATTATCTCTGGTCTCCAATTTCGGGGGCAGTTGATGTAGAATGAAGTCCCCTCCAGAATTGTGTGCCCACAGGATCTTGCGGCTGGGTGCTAAAACTCCATGGCTCATCGTGCGATTTCTCGGATCGATCGGTCCGATCCTACGCGACCAAGTAATGCCCTCACGCCTTTGATCGTGAGAATCCGGGGCGAAGCCGATAGTGAAGCGTTGTCCAAGCACGACGCACACAGTTCACTAACTGCGGTTGGCACAACGCTTCAGCAAATCGTTCAGCAAGCACGCCTGGCGACCACCGCCACCGGGGCGGCGATCGTTTTGGCGAGGGCGGGTGAGCGGATCTGCCTCGCTAAGAGCGGCGCGACCGCAGGCGACGTGGCAACTTACCTGAATGCGCATTCAGGGATTCTGCACGCTTGCCTTCGCACGGGTGAAGCGCAGGGTTGCGATGATGCTGAGGCTGATTCTCGATTTGACCTGGCGACCTGTCGCAGACTTGGCTTACGCTCGATTCTGATCGTGCCAGTGCGGAGCAAGAACATTGTGCGGGGCGTCATCGAGATTTTTTCTCCTCGTCCCAATGCCTTCCGTGATCGCGATCTGTCGATGCTGCGAGAGCTTGCCGACCGCGTCGCGGCATGCGCGAATATCGATCTTGCGAAGGCCGTTGCCAGCCCTGCAAGCGCCAAGGATGTCCCCGCTCAGCCAGTCTCCCTAGCGCGAGTCGCTCCACGACTGAGCGCTGGCGCATCTCGTCCGAAGCCAAAGGTTCGCATTCCGGCGAAATCGCCAATTCATTGGACCCTGCTTGTCACTCTGATTGGATTGCCGCTCTTGATGGGATGGATGCTGGGCGCGCCTGCTGCCGGGCCATCTCCAGCCGCGACTCGAGCGATGGCAGCAATCATGCCCACGCCCCCGCCATCGGTGGTGTCATCGAGCACTGCGCCGGCGAAGATTATACCGGCAGACGATCCGCCGGCCGCGGAACAGACGGCACACGATATCTCCACGAACGAGAGCGTCGCACCCGCGCGTCCGGTGCTGATTTCTGAGGACGTCGCCAATACTTATTTGCTGCGACGAGTTGAGCCCGACTATCCGTCGGAAGCAAGAAACCTGCGGATTCAGGGCACTCTAATGATGAAAGTGATTGTCGGCAAAGACGGCCTGGTCGAGCGCGTCAGTCGTGTCGAGGGCGACTCTCAATTAGCAGTGGCGGCCGCCACGGCTATTCGCCAGTGGCGTTTCAAGCCTCTTCTTAGGAATGGTCAGCCGACAGGATTTGAGAGTCAAGTCACTCTAAGTTTCGTATTGCCCTGATGCCATTAGGAGTCCGATGAGCGAGGGCGACGGAAATCCTTAGCGGAATATCGATGACACCAAGCCCCTGACCTTGCCAAAGAAACCACGGTGAGGCGGCTTGTTCTGCGCGTCGGCCGGTGGAGCAGGAGGAACGACCGCATGCGCCAGCGAGCCCGGAGGCGGTGAGGACGCTAGAGGCAGATTTTGGGCATCGGTGATGGCAGGTGGTTTCGGCGGAGGGGTCGGGGCGGCGCGGTAGACGATCGGCGCTTCAAGGTGTACACGAACTTCATTCGGCCTGGGAGGCGGAAGCGGAGCCGTTTCCGATCCTGGCGCCACTTGCAGAGTTGACACGCTGTTTGGATCAGTATTGCCCGACGCTGCTCCCGGCGGTATTGGCCTTGACGCTTCATCTCGCTGTGCCAGGTGCACCGATCGGAGCTGATCGCTGTCGATAGGAGTTGCCGACACAGACGCCAGCATCACCGGGACTGGCGGAGGCGGGCAACCGCAATCTCCTGGTAGTGCCGTTACCACCCCTCGCACCGAGTGCAAGGCCGTATCCGCGGCATTGATATGTCCGGAGTGGAAAACCAGGCCTTCACTAGGCTCCAATTGATAGGTGCCATCTCCCATCAGCTCAGAAATAATTGCGGGCGCAGTATTGCCTGCCAGCCCGCGCATACACGTGTTACCGCGCGAGTCCGCGCTGATGGCGTAGTGGAATTCGCCCGGGCCACGCAAAAGGATCCGGAAATCGGGTGTTTGGATGACATCTGCCGCGTTTTCCAACGTGTAATGCGTTTCGACCGCTCCGGTGCTCATGCCAACCATTAAATCCGGCCCGGTCGGGGAGCGGGTTACTGAAACCGTAGTCCCAGGGCAGATATGTATTTCACCTCCGCGGGCCAAGCGAAGCGTGGTCGTATCACCGCCCGCCGTCACAGATGCACCGGAGGCAAGTTTTTCCGCAAACACCAATGTGCCGGAAGTGGTTGGGCTGACAGGGACTGCCACCGGTTCTTGGGAATGGACAAGAGCGGGAACGGAAGGTGGTGTTGCGGTCACTTCTTTTTCTTCTGCATGCAACCGAACCATAAGGCGGTTGCCCGCGACGTCCCAGGTATAGCTAAGCGGCTTGAGCAGTTCGATGACGACCCGAACCACCGGCGGAGTCATCGGATACTGGGTTAGGCGAACCGCGCCGATATCTTCACTAGTGACGTCGACACGCTTATGTTTCACCGATATGCGAGCATTGGGCAGATCAATGAGCAACCGCAGCGGATTTTCGAGCTTCGTAATCGTAGGCGTAAGCGGACGCGTGGACGTGATCTCCACGTCGGGCCAGCCTTTTTCCAGAACGACTTTTACCCGCGAAACCGCCGCCGGCTGTTGTTGACTGATGGCCGAAGGAACATCCGATTTTGCCTTGGATTCGGCCTGGCAAGAACCCGCAGCCGCGGCGCTAATCAAACACAGCATAGCCAGTTTGTGGGCAATGCGAGGTGGGAATGTCATCCAAACCATACCTAAGAGGGCGATATGAAGATTTTACCGACTATGCCTGAACGCGTGGTCACTCCCATCTTAACCATGACCAGGCGCACAAACGCTTTGACTGTGTTTGGACTGATCTCCAAGCGGGTGGCGATCTCCTTGCTGGTGAGTCCCTGCAACAATAGCTCGACTGTCTGATTCTCACGTGGGGTAAACCCGAACATCTGCGCGGCCTGAGACAATGCACTCACTCGAAACGGATTTCTCTCCAATAGCAACACTGTCGCCTGCCGGAAGCTTTCCGCTTCTTGCGGCTCAAGAGTGAAGGTACGGCAGGTATAGCGTCGATTCCCCGACTTGAATTCCTTGGTGAACGTAGGCGATTCTGTTGCGCGTTCCTCGACCAGACCCGACCTGACCCGATCGCTGAGAAAGACGTCGAGACGTTTGATGCGCTCCGGTCCGGTTGGGTATGCCAGGATCTTTACTGCTTCAGAATTGAAATGAAGAAGTTTGAGTTTGCTGTCCACCAGAAGAAGGCCAGCCTGTAACTTTTCGTTGCGCATCAAGGGATGCTCCAATCGCGCAGTTATTGAGCTACAAGCTCGGGGGGAGGGCAATTTAAGTGCCGCACTTCTACGGACTCACGACACTACAGCGCTCACTAGGGAGGGACTGCCCATAGTCTCTACTCCTTTTGGCTTAGTGTCAAGGTGTTTTAGCTCTAAATTCCGCAATTGTTGGAGGCAGGGCGAAACTGTCCGGTCCCTGCCATCTGGCGCTGGTAGCGGCTTACGGGGCGCACGGAATTGGGTGCTGCCACTTGAATTCAGAAAGAGCCGGATCTGTAAGTTGGGGGCGGCCGACCAGGCGAAAAGCCGCTCCCGATATCCTGAGAGGAGGGCGGAATCTTGCATGTGAATTTATGGCAGCCGGACCTGTAAGCCGAATTCTGTCTGCGGAATTGCTCCCGCAGGACGGTCATTCCTCTGGGCCACGCATTGCTGCGGAGCTCAAGCGACCTACCCGGAGGTTGTGACGCGCCGAGCCGGCACCTGCCTCGAGCGAACCCGAGACTCCCTCCCTATTTGGTCTTGCTCCGTGTGGGGTTTGCCCTGCCCGCTGCATTACTGCGGCGGCGGTGCGCTCTTACCGCACCTTTTCACCCTTACCTCGGCCTTGCGGCCGGAGCGGTATGTTTTCTGTGGCACTTTCCGTCGGCCGGGCTTGAACCCGGTCTCCCGGACGTTATCCGGCACACTGCTCTGCGG
>DATKEN010000171.1:0-41271 GCA_035512155.1 Terriglobales bacterium | reverse complement strand
CAAGCAATTTGCTGAAACTCGGGGTGGAAATCTACTCCTATAATGATCATCGTTCGGCTCCTTTCTCCCCAGCCTGTTGGTTGGTATCAGCACCACCAACTTTACCCGGGGCTGGGAGCCGACATTGTCATGGAATCAATTACACCACAACCTGGAGCTTTTTCGGTGCGGAAGCTTAAACGGGAAAAGACTTTGGGTTGTTGACTCAAAATTGCGACGGTAGAGGTCTGGTGTCCAAGGATACCCAGGAACGTCCCCGTCGAGGAACCAGTTTCCATTGGAACTGCGATTGGGCGCTTCCCACGGGCATTCGCCAGCCCACCGAATCGAAATCATGTCGAGCTGGGATTGCAGTTCAGCGCCCAGGCCGTACCTACTGAGTGGTCGGCAGGTATATGACGGGAGCGGTCAGGGTCAGCGACGACAGGCCAATGTTTACACCGCTGGGCAGAGTTTGGCTGAATGGGTCGGCGATAAGACCCTCGGTCGTCACGAGATTAATTTTGGCGATCCAATTGTCGTTTGCATCCACCAGCAATCCGTAAAGTTTATTGTCGAAAACACTGGTGAAGGTCGCGATGGAATTGGGGTCGCTGGCATTGCTAAAGGCTACCCCATCAGGCGTAGGCGGCATCGCACCATAGCCGTAAGCAATGGAACTGATGTCCGGTGGCCCAAAAAACGTCGAGGTGGGAAGTTCCTCGACTGCGACACAGCTTCCCGATGGCTGGGCCGAGAAGAGCACGTCGTCGCTTCCTTTCTGGGTGCCGACTGGAACTCCAATCGCGAGCATGGGTAGAGCCGCAGGCGGCGCACTACACCCGCCGGTAATCTGGACCAGAGTATTCGAAGCTGTCCACATAGGAGGCGTATTTTGCAGCTCACTAAAATTTAGCAAAGACTGCGTAGCACTACCCGCGACTGCGCTGACTCCAAAATTCGTGAGAAGATCCAAGGCCACGGTGTTCGGGTTCAACAAACCCAAAGTTGCATTTGAGCTTACGGTGTTGCTAGCAAGATTTAGGATTTGAATTTCATTCTGACCATAGGCTGGACTGAAGATATACGGAGCGGAGCTGTTCAATGGATTGAGGGCGAAGTTCTCAGCCGGAAAAGACGGTGCCAGCGGCGTGAAGGTCCCTGCAGTCGTATCCATTATCAGGTAGCCTTGGGCCGTGCTTAGAATGGCTTGGTCGTTCAATGGGTTAACAATCACCGCGCAAACCATGCAGATGATTCCGCCGAAGGTTACAGTTTGAGTTACCGGTGCGGTAAAAGTCGCGGTTACAGTGTTGCTCGTTGCGTCGATGATTTGTACGTCCCGGGAGGTGTAACTAATTACGATGACCCTCTTGCTCATCTGGCTGGCAGCGGTGGCGCTGGGTCGGTACCCGGGGGGCATGGGGATGGAGGCGAGCAGTGCCGACGTGATGGGCAGCATCTGAACCAACTGATCAGCATCCAAGTTTACTGCTTGGACCGTATAGACCCCTTGCAGATTAAGTGCCCGCGACTGCGGCAAATAGCCGACATCGATCGTTGAGCCGTGGGAAGAAGCGTAGAGAACAGAGATCGTACTTGCGGAAAAACCATTTACATTTGTGGTTAACTGAGTCACACCTTCGACTGGCCCCAGTGTGGCGGTTACGATGCTGGTGCCTACCGCTACACCAGTTGCTAAGCCGGTGGAATCGACCGAGACACAGTTTGCGGAACTGGGAATGCACGACGACGATGTGGCACTCCAATTCACCATTGAAGTTATGTCCTGTTTGCTGCCGTCGGCATAGGTTCCCGTCGCCTTCAACTGGCGAGTTGTGGCGAACGGGACTACAGAATCCGATGGCTTGATGGTAATAGCTTGAAGTACGCTTGGACCGAAAGCAGAAACTCCGCCGCCCCCGCATGCCGCGCAAAGCAGCAGTGCGGCAACTGCAACTCCAAGCATCAAAATGCCGGCTATGGTTCTAACCCTTGACCCGACCGCCCTTCTCGTAGAGCGAGGCATCCACAGCTTGTAATTGAATCTCCAGAACGGGGATAACAGGGTTGAAGTCATGTGAATCCGAGTGGTTCAGAACATTAGCGCAACGTCGGCAAAGTCGTCCTCTTTTACAACACCGGGTTCTATTAGTTTGGGGCAGGGGCCAGACTGTTGGTTCGCAACGAAGGTGCCCAAAGTGAGTCCCTGTCCACTTTGATCACTGCCAATTCCGTTCAGGGTAGTTCCGGTTGGCCCCACGCTAAGGATTGCGGGATTTGTCTGCACACCAATGCTGCCAATTTGGGTTCCATCGAACGAAAAAACTGAGAGGACAACGCTGGTCCCGCTGACCGTCCCGTTTAGTGAGGCAGTGCTGAAGCAGGGATAGTCGACTGCGTTGATCGTTCCTGTCAAAGTTGCATTAACCGACCCGATGTTTCCGCTTTGACTGAGAGACCCTGACACCATGATCGGTGCAGGTGGAATTAAGCCTGTCACCAGCTGCATATAGAGGGAGTTGGACAGAGTTCCCGTGAAATTGACGTTCAAGGGCGGGACCTGCAGAGCTGTCCAGGTTCCGGTCGTCGCGCTGCGAGTGCAGTCTTGTGGCAAGGTCTGATAGACGCCAGACATGGACTTGCCGTCGGACGAAACGCTCCCAGTGAGGCTCATCGTGCCTGAGTTCACCGACAACACGACATTTTGCCCACTAACCGTTCCGGTCAAAGGAACCGGGCCCGCACAACCTTGACCGGGCCGTGCAACAGAGCCCGTGAGAGAGTTGTTGGATTGAAGGAGAAAACCAGAAACAGCAAACTGTGCTGGTGGTCGTTCCTGGCTGAGGTCGATCTGCCAGTTACCAGAAATAGGACCATTATTCGAACTCGACGAGGAAGTTCCACCCCCACAAGCTGCTAAAGCCAAAATGGCACACGCCAGCGGTGGCGCAACGAAACTTCTCACCATGCTCTCTCCAGAATCGCAATGACAAGGTCACCCGCTCCTCACTTACGAAGAATGCCAAAGCGGGAGAATAAACTGGTGTTCATTCGGTGGCAGGCAGCCTAACGTTCAAACATTAATCTCTGGTGACAATCAGGTTAAAATTCCATGAATTACCCAACAAGTTGTTCAGAATGTTGAGCCTGGCAAGTGTCGAGTTGACTCATTGCGAAGCATTCCTCGCCAGTTCGGTCAGTTGGTGTTCTTTTCTCGGCTCTTTTGTGCAGACTCCAATTGGCCAAGCTTGACCAGGGCGTCGGTTTGCTCCGGGTTGGCTTTCAGGGCTTGAATGAAATTCTTGCGCGCTTTGGAGTAATCGCCGGTAGTCTGATAAATGGTTCCCAGATTGTCGTACGCGATTGCCAGAGTCACGGGTTCGTGAGTGAGCGAGATGCTAGTTTCGTACTCACTAATTGCGCCTTGGATGTTTTGCTTTTGTTGGAGAATGATCCCGATGTTCAGGTGACTGGTTGGATCTGTCGGCCTGATGCGCCGTGCGTTCTGGAAGTGTAGCAGCGCCTCGTCGTATCGAAGCGTTCCGAGCAGTGCAAGCCCCAGACCGTCCTCGGCGATCAGGTTGTTCTTGGTCACCTGTGATGCATGGTTCCAAAGATCGTAATCGCTGCGCCAATATCCGATCTGGTGCCAGGTTGCCACGCTGAATACCAAAATCACGAAGGCGACAGCGGGCAGGCGCATACCGAAACCTGCCGCACGCGAGTCCAGAAATTCTGCGACAGTCCAAACAATCGCCACGAAGATGCCTATTAGCGGGATGTAGGCGTAACGATCGGCCATTGCCTGGCCACCCACCTGTATCAGTCCGATGACAGGTACCAGCGTGCCTAAGAACCAGAGCCATCCAAACAGAATGTAGGGACGCTTCACACGTTGCTGATACGCGAACACGGTAACTGCCGAGAGCATCAGAAACGAGACAAGAATCTGGTTGGCGGTGAGCGGATCTCCAGGGTAGAAAGGTGCATACCCGCGCGGCCAAATCGCCTTCCACAAGTACAGCGTGTCAGCTCGGAGGGCGTTACCCAAGCGTAAGCTCAGCGGCAAATTCTCGGTTGTGACCATCGCTCCTGCGGACCGCTGCGCAATCAGCGTGACGACCGCGCTCATCGCTGCAAGAAAAAAGAATGGCACCTTCTCAACAATGAGTGTCGACAGCCTTCGTTTGTTCTGATCCGATTTCACTGTCGTTTTAGAAAACCCGTGAACACGTTTCAGCGGCCAAAAGTCCATGAGTATCAGTACACAAGGCAGGGTCACAGCCATTGGCTTCGAAGCCAGCCCGGCGGTGAAAAGCAGAGCGGTTACCGAGTACCTTTGCACGCTGGGCTTGCCGGCGTACCAGCAGTAACTGAGCAGCGTTAGAAGAAAGAAGAATGTACAGAGGACATTCTTTCGTTCAGCGACCCACGCCACAGACTCCACATTGATGGGGTGGACCGCGAACAGAGCGGCCACAAGCAAGCTGCGGCCCGGGGCGTGAGTACTTTTGAGCAAAAACAAAAACAAAAGGATTCCATTCGTCGCATGCAGCAAAACGCTAGTAGCGTGATGCCCGCCAGCACTGAGGCCGAATAGCTGGCAATCCAAAGCGTGAGAAAGCCAGGTAACAGGATGCCAGTTTCCAGCCGTTGTCGTCGCAAGTGACCACTTTACGAACTGCCATCCAAGTCCCGACTGCACATTTGGATTTTGAGTGACGTAATCCGGGTCGTCATAGTCGATGAAGGGGTGATGAACAACGGGACTATACAGTGTGAGTGTGATGACAGCGAGCACAGCGAAAGCTGCTCCCATCTGCCGTGCACTTGTGTAGGCCACTTCAGGTGGCAACAATTTTCCGCGAGTACTGTTTGTCGGGAGCACTAAATCTGCGCGAGCCCTTGCTTGCTTCCGCCTTCGACGCTGTTTTGAGATGGAACTCCTCATGCCAGAATCAGGAACTTTCATTAGTGGAAGCGAACCTAGAACTCATCGAGAAGGTGCATTGGAACGTTACGGGTCAGCTATTAAGACCAGGTTAAAGAAAGTTTAAAATCCTGTAAATTCCCCCCCTCAAAAGGAATTAGTCCACCTCTCTTTCGCTGCGGAACGTGAACACGATATTAATTTTTGAGTACAAACCCCTCTTTCGATTGACTGCAAGAGGAATCGCTTTATAGAGTGCGGGCGGCGAATCATCAGCACACATGCCCAGGATTTTCGCCGCCCATGGAGAACAATAAAAATGAAGGCAATCAATTCTAAGGTGCGAGCTGCGATGCTCGTTGTGATGCTGCTTTGTATCGTCGGCATCGGTGCGGAAACTGCCTCTGCGAGAACTGTGGTGGGAACTTGTATGACAGGAACTCAGTACCCTACCATTCAGAACGCCATCGACAATGTGACGGCTGGGACGATCGTATTCATTTGCCCGGGTACCTATGCCGAACAATTGCGCATAAATCGGACTATGACCTTGCAGGGTGTGGCCTCCGGAAACTCGGACGCGGTCATCATCGTGCCGCCATCCGGTGGACTGGCGGCGAATACGACCAGCCTGTTCGACCACAGCGCGATCGCGGCCCACGTGCTGGCGGATGTTGAGGCAACGGTGAACCTGACAAATCTGATTGTAGACAGCAACACAACCAGCAACCCAAATAACATCAATGCTTGCGCGCCTTTGCTGGTCGGAATTTTCTACAGGAATACATCCGGAATCGTGAACCACGTGGTCACGCGAAATCAGTGGGTGGGCGCGTCGGAAAGCGACACCAATTTCAACGGATGCCAAACCGGACTGGGCATCTTTGCCCAGAGTGGAAACGCCGAGACTTCCACCGTAACGGTAGAGAACAGTTCGGTACACGATTACCAGAAGAATGGAATCACCGGTAATGAGGCGGGAACGACTCTCACCGTGACCGGCAACCAAGTTGTGGGCCAGGGGTCAACCAATGGCGCGGCCGAAAACGGCATTCAGATCGGCTTCGGAGCAGCCGGGACGGTTTCCGGCAATACTGTGATCGATGACGTTTGGGGACCCGACACCTCGAGCGACCCGGCGGACGCGGCAGCGGGTATTTTGCTCTTTGATGCAGCCAGCGGCGTCACGGTGAAGTTGAATACCGTGGGCAACACTCAGTTCGGCATCGCTCTGGCGACGGATACTTCCGGGCTGGATGACGGAGAGACCGTGACCAGCAATAAAGTCACCGGAACGCGAATTTTCGACGGCATTGACGTTTGCTCGAACGGCAACACCATTCATGGCAACACGGTAAGCAACAGCACTGAGTCCGCCATCCATCTGGATGCAAGTTGTGGTGTCAACCCCCCCGTCGGCGGCGGCAACAACAATACCGTCACCAACAATATCGTGAGCGATGCCACTGTGGGCATCCTCAAAGATACTGGAACGAGCAATCCGACGACGACTCCGAACACCTTCTTTACCACTGGGACGACAGATCCTGCAGGAACGGCTCGCAGCCGTGTTCTGGTTAAACCGATAAGGCCGTAGAAGCTGGCGGCCCGATTGTTGTCAGCGAGAAAGAATCCAGCAGCCGGAATTTTCCGGCTGTCGGCTTTGCTGGCGGCATTTTTGTTAGCCCAGGGCTCGTTCACCAAAAATTGACACAACTGTCACGTGCCATTAACTTTGCGCGCTCATAATCCGGTTAATTCAATCGCGCTAACCAGCCAAGGAATGCTGATTCGACGCTGGGAGCCTCGCCAATCGTGTTCTGTTGGGAGCTTTTTGGAACACAGCGGACACATCCTGGCAGGCAGCTTCAACTGCACTGCTCAACAGAGAAACCCGAATACATTTAAAGGAGATGCTTCACATGAAGGAAAAGAAAGTTTGCTTGGTGACTTTGTGTGTCCTCGCGCTGGCTATAGCAATGCCCGTGGCTAACGCGCAGACCGTCAAAGTCCAGGGTGTCGGTTCTTCAGGAGTATTTCAATCAATCGGAGCTGCAGCATTCAACGACGTTGCCGGTGCAGGTGCTCACATTTGGACGAAGAAGGGCAACTGTCCAGACGGCGGCATCTGCGCAGCCATACATGATTCCCGTTCCGGCTCAATTAAGGATGAATCAGGCAACGTGTGGGTAATTTGGGATGCAGCGGGAAACAACGTTTGGACGTATGTGACGGTCGACACCATCGTTGGCAACCGCGCCTACTTCGCCACTCCCCGGGCACAGCTTGTTCTCGATAGCTGCGCTAAGACCTCGGTTGGGGGATGCAGTGGAGCGCAACTGATTCCCGCGCCCGTTCTGGGCGGCGCGACCGACGAAGCCAGCATTCCGGACGCCATCTACAACAAGATTAACAACCTTGCCTTTACGGCTCTCTTCACAGAGCTACGGCCCGAAGACGCAGCGCAAGAGCAGAAGCGAGTAGTAGGCACATTGAACACACTTAACCTCTCTGGTCTTGGTTACGGCACCGGCGCCAACACTCTGGTAGGTACGCCAATTCAGAGTGCCTTCACTACTGCTGCGGCAAATCCCGTGGCATTCAAAATCACTGGCACCGACCCATTCACCAAAAAGGCAATTCCCGCATATTCTGAGCAAAATCTTGGAGCTTACCCAGTTGTGTGGGTCGGCAACCGCAAGAACGCTTCTGGTCTGGGCTTGAAATCAAGCGGTAATTTTGTATACACAGACCTAAGCGACAAGAAGAACAGTGTGGCGTCGAAGTCCTACCTCCTGCAAAAGCTGTACGGTGGCGCTGACGCCACGAACGGCTGTGGGACAAGGTTCATCAACCCTGACACCTCCTTTCCGAACGTGCCTGTGACGCTGGTCCTGCGCGAACCGCTCTCTGGTACGATGACCACGGCCGAGTTCACGGAGTACAGGAACAAGGGCAACACAACGAGCTCGCAAGAGAAGGGTGTCGGGCAGCCAACCGGTGGCACTTCGGCTAACCCCTTGAACAAAGCCTGCAGCCCCAGCGGTGTTGGTACCAAGATTCGTGGAATTGGCACCGGCGAAGAGACTAAAGGTAATGGCAGCGGAACCGGCGGCATCCTGAACATTACAGATAGTCTGGGATACTTCTTCTGGAGCTTCGGCAATGGCTCACCTTTTAAGAGCAATCCCTCTCAGTACGGTTACTTCACGCTCGACGGCGTCGATCCACTCAACATGACTTACGTCGACGGCACAGTCCCGGCTTGCACGGCTCCGTGCCCGGTCGGCGCTAATACGTCGTTCCCCCACCTTCGCGACGGTACCTACCGTTCGTGGACGATTGTGCGGGTAATTGACGCCTCTGGTGGCGACGCTAGCGTAGATGCCCTTGTCACGCACGCTCAGGATGATGTCAACAAGATCGAACCTGATTTTGTTCCCTTCACCCAAGACGCGAGTGGCGATGGCGACACCGGATTGGGGCACTACCGCTCACACTTCACCGCGGATGGCATCGCGGGGAGCAACGTTCCTGAACACGGGGGCGACGTGGGTGGTTGCATTTTCCTGAATCCCCCGGACAACCTTTCAAATCACCTGAATTGCAAACAGTAGCTCAGTGAGCTCTACGAAAGGGGCAGAGATTAGCCGAGGTTGGCTGCTCTGCCTCAACTTTTTAGGTTCCAACAGTTATGAATTTTTCAGGAGAAGAGTTTCAAATGTCTACCCGCAACACTATAAGAATATTCAGGATTGTTTTCTTTGCCGTACTCTTATCCCTGTCTGTACCTGCAAGTGCCATCTGGGCTCAGGCATCACCTGTTGCAGATGATTCGAAGAAAGTTGACGACCAGGGCCATAAGACTGCTGCCCAAGACGCTGCGGAGGCCGATGAGGAGGACTGGAGCACTCTTTTGCTGCCAAAGGGCGTGCTACGGCCTTCCGATCCGCTGCAAGTAGAATTAGATGATGATAATCCAGCATTCACTCGTGAGTACCTGTCCGTCCACTGGCGGATTGGCGATCCGATTCACTTGTTTGTAATTAAGCCCAAAGGTGTGAAGAAGCCGCCCCTCATCCTCCATTTGTTCAGTTATCCCTCTGAGACCGATCGTTTCTTTGACGATGATGTCTGCAAGTTTCTGACGAAGGATGGCTTTGCGGCCGTCGGCTTCGTGTCTGCGTTGACCGGACACCGCTACCATGACCGGCCGATGCGGGAATGGTTTATCAGCGAGCTTCAGGAAGCGCTGGGGACTTCTGTGCACGACGTGCAAATCATTCTCAGCTATTTGTCGACGCGTGACGATCTCGACATGGATCGAGTCGGGATGTTCGGGGATGGCTCTGGAGCAACCATCGCAATCCTTACGTCCGCCGTGGACCCACGGCTGAAGGCGCTGGACTTGATCGATCCTTGGGGCGACTGGCCCAATTGGCTGGCGAAATCGACTCTGGTTCCTGAAAATGAGCGGGCTGACTATTTGAAACCTGAGTTTCTGAAGAAAGTAGCGCCACTTGATCCTGTTCAGTGGCTTCCGAACCTCAAGGCGAAAAACGTACGGTTGCAGGAAGTGATGGACGTGAAGGTTACCCCGAGTTCGGCACGAGAGCGAATCGACGCCGCAGCGCCCCCGACGATACATCTTGTCCGCTACGACGATCGAAAGAGTTTCCTCAAAGAAGCAGTAGCTGACGGCAAGGCGCTCGATTGGCTCAAGCAGCAGGTAAAAAGCGGAGACGCTCAAAAATACAGCGTCAACAGCGAATCAACAAATCCTGGCAATCTCGGCGGCACAAAATCCGACCGCTAGCCTTTGCACTGACACAGCTTGGGGATCTTGCCGCATCGCAGATCAAGCGTGGTGTGTTTATGAAGTTTTAATGTCTCCGTCACATCCCTGTAACAATCGGCATGTAACTATGTGTGCGCCTTCCTAAGTAGCCAACGCCCGACGTGAGTTCGGCAGGCGCCGCTCAAAGCGGCGATGCTCGTGAGCTTAACTTCTTTCTATGCTTGGGGGTAGGGATCCTGTGAGATTGCGTCTCGTCTTGCTTTTTGTTGTTGGGTTCGTCCTAGGTTCGGGAACGATTCTCGCCCAAGAAAGTACAACGCCAGTTGGAAACACTGCGGCTCCGGATCAGGCAAAGGGTGCTATCACGGGGACCGTGAGCGATAAATCCGGGGCTGGAGTGTCAGGTGCGACCGTAAAGGTAACCCGTGCGTCGGGAGAAATTGTGACCGCGACGACCGATGACCAAGGCCTTTATGCTGTCCCAGATCTTGCCCCAGGTTCCTATGGCATCGCGGTTGAGGTGCGCGGGTCAAAAATCTTCGAAGCCAACATGAGTGTCAGTGCAGGGCAGGTTCTGACTGTGAGCGTTTCCGGAGCACAACCAGGCACGAATGCCGGGTCTCCCGCGGGTCAGCCTACTTCCGGTGCAGCTCCCGGTCAAACGGAGTCGACACCACCGGTCTCCATCACGCCAGTGACGCCCAGTGTTCCGGCGATTACGCAGGTTCCGAACGTGGCAAACCCAGCTGGCGCTTCCATTTCCGGCAGTGTCAGTGATCAGACTGGAGCAGTCATCATCGGCGCGGAGATTAAAGTCACGGACTCAAAGGGTGTCACTCTGGCGGCTACTTCCGACTCGCAAGGCAACTATTCCGTAAAAGGGTTGGCTCCCGACACCTACAAGGTATCGGTTGCAGCAAAAGGGTTTAAGACATTCGAAGCGGCGAATATCAGTGTCGCCCTTGGGCAGCAGATCCCCCTCGACGCGAGTCTGGAGCCGGGGCAGGCAAGCACCGAAGTGAACGTGGAGGGTACGAAGGTAGCCGAAGTAGAGACCGAGAGCGCGAGTGTCTCTGGAACCATCACTCAGAAGGAAGTGGTCAAGATCGGACTGAATGGCCGCAATTTCACGCAGCTCATCGCACTAGCCCCGGGCGTCAGTAATCAGACGGGACAAGATGAGGCGAAGGTAGGAGTTACTGGTAGTGTGAAGTACAGCGTGAACGGCGGACGCGTAGAGTACAACACATTCGACGTAGACGGCAGCGATGTCTTGAACGCGGGACTCAACGGCGCTGAGAGCACTCTGATTGTTTACCCGAGCTTAGATGCGATCCAGGAAGTGAAAGTTTTGACTTCCAACTTCGGTGCGATGTATGGGAGAACCGCGTCGGGCCAGGTACTCGTGACCACAAAAGAAGGTGGGAGGCAATTTCACGGGAACGGATACGAGTTCATCCGTAACGAATTTTTCAACGCCCGCAACTATTTTGATCAAACTACGAAGGCGCCACTCTATCGGCGGAATGATTTTGGTTTCACATTCGGCGGACCGATTTTCATTCCCAACGTCTACAACAACAACAAGGACAAAACTTACTTCTTTGTCTCGGAAGAATTTCACTACGAAAAGACCCCGATTGAATATAACGCCGCCGTGCCTACGGTCGCTGAGCGAGCCGGCAATTTCAACGACGTTTGCCCTCCGACTTTCGGTAGTAACTCCATTCCGTTTTCGCGGTCGCAATTTCCCGATTGCCCCCAGCTCTCGCCCGTTGCAACATTTCCGAACAACACCGTAACTCAGCCGCAGACTCCCACTGGTCCGGGTAATTCCACGATAGATGCCAATGCGCTGGCCATTCTGAACACAAATCTGATTCCTCTCCCAAATGCGACTTCCGGTTGCAATTCGAGCCTTGTAGGTAAGACCGATCCGCAGACCGGGCAACTTATCGCTCCTTGCTACGTCGCAACCCTCTCACCTGCTACTTACTGGCGCGAGGATCTATTTCGTATAGACCAAACCCTGACTTCAAAGATGTCAGCAATGTTCCGCTATCTGCACGATTCCTGGGATACAACGGTGCTTACTCCTCAGTGGGGAGCAGTCAGGAATACTTTTCCTACCGTGCAGAACCGGTTCGTGGGACCTGGTACCAGCCTTGTGCTGCGTTTGACTAACACCTTTTCCCCGTCCCTTCTGAACGAATTCGTTGTCAGTTACACTAATTCACACATAACCCTTACCGATCAAAATGGCCCCGGTGGAGCTTCCGTTAAGAGACCGAGCGGCCTCAGTTTCACGCCCGGCACTCCTGATGCCGTTTCAGGTAGGCCGCAATTTCCGCTAGGCTTTTTGTTCAATAACGGTTTCGGCGGGAAGGCGCCCGGCATTGTGATCGCGGGCAACAACGCTGAATATGGGGGAAATGGATTCGCGGTAGATCCGTCTTACATGCCTTGGGAGCACAGTAGCCCAACCTTGCAGTGGCGGGACAATCTCAGCAAACAGTGGCGGAGCCATACTCTGCAATTCGGAGCTCAGTATTTCTACGCAACAAAGAACGAGCTTAATGGCGCGATAGGAGCGGCCACCGGCGATCTTCAAGGCATCCTGACCTTCAGCAACGTAAATCAGGGCTATCAGGGAAATGGCACTAGTAACGCATTCGCCAATTTTCTGGCCCAAACTGGCAATCCCGCAGCCCCATTAAGCGCAATCGCCAGCTTTACTCAGGACAGCGCGCAGCTCCGCTACTACAATCGTTATACAATCGCAGAACCTTACTTCCAGGACGACTGGAGGGTCACGCCTCATCTGACCCTGAATGTTGGCCTGCGCCTGAGTCTATTCGGGACGTACCACGAGAAATATCTGCGGGCCTTTAACTTCGTTCCGACGGCATACAAGCTCGCTCTCGCGACCCAGCTGCGCGTCGATCCCCTCACGGGGATTCTTGTGAACAACAAGGGGCAAAGCCCAAAGCCCGTTCCCCTCGATCTGAATAACTTGGATCCGCGCCTTACAAATGGATTGGTGTTGTGCGGCGTGAATGGGGTGCCCGCGGGCTGCATGAAGGACCACCTTTTTAATTACGCTCCCCGTTTCGGGTTTGCCTGGGACCCACGTGGAAACGGTAAGACATCTATTCGGGGCGGCTATGGCATTTTTTTTGAGCATGGAACCGGTAATGAAGCCAATACTGGGTCGCTCGAGGGGAGCGCTCCTCTGGTACTCACCATGACGCAGCGCTTCCCTGCCAACTATGCGTGCATTGGCGGGGCAGGTTTTGCCGTAGATCAAAATGCCGCCAATTGTCCCCAACCTTCTGGGGCGTTCCCTCTTAACATAACGTCCATCCCGACAACGGCAGTTTGGCCCTATGCGCAACAGTGGAGTTTCTCGATACAACATGAGTTGCCGAAAGACATGGTGGCAACGTTCGCCTATGTGGGCAGCAAGGGAACCAACCTGACGGTTCAGCGTCAGATTAACCAGCTTCAACCTGTATCGTCGCAATTGAATCCGTTTGCTATCCACCAGCCAATCATTGCCTCGACGGGCTCGGGGGCGAACTCCGGCGACTGCGCTGGCTGGACTGGAGGAAGTTTCGCTCTGCTGAATGGGACCGTGGTCGGCAATCGGGATGCGGCCTACAGTAACCTGGTAGCGGCATGTCAGGGAATACTGGCAAGTGGCGCCACGCCTCCCGACGTCAACACGCTTCGTCCATTTATCGGGTTCGGCCAAATCTTCTCTCTTCAAAACGCGGCTAATTCATCGTACAACGGATTTCAAACTACACTCCGCAGGACGCGCGGCCCACTCATCCTGAGTGTGAGCTATACCTACAGCCACTCGATTGACGAGGCTTCTGACCGCAGCGACAACACTTTTGTGAATACCCTGGATCTGGCTTCGAACCGGGCCAGTTCCGACTTCGACCAACGCCACCTTCTGAATGTCAGTTATGTGTACCAGCTTGAAACTCTGTTCCAGCACGTACGGAATTTTTGGGCGCACATCGATGACAAACCCGATGAGACTGGCAGTTTCCCGCCCCTGCCACCCTTGCCCGGCAATAAGTTATCCGGCCTCGGTCGTGCGCTATGGGAAGGATGGGAATTGTCCGGAATTACTACATTTCAGTCCGGGACGCCCTTCAGTGTGGTCAACGGCGGCGGTAACAATGGCATCGGATTGCCGGATAATGCCGGTGTGGCCAACGGGATCGGTCCCGGTTCTTTTCCGGACATTGTGCGTGGCGCTCCCGCACCTAAGAGTAGCCAGATATCAGGAAGCTTTGGGCCTTTACTTGGCAACCCGTCCCAGTTCGTGGCGCCGCGCGGCCTTACCTTTGGCGATGCCGGGCGAAACTTTCTCAACAACCCTCATCGCTTGAACTTCGATATGGCTCTGCTGAAGCACTACAAGATAACCGAACGCAGTGAACTCGAATTCCGCGCGGAGGCATTCAATATCTTCAATCACACCCAGTTCCGGATTTTCGACCCGAATAATCCCGGCAACAGCGGCAATAACGTTATCAACTGCTACGGTGGCGCTAACTATAACGCTGGTTATCAGGGACCCGCAACGGACTGTCTCACCGGGAATTCGTTTCTACATCCTGTGGATGCGCATCGCCCAAGGACTCTTCAATTTGGCGTAAAGTTCAGTTTCTAGTGGAGGCTAGGTTGGGTCTCCACCTACTTGTTGACGCCCCGATCGCGCTCCCTTATACTCACTTCGTTATGACTTCGCTGTCACACGGCCATCGGCATCATCATCATCACGTGGCCAACGTGTCAGCGGAGGTCTACACCTAGAAGCTAGCAATCATTTCAAGGTCGAGCCCGCTGACGCAATGAGCGCAGCGGGCTTTTTGTTTTGCCCAAATTTTTGCGATAGGAAGACAAAACCATGCTTGATCTCGATTTCGACAAGATGCAAGGCCTGCTGCCGGCCGTGCTGCAGGATGCCGACACCTTGGTTGTACTCATGGTCGGCTTCATGAACCGTGAAGCGCTGCAGAAAACTCTACAGACGGGATATGCCACATTCTTCAGCCGTAGCCGTAACCAGCTTTGGACCAAGGGCGATACCTCCGGCAATCTTGCCCGCGTGGAATCGGTCGCTACCGATTGCGATCGTGACACTCTCTTGCTTCGCGTGCGGGTACAAGGAGACGGGTGTATCTGCCATCAGGGGAGCGTGTCTTGCTTTACTCAAGTTGTCAGCTGTCCTGCAGCGGAGAGAGAAGGAGTCTCCCAATGAAGATACGCCTCGGAGTTCCCAAGGGCAGTTTGCAGGAATCGACGCTCCAGCTGCTTTCCGCGGCCGGCTTGGGTGTTTATACGAACGGCCGGTCCTACTTCGCCGGTACCAGCGATCCACAAGTGGAATGCATGTTGATCCGCGCTCAGGAGATGGCCCGTTATGTCGCCCACGGCTCGCTAGATGCCGGAATCACCGGGCTGGACTGGGTCCTGGAGAGCGCTCTCGAGGTCGCTACCGTATGCGATCTGGTCTACGCGAAGCAAAGCCGGGCAAAGGTCCGCTGGGTTCTGGCAGCTCCAGAAAGCTCAG
This sequence comes from Terriglobales bacterium, assembly GCA_035512155.1. Classification (GTDB taxonomy): domain Bacteria; phylum Acidobacteriota; class Terriglobia; order Terriglobales; family Acidobacteriaceae; genus JABCYV01. The sequence goes on along the minus strand of DATKEN010000171.1, from coordinate 25,968 downwards.
CCTACCGCAGACCCGAGGACCTTGAAGGCGGCACGATTGCCACGGAACTTGTTGGGGTTACGCGGAGGTACTTCGACCAAAAGGGAATCAATGTCAATGTCGAGTTTTCCTGGGGCGCGACGGAAGTCAAACCACCCGAGCTTGCCGATGCGATCGTGGAAATCACCGAGACCGGGCGCTCGCTTCGGGCTAATCGTCTCTCCATCCTCGACACCGTACTCGAGTCCAACACCCAGCTGATTGTCAACTGCAGATCCTGGGAGGATTCGTCGAAGCGCTGCAAAGTCGAGAACCTTGCGCTCATGCTTCGGGGAGCTCTCGAAGCGAAGGGGAGGGTCGGCCTGATGCTGAACGTCCGTCGCGAGCATCTGGACGGCGTTCTCGCCGTGCTTCCAGCCTTGAAAAACCCCACCATCGCGCCGCTCAGTGACGACGTTTGGGTCGCGGTAAACACGGTCATTGAAGAAACCACAGCTTGGGAAGTAATCCCCAAGCTTAAGGCGGCCAAAGCCGAAGGAATCGTCGAATACCCACTGAATAAGGTGGTGGTGTGATGCGAATTCTTCGGGGACAAGCTGCGGAAGAGACGGTCGCCAGGCTGGCGGGACGGGCACACACAGTCAGTCGTGAGGAACGCAGCGCCCGTAGAATCATTGCCCACGTACGCCGTGAAGGCGACCATGCACTGCGCAACTACGCTCGGAAATGGGAAGAGTTGGGTACAAAGCCTTTGCGTGTCACTACGGCCGAAATGCGCGCGGCATCGAAGTCTGTTTCCTCCGAGCTGATGTCATCCATCCGTCTCGCGGCGAACAACATCCGTCGTTTTGCCGAGCGGCAAAAGCCGATCGAATGGAAGCGAACAACGAACGGACTCACCGTTGGACAGCTGGTTCGTCCGTTGGAGTCCGTGGGCTGCTATGTACCCGGTGGACGTCACCCGCTCATCTCCACACTCTTGATGACGACAATTCCCGCAATCGTGGCCGGAGTTCCTCGTATTTGTGTCGTCTCGCCGAATCCACCGCCCGAGCTACTGGCCGTCGCGCACGAGTTAGGTATCGGGGAGCTCTATCGCGTGGGCGGCGCGCAGGCAATAGCCGCTTTGGCCTACGGCACCGAGTCCATTTCTCGTGTCGACAAGATCGTCGGTCCGGGGAATAGCTACGTCACCGCCGCCAAGAGAACCGTGGCCTTTGATTGCTCCATCGACATGCTCGCCGGTCCGACCGAGGTCGTGATTGTCCAGCATGATGGCGAAGCTTGCTGGATCGCCTCGGATTTGGTTGCGCAGGCCGAGCACGATCCAGATGCTCTCGCGATTCTGATTACTTGTTCCGCAAAACTGGCAAAAGCTGTAAGCGAAAGTGCCAGCAAGCTTTCCCAAGGAAATGCCATCGCTCGTGAGTCCCTGAGGAAAAATGGTTACATCCTGATCGCGCCGGACCGCTCGCAGGCGATGGCTTGGGCAAATCGGCTCGCGCCCGAGCACATTACCGTTTCCGAGCAGGATGTGGACGAAGTTCGAAATGCGGGCTCGATCTTTGTCGGGGAATATTCTCCTCAAGCTGCTGGCGATTACGTCAGCGGACCCAACCACGTTCTTCCAACTGGCGGGGCCGCTCGTTTCCGCGGAGGACTCACAGTCCACGACCTCGTCAAGCTGATCACGGTGCAGCAGTTATCGCCTAGCGCGCTGCGCCGAGTCGCACCGGCGATCACTGCTCTAGCCGAGGCCGAAGGACTCGGAGCCCATGCTAACTCCGTCCGCGTGAGGTGTTCGCATGCTTGAAGCACGCCACGCAGTGCGAAATCTGAAGGAGTACCATCCGCCCTTGAGCGGCCGCACCGGGCTGCGCCTGGATTTTAACGAGAACACGCAGGGGCCTTCTCCGCGCGTTCTCCGGGCATTACACGAGCTTGACGCGGAACAAGTGGCGCGTTATCCCGCGCGAGAGCCAGTTGAGCGGCTCACCGCCCAGTTTCTGGGAATGGACCCCCAACAAGTTCTTCTTACCAATGGCGTGGACGAAGCGATTCATTTGTTGTGCCAGACATATCTGCAAGCGGGTAACGAAGCGCTCGTAGTCGTTCCCACATTCGCCATGTACGAACTCTTGGCCGCTAGCACCGGTGCTCGGGTAATTTCGGTTCCGGCGCTCTCGGATTTCGCGTTTCCTACTGAGAAATTGCTTGACCGAATCAGTCCGGCCGCTCGCCTCATTGCCATCGCAAATCCCAATAATCCCACCGGTGCCGTTGCAAGTCCCTCAGACATACTGCAAGTCGCGCGTGCCGCTGCTCACACGGCTGTCCTCGTGGACGAGGCATATTTCGAATTTTACGGTGAGACGTTTCTCCCTCAGATTTCCGATGTACCCAATCTGTTTGTGACCCGCACGTTCTCCAAGGCTTACGGCATGGCCGGTCTCCGCGTTGGTGTACTGGTTGGCTCCGCTCAGCAGATAAAAATAGTTCGGAAGGCGGCCTCGCCTTATAACGTCAACGCCGTCGCCCTGGCCTGTCTTCCCGCAGCATTGGAAGACCAGGACTTCGTCCAACGATACGGGGGCGAGATTCGTCACGGGCGCGAACGCCTGGAAGCGAAATTTCGCTCACTCGGGATTCGCTACTGGCCCAGTCATGGGAACTTCGTTCTCGCCCACTTCGGCTCATGCGCCCAGACCGTTGTCGCCGCAATGCACAGCCATGGCATCCACGTTCGCGATCGTTCCAGCGATCCAGGATGCGAAGGCTGTGTCCGCATCACCATTGGTACGGCGGAACAGATGGACCGCACGCTGGCAGCTCTGGAGGCAACCGTTCGCGCGATGTCGATTGGGGAAAGGTCGCTCGCATGAGGAAGGCGCAGATTAAGAGGGAGACATCGGAGACGAGAATCTTGCTCAAGCTCGTTCTCGACGGCCATGGACGCTACCGAGTGTCGACCGGCATCCGTTTCTTAGATCACATGCTGGAGTCGTTTGCCCGGCACGGTGGTTTCGATCTCGAACTCCAGGCGAGCGGTGATCTCGACGTAGATCAACACCACACAGTTGAAGATGTAGGCATTGCACTTGGCGAAGCTTTTGACCAAGCTTTGGGCAGCAAACGCGGAATCTTGCGAGCCGGCTATTTCGTGATGCCGATGGACGAGACTCTCGGTCTGGCTGCCGTAGATTTTGGCGGCCGCGTTGCAGCCGTCGTCCAGACCAGAGTACACGCGGTACGGGTCGGTGATCTTCAGTCCGAACTGGTACCTGATTTCTTCGAAGGCTTCGCCCGTGGCTCACGCTCCAACGTGCACGCGCGAGTTCTGTACGGACGCTCCAGTCACCACAAGATCGAATCTTTATTCAAAGCTTTCGCCCGCGCTCTACGTGCGGCCTGCTGGCAGGATCGCCGTTTGCGGCGCATGTTGCCCAGTACGAAAGGACTCCTGTGATCGCTATCGTGGACTACGGAGCTGGCAATATCACTTCCGTGAAACGAGCCATCGAGCATCTTGGTCACGCCTGTACTGTCACGTCTGATCCAGCCTTCATCGAGGTTGCCGATCGAATCATTGTGCCCGGCGTGGGAAATTTTCGAGCGACGACAGCACTCTGCGCGAACGGCCTCGCGCCTGCTCTCGCGAATCATATCTCGCTGGACAAACCCTTGCTTGGCATATGCCTTGGGATGCAGTGGTTGTTCCTGTCTTCCGACGAGGCTTCAGGAATTCAAGGCCTGGGGGTCTTTGATGGACGATGTCAGTCCTTTCCCCCAGCGGTAAGGTCTCCTCACGTGGGATGGGACCAGTTGGAAATCGCCGGAGAGAGCCGCTTGCTACGCGGCGTTCAATCCGGCCAGTTTGTCTATTTCACACACGGGTATCGCGCGCCTCTGGTGGAAGCTACAGTCGCAGCTTGTGACTACGGCAACCCTTTCTCCGCCGCTGTGGAACAGGGCAATCTCTTTGGTGTGCAGTTCCACCCGGAGAAGTCTGGAGAAGCAGGATTGCTGATCCTGGAGAACTTCTGCGCATGCTGACGAAGCGCATCATTGCCTGCCTCGACGTCGACGCAGGGCGGGTCGTCAAGGGCGTCTGCTTTTCCGACCTGCGTGATGCGGGAGACCCTGCGGAACTGGCACGCCGCCACGCTGATGCCGGTGCAGATGAAATTGTGCTGCTGGATATCTCCGCCACTCGCGAGAGTCGAGCTACCCTGCTCGAGATTGTTCGGCGGACCAGTTACGAGTTGTTCGTCCCTTTCACCGTCGGCGGGGGCATCCGTTCCTTGGACGAAGCCGCCGCGGTGATCGAGGCCGGCGCTGACAAAGTGGCGGTCAATTCAGCCGCCATCGCCTGCCCCGAACTGATCACCGAGATTGCTTCACAATTCGGCTCGCAGGCGGTCATCGTTGCCGTCGATGCAAAGCGCAAGCTTCGAAACAACAGCTGGGAAGTTTGGATATCCGGAGGCACGAAGCCAACCGGTATAGACGTCCTCGCCTGGATCAAGGAGGCTGAGAATCGCGGCGCTGGCGAAATCTTGCTCACTTCCATGGACCGCGATGGTACGAAAGCAGGTTTCGACTGCGAGCTTACCGCTCAAGTATTCAATTCAGTTCACATTCCCGTGATTGCATCCGGTGGTGCCGGCGATGCCAACCACTTTGTGGAGGTATTCCGAAACGGTTGTGCGGACGCTGCTCTCGCCGCTTCCATCTTTCACTTCGGATTGAACTCGATTCGCGACCTGAAACAAAGTCTTGCGGCGGAAGGAATCCCCGTGAGGTTGCCATGCTGATTCCCTCCATTGATCTGATGGGCGGCAAGATTGTTCAGCTTGTCCAGGGCGAGAGGACGGCATTGGAGTTCGACAACTTCGATTCCTGGGTTCAACGTTTCATCAAATATCCTCTCGTTCAGCTCATCGACCTTGATGCGGCTAAGGGGAAAGGCGACAATCGCTTGCTGGTCTCGTATTTCGCTGCCCGATTGCCCTGCCAAGTGGGCGGCGGAATCCGCACCGTTCAAAAGGCTCAGTCCATGTTGGAACTCGGAGCACGAAAGGTGATCATAGGTTCTTCCCTCGTGCGGAATGGAGAGATCAATGCCAGTTTTGCGGCCAGCCTGGCATCCGCTATTGGGCATGAGAGGCTAGTATTTGCGATCGACTCCAGACGCGGCAAGGTCGCCATGAACGGCTGGCGGAATCGCACTGACATTTCTCCGGTTCAAATGGTTCAGGCGCTCGACTCCTGGTGCGATGCTTTCCTCTACACCCATATCGACACTGAAGGCCTTATGCGAGGCTTCCCCGTCGAGGTGATTTGTGAACTTCGCGCAATCACGGAGCGCAATCTGATCGCCGCCGGCGGCATTACCACTCAAGAGGAAATCGATCGCCTGGATTCGATGGGTATCGACGCCGTCGTCGGAATGGCGATCTATACTTCAGTCTTGAAGGTCTGAGATGCCTAGACTAGTTAGCCTTGGCCTTGAGAGTAGCAGCAAACATAGAGAAGAAGGCGAACCAACCCAGAGCGGCGCTGAGGCCGCGTAGTTCCTCCGAGAAGAATTGCGCATCCGCAGATTTTAATATATAATCTAACTAACTGGTTACTTAAGTTGTAATCCATATGAGAGCCGTGGCTTCCAAGTCGCGCATGGGCTCCCGGGGACGTCCCGAACAGAGTCGGGCCGCGATCCTGCGCGCTGCCGTGCGTGAGTTTGCCCGTGAAGGCATCGCTGGCGCCCGGACCGATGCCATTGCCCGCGCCGCAGGGGTGAATAAGGCGCTTCTCTATTACTACTTCAAAGACAAAGAAGCGCTCTACGAAGCGGTCATCGATCAGGTTTTCGGCGGTTTGACGGCAAACGTCCATGAAGTGCTCGCCCGGCGGCTTCCACCTCGCGCAAAGATTCTGGCCTACGTGGGCGCGCACTTCGATTACGTGGCGAGCAATCCCTTGTATCCGCCAATTGTCCATGGAGAACTGATGCGTGCGCGGCGCGGCAGCACTCCGCAGTTCGAACGAATCGTGAAGCAATATTTCCGCCCGCTTTTCACAAAGATTGCCGAAGTCCTACGCGATGGACAGGCCACCGGAGATTTCCGGCAAGTCGATCCCATGCACTTCATACCTTCCATGATCGCAGTTATCGTTTTTTACTTCAGCAGTGTCGCCCCCGTGATGCGCCTAATGACCGGTATTAATCCAATGGTCCCAGAGCGCCTGGCTCAGCGCCGAGCCTCGGTGCTCGACTTCATTTCAGCCGCTTTGTTCACGCATCCCGCTCAACAGCCCGAAGGAGAACCAAAGTGAGTGCTCGCAATAAATTCCTGATTCTTCTTTCGGTGGTCTGCGCCGTCTCGTTGACATATTACCTGGTCTCAACGCCGCACTCGCAGGATTTGGTGCTGATCGGCACCGTTGATTCCAATCAGGTGATCGTCAGTCCGCAGGTCCAGGGCCGTCTTGCGAGGCTTCTGATCGACGAGGGGACGCAAGTGAAGCAAGGCGACTTGATCGCTGTCATCGATCCCTCGGAACTGGAGGCGCAAGCCCGGGCGGCCGCAGCTATGATCGACAGTCTGCGTTCGCAAGTAGCCGCGACCCAGGCGACCCAGCAAGCCACGGCCGGATCGACGACCAGCACCGTAGCCAACGCCCAGGCGAAATTGCAATCCGTGCGCGCGCAGTTGATCCAGGCCGAAGCCATGCTGGTGCGCACAGAGAGCGATAGCCGGCGCACCATCGAACTTGCCAAGCAGGGCGTCGCCTCTGATCAGGACCGCGTGCAGGCGGAGAGCAATCTGAAAGCGCAGCAAGCCACCGTGCAAGCTCTAAAAGATCAAGTCAGCGCGGCGCAGGCGGATCTGAATACCGCGATCGCTAACACTCATCAGGCGCATGCCGCCCAAAGCACAGTCGAATCCACTCGCGGCCAGTTGGCCAACGCTGTAGCCCAACTGAAGGAAGCTGAAGTTCGCCTGGGATACACCAAGATTTATTCGCCCATCACAGGCACCGTTTCAGTGCGCGCAGCGCGCGAAGGAGAAGTTCTCAATGCCGGACAGCCCATCGCGACTATCATCGACTTATCGGACACCTGGGTCCGAGCGGCGATTCCTGAAACCCAAGCCGATCATATCGGTCTGGGAGATACCCTGCGCGTTCGCTTACCCGGAGGCACTGTCACGTGGGGCAAAGTGTTTTTCAAATCGGCGGAAGCTGACTTCGCCACCCAGCGCGATGTAAGTCGGCGAAAACGCGACATTAAGACTATCGTGCTCAAGGTCCGGCTGGAGAATCCCAAAGGCGCTTACGTGCCCGGGATGACGGCAGAAGTGCTGGTTTCACCCGCCCAGCTGAAGACAACAGCGGCAGGCGAGAGTGCAACCGCGGAGCAGAAGCCATGATGGCAGATCTCAATCCGGGTAAGGGGTCGGTCGAGACTAGCTCAGACTCCGATGATGGACATGCCGCGAACGTTCCCAATGCCATTGACGTGGAACACATCGTCAAGAAATATGGCGACTTCACCGCGGTCGACGACGTGACCTTTCACGTCAAAGAAGGAGAAATTTTTGGCCTGCTGGGACCGAATGGCGCCGGCAAATCGACCCTCATCCGCATGATGACAACGCTCATTCCAATCACTTCAGGACTGGCCCGGATTGCTGGCCACGATGTGCAGAAGGAGCCTGATGCGGCACGACGTGCCATTGGCGTGATTCCACAAGCACTCACCAGTGACCTCGATCTCACGATAGAGGAAAATCTGAGTATCTATGCCAAGCTGTACGACGTTCCTGCCCCGAAGCGCAAGGCAGCCATCGACGAGTTGCTGGAACTCGTAGACCTGACGAAGTGGCGTTCAGCGCAAACCAAAACTCTTTCCGGCGGCATGCGTCGACGCCTGGAGATCGCACGCGGGCTGGTGCATAGTCCGCGCATCTTCTTCCTCGATGAACCCACTACCGGCTTGGATCCGGTTTCCCGCGTAGCAGTGTGGGAAATGCTGACAAATATTAAAGCTCACCGGCAACTTACGATTCTGATTACTACGCACTACATGGATGAAGCGGACCGCCTGTGCGACCGCATCGCCATCATCGATCACGGCAAGCTGGTGGCCCTTGACACTCCTCCCGCGCTCAAGGCCAGCGTGCCGGGATCGAATGTGATTGAGGCGCAGTTTGACAATGCACCCGCGGATTGGGAGCAGCGTCTGCACAAATTGAGCAACGTCACGTCGGTGCAGCATGAGGGAGCCGGGATGTACCGGATTCTGACCGGTGACGGCTCCCGTACCACGACGGAGCTGGTAGAAGCGGCGGTGCAGGCTGGGGTGAGCGTGAAATCATTGTCAGTTCAAAACACCACATTGGACGACGTGTTCGTCCACTACACGGGAAGGCAGTTACGCGACGAATTGGTGAAAGCCTACGGTTTCGTCATGCCGCCCCGTCCAGGATTGCAACCATGAATCACATAATGGCAATTATCGAACGCGAAATGCGCAAATTCTTCCGCTCTCCGGCGCTGATGATGGCGTCTATGATTTTTCCTCTGGTGCAACTGATTGTGCTTGGCAATGCTTTCGGCGGCAAGATTCGCGACGCAAAGCTTGGGTTGGTGGACCAGGATGGTGGGACCCAGGCCTTGAAGATTCGTGAGGCCTTCGATTCGGTCCGCGCTAACATGCGGACTTTTGAGCCGATTTATTACAACAATGACAAGCAAGCCATGGAAGACGTGCGTAACGGTAAGATTCAGGGCGCGGTGATTATCCCGCCGCAATATTCGCGACGAGTTTACGAGCAGGACCAGCCCCGCGTCGCTCTGATCGTGGACAACAGCGACAACTTCATGAGCTCGACTCTGGAAGACGAGCTTACTCAAATTACCAATGCACTGAACAATCCTACGGTTGAGCCACGGATCTTGCAGCAAACTGTACTGCAAATTGTGGAGTTGTATCCCTATATCGAGTATATGAAATATCTGCTTCCGGGTTCGATCAGCCTGGCCATGTTCGTGTCAGTGATGATCGGCGGAGGCATGCTATACATTGACGACAAAGCGCGAGGAGTAGTCGAAGGTTACCTGGTGACGCCGATTACCAAGGCGGAATTGGTCTTCGGACTCAACGGCGCCGGCGCCATCAAAGCGACACTGACCGGGGTAATCATCACGGTCATAGGCTCGATGCTTGCGGGTGTAAATACGCTATTTAGTCCAGCCACAGCTGTTGGGTTGATCATCATGATCATACTCACTTCGCTGGCATTCAATACCATGATGTTCTTGCTGATGGTGAGAGTAGAGGATCCGCTGGTGCCGCGGGCCATCTTCGGTATCCTGAACACGCTGCTGTTCTTCCCTAGTGGCGCGATCTATCCCATCCAGGCATTCCCTTGGTGGCTGCGTGGCATTGCAAGAGTTGATCCATTCACCTTTGCCGTCCACGGCTTCAAGGCGCTGTTGCTGAAGGAGGCAGGCTTCTCGGCGATTATTCCTGACATGCTCTATCTCTCTATCTTCGCGCTCATCTCCTTGAGCGTGGCGACGCCGCTGTTCAAACGAACGCTGTAATCTTCATTTGTCATTGCTGAGCTGTGGCGGGAACTTTCTGTAATTCGCAGGAATCAATTATGCTTGTGCAGCTATGAGCCTGCTGGATGCCCCTCCATACGACCCGGCACGCGAACGACGGCGTCGGATCAAACTCGTCAGCGCGGTTGTACTTATTGTGGTGTTGGCCTTGGTGGTATGGATGAACCGCTACTGGCCGGAAAAGCACGTGGCAGACAAATTCTTTGCCGCCCTTCAGAAGAAAGATTATGAAACTGCTTACGGCACTTATTTTGCCGACCCGCAATGGAAGCAGCACCCTGAGAAGCACTCGCAGTATCCCTACAATGAGTTTTACCGCGACTGGGGACCGGGAGGAGAGTGGGGAATCGTGAACCGCTATGAAATCTACGGCGCCAGCAGTTGCTCCGGTGGCGGCAGCGGGATTGTGGTGGACGCCATTGTGAATGGCCGCGCGGAACATGCCCAACTTTATGTAGATAAATCCGACAAGAGCCTCAGCCCTCCGCCTTGTGAACTCCAGTTCCGTTGATATCAGTAGCAGTCATGCGCGAACGTTGGTGAAGTGTTCTAAAGTCTTCTGCAGGGATGCTTCATCGCCAACGTTCAGGCATGTCACAGCTCGGTCAATCTGGCGCGTCAGCCCACACAGCACTTTGCCCGGGCCAACTTCAATGAAAGTCTGCGCACCTCGTGCCATGAGCAGGCGTATGGACGGATCCCATTTCACCGAACCAGTCACCTGCCGGATCAGCGCGTCTCGGCTGCCGTCTGCGTCTTCGATGATCGTCGCGTCTACGTTGCACGCGATCGGAGCCGCCGGCCGGCGAAAACTCAGCGACTCCAGATCTTTCGCGAGCCGGTCTTGCGCCGGTTTCATGAGGGCACAATGGAATGGGGCACTGACCGATAGAATCTTGGCTCGCTTGGCACCGCGCTCGTCGGCCAGGCGGGTAGCGCGTTCGACCGCGGCGGCATGCCCCGAGATCACGATCTGCTCTGGAGAATTAATGTTAGCGGGCTCGCAGACCTCGCCCTGTGCGGCGTCCTGGCAAACCGCCGAGACCTTCTCCAGATTCATGCCGAGGATGGCCGCCATTGCGCCTACACCGACTGGGACAGCTTCCTGCATGTACTTACCGCGGTTGCGGACGGTACGCACGGCATCGGCAAAGCTGATCGTCGCGGCGGAAACGTGCGCCGAATACTCACCCAGGCTGTGTCCGGCGACAAAGCTCGGCTTCAAGCCTTTCTCGTTCAGAACACGCCAAGCTGCGACTGAAGTGGTCAGGATCGCCGGTTGCGTGATCTCGGTCAGGCGAAGCTGCTCCTCCGGTCCCTCGAAGCACAATCGGGAGAGCTTGATCCCGAGCACTTCATCGGCTTCGTCGAATGTCTGCCGGGCGACGGGATATTTCTCCACAAGCTCTTTGCCCATGCCGACGGCTTGAGACCCTTGGCCAGGGAAGAGAAAGGCGGTGGGAGATGCGGAAATTGTCATGGAAGCGTTGTCTGCATAAGATGGGCCGTGAGCCGCTCGCCCAGACGAGGACGTCTGGGCCTACGTACTCATCGTCGCGACTCGTAGCCCGGCCAGCTCCTTCTCGATCTTGCTATTGATCTTCCGCTCGGCGAATTCCGCGGCTACGCGAATCGCATTCTTGATCGCGTTCGCATTCGACGATCCGTGGGTGATAAAGCACACGCCCTTTACCCCCAGCAGAGGCGCTCCCCCATATTCGGTGTGGTCAAGCCGTTTTTTGAAATCCGCAAACGCGCTGCGCGAAAGCAGATATCCCACTTGACGCGTAATTGTCTCTTTCAGACTTTCCTTCAGAATTGCACGTACCAGGTTAGCTACACCTTCAGAAGTTTTCAGCGCGACGTTACCCACGAAGCCATCGGCAACGATCACATCCACCTGGCCGCCGTACAGGTCGCGCCCTTCCACGTTGCCCACGAAATTCAGCGGAAGCTTTTTCAGAAGCTGAAACGCTTCGCGGGTCAATTCGTTTCCTTTGGTATCTTCTTCACCGATGGAAAGCAGACCAACCTTAGGACGGCGCGTGCCGAACATGCTGCGAAAGTAGATTTCGCCCATGACCGCGAACTGCTCCAGATTCTCCGGCGTGCAGTCAACGTTGGCCCCAACATCGAGCAGAATAGCGACTGTCCGTATCGCGGTAGGGAAAACCGCAGCCAGTGCGGGACGATCGACTCCCGGTATCCCTCCGAGAACCATTTTCGCCGTCGCCATCGCGGCCCCGGTGTTGCCAGCGGTCACGAAGCCTGCGGCACGGCCTTCCCTTACCAAGCGAAGTCCCACTCGCATGGAAGAGTCGCGCTTGGCGCGGACTGCTTGCACCGCCTTGTCCTCCATGGTGATGACTTCGCTGGCGTGGACTATTTCCAAAGGCAGGCCGGACGCGGCAGGATAGCGGATGAGTTCTGCCCGAATCGCAGCGTCGTTGCCCACTAAACTGACGTGAACGCCGTAGTGCCGAGCCGCCTGAATTGCACCTTCAACCTCAGGCTTTGGCGCCCGGTCCGAACCCATCGCGTCCAAGGCAATGACGCTTGGCATGAAGTGGGGCTAGCTGGATTCCTCGACGTCCAGAACTTCGCGACCCTTATAGTAACCGCACTTAGGGCAGGCACGATGCGGCATTTTGCGTTCGTGGCAGTTCGGGCACTCGGAGAGGGCGTGGCTCTTCAGTGCGTCATGAGCGCGCCGCGAGCTGGTTCGCGCTTTGGAGTGTCGCCGTTTTGGATTTGGCATTTAAGATTCCTTTTCTAAGATCTGCATCCAGTTGGTGGCATCTACCTCGAACCTCCACGCGAAAAGCTAGGAGCCAGGAGCAAGTAGCCATTTCTAGTTTTCCAACTTGCCGCGAATGTCTTTCAGCGCCGACCACCGAGGATCTTCCAACGGCTCAGCGCAGGAACATTGCTCGGCATTCAGGTTCCTCCCACAATGCGGACACAGGCCCTTGCAGTTCTCGCGGCAGATCGCCTTTATGGGGAGCGCCAGCAGCACTTGCTCGCGCAGCGCATCCTCCAACAGCAATCCCTCGCCCTGATAGTAACTGACTTCTGCCTCCGCGCTGGTAACGGAGAGCTCGGCCCGACCTGCGTCTGTGCCCTGGGGTCGGTAAAGTAGATCAAAAGTTCGGGCGACCTTCTCAACTACCGGCTCCAGACAACGGGCGCAGGCCATCTCAACTCTCGTAACCAGTTCGCCGGTGAGCCGTATATCCTTTACTATCTGATGCTTGCCGTGGCGCTCCTCGACCAGTTGGGCGCGTCCCGAGGTCTGCAGGTCGTCTACCTGCCGCAGATCCAGGCCTAAATCGATCGCGCCCGGACCGTACTCCTCCTCGAAATCAATGGGATGGACTTCCAACTCATGAATTTCGATCAACATCGGAAACCTCCGCACCCCCTACCTGATGCCGCGACGGCCGCGGAAGCACGCTCAGAGGTGCAAGTTCTCCAGGGAGCAAGCAATGAGTATAAAGGGCGCTGCGGAAAGGGGTCAAGGAACGCGCGGCGGTAGTGCTTCAGTTCGTCAAACTGACCAAGCACTGAGCCTTGTCATGCTGAGCCGCTTTGACCTCTCTTGCGAGGGGGAAGCTGCAGCATCCATACTCCGAAGTTTGCTGGCAGGCTTTAGAGGTCCTTCGACTCCGTCGGCACTTCGCCTTGCGAAGCAGCCACTCCGGTCATGACACGGCTACGCCTAGCTGGTTAACCCGATGCATTTCGGTTATCCTCCGGCGAGCTTTGCCCCAGCTATACGATGACCCACTCCCAGAATGACCTGCAGAGAGACGCCGCCTCCGTACGTCCCGCGCCCCAACCAGGCCGGGATTTCGCCTTAGAGAGGTGGTGGGCCACTCATTCTGAACTGCTGGCCGCCACGGCTCTGACTCTTGGTTTTTTGCTGCGTATCAGAGCCGCGTCCGGATCTTTCTTGAATCCCGACGAGGTGCTGCACTTCCTGGCGGCAAACCAGACTTCCCTGGTGGCCGCTTATCGGGCTAGCGTAGGCACGGCGCATCCTCCGCTCCTGATCCTGGTGCTATACCTTCTGCGCAGCTTCGGTACCTCGGAATTGGTCTTGCGCCTACCTTCGGTCATTGCGGGAACAGTTTTTTGCTGGGTCGCATTTCGCTGGCTCACGAGCCTTCTAGGACAAATGGCTGGGTGGATCGGTCTCATCTTCCTGACTTTTCTTCCGCCCATGATCGAACTCTCGGCGGAGGTGCGGCAGTATGCGCCTCTGCTTTGTCTTTCGGCGCTCGCGGCTTACGTTCTGGAACGCGCCTGGGCCAGAAACTCGGCGCGCGAAATGCTGATCTCATTTCTGTTTCTGTATCTCGCGATGCTCACCCATTTTTCTGCCGTTCTGTTTGCGGGCACGCTCGGGGGATATTCAGCTCTGCGGCTGGTGCGAGAACCGCTGTCGAAGGGCTTGCTCGCGCTTTGGACCACAGGACAGGCGGGCGCCCTGGCCCTCCTCATCTTCCTTTATCAGACCCACATCGCTCCGGTGAGCAGTAGAGAACTCGCGCAGCAGAGTATGCAAGCATTGCTCACGAACTCTTACTTCCATTGGGGCCGCGACCATCTGCCCTTATTCATCTTCGCCAGAAGCTTTGGCGTTTTTCAATACATTTTCGGACAACTCGCAGTTGGTGATGTTGCCGGCCTGCTGTTCTTTGCGGGTGCTGCGATGCTGCTCATGGGGAAACACACTCCGCAGCCTGCCCGGCCCAGCTCACGTGAAGTGGGAATCTTCCTCTTGCTGCCCTTCGTCCTCAACTGTGCGGCTGCTCTTGCCGACCTCTACCCTTACGGCGGTACCCGCCATTCGGCTATCCTCGCGCCCTTTGCCGTTGCCGGAGTCAGCTTCGCATTAGTCCGACTCACAGGCCGGCGAATTGCCCGAGGATTGGCCGCTGCTCTGCTGGTTGTAGTGACGTGTCATTTGTTTGGCGCGCCGCATCGGCCCTACATGATGCGGAAAGATCAGAGCCGAGGGAACATGATCGCCGCCATGGATTTCATCCACCGCGAAGTTTCACCAACGGATCGGATCCTTGTCGACTTTCAGAGCAACTACTTCCTTCGATACTATCTCTGCCGTGAACGGACTGCCCCGGCTGACGCGATCCTCGATAGTTTTCATACCCTGCAGTGCGGCGGATATCACGTAATCTCGACCGACTACCAGACCAACATCTTCAATGCTGATATCTTCCTGAACCGGTGGGGCGAAATGTTAAGACTGTACGCCCTGAAACCGGGAGACACCGTATGGGTATTTCAGGCGGGATGGGACATTCATCTTGCGGACCAGCTCAAAGAGCGCTATCCGGAATTTCGCGATCTGAATCCCCAGCCTTTCGGCCGCAACATCACGATATTCAAACTGACCGTCGGCGAATGAGTGCCCACGAACTAACTTAAGATTGGTAGCGCCCGTATCCGCTTCTTCGTGGCTGCGTAAATCGCATTGCACAATGCCGGTGCCAAGGGAGGTACTGGAGGCTCGCCCGCGCCCGTTGGTGCTTCCGCGCTCGGCACGAAATATGCTTCTACCACGGGCGCCTCGTTCATCCGGATGGGTGGATAGTCGTCAAAGTTGCCTTGTACGACTCGCCCTTTCTCAATAGTGATCTGCGCACGCAGAGCATTGGTCAGCGCGAAAATCACCGCACCTTGAATCTGCTGGTCCAAGATATTGGGATTTACCACCTGGCCGCAGTCGATTGCTCCCACTACGCGGTGCACGCGCGGCTGATCGTTTTCCATCGAGATCTCAACCACTTCGGCCATGTAAGTGCCAAAGCAGCCGAAGCACGCAATACCCCGGAAGCGCCCCGCCGGCAGTGGCTTACCCCAGCCAGCCTTATCCGCCACCAACTGCAGTACGCCGCGCATCCGCGCCGTCTTCCATGTCGTATCGAAGAATTTGATCTCTTCATCTTTCGCCAGCAAGTGCAGCCGGAATTCCAGGGGATCCTTTCCCGCCGCCGCTGCCAGTTCATCGATGAACGATTCCGAGGCAAACGCTGTCTCCATTCCATATACCGACCGCATGAAGCCCGGAGTCACCGGGGTCACTGTCATCACGTACTCAACCAGCGCATTAGGGAGGGAATAAATCAACGACGACTCGTCGGGAAGATCAGCATCAACATCGGGCGACGGACCTGGAAAGCCCTTCTGACCGTTGATGGAAGGCTCCACGATGCGATGCGAGAACGCGAGCGGCCATCCGCGACCGTCGAGCACGCCGCTCATCACGTGATAACTCGCGGGGCGGTAACTGGAGAACCGCATATCGTCTTCGCGCGTCCAGATCACCTTGATCGGCAAGTTGGCCGCTTTCGAGACCAGGGCGGCTTCGACTGCGTAATCGTGATCGAGACGGCGTCCAAAGCCACCGCCTAGGAGCGTGACATTGATCTTCACCTGGTCCGGATCCAGTCCTACCGCCTTGGCGACAGCGTCGCGAACATCCGGCGGCCACTGCATCGGTCCCCAAATCTCGCAATTCGATCCCCGGAAATGAGCCGTGCAGTTGCCGGGCTCCATGGGAGCCTGGGCCATCAGTGGAGTCTGGTAAGCCGCCTGGATCCGCCTGCCTGCAACCTTCGACACATCCCCTCTGGAATACAGCGTCGCAGCCTTGTTGGCAGCAGACTTCTTGAGCAGGTCATACATCGCCGCTGAGTTCAGATCTTTGTTCGTTCCCTCGTCCCATGTGACCTTGAGGACCCGCCGGCCTTCCATCGCGCCCCACACGCTATCAGCCACGACGGCAACGGCGGAATCGCCGGTCTTTCCCACAAAACCGACGCCGGAAATCTTTTTCGATTCCCGGTCGTCGAAGCTTGCCACCGTCCCGCCAAGCACCGGGCAACGCGCCAGGACGGCGTATTTCATACCTGGCACGCGGAGATCAATGCCGAAGATCGCGGTGCCATCCACCTTGGACGGACCATCCAGCCGCGGAACCGGCTTGCCGACAAGCTTGAAATCCTTCGCGTCTTTCAGCGGAGGGGCAACCGGGATGGGAAGCGCCGCTGCTTTGGCCACCAGTCGCCCATAGCTCAGGCGACGGTTGGAAGCTGCATGTACGACGAAACTGTTTTCCGCCATGCATCCCGATCGCGGTACGCCCCATTCGAGCGCGGCAGCACTGATCAGCATCTCGCGGGCTGCCGCGCCGGCTTTGCGCAACGGGTCCCACGAAATCCGCAAGCTGGCGCTGGAACCGGTTTGCTGGTCGCCATAAAGCGTAGGGTTGGCGCCGGCCTGCTCGATGGTGATCTGCTTCCAGTCCGCTTCCAACTCCTCCGCCAGAATCATGGGCAACGAAGTGTGCACTCCCTGTCCCATCTCCGAGCGCGCCACCACGATGGTGATTTTGCCATCAGGAGTGATTTTCAGAAACGCATTCGGCGCAAATGTAGTACCCGAAGCCGGTCCGTGCGGCAGATAGAAGCCAATCACCAAGCCAGCTCCGGCAGCCGCACCTACAGCGAGAAAGTCGCGGCGGGAGAGCGGGCTCATCGCGAACCTCCAGCGCCTGCGGCCCGGTGAATCGCCTTGCGGATGCGGTCATAGGTTCCACAGCGGCAGATGATGCCCGTCATCGATTTCGTAATCTGGTCATCGGACGGCTGTGGGTTCTTGACCAGCAACGCTGCGGCCGCCATGATCTGACCGGTCTGGCAGTATCCGCATTGCGCAACTTGCTCCGCTATCCAAGCCTGCTGCAGAGGATGCAGACCGTTGCCCGACAAACCTTCGATGGTGGTGATGCTTTTTCCTGCGACTTGCGAAACCGGCGTCGAACAGGAACGCACTGCCTCTCCGTCTACATGCAGTGTGCAAGCGCCACATAGGCCGACGCCACACCCATACTTGGTACCGGTTAGTTGTAAGGTGTCGCGCAAAACCCACAGCAGCGGTGTCTCTGGCAAAACATCGGCTTTCCGGTTAGCGCCATTTATCCGGAGAGTAATCTCGGGCATGTTTGTCCTGTAATTTGAAGAACGTCAAACATCGTAGCGGAAACCAGAAAAAAGAGGAATCTGCGCGTCTCCCTGGGCTTCAGATTGACTCGTCAAGCAGGTCTGGCCTCAGGTCTCAGCTTGATGGCTCGTACCCGAGAATCAAGAGTCCACGCAATCTCGGCTTTAAATTTTGAGGAAGGCAAGCGGCTTCATCGCTGAGACGCCGCCGATCAAGGCGAAGACGAAACTGGAGTACACGACACCGACGGAAGACATCTTCGTGTCGTAACTGGGGACCTATCAGGGGGTCACTCAGCAATCTGATCGTAAAACTACCAGATGGTTTTCAGGAGCGTGCACCTGCGGATATTTTCATCCTGAGTAACCAGTGCTATGCCTTCCGCTCTAGCTGTTGCCGCGATGAGTCGGTCGGCGGGATCGCGCGGATAATTCTCCGGAAACTGCGTAGCCAGCGCTGCAATCTCGACTGTGATCGGCTTCACTATGACCCCGACGGTTTCTAATACCTGGCGCACAGATGTTTCGACTGTGCCGTACGTCTGGACGCGGCCCCGCGCGAAGAGGGATGCAATTTCCCATAGGCTGATCGCTGCTAAGGCCAAGCCATCCGCGACACGGGCCCGGCGCAGAGCGGAGGCAGCTGCTCGCGAGAGCCGCTTCGGTTCGATGGCCGCCCAGATCACAACATGGGTGTCCAATAGGATCACCGCAACGCATCCCAGACTTCTGCATCTTCCAGGGGCCGTGTTATATCCCCCACGATCTTCATCACGCCGGCCAGCCTGCCCAAGAAATCCGCTGGCGGTTCCTCCGCGGGCACCAGCTTAGCCACGGGGCGACCCTTTTTCGTGATCACAACTGGTTCCCTGGTCGAACGTACTTCATCCATCACCTTGAGACAGCGAGCTTTGAATTGACCAGCAGGCATCACCTTCATGACCACCCCAGATGACCATGGTCATTGTACCATGACCTAGAATAAATGATTACGCGGAGTGAAATGGTTTGGGGAACACAAAGGGCAAGTGCAACCGGTTCTGAAACGTGGAGTCTCGAGAGCCCGAGACCTGAAGTCTGACCCCCGAAGCCTGAGACCTGAGGCCTGCTACTTCAATTCTTGCAGCTTCGCCGAAGCCAGTTGGGCCGCCTCGCTGGCTGGATTTTCCTTTTGAATCTGCTCGTAGATCCGCTTCGCCTCCAGCGGCTGTTTATCCGATCGGTAAGCCGTCGCCAGTTC
Organism: Terriglobales bacterium; assembly: GCA_035512155.1. GTDB lineage: Bacteria > Acidobacteriota > Terriglobia > Terriglobales > Acidobacteriaceae > JABCYV01. The sequence goes on along the minus strand of DATKEN010000171.1, from coordinate 7,089 downwards.
CAGTTGTGCCGTGACCCGGCCCACAGCATGCGTCGGCTTTTCGATCAATTTGACATAGATGTCAATCGCTTGCTTATTCCGATTGGTGTTACGGTAGACGGCGGCCAGGGCGAACTTTGCCAGCGCAGCGAGATCATTGTTATAAGAGGATGCCACCGCTCCCAGATCGCGCTCCGCCGCGGCATAGTCGCCCAACTGCGATGCGGTCAGGCCCAGGAAATACCGGGCAATCTCGCCCGAGCGGGTGTGCGGATACTTTTCCACAATGGCCTGAAATTGCTTCCGGGCCTCGGTCGCACGCTCATTCAATGACGCGAAGCTTGGATTGTCGGGTTGCGGAGGCATGCCTGACGGACGTAGAGGAGTGTCCAGAGCGCGCACTGCCCGACTAAGATCAACGCTGGCTTTCTCGTCCTGCTGGGTCAGGTAGTACCAAGTGCCCGCCGCCCCCGCAGCCACGATCAGCGCCACGACGGCTGCGGCAAATAACTTGTTCTTGTGTTCGACAGACCAATGAACCGTTTTCTCGGCCGCGTCGATCGTGGCTCCTCGGAATCGGTCTTGTTTTAGTTGATGACGGGTTTCTGCGCGCACGAATGTCCCTTCTGATAACTTCCGCTATAGGCTGGTAAGCTTTGAGTCTAACAGGCAAAAATTGACAGCGTCAAAAGATCCTGTGCCCAAGCATTGTCCTGATTTTTCAACAATACGCCAAACGCGTGATGCATGGACCGAGACGAACCTGAGCTCGAATTGGCAAGCTTTGACGCCCGAGGTGCCTTTAAAGATGAAGGCCGAATCGATTCAGCACTTCGCGTCGTCCAACGCTTGTGATATTCAAGGCCCTGCTGTCGAGCTCGCGGATCACCCACTTTCTCTTCAGCGCTGTTTTTAGGAGCGCTGCACCCAGCGCTCCGCCAATATGAGGCTGCCTCTCACTCCAGTCCAGACATGGGTAGGCGAACCTACGGCGCAGCAGCCGAGTCGACGCCAGATCAATTCCCAGGGCCTCGAAGGCCTTCGTTCCCCCAGGCGTCAGATCGTAGGCATTATCCTCTCCGGTCGAACTGACGCATAGCCATCCCATCTCTATAAAGCGGTTGTGTAAGAACACGCCCAGTCTCCCCGCCATGTGATCGTAGCAAGTTCGTGCCGCGAGTAACCTGCTCGGGGTGCTTGGCACAAAGTTATCGCGAGATCCGCCGGCAAGCACGTGTAGCGCTTCGAGTGCCGCCCCCACGTCGGGTCCTTCCAGGCTGTAGTAACGATGTTTCCCCTGGGAAAACACTTTGACCAGCTGTTCGTTCTTTAGGCGAGTCAGATGCACGCTCGTGGTTGACGGGCTCACATCAGCAACCATCGCAAGTTCGGTACTGGTTCGCGCATGGCCGTCGAGAAGGCAATAGAGAATGCGAACTCGCGTCGGCTCGCCCATGGCAGCGGCGATCCTGGAGATCACCAGGTAGGATTGCTCTGCATTCATACTTTGATCGTAGACGAAGTGTTCCTGCATGGCAACGGTCATACTTCCAACCATGGCAACCCGAACCAGCCCTATAAATCGACGAACAGCCATTCAGGCCATGGCAGCGTTGGGTGCAGCCATGAGTATCGGCGGGGACGCTGCGGCGACCAAATCCATGACTAGGAGAACACTGATGACGATCACTTGCGTCATCCGCTACCAGATCGATCCTTTTCAGCGAGACGGATTCAAGAAATATGCCGAGAACTGGGGCCGCATCATCCCTCGGTGTGGTGGCCACCTTGTCGGATATTTTCTTCCTTATGAAGGCACGAACGATATCGCCTGGGGTCTGATTGCATTTGATAGCCTGTCCTCGTACGAGGCGTATAGGGCACGTCTGAAGTCAGATCCGGAAGCGCGTGAGAATCTTGCTATGGCGCAGACCAAGCGCTTGATCCTCCGCGAGGAGAGAAACTTCGTGGAAGTAGTCGATGGGACCTTCGGCCTGCCCTCGATGCTCGCTTAACCAGCTTTGCACCTTGGTAACTGGAGCTTCGGCCAAGGAAGCGGTGAAAATAGATGCTGCATGGACCAAGATCGCACAGCCAGCCTTCGCGCCCGAGCAGTTGCGGTTTGGCAGCAGACACGCACCCGGGCCAGGCGTCTGCCCATAACTGTATGGTTGATTCTTGGCTTGTTCCTCTTCGCGGCAGCGCTGATGGCCATTCGCGTGACCTTGGTTGCCAGAGATGCCAGCCTGCGTCTGAAGGTACAGCATAGCTTGCGCAGCGCACAGCTTTCCGTCTGGGTGGATGACGACCTGGTTTACTCCGGAAAACTTATCGGAACCATGAAAAGGAAGTTCGGAATAATTCCGGACTTGCAAGGAAGCCTTTCGGAGACGCTGCCGGTGCCTTCAGGCACGCACCAGGTGCGTGTTCGCGTGGCCTCCGATGATGGTTCTGCGCAAGAGAGCATGATCACTGGGGAGTTCGCTCGCAACAGCCAGCGCACCTTGGCTGTGAACGCCCGCCGCAGCGATGTTTCGTTGAATTGGCAAGGCGCAGACGCTTCGGTGACTGACTCGTCTGCCTCCGCCACTGGATGGTTCAGTCGCTATACCGGATCACTGATGATGACTGTGGCTGGCTCAATAGTCTCAGCTCTCGCGGGATACATCATCAGAGAGCTACCCAAGCAGATCGCGTCCCGCCGAGGCGAAGCGCCCGAGGCCTAGAGGACAATCTTCTCCCTAGCGCTCAAAGTGAAAGATATCCAGCACCATGTTCGTGCTGCGATTCACCAGCACAATGTGCCCGCCGATCACGACATGCACGTCACCCGCTGGAGGCGGAGGCAAACGCCGTTCCAGTTCTTCGGGGCAGGGCATCATTTTCTTCTGCAATCCTGGCGGAAGGGTCCCACGGACCCGTAACTGCTTTTCCAGTCCGGGTGGAAGCTGATCTCTCTTTGCAAGGCCGGGCGGGAGATGATTGCCATGCTCGTGATACCAACCCCGCATCTCGTCGCGGTCGTGGTCGCTGTAGTAATGTCTTCCTTGGTCATCATCGTCGTCGCGGTCGTGACCTCTGCCGTGACCGTGCCCTTCAGCGAGCGCGATGCCCGACAAGACGAACAGCAATATCGTAGAGACGGACAGCCACCTTCTTGATCTTAATCGCATGGTTCCCCCTACCTCAGAGTATTGAGCCCAGCAGGCGGGGGGCAAATTACCAACGCACCTGACCCAAGGGAATCGGTCCCTTAATTCTTCGTCGTCTTGCTTTCTCATGGCCGGAGAACAGCAAAGGAGGTCAGAAGAAATGAGCGAAGAGCACAAGCTGAAATCGTCGACTGGTATTTCGTATTCTGCCGACCCTGTACTCCGGGTAGAACAGTCCATTCGAAGTGAAATCGCTGCCATCTCACCTTTCGTAGATGAGCTCATGCTCTTCATCAAGACATCCGGAAAAGGCCAAGATGCCAGAGCCTCTTGATGACCCAGGAAACTGTCGTTCAACCTGGCCGGGAAAGCAACTGTTCCAGACACTAATTGGGCCTAATCTTCTGTGTCGGAGACTTGTCTCCCAAACAATCAGGCTGCGGGTCTTACTGATTCGGGGGCATGTTTTTAATCTGGCGGCCCTATAGGCTCATCCTGAGTTTGCGTATCCCATCGTGAATCTGATGTGCATTGGCGCCTCCATAGCCAAGAATCAAGCCACTCCTCGTCGGTGGTTTCAGGTAGCAAATGGACAAGGGCATTGCGGAAATGCCTTTTTGGGCAGCTTTTTTCGAAATTGCCACATCGTCGGTGCCGGGCGGCAATAGTGCGACCAGATGAATCCCCGCTTCCGCGCCAATGACTTCCACTTTGTCTCCCATCTCGATTCGGATCGCGTTCGTGAGTGCCCTGCGCCGATCCATATAGAGCATTCGCATTCGGCGTATATGACGGGCGAAGTGTCCCTCTTGAATGAAATCGGTCAAGACAGCCTGATAGAGAGTCGCTGAAAAGATATCGACGGCATCCCGAGCGCCGGAGAATGCCGACACCAAGTCTTTGGGAATAATCACATAACCCAGGCGCAAAGCCGGAAACATGACTTTGCTGAGTGTTCCGATATAAATAACCCTCGCATCCGTGTCCAGGCCTTGCAGCGAGGCGATCGGGTGGCTTCCAAACCTATACTCGCTGTCGTAATCGTCTTCGATGATCCAAGCACCAGAGCGCTTTGCCCAATTAAGGAGAAGCATGCGGCGCGTGGCATCCATCGTCATGCCCAACGGATACTGGTGCGATGGCGTGACATACACAGCACGCGCGTCGCGACGTCGACGGATGATTTCTGTCACGTTCATGCCGTCGTCATCCACCGGAACGGGAATCAATTGCGCTCCTGCCGTCATGAAGGCCTGGCGCGCGCCGAGATAGCCCGGCTCTTCCATCCACACGCGATCTTTGGGATCCAACAAAACCTGTGCGGAAAGCTGCAAGGCCTGCTGTGACCCGGTGGTCACTAGAATTTGCGAGGCCTCGCAGCGTACCCCGCGGACCGCGCCCAGATACTCGGCAATAGCTTCGCGGAAGGGAAAATATCCCATGGCATCGCCATAAGTCATGATGCCCCTTCGCGGCTTTCGAGAGTGACGAGCCACCAGTTTCGACCAGACTCCAATTGGAAAGTGGTCAAGAGCGGGCAGGTTTACACGAAACGCACCCCCTGAGATATCAAACCATGGTTGCGCCGGTGCTCGCGTCGACAGAGTTCCCCGATGGGACATTCGCCGCGGAGCTCGAGTCTCCACCCTTTCATTCAGCGCCTCTTTTACGGCCGGACTTAGCGCGTCGTCTGGGATGGATCTAGCCACGCACGTGCCAGCTCCAACGAAAGTCTCGAAGTAACCTTCGGCAAGCAATTGCTCATACGCGTTTAAGACAGGGATGCGTGAAATCTTCAGTTCAACGGCCAACGCCCTGGTAGACGGCACTCGTTGGCCAGGCCGCATTTGGCCAGCGATGATCGCCCTCCGAAACCAGTCATATAACTGGCGATACATCGGTGTCTTCATGCGGTGGTCGAGAGTAATTGGTGGGAGGAACGTGGCGGGGATGCGTTTCACTGGGGGCAACTCTCAAGAGTGGCTATATCGTAGCACGCACAAGTGGTTATTGTAATAGACCACTATGCAAATTACTGTTTCTTGCTGGACGACAAATCGTGAACGAATTCGACATAGTGCAAGTCGAAGTGCTTGGGGATCATGGCGAAGCAGGTCGTCGCCCAAATATAAAGTCACCCGCACTTACAGGAAGAATCTGCAACTCCTCGCGCAGTCGTGGATCGGTACGGACGGTTTTTGCTGACGGGTAGAAGCTGTCTGCATCTGCTTTACTGTATTTACACGAGAGCGCGCACTTGTGACCATTTCGCCCTTGGTCAGGTAGCGGAAAAACCTGCACTCGACGATTGCAATAGCCTCTTGCGACGAATGCGTTTGGATTCGGAACCGACTCTTTCGTCGACTCACGGCTCCTAGAATCTCCAGAATTGTGGATTTCGGAAAATTCCTCTCCCGTTTTGACGTACTCCCACAAGTTGCCGGGCCAGTCTTAACAGACAAGTATCTGAGGCGCGGACACACGCTGTGACGACCAATCGTTTGACATCCGGGATTTCATAACTAGCAGATCTGATTTTTGATGAGATTCCATAACTGCAGATCGTTTATTGATGTAACCGATTGAAACATCGACGACCGCGCTCTGGTTTGTCATTTGCTAACAGTGAACAGTTGTTTAGCAAGAAGCGACCCACGGTATGCGCGGTGAGGACGGGTCGTTTGGCATCCACAAGTTCATGACCCGACTTTGATAATTGATCTAGCGGATTGAAGTGCGCCTTGGTTAGCCTCTTGCAAGCACTCGAGGGTATTCCCGGTGGGCGGATACGCAATCCTCTGAAAATCGCATTTGGACATACAGCAGGGCGTGAGCTCAGCCCGAGCGAAGTGCTGCAGCGGCTAGAGACGCTCGCAAGGTTGCAGTCTGCGCGGATTGCGATCAAGGCTAAGGGTAGGATTCTCCTTATCGATGCGGCGGACATTATCGCTGTCGAAGCCAAGGGAAACTATGTTTTGTTACACAACACATCAAGTTCACACATGCTACGCGAGTCCATCTCGGGGATGGAAGAGAAGCTGAATCCGCACGGTTTTGTGCGGATTCATCGATCTGTCCTGGTGAACGCAGCCTTAGTTGAAGAAATTCAGCCACGGCCCGCAGGCGAGTCTGTCGTCCGCGTGAAGGGAGGGAGAGAGTACACAGTCACCCGTACTTACAAGAAAAATCTGCAACTCCTCGCGCAGTCGTGGATCGGTACGGACGGTTTTGTCGCCGAATAGAATCTATCTGCATTTGCACGACCGATACTCATACGAGACCGCACTTGTGACCATTCGCTCTTGCTCGCGTAGCGAAAAACCTGCCACCGACGAAATCAAATAGTCTTTTCGACGAACCCGCTGTGAATTCGTAACGACTCCTTCGCTAACATACGCCTTCCAAGAATCTCCATGAACCTGGACGTTGGGAAATTCTTCTCTAGTTTGATGTACTCCGACAAGTTGCCGGGCCAGTCTTAACAAACAAGTATCTGAGGCGCGGACATATGCTCTGCGGACTGTTCAGTGGACATCTGAGATTTCATAAGTGCAGATCTGATTATTGGGCTTCTTTGAGTCAAACCGGCGTAATTGGCATTCCCGCCGTCATCTTCCCTCCAGAGGCCCTCCAGGAACTTAATGTGCAAGAGACGCCGCCCGCTGAATTTGCCGTGAAGCGTGGAGTTCAAACAGAGCACGAAGCCGCCGGTACAAAAAATGCAGGCGCTGTGGCCAGAGTTCGGACACAACGCCCACCAGTGCAGCAGGGAGAGACTGTCATCCCGTCGTGCTAAAACCCGCGCCGAACCGAGTCTGCTGCAACGGCCAGCTGCATCGATAACTCAAAAAACGCAGGCGATTGACCGATGAAGAGTCCGTCTTCCGTGAAAGCCTTTACCGTCGCCACTGCGCCTCCATTCTGCGTCGAGGTCGGCCGGATCACCGAACACCGGGGC
>DATKEN010000170.1:0-29794 GCA_035512155.1 Terriglobales bacterium | reverse complement strand
GTCACCAGGGCCACGCAGGCACCTCGTTCCAGCTCCAGGACGAGCTCTGGAGCGCGCGTCATCTCGTTGTGCTCGTGATAACTCATGGTACGAGTGGCGATCGCGTAATAATTCAGCAATTTCTGGCTCTGGCGAGTGTCTTCACACGCGATCAGGTCGGCTTCTTTCAGTACCCGCAGCGCCCGCAGGGTGATGTCTTCCAGGTTCCCGATGGGCGTGGCTACCAGGTAAAGACCAGGGGCCAAGCTGTTGCGGTTCGGAGAAGCGTCCTCGCCCGGCTTCATGAGCGCGAGTCTACCACCGCGCCCGTCGAAGCCGCGGATCGTGTGGCAGGTTCAACATTGGCGTCATCCCGAGCTTCGCGAGGGATCTGGCGTGCAGACCCGCAGCGTGTCCCGATGAGCTGCCACGCGAGATCCCCTTCGACTTCGCTCAGGGCAGGCTCTCACCCGGCTGAACTGCGCCGGGTTTCGGGATGACTTCCCTGAAAGAGGCTCAGGGGTCGAAACTGATCCGTATTGCAGCTCCCGGTATTGGTGCAGTTTGACAAGGAAGCGAGCCAAGCGTGCGATATTGGGTCGCAAAGAACGTGACGATTCGCACAGCTCGCCCAGATCCTTCGCGGCGCAAAGATCGCTTGCTCCAGGATGACAAATCAAACTGCACCACTACCCAGCTCCCTTACAAATTGACGTCCGCCAGCGTAATCCCTAGAATCAAAAGAAGGAAAGTTTTAGATTTTTCAGGAGTCCATGCCACTTTACGAATATCAGTGCAAAAAATGCCATCATCGCTTTGAGCGGATCCAGAAGTTCTCCGACCCTCATGTGAAGAAGTGCCCTGACTGCGGCGGTCCGGTGGAGCAGATGATCTCCGCCCCCGCGGTGCAGTTCAAGGGGTCTGGGTTCTACGTCACCGATTATCCAAAACAGTCCGCCAGCGCCTCTTCATCCTCGAACGGGGATTCTGCCTCCAAGGGGGAATCCGGGTCGAGGAAAGAAGAGAAATCCAAGCCGGATAGTTCTCAGAAGCCGGCCAAAGCAGAGAGCTCCAGCAAGAAGAGCGAAAAGAAATAGCTCACAGGAAGAGAAGAGTAGTAACCCCTAACCACGAAGGACACAAAGGATCACTAAGAAAACCCCTCAGCACTCACGCTTCGTGTCCTTTGTGGTTGATGAATTTAGAACAACGACCAGCCGACTGTCGAGTTTCATCCGCTTTGGCTCCGCTCAGCGCCATCTCAAGCTATACCCCAGCTCAGCCAGGATTTGATTCTCGAACTCATATTGCAGGATGAGAGAGAAGTTGTCGCCCTGGAATTCCCACGACGCCGCGTAACGAGTCACCTCATGCGGAAACAAGGAATAGGCGGCAGCATAGCGGACGTTGCAAGGTTCCGGGCAGGCGATTAATCCTGTCGGATCAGTGCGGTAGATGTTGGTCGCCGCCAGAAGCGCGCTGGAAGACACATCCGGGTGAGATGAAACCAAAAGCTGGCGCGGCTTGACGTTAAGTGCGCGCCGATCTCCGGGTTGAATGTCGGCCGGCACATTGGTCCCAATTCGTTGGAGTGGATTAAGGTCTACCTCTCGGCTCAGAGCCTGCTGTGCCGCCGTCCAGATGGTTTGCAAATCAGCATCAGAATGCTGGGTATGGTTTACGAATCCAACCGGAACCGTGCCGCGTAAACCGCCGCCGCAGCCAGCAAGAACCAGCGTCAGGACAAGCAGGTTCACGTGTCGACCAACAGAACCCCGCAATTTGAAGAACGCCGTCAATTTTGATCTGAAGAGACCATCGGCAAGGCATTCTCCAGACTCCAGTTACGGCTTCCAAGCTCTTCGGACCGTTCAAGCAGGCATGAATCGTTTTCGTTGAGCGTGACATCAAAAAGATGAGGATAATCGTTATAACGAGGATTGAGGCAAACTGGCGGAGGGTAGGATTGGCTGGCATACACGTTGGGGTGATTGCCGTCAGCCGCGTCCTGTGCTAACTTCGCCTGCAATTCGCCAATGCTTTCATTATTCCGTCACGAAAAGTCGTCCCGAAAATCACCCGGAGAACTGGTGCAGGCCGCGGTGCCGGAGATGCAGGATGCTGAGATCGCGGCGGCCTACAATGCCCAGCGCATGGGCGGCGATTTCTACGATTTCCTGCGAGTCAGTCCCAACCGGGTCTTATTCGGTTTGCTCGATGTTGCGGGCGGCCGGGAGGAAGCGCAGGGCATTGTTGCCGCTGCGAAAGAAACCTTCCGCAAACTTGGACAAGAGCTTTTCTCGCAGGAAGAGATCAATGAAGCCGACGCTATGACCGAGTTGTTCCTGCAGTTGAATCGTACGGTTCTGGAAACCGCAGTAGGCGTCCATTCGTGTCCCGCGTTTGCCGGCTGCTACAACGAAGATCTGGGCATCGTGTCCTACTTCAATGCCGGCCATACTCCCGGCTTCCTGAGAGATCACGCCAGCGTTACGCAACTGCCCGCCACTGGACTACCGCTGGGTCTTTTTTCGCACACTACCAGTGACTCCCAAATGGTCGTGCTGGAACCAGGCGCGGCTCTCTTGTTGGCCTCCCGCGGGATCGTCGAAGCCAAGTGCAAAGACCAGGAATTCGGATTGGATGGAGTCCAGAACATGCTTCAGCACACCGAGGGGGAAACGGCGAACCAGCTGTGCGTGAACCTTCTCGACAAAGTGCAGGACTTCATGTGCCGGCCTCCAACGGACAATGACGTCACCGTAATGGCATTGGTCCGCGACGCAATCGGCAAAACCGTCGCCGCCTGACCAAGGAACACACGTTCATCAGGATCGTTTGCCGATCAGCCGTTCTGATCGCGAGGGCGGTAGCGCAAAGAAGATCGCCAGCGCGACATTCATGAATAAACTCGCGGGTACACTCACCCAGGCCACGACGATGCAGACGAGATAGCACACCGGGCCTAAGGCATACTGGGACGAGATTCTTCCAATGGTGGAGCTGTCCACTTCCTTCCCGAGGAGGTGGCCGTCACGGGATGCGCAGTATCGCCAGAGCACGTTAAAGATGATGGCGATCACGAAGTAGGTCGCGTTGTAGAGAATAGCTGCTGTGCGCTGGCCGCCACGGTTAAGGTGCTGGGCCAGGACGGCTGTTGGGTAAGGAACCGCCGTCACCCCTAGCAGCAGCGCAAGGTTCAAAATCATCAGCGCATTATCGGCGCGCCGGATATGGGTGAACAAGCGGTGGTGGTTGATCCACATGATGCCGATAAAGGCGAAGCTGATGACGAAAGCGACGTAGGAGGGCCACTGTCTGAGGAGTTGGGCCGCAAGGTCGTTCTCCGCCGTGGGCACTTTGATTTCCAGAATCAACAAGGTGATGGCAATCGCGAAAACCCCGTCAGAGAAGGCTTCGATCCTGGAGGTTTCCTTTTCCATGGGCAGGACGAAAACCAGGTGCCCTATCTTCGCCGCGCTTTTCTTTTTTGAGTCGGCTTTGCCGTGGGCAGCGGCTTAACCCGGGGCGCCAGCTCATCGGCTGTGACAAAAACCAGGTCTATGTCAGTGGGGATTCCTTGCAAGCTGTCCAGCGCCCCTCGTAACGCTGGCCGTACCACTCCCATTTCGTCCGACATCTTCTTTGCGCCGTCGTAGTTGCCCTCAGCTTCCAGCGTCAACAAATCGCGGTCGAGATCACGCACCCCATGCTTAAATTTCTCTATGTTCGGCGCGAACGTGCCATCCTCGTTCTGACTAAAGGCGCCTTTGTCCAGCAGATAGTTGAACTGAATTGCCATGCCTTTACCATGGGCGTCATTTAGCCCGAAGCGCAGACTACGGAACATGGAGGCCACGTAGGTGGTATAGAGCTGCCGCTGCGCGGCAGCGTCGGAAGGCAACACCTTGGTCAAGCCCATCTCCCTGGCATGATCCATCATGTACTGAAGCGCGAACAGGCCAGTGACGTCCGCTTTGGCCTCCTCGATTGCGCTGAAGAGCTCCTTTAGTTCTTCCCGCGCAGTTGTGTCGTGGCCCTGGACTTGGATTTGGTGAGGTCCGAGGCCATGCATGAGTTCGTGGGCAACGATGTGTGTAAAGAACGAGTCAAAACTGACGTCAACCATCGCTTGCCTGGAGAGCATCTTGCGTGCGATGGGTAGCAAGACGGTTCGGAACTTGGCCTCCTGCACGTTCTTCAGCATCACGCGCTTGCTGCCCTTCTGGTGAACTACCCGATCATCGTTGGGCAGGTTGTAAGCGGCGGTGGCGATGCCACGGTTGCCATCACCGGCGCTCAGGATCTCGTCCACTACGCGCAGCGGAGCGGCCGCTCCTAACTTGGGGTTGCGGTAGCGTGGGTCGATGGGCAGATTGTTTTCGATTTCCTGCAGATGTTGGGCGAAAGCCGAGAGCTTTGCCGTCCCCTCATCATCACGCAGGTTTACAAAAGCTTCGAAAGCGGCTTTGTAGCCAAAAAGTTCGTCGTCATAGGTCTCGTAGGGACCGATGGTGATGTCGATGGGCGCATCCAGATCCATCCAAGCCAGGTCGCTGTCGTAATAGTCGTTGGAGAGAAATGCATCGGCCCGCAAGCTAAGAAATTTCTTCAATGAGGCATTGTCAGTTAAGTTTGCCGCTTCGCGCAGCAGGTTCGTAACTCGAGTGAGGTCGTCTTTGTATTCTTCACTGTAGGGCACTGTCACGAGTTCGCGGCGACTGGAACCGCCGTCTTTTTTCCAGCGGATCACTGTAAAGAAGCTTTTCGCTTGTTCTTGGTCTTTCGGCGGCAGGGGCGCGAACCAGCGCTCGAAATCTTGCTTGGTCATGTCTTCCGGGTAGAAGTTCGCGCCCGGACTTTTCTGGGGCGGCACACCTGGCAAAAAAGCCTTGAACTCATCCAGCACCGACCAGGGACCCTTATTGATCCAGAAATAGTTCAAGCGGGCCTTGCCTAACGGAGTAGCATCTTTTTGCAAGCGGGCATAAAGAGCGCGATTGCCGCTCCAATATTGCTGCAAGAAAATGTCATCAATAACCCGGCTAGCTTCGATCAGCTTGGTTAGGGCTTGCCGGTCCCCGGAAGAGAGTTTCGACGTATCCACGCGCAGGAGCGTGGGCGAGAAGCGCGCCGTCATTTTCTCCAGTTGGGTTAAGTCGGGAGCGGTCGCGCGCTGTTTCTGTGCCTTAGCGGGTAGATTCAAGACTCCAAAAAGAAAGAGGAAGAAAATGAAAAAGGCAAAGTAGCCGGTCACTCTTATCACCATCAGCTCCTATGAATTTGCGGCCTGAAGCGGTGCAAAAACCGACTATCATAACAGGGCAGCGCTGGTCGCGAGTCTGCTTCCAGAGGTACAATTCGCTTGAACGTATCATCTTACAGATAGGGCAACGTCCAGCTGCGGCGCAGCCCGTGGAATACTGATATCTATGCGAAAACTCCTCCCATGGTTGCTCTTGCTGTGCCTTGCCGTTCTGCCGAAGACCTTGCGGGCGGACACGGTTATCGAAGAAATCATTGCCCGCATCAATAACCAGATCGTAACCCGCACTGAATATCTGCGCAGCAAGGATCAATTAAAACAGGAAGCGCAGCAGCAGGACCCAGTAAATGCAAACAAGATCGTCGCCGAGCGCGACAAGGACATCCTGCGCGACCTGATTGATCAGCAGTTGCTGCTGGAGAAGGGCAAGGACCTGGGCATCACGGCAGACACCGAACTGATCAAGAAACTCGACGATATGCGCAAGGAAATGAACCTGGAGAGCATGGAGGATCTCGACAAAGCTGCCCAGGCACAAGGGGTCTCTTTGGAAGATTTCAAGCAGAACCTGCGCAATCAGATCATTACGCAGCAGGTTATCGGCAGAGAAGTTGGCTCCAAGATGTCCATGTCCAAGGAGGAAGAGCAGAAATTTTACGACCAGCACAAAAGTGAAATGGAGCAACCGGAGCATATCCGACTCAGCGAGATCCTGGTTTCTACCGAAAAAAAAGGCGGAGCCAACGCGCCGGACGATGCGCAGCAACTGGCTACCGCGCAAGCCAAAGCTGAAGACCTGCTCGCCCAGATTCGCAAAGGCAGCAAGTTCGAGGACATTGCCAAGAAGAACTCGGATGGGCCTACAGCGGCCCATGGTGGCGATCTTGGAGACTTCAAGCACGGGACCCTGGCCAAGGAACTCGAAGACAAAACTTTTGCCATGAAACCGGGCGACGTTTCAGATGTGATCCGCACCCGGCAGGGGTTTGTCATTCTGAAAGTGGTCGAGCATCACACCGCTGGCATACCTCCGATGAGCGAAGTTGAACCGCGAATTCAGGACGCGCTCTACATGCAAAAATTGCAGCCCGCCTTGCGTGAATACCTGCAAAAACTCCGCGAGGATGCGTATATCGATGTCAAGCCCGGCTACGTGGACACCGGCGCCAGCCCCAACCAGACCAAACCCGTCGAGACCACTGCCAAAGATACAGGCGCGAAAGAACTCAAGAAAAAGAAGAAAAAACTCAAAGTCATCTAATTGAGCTGGACCCGAACGGGGGCAAGCTTGCGGAGGCGACGGCACCACTCATCATGAAAGACTTCTTTGTATGCGATTGTGTCCAGCACGAAAACAAAGTCATTACCTCGAGCTTCGTCGTCGTCGTCAAACAGGTGAAGCCCAAAAAAACGGGTGAACCTTACCTGGCGTTGACGCTCGGTGATCGCACCGGCCACATCGAAGCCAAGATGTGGGACAACGTGCAAGATGCCCTGGACGCTTTCGAGCAGGATGACTTCGTCAAGATCAAGGGCCTGCTCAACAAATACAAGAACCGATTTCAGATCACCATCCATAAGCTCCGTCGTCTCGGGGATTCGGAAGTCGATTTCTCCGATTACCTGCCCAAGACTACGAAAGACATCGGCGAGTTGTGGCAGACGCTGGCCGGCTATGTCGCCAGCTTTCAGAATGTTCACCTCAAGGCGCTGGTTGAGTCCTTCATGGCCGATCCCGAAATTGCCGAGGCGTATCGCATGGCTCCAGCCGCCAAGACCTTGCACCACGCCTATATTGGCGGGTTGCTCGATCATGTAGTCTCGCTCTGCCGCTCCTGCGATGCGGTCAGCCGTAACTATCCTCAGATCAACCGCGACCTCCTGCTTACCGGAGCCTTCCTGCACGACATAGGTAAGATTCACGAACTCACTTACAACCGGTCCTTCTCCTACAGCACGCGCGGCCAACTCCTCGGTCATATGGTCATTGAACTGGAAATGCTGCAGGCAAAAATCGCCCTGGTGCCGGGTTTCCCTGACGAGCTGAAGACTTTAGTCGAACATCTCATCATCAGCCATCACGGACAGTATGAGTTTGGTTCTCCCAAGCTCCCCATGTTTCCGGAAGCGCTCATGCTGCATTATCTTGACGATCTCGACTCCAAGATGGAAAGCATGCGTGCTCACTTCGAGCGCGGTGGCGATTCGGAGGGCTTCTGGACCGGTTTCAACCCTTCTCTCGGCCGACCGCTGCTGAACAGCGCAAGATTTCTGGAAAAGAAAGGTACGGGAAAAAGAGATCTCGAGAATAACCATTTCGAAAATAATGAGAAGACATCCGGGCTGACGTCGGCGGTTCCCGAGACAGCGGGTGCCGCCGAAGATGCCCCAACACCAGCTGACCTAGAGTTCGCTGAAAAGAAACAGACTCCGCTAGCGTGACATTCGCATCAGGTCACGGTAGTATTACGCCAATTACTTCCGGATCCTGTCGCGTTTCCCGGAAGTACCCAAGGTTTTAGCCTCGCGCGTCGCGCCACCATTGCTTTCTGGTTAACAATTTCTGAACGGAGGTCTTTATGCGTTCACCTTTGGCAACAATCACACTGGGCCTTTGTCTGTCCATCGCTTTGTTGGGCTGCAAGAGCAACAAAAGTTCCGATTCATCAACAAGCGACGCAAATTCCACGAACTCCGCCAGCGCGCCGACCGCTCCGGCTGCGGACTCTTCGGCCCCATCCAGCGGTTCGGCCATGAAACCCAGGGCGGAAGCCCCCCAACCGGTCATTCTTCCAACCGGCACCGTGCTGACCGTGCGCTTGGGTGAGGCCGTGGGGTCTAAGATCAGCCAGCCCGGCCAGGCTTTTTCGGCTTCCTTGGCTGAGCCAGTTCAGGTTGACGGAAGAGAAATGATTCGAGCCGGGGCGACTGCTTCCGGAGTCGTGGTGGACGCGGCGCCACTCGGGCGCTTCAAGGGCGGCGCTCGTCTGCAACTGAAGCTTACTTCGATCAACGTCAAGGGCACTGATAAGGGCATCCAGACTTCTTCGATCGAGCGCACCGAAAAAGGCAAGGGCAAACGCACCGCGGTATTGGCGGGCGGCGGAGCTGCTGTCGGCGCGCTGATTGGCGGACTGGCGGGTGGGGGTAAAGGCGCTGCCATAGGCGCATTGGCCGGAGGCGGCGCGGGCACCGGAGGCGCTGCGTTCACCGGGAACAAGGACATCGTTATCCCCGCGGAATCAGCCCTGAGCTTTAAGTTGGAGCAGCCGCTGGAATTGAGATAAGGTCGGCTTCAATAGGAACAATGCTCGACTTCACTCGCTTTCAAGTGCTGACCTTTGACTGTTATGGCACGCTAATCGACTGGGAAACGGGAATATTTGGTGCCTTGCGTCCCATTCTGACAGCCCACGGCCGGACTGTTACCGATGCAGAGCTTTTGGAGTTCTACTCCGAACTGGAGTTGCAGGCGGAGCAAAGAGAGTACCAGTCCTATCGCGAAGTTCTGAAATCGGTAGTTCGCGGCTTCGGCGAGCGCCTAGGTTTTGTGCCTTCCGAGTCGGAAGTGCGGTCGCTGCCGGAATCTCTGGCCAATTGGCTGCCATTTCCAGACACGGTCGCAGCCCTCCGCAAGCTCAAAAGTCGCTATCAACTAGCGATCACGTCTAACGTTGACGATGACTTGTTCGCTGTCACCGCGCGACGTCTTGAAGTGCAGTTCGACCACGTGATCACGGCGCAACAGGCCCGCGCCTACAAACCTTCGCTCCGAGTCTTCAAGTTGGCGCAAGAACGAATCGGGGTGCAGCCGACCCAGTGGCTCCACGTCGCTCAGAGCGTCTATCATGACGTGGTCCCGGCCAAATCTCTGGGCATAGCAACGGTGTGGGTGAATCGCCCATCGCCTCGTCCGGGTGCGGGCGCAGCTAAAGCGGCGTCTGCTCAGCCGGATTTGGAAGTTCACAGTCTCAAAGCGCTCGCGGATCTGGCGCTCCCGGCCAAAAGCTGAGAACTGGGAACAACTAACTGAGATCTGCTTTTGAAATTTGCACAACTGCGCTGTCTCGCTAGACGAAGTTTCCTCCTCATTCTCCCCGGTATTAAACTGATGAGTCGCTAGTTCCCTGCAATTCTTATGGTCTGCGGTTCCTAATTTTGGAGACAAAAATGCCAACCACCACTCGCGTCGATCCGCTTTCTTATCTCACCGATCAGTTGAATGATCTAAAAGCCAAAGGCACGCACTTCCGCCTGCGTGTACTCGAAGACGAGCAAGCACCGGTCTGCACGTTCGACGGCAAGAAAGTTATCAATCTGGCCTCGAACAATTATCTCGGCCTGACCACGCATCCCAAGCTGCGCGAGGCCGCGCTCGAAGCCACGCGCAAGTATGGTGTCGGGTCGGGCGCGGTGCGCACCATTGCGGGAACCATGAAGATTCACATGGAACTGGAGGAGAAGATCGCAAGCTTCAAGAATGTCGAAGCCTGTGTCGTATTCCAATCGGGGTTTGCCGCCAATGCGGGCACAGTCTCGGCGGTGCTGGGCAAAGACGATTTCATCATCTCCGACCAACTGAATCATGCCTCGATCATCGACGGCGCCCGCCTGTCGAGAGCCAAGATTCTGGTCTTCGAGCACAAAAACATCGCGCAAGCCGAGGAAAGGCTCGCCAGCGTGAAGAACGAGCCCGGGAAAAAGCTGCTGATCTCGGACGGCGTCTTCTCCATGGATGGCGATATCGGTCCGCTCCCCGCGCTCTGCGATCTGGCAGAGAAATATGGCGCCATCATGATGGTGGATGATGCCCACGCCTCGGGCGTACTGGGACGCAACGGACGCGGAACCATCGATCATTTCAAGGTGCACGGCCGCGTCGACATTCAGGTGGGAACCCTGTCAAAAGCGATTGGGGCGCTTGGAGGATACGTCTGCGGCACGCGCGATCTGATTGATTTTCTCTACCATCGCGCGCGGCCGTTTCTGTTCTCGACCTCGCATCCGCCGTCGGTGGCCGCGACCTGCATTGCGGCTTTCGAAGTGCTGGAAAACGAACCCGAGCGCATCGAGAAGCTCTGGCAGAACACGCGCTTCTGGAAAAAAGAATTGGGACTGCTCGGCTTCGACATCGGCGGCGAAACCACGCCCGCCAGCGAAACTCCGATCACGCCCATCATCATCGGCGACGGCAAACTCACCATGGACTTCTCCAAAGAGCTGTTCAAGGAAGGCGTCATGGGCACTGGCATCGCGTTTCCGACCGTCCCCGAAGGCAAGGCCCGCATTCGGACAATCATGACGGCGACGCACACACAGGAAGAGTTGGAACAGGCGTTGGACGTGCTGAAACGAGTCGGGAAGCGGATGGGGATTGTGTAGCGATCGGAATGTGCTATCAAGTCATAGCATGGATACGGCCTATTCAGTTTTCTGCGACCGAGAGACGTACTGTTCGTAGCAAGCAAGACAAAGCCATAGACTCCCCCCGTCGTTGCTGTAGCCCTCGCGCTGACAGCCTGGAAGTTGTGCGATTTTCGTCATGCAGAGCACGCACTGCTCATGGTCCCAGCCAGCCGGAATAACCTCAGGCATTTCGGTGACTAGTTCGCCCGATGGGGAACGGCGATAGTGCTCGGCATCGCGAGGGACGAACCGAGCCTTTTGCCAGGTTGTAACTAAACGCGCCCGTTCTATGTACGCGGGGATGGGCCAATCATTGTTTGTTTCGTTAGCCATTTCTGAGTCCTTTTGCTCAACGCGCGGCCACAGCCAACTCTCGCTGCACAACCTGTTTGTTGGTTTGGGGAAATCTGGCTTTAGCTTCAATGCCGAGTCGTCCCGCGTAGTAGAGGAGCTTGTCTACGCTCTTGTTTGCGATTTTTCCATTGAGCAATTCGCTCACGCGAGGCTGTGGCTCTCCCAGGATCGCTTGCAACTGCTTTTGCGAATACTTGCGAGCGTACTTCAAAATTGCCTGGTACAAATCGGCCTTGAACTTCAAGACCGCAGCTTGCTCCGGAGAGAATCCGAGGTCCTCGAGCACGTTTTCCCGCGTGATGTGAGTGGGTCTATCGTTCTCGCTTTTCATGTTTTCTCTCCTCGGCTATGCGCGCTTGGACCGCCTTGAGCCGCTGCCTCGCCGTGTTGACCTCCCTTGCTGGGGTCTCACGGCTCCTTTTCTCAAAGCAATGCAGCACATGAACCACGTTCTGGATTCTTGACAGATAGATCACGCGATACCATGCCCGCTCGTCCTGATCTCTGAGCTCGAAAACTCCCGGACCGACTGTTCTCATTGCCCGATAGTCCGTCGGCTGCTGTCCTTGTTGCAAAAGGCGCAACTGAAATCCCAGGTTCTGTTTTGCTTCATCCGGGAACGAACTGATGACTTCTTTCGAATCGCCTTCCCAAGCAATCAGTGCGTCTTTAGGGAATTCTGGCATCCATTCCCCACCAAGAAAGTGTAACAGAAATTGACTTAATAATATACAGTTAAATGTATAATAGTCTAAGTTTTACCGGCGGGGTAGGGATTTTATTGGAGCACCATCAAATAGCCAAAACGCAGCAAATGAGCCACTTACCGACGTCGAAAGGTTCCACGTGGAACACTTCCTGCAATCGTTGGGATGTTTAATCT
The DNA here is from genome assembly GCA_035512155.1 of Terriglobales bacterium. Taxonomy (GTDB): domain Bacteria; phylum Acidobacteriota; class Terriglobia; order Terriglobales; family Acidobacteriaceae; genus JABCYV01. The sequence goes on along the minus strand of DATKEN010000170.1, from coordinate 17,906 downwards.
GCCCGGTACACGACCCGCCCACCCACAATCGAAGCCACAACTTTCCCGGTAAGCTGCCAGCCGTCAAATGGAGTGTTGCGCGACTTGGAGCGAGACTTCGCGGCTTCAAACGTCCAGCGCTTCTTAGGATCGAAGATGGTGACGTCGGCGTGACTACCGCGTGCCAAGCTGCCGCGCCCTTTGATGTCGACCACACGTGCCGGGCCTGCAGTGAAGAGTTCCACAATTCTTGCCAGCGGAATCCGTTGCTCGCGGTGCAGGCGGGTGATGGCGACGCCGAGTACGGTCTCCAGACCCGTGACCCCGAACAGAGCGCGCTCAAATTCGATGATCTTTTCATGAGGTGCATGGGGCGCGTGATCGGTGGCGATGGCGTCCACGGTGCCGTCCGCCAGCGCCACCAGGATGGCCTCGCGATCAGAAGCAGAGCGCAGGGGCGGATTCATTTTGAAATTGGTGTCGTAGTCGGCGACGTCGGCGTCGGTCAAAGTGAAGTGATGCGGCGTGACTTCGCAGGTGATGCGGGCCTTACTGCGCTTGCCACGGCGCACGGCTTTGAGCGCATCCGCCGTCGAGAGATGCGCTACATGCAAGCGTGTGCCCGCAAACTGCTGGGCGAGTTGCACGTCGCGCTCGACGATAGACGCCTCTGCCGCCGCCTTCATTCCGCGCAACCCCAGCCGAAATGAAGTGGGTCCATCGTTCATCGAGCAATGTTCCGTCATGCGCGTATCTTCGGCGTGCTGAATTACGGGGAGATTAAGCTCGGATGCCAATCGCAGCGTCTCCCGCATGATGTCGTTGCCCAGAATCGGTTTGCCGTCATCGGTGACTGCAATCGCGCCGGCCCGCTGCAATCCACGGAAATCGGTGAGCACCGCGCCCTTGCTGGCCTTGGTCGCGGCAGCAACTGGAAAAACGTTGACTGCTGCGCCGCGCTCGGCCTGCTGAATCCAGGTGACCCATTCTGGTGAGTCGACAATGGGATGGGTATTGGGCATGCAGCAGATCGAGGTAAATCCCCCGACAGCAGCGGCGGCGGTGCCTGACGCGATGGTCTCCTTGTAGCTCTGGCCGGGCTCGCGCAAGTGAACGTGCAGATCGATGAAGCCGGGGGCCACAATCAGACCGCGCGCGTCAAACTTTTCATCGGCGCTGCCGCGGATTTTGTTGGGCAGCGCAACCTCGGCGACACGTCCCTCGCGCAAGAGGACGTCCATGGGAGCGTCAACCCTTGCGGCGGGATCTACTAGATGCCCGCCCTTGATTAGCAAGCTGTGATTTTCTCTTCGATTCACAGGATTCCCAAAATGTGCAGCCGAAACCGCACGAGCGTGAACGCTCGCGCTTACATTACCTAGCTCTGCCAAGCGCCTTTGCCAGGATTGCCATCCTCACAGGCACACCGTTACGCACCTCCTCGACGATCGCCGACTGCGGGCAGTCGGCCACTTCCCAGGTCAGTTCAAGCCCGCGGATAATCGGCCCCGGATGCATCACCATGGCGTCACGCTTCGCCAGCTTCACTCGAGCCATAGTGATCTGGTAGCGCTCAATGTAAGTCTGCAGGCTGATCTTCACTCCCGCCAAGCGCTCTTTTTGCACCCGCAACACCATGATCACGTCAGCGCCACGAACTGCATCTTCCACCGTGCGCGTAATGTGCAAGCCGGGGGCCAGGCTGGTCGCCACCTCCGGAAGAAATTCAGGCGGGCCGCATAGGGTAATGTGGGCTCCGAACTTACCCAGCAGATGAATCGCGGAACGGGCCACGCGGCTGTGATAAATGTCGCCGGCGATCGCCACCTGGAGGCCTTTAAGATTTTTCTTGTGACGGAGGATGGTATAGGCGTCGAGCAATGCCTGCGAGGGATGCTCATGCATGCCATCGCCAGCATTCACGACAGGAATATCCAAATGCTTGGCCATGAGCAGGGGAGCGCCGGCCAGAGGATGACGCACGACGATGACATCCGCACCCACGGCCCGCAGAGTGTAGGCCGTATCAAGCAGCGACTCGCCCTTCTCGATGCTGGATCCACTGGCGAGCACCAGCGTGGTCATCGCACCCATAGATTTCGCCGCGACTTCGAACGAACTGCGGGTGCGCGTGGAGGGTTCGTAAAACAGAAGCAGCACGCGCTTTCCGCGCAGCAAGGGACGCGGCTTGAGCGGATTCATCCGCCGGGCAAGCTTGAATACTCCCAGGATTTCTCCCGCATCGAGATGTTCGATACCCAGCAGCGATCCACGCGCAGGTTTGTTCATGGCTTCGACGCAAGGTGGAGCATGATATATCCAATTCTTGCGGTCATGGACGCTGCATCATACGCGGGGCAAGGCTGGCGGGGCAAGAAGGAGGAGCGAACCCCGTATCCTTTGGGATTCCATGAAGTTTCACGAAGATCGGCTCGACTCTAAGTCTAGAGCCGGCCCTTACGCCGGAGCAGGGCAGCGCCGATCGCTCCACCCACGCTTGAAAAGATCAGGAAGACAACAAACATTGTCACTAAGCCCACGACCATCATTACGACAAAGCCTGCGGGGGTCTTGAGGAATTCCAGAGCCTGCTGGGCCTGCTGAGGGCTGGAGCTGCGAGCGGCCGATTGCTCAACCGCCTCTATCATGGTCTGGCGAATCTGCCCAGTGGTGCGGAAAACCGTTGCCCATAGTGCCAGAAAGACTGTCAGAAAGGCGAAAGCCAGAGCTCCACTAACTGCGCCCAGCTTCGCTCCCATTCCTGCAGATGGGTTGAAGCCAGGATTACGACGGCGGTACAGAAGAACAGCGAGAAATCCGGCTGATAGCGTTCCCAGCCCAAAGCCTCCGAGGGGCACGAGAGCAAGAAGCGCTGCCACCAGTCCAGCGACGGCCGCCGCCGGCAAGGCTTGCGGCCATTGAATCACGGTATCTGGCGAGAACTCGGAAGGCGAGGAACCCGGCGCCGTTGTGGAAAGCACGCTGGCTTCAACTCCGACTCGAATTTGCGGCGCGTTGCAATGTGGGCAAAAGGCGATTCCCTCCTCAACCGTGGCGCCACATTTATAGCAGGGGTGTTCCATCGGAGCTTCAAGGTACCGCAGGCGGATGCGCGAGGCAAGGGAAGCTGGCAGATTTCGAGATTCTAGATCGCAGGTTTTCGGGTGTGAGGGGTTCAATCTGAAATCTTCACTCTTCCAACTTCTCCTCGCAGCCGGAACTAGATCGTGTCCTCCTTGCCGTGGGTTTGCAGGTGGACCAGAGCGAAAACAGATCCCTTTCCTGAGTCTGACGGCTGGATCGACACGATATGTTCGTTTTGATCGGTTCCCACCTTCAGTTCCACGACCTTACCGTTGTTGTCGCCCGTGCACTTCAGTTCGTTCGAGGCATGAGAATCTTTGCCGTCGTAGGTTGTGCCAGTATTCCCACCGAATTTGCTAGCGCGGCATTGAAGCACATTGCCGTATTTCTTGAGTTGGTCCTGATAGTAGGCGATGAGCTTCTGAGGCGGATCATCCGATTCGAACTCGACCGCCACCACGCGCAGGGCATAACCCATTCCCGAAATGTTGACGTTCGCGCTCTTCTGCCCACCATCCTCTTCTTTTTCCTTGAGCCGCGCACCGGGATAAACTGGCAGGCCGGTTTCATGCACATCAGCATTCCTGCTGACGTGAATCCCGCCCACCGGAGTCTCAATGTCGACTTTCTTCTCTTGATTGTTGTCGCCCTTCTTCACGTTCACGCTGCAGGCGGGCAAAACCATGATTGCTGCGAAGGCTAGGGCGAAAGCCACAGACGCCTTAGCGCCCGGCTGGTTTGGGGTACGCATGCTCAGATCCTCCTCCTTGTAAGACTTGCGGCTGCCGTTCGATTCCCGCGCCCCGCTGGGCAACATTAGGAATACTCACCGGCAGATGGCCGCGAATGGCGATTTCACCGAAGAGTGCTTTGACCGCGCTGATTTCTGAGACCGTCGCATTGGAGAAAGTGCAAAGATAGTTTTGCACTGCCGGGAAGTCCTGCGCCAGGTACGGATTCCCCATGGCCAGAACTGCAGTCTTCTCCGCCCCGTGCTCAAGAATCTTCTGCAAGAGCGTCCCGCTGGAATCGTTGAGAGCGACGGAATTGGTCAAACCGTTTGCACCTTGCATGGCCTTTCCCGCCGTCGGAACGACGTAAACAGCCGCGATAACGCCCTGTGCCTGGTCCACCGCCTTCAGCACGTCGTCGGACATAGCGGCCGCGATCCGCGGATCGACGTAAATGACATTGGCATCGGGTATTCGAGACTTAATTTGACGCTCCAGCGCGCGGCCAGCCTCGGTGCGCACGTCCTCCGACAGCACGATTACCACTGTGCTGTTCCGTACTTCTTCCACTCTTTGATACGGAAGGCCACTCTGAACAGTTCCCGAATGTTTGAACGGCAAGAGCTTTCCGTTGTCACGGACAAAGGTGACGGAATCGTCGGAAATCTGCTGGCCGAGGGCGAGATTCTCGGGTTTTCCCACGGCCGCCGAGAGCGCATCAAGGTTGACTAGGCGAGCCTTCTCCAGGCCGAGTGAGGCTTTTGCTTTTAGTAGCTTAAGCACCGAAGCGTCAAGCTGGGCCTGGGGAATTTCACCGCTGCGGGCGGCTTCGAGGACTGCCTTGTACGACGCATCCAGATCGGCAGGAATCAGCAGCAGATCATTGCCTGCCTTGAAGGCATCCACGGAGGCACGTCCGATGTTCGCGGAATAGAGACGGGTGAGTCCGGCCATGTCCAGCGCGTCGGTGACAACAATTCCCTTGAAGCCAAGCTGCTTCTTGAGCAAATCGGTGACGATCGCCGGAGAAGTTGTGGCGACGCGGTTTGGGTCCGGTTCGAGAGCGGGAATCGTGACATGCGCAACCATAACCGAATCCACACCAGCTTCGATGGCTTTGCGAAAGGGCGGAAGCTCCACGTTATTCAGTCGCGCCCGGTCGCCAGTGACCTGAGCGACGCTGAGATGCGAGTCAGTTGCGGTATCGCCATGTCCGGGGAAATGTTTGACTGTAGTCAGCATTCCGTTGGCGCGTGCGCCTCGGATGTAAGCCACTACCAAATCTCCGACCTGCTGCGGATCTTCTCCGAAGGAGCGGCTGTTGATGATTGGATTAGCTGGGTTCGAATTTACATCAGCATCAGGAAAGAAATTCCAGTGCACGCCGATGGCACGTGCTTCCTGGGCGGTGATCCGGCCGAATGCTTCCGCGTAGTCAATCCTTCCTGTTGCCCCGAATGCCATGGCGTGGGGAAAGCCCGTGGCTCCATGAAGACGCATGGTGACGCCACGTTCAAAATCAGCGGCGACCAGCAGCGGCAATTTGGAATCTTGCTGGAGACGATTGAGCAGTTCGGCGGCCTCGTAGGGCTGGTTACGATAGAGAAATGGCGGGTCCCAGCGTACCGTCATGGCGAAAGAGCCGATGTGATACTTGCGCATGTTGTCGCGCAGATCGAGGTACTCGGGACTGTTCACATTCAGAAACTCGGCGCGAACCCAGATCATGAAAAGCTGACCGACTTTTTCTTCGAGAGAAAGCTTTTGCAAAGTCTTTTCGGCCCATTTCTCACCTTCACGATCGAGGTGAATGGGCCCGGGCTGTTGGTATTTTTCTTTGCCGAATGCGGAACAAGTCATCAAAGCCAGAACGACGAGCGAGACGAGGCTTCGGAGCATGCAGGAACGATAGCAGAGCGGAACGGCAGAAGTCAGCGTGTGAGAGAAAAATCGGATGTCAGTTCTCAGTTCTTAAATGTCGGCATGTGACGCTGCACGTGGGCGACGGCGCGCTTCTGAATTTCGGCCTCGTCACCAAAGCCCGCGAGCCACACCACATCCGGCTCGCGCCGGAACCAGGTCATCTGCCGTTTAGCGTAGTTGCGATGGGCCTGCTGCGCGGCTTGCAGCGCCGTCTTCCGATCTATTTCCCCGCGCACTAACTGCACCGCCTGCTTGTAGCCGAGTGAGGTCAGCGGGCGTGCCGTGTCCCCGTACTTATCGAGCAGCCGCTGCGTTTCTTGCACCAGGCCACAATCGAACATGCGTTGCGCCCGCTGGTTGATACGCTCGTAGAGAGCATTGCGCTCGGGGTCGAGGCCCAACCGCAGGAAGCGGAAGCCTTGCAGTGGATCGCGTCCACTCTTCCACATTTCCGTCATCTTCTGCCGCGATGCGAGGCAGATTTCGATGGCACGAATCAGTTTAGGCACGTCATTGGCATGGATCCTCGCGCCCGCGGCAGGATCCAGACGGCTGAGCAAGCGGTGCAAGTATCCCGAGCCTTTCTGCTCGGTTCGCTGGTGCAGCCGTTCGCGTAGTTCCTCCGAACGTTGCGGGCCGGGAAAGAGACCTTCGAGCAGCGCTCTCAGATAGAGCCCCGTACCGCCGACCACAATTGGCATTGTTCGACGCGACTTGATCTCTTCCAGCGTTTGCCGCGCCCGGCGCGCATATTCACCCGCGGTGATGTAGCCGGAGGGTTCAACGAAGTCGAAAAGATGATGTGGCGCGCGTGCTCGTTCCGGCGCCGTGGGCTTGGCGGTGCCAATCTCAAACTCGCGATACAGGGCGACGGAATCGCAATTCACGATTTCGCCGCGAAAGCGTTCAGCCAAAGCCAATGAAAGCGCGGTCTTCCCGCTTCCCGTTGGCCCGAGCACCACCACCAGCAACGGATCCTGAAGCACGGTTAGCGCGCACTCCAGGAAATACTGTGCCAGTAGCGGGCCAGCGTGATGATGAGAATCAGCACTGCGATGATGAGGACGCCGGTCGCTTCTAGAGTGTAGATGTGCGGCTTGGGATGCCGTTCGGGCGCTGGCGGTTCAGGCTGCCGTTGTGGACTAGCGGCGGACATCGCTTACATTGTAGCTCCACCAGCCCGCGGCGCTACCATCCATCTACAATTGATCAGCTCATTTTGAGGAGCCAGGTTGTTCCATTTGGCTGTCTGAAATTCATGCGGATAATATAAGGCGGGTCTTTGCTCACCCAGTATTTCAATGCGCCTATGTCAGTATCGCTCTCGATGACCCAGGCTTTTGTCTTACTTTTTGTTCCCGCATCAATGATTTCAGAGCCCGTAACTTTCATCGTGACCCAAGAGACCTTTTCCGGATGCTCGTCCTCAGCGTAGGAGGGATAAGTCGCCGAGAACCCTTCCCTGAGGGGAAGCGCGGCCCATAACACCGCATAAATCCCTCCGTAGAAGTCAAAGGCCACGGTGGTCGGAACCCGTTTCACGTCGGTTTTTCCATCTTCGAGGAACTCAACGTTCATTGAATTGGCGCCGAACTTGATCTTCAGACTGTAATCTTCATGACCTAGGACGTGCTTCTCATATAGTCGTGAAACTGGCGCGAAAGTTTCCTGGTTAAAGACGTTGATGTTTTTCGTGGTAGCTACGATCTCTCCAGTGGTCTTTTTGAAGCTGGCTAGCTGTGTGCGCTGGAGGCACGCTTCGCCGTCCACCATGACAATGGCCAGCTCGTCTTTCCAGATTCCAGCGTCCTGGATGACCGTTCCGTCCGGTTTGATCATGGTCATGGCCCATTGGTTCTTGTAGGGTCGGAGCGCCCTCCCGTTCACTATGGAATCGCCCACATTCACTTTCACGGGGGCCGTGTCCTGGGCAGCTGTGATGGAGGACGCCAAAAAGGCGAGGCTGAGTACAGTTACGGCGCTCCGGTTGAACACTAGATTCGCTCCTTACTTGCTCCCTACGTGACCGCCAGCGCGACAGTTTCGACGGTCCGGCTGTCGCGTTGTCACCTTCCTAGCTGCCGAGTGGGTCGAATGCCCTTGCCCGTGATATGGCTAGTCCCATCCGATGGGATGAGCTGCTGGAAGCCCCGGTTTTAGAGAATGCTAAACTACGCGTCGTCTACTTTGCGACTATGTCTCTGCCGCAGGCCAGTCCCGCTGGAGGAATTGTCCGCTTCGGAGTATTTGAGGCAGACCTCGCTGCTGGGGAACTGCGCAAGAACGGCGCGCGGATCAGGCTACAGGAGCAGCCCTTCCAGGTGCTCGCCTTTATGTTGGAGCATCCTGGCGATGTGCTTACGCGAGAGGAAATCCGCCAGAAGTTGTGGCCGGCGGACACGTTTGTCGACTTCGACCACAGTCTGAATACCGCTGTGAACAAGCTCCGCGAGGCCTTAGGAGATTCTGCATCCAGCCCCCGCTACGTGGAGACGCTGGCACGCCGGGGATACCGCTTTCTGGCACCGGTAGAACGAATCGATGCGCAGACTCGAGAAATAGCCTCCGCGCCCGCGCTGTCGACGCCCATCCCGACCGATGAAGCTCTGCATCCCGAACTCGAAGTCCCACTGCCGAATCGCGGACTGAGCCGCGGCCTGTTCGCGTTGATTCAGGTGATGTATTTGAGCTTCTACCTGGCAGCGCTCTTTCACCTGCATCAAATCGCGCGGAATACGGAAAGCATCTTGCCCTGGTGGGGTGCATCCACCATCCTAGTGGCGGTGCTGGTCACCGCTGGCGTGGGTATTCCCCTGCGCTTTTATCTGTTTTCGGCGGCTACCTTTGATTACCGGAGGTTGGGAGAGAAATTTCAGAAACTGTTCCTGTTTATCCTGGTGCTCGATCAACTGTGGGCGGTTGCCGCATTTCTGATGACGCCCACCATCGGATTTGGAGCGGCGTTTGCCGCGACGGCAGCATTGCTCTATGTGCCGTTTTCTGAGAGAACTCTTGTCAAGATGGCGTACCCGACGCTGCCTAATCGAGGTTAGTTACAATCAAAATTCTGAAACAATTCAGGGAACCTCGCTCACCGGTGCCGCGTATCATCGTCTGAACCTAAGGGAAAGTTGTGTCCAGCCGGGTTCAGGAGCGACTTATGAATCGATTTGCATTGTTCCTCTTCGGCTTCTGCCTCGCGGTTACGCCTTTAACCCATTCTGAAGAGTGGTCGAAAACCTACAACATAATCGGACAACCTGACCTTCGGGTCGAGACCTCGGACGCCAGCATTCACGTCGATACGTGGGACCAGAAGACCATCGAAGCCCGGGTTCTCACCGAGCGCTACAAGATCGGCGACGGCGGGGTCAGGATCGAAGAACACCAAAACGGAGATGCAGTGACGATCGAAGTGCGTTTGCACATGCACACGACAGGGTTTATCAGCTTCAACCGCGTCGGCCGAGTGCAGGTTGAGATTCATATGCCTCGCGAAGGCCGGGTGAACCTGCACACTGGCGACGGCCATATCCGGCTTAGCAATTTCAAGGGCGACATGCAATTGGAGAGTAGCGACGGCCATCAGGAGATTGACGCGGTGGATGGTACCTTACGGGCCCACGCCGGCGATGGCCGCATTCAGGCGGCGGGGCGATTCGATGCTCTGGCCCTCAGTACCGGAGATGGTCACATTGAAGCTCGGGTACTACCTGGTTCCACGATGAACTCCAGTTGGGACCTGCATGCGGGAGATGGCAGCGTTACGCTAGGGCTGCCGGAGAATTTTGCCGCCAACTTGCATCTCCATACCGGCGACGGCCACATCAACCTGGATTTGCCCCTCACTGTGGAAGGACAGTTAGGGCGGCGAGATATTCACGGGAAGTTGAATGGCGGCGGAAACCTGCTGACTATTCATACCGGAGATGGCTCAATCCGGCTGGAGAAAACGTCAGGGACCATCTAGATTCAGCATTTCTTAGCGGTCAGCGAGCCGCGGTCGGGACTTCAGTTATCGTAGAGGGAATGTAATGCGTAGAATTATGTCCAGCCAGCTTCTTTTCTTTTCGCTTCTTTTTGTCGCTACTGCTTCTGCGCAGACGCCATCGTCTCAACGCCAGCCTGTCCTTGACCTCGGATCGATGGATCAGACCGTCGATCCCTGCACAGACTTCTACACCTACTCGTGCGGAGCGTGGATCAAGAAAAATCCCATCCCGCCCGACCAGTCCCGCTGGAGCGTCTACTCCAAAATGGCGGACGATAACAAGCTGATCCTGCGCGAAATCCTGGAAAGCGCCGCCGCGCCTCATCCCAAGCGTGATGCCGTGAAGCAGAAGATCGGCGATTACTATGCCGCGTGCATGGACGAGAAAGCGATCGAGACCGCAGGAGGTATGCCGCTGAACCGAGCCTTGGAGCAGATTGCCAGGCTGCATTCCAAGCGGGACATTGGCGATGTTGCCGCGGCCATGGTCAACGACGGTATGTTGTTCGAGTTCGGGTCCGATCAGGATTTCAAAAACTCTAACCAAGTGATCGCAGAAGCCGATCAGGGTGGTCTCGGCCTTCCCGATCGAGATTACTATTTGAAGACCAACCCCAAATCCGAGGAGCTGCGCCGGGCTTATGTGGCACACGTGCAGAAAATGTTCGAGTTGCTAGGCGACAAGGCCAACCTCGCGGCGGCCGAGGCCCAGGCCGTTATGCACATCGAGACGGCCCTGGCGAAGGCCTCGCTCACCCGGGTGGAACGCCGCGATCCTGATAAGGTCTATCACAAGATGACGCGCCAGCAATTGGAAGCGCTCAGTCCTTCGTTTCACTGGAATTCGTACTTCACCAAGGTCGGACTGCCGGTACTGCAGTCGCTCAACGTTACTACCCCTGAGTTTTTCAAGGTTTTGAGTGCTGAGCTCGAAAGAGAAGGCCTGGGAAGCTGGAAAGCCTACTTGCGCTGGCATCTGATCAACGCCAATGCGCCGTATTTGTCATCCGCCTTCGTAAACGCCGATTTCGATTTCAACCAGAAGACATTAAGGGGAGCGCAGGAAATTGAGCCCCGCTGGAAACGCTGCGTCAGCAATGCGGATAATGACCTGGGCGAGGCGTTGGGTCAGGCCTACGTGGAACGAACGTTCAGTGCGGAAGCCAAGCAGCGTGCCATGAAACTGGTAAAGGAAATCGAGGCTGCCATGGGGCGCGATATCGAGGGCCTCCCTTGGATGACGCCGGTGACTAAGCAACACGCGCAGGAAAAGCTGCACGCCGTGGCGGACAAGATCGGTTATCCCGACAAGTGGCGCGACTACAGCGCTCTAGCCATTGTGCGTGACGACGAAATGGGCAACGTGCTGCGTGCTCGCGAATTTGAATTCCACCGCCAACTGGCGAAAATCGGAAAACCGGTAGACCGCGGCGAGTGGCAGATGACGCCCCCCACCGTGAACGCCTACTACGAACCTCTGAAGAACGACATCAATTTCCCCGCTGGCATCCTCCAGCCTCCACTCTTTGATCCCGATTCCGACGACGCCCCCAACTATGGGGATACGGGCGGCACGATTGGTCATGAGCTTACCCATGGCTTTGACGATGAGGGCCGGAAATTCGATGCTCAGGGCAATCTGCGAGACTGGTGGACCCCGGAGGACGCGCAACAATTTGAAAATCGTGCCAGTTGCATCTCGGACCAATATTCGCAATACGTCATTGTGGATGACATCAAGATCAACGGGAAGCTAACATTGGGCGAGGACGTGGCTGATTTGGGCGGTCTAATCCTGGCTTACATGGCCTGGCAAAATGAAACTAAGGGCAGGAAATTGGATCCCATCGATGGTTTCACCCCGGAGCAGCGCTTCTTCATTGGCTATGGACAGAGTTGGTGCTCTAACGTACGCGACGAAACCAAGCGCCTCAGTGCTGCTGTTGACCCTCACTCACCACCCGAATATCGGACCAATGGCGTAGTGTCCAACATGCCCGAGTTTCAGCAGGCGTTCCACTGCATGGCTGGTGCGCCGATGGTTCGGCAAAATCGTTGCCGGGTCTGGTAGGACACGCTGGTCGAATCGTCACGACCCAAGACCGGTGACCAGCGACAGCTACTGCAAGTCCGAGCGATCCGGGTTGTAGAAGAAGTGGAAACGCAAGGCGAGATACTGTCCGCTGAATTCGCTCGGCAACGGTGGGAAGGGATTGCTGGAGGTAATGCCGCCATAGGCAGCTCGGTCAAGAGCAATGTCACCTGATGGGCCGATGATCTGCATGCCGGCCACCCGACCATCTTTCATTATGGCAAACTCAATAGAGACTTTCCCTTTTTTCATGATCGGCGGGCGCGCCGACTCAGGAATCACCTCGTACCAGTTCCTTCTGACATTGTCGACCACGCGTTTCAGGTATGGTCCGAAGTCAACGCCTTGTGTGTCACTGAGGACGTCGAGCGGTCCCATTGCGGCGCTGGCCTGTCTTCCCTGACCCAGGCCGTAATCTCCGTTGTCGCCACCAAACCCACCGCGATTGGCTAGGGCAGCGCGTGCAGCTTGCTCGATTGCCGATCCCGCGTATTGCCCATTGTTGTTAAAGGATGGCTTGGGAGCGGTCGGAGGCGGCGGAGTCTGCAACCGTGCCGACTGGTTCTGATTCGGAGCGGGCGGCGCCGGTTGTGATTGCTGCGGCGCGGGCGTATTCTGGGCCGTCGCGGGAGCGGGCGCGACTGGCTGTTGCGACTGTGCCGGAGGACCGCTTGGTCCGGGCGCTCCCGGGCGAGCCAGAATCTTTTTCAATTCCTCCCGATTGAGCTGGGGCGCCCGCGACATGGCTTTGCGATCCTTATCCGAAATATTGTTCGTTTCGGGCCGCTTGGTCAGTTTCTGCTCGTCCGGGGGCAACTCGAGATAAGTCAGATCTTTCTCTTTCATCAAGTCATTAGGACTAACTTCGATTACGCTACGCCTGGGCAGGTATCTCTCAAACTTTTGCGAATTGACGAGCAGAATGACGATGGTGAGGTGGACGACAACCGAAATCCAAAGCGCTTCCCGCTGGCGCGAACGCGAGAGATCGTCTTGCAGTTGGATGAGAAGAGCGGGAGCATCGTGGGCTTCGAGATAAGCCGATTCCCAACGCTCCGCATCGTACAGATCGCTAGCGTCCGCGTCGGACGCAGGCCGCGACGGAGGGGCTGGCGGAATTTGGGTCGTCGGCATCAAACCTCTAGTTAGAGACGGACGCACCGCCTTTCGTTGCTGGAATGCGGAACTTTCCTCCCGCACTAGCCGCAAAGGCTGGTCGTCAATCCTTCGGCGTCAGGCGCCTAAGTGTTTCATTTTCGCATTTTTCGGGGAATTGTGCGAAAAGCTGAAGGTACAAGCACTTAGGAGCCGCACCTGACTGATCAATGGGAGCATAGCGCGAATTCTGAGGATTGCTTGTCAAGAAGTGTAAACGGTAGTTGTGAGAAGGCCTTAGCCCATCGCTCCCAGCCGATCCAGCTTCACCTTTTTGCCGTGCTCGCGGATTGCCGCCACGATGTCGAGGGCAACTGCCAGAGCACGGCGGCCGTCCTCCAAGGAGACGAGCGGTTTGGAACGTCGGCGGACAGAGCCAAGAAAAGACTTCAACTCGGCGTGCAGAGGCTCTTCCGCGGTGACGGGGGGTTTGGAAACTTTGATTTGCGGATTTACAGACGGCATCCCTGCGGCTTCGCCGTCGCCGCCGATGCTGAAGGCAAGGACATCCTGACGGCTGTAGTCGAGCGAGATGTACTGCCGGGGTTGGAAGAACCGCAGCTTGCGCACCCGTTCGGTTGAAACCCGGCTGGCGGTAAAGTTGGCCACGCAGCCGGAGTCGAATTCCATACGCACATTAGCGATATCCACCTTACCCGAGAGAATGGGGAGACCGACAGCGCGAATTTCTCTGACCGGCGCATTCACGAACGAGAGGACCACGTCGAGATCGTGAATCATCAGATCGAGGACGACATCCACATCGAGGGAGCGCGGCGAGAACACGCTGAGGCGGTGCACCTCAAAGAACATGGGTTGACTAACAAGTGGAATCGTCGCCCGGACGGCGGGATTGAAGCGCTCCAGATGACCCACCTGGGCTATGCGGCCGAGGCGCTGCGCCATCGCGATCAGCTCTTCGGCTTCCGCCAGTGAAGTGGCCACCGGCTTTTCGATAAGCACGTCGATGCCGGCTTCCATCAGTGCCCGGGCGACCTCGAGGTGGTGAATGGTGGGGACAGCGATCGAAGCCGCCTGGATTTCACTATGAGTGGTCGTAAGTTGCTGGATAGAGCCGAAGCTGCGACAGCCAAATTCCTTCGCCACGACATCTGCCCGTGGCAGGTCAGAATCAACTACTCCGGCCAGCCTTACGGCTTCACCCTGCTGCGCGAGCTGATGATAAACGCGGGCATGATTGCGTCCAAAGGCGCCCACACCGATCACGGCGACGTTGATTAAATTATCGGTCAGCTATGGGTTCTCCGGGATGAGAAAGGGCATTTGAGAAGGAGAAAGGCGCACACAGCAGGTTCGCGGGCACGCGAAGAACGTTGTCGGGCCATCGCCGGACTAACCCTTCCCCTTTTTTAATAGTGCAATCTGACCGGCGTGGTAAAGCTCGTGCTGCACGATTCCACTGAACATGTAAAAGAAGTTGTAATAGTTCTGAGTCTTGCCTGGGACTTGCTCTTGCAAGCGTGAATCTGGGAACGCAGCCACGGCTTTCACCAATTCATTGTGCGCGCGCTTTGTTTCTTCGAGTGCCTTATTCCAGGCGGCTTCGCTGGTGTCTTTGACCGGCGGAAAATTCTGTTCGTCGGTTGGCATAACAGCTTTCCCGCCGGTACGCTGGCGGACAATGTCATCCCACGCTGCAATGTGCAGGATCAATTCCCAAATGCTGTGGGCGTTCTTGATTGGCTTGGCGGCAGCCGTAGCCGCATTAACCCCCTTAAGAAGTTCGAGCAAAGAGTCGCCATGCCATGCTTCTCCCTCGAAGGCGCGGCGGATTTGGTCAGCGAGACGTGCGGTTTCCGACATGAGGGCTCCCTACTGTAGTTACTGCAGCTTGGCGTACTCCGCCTTGGCTTCTTTCAGAACGGGGATATCGGGGTCGGCATCTTTCCAGAGAGTCAGAAAATCCTGATATGCTGCCCGGGCCTTTGCCTTATCGCCCGCCAGCACCTGCGCGCGTCCGAGCTCCAAGTGCGCTAGCGCGCCAGTTACGCAATTCCATACCAGGCCTGGGTGGTTGATGATCTTCTGGAACTCTGTCGTCGCGGGACCGGCCTGTCCTAACGCGAGATAAGCTTCTCCTCGTAGATAGGTCGCATCGAGGCACGTATTATTCGTGTTTCCCGATGGGAGGGCGAACTCCAGGTTCTCCGTCTTTTGTATTTGATCAATCGCCCTCTGTGGTTCTTTCTCCGACAACGCAAGTTGGGTCTCAATCGCGGGCAGCCAGTACGATTGCAACAAAGTGTGAGACGGGTATTGCTGGGCGAGCCTCTGAGCCAGCGCGCGCGCCTTGGTCGCATCCCCAGCGCGGGCCAAGACCAGTGCCGCCAATAACTGAACATCGCGGCTCTCGGGCGCGATGGCCAGGCCCGCGAGGGCTCCTCGCTTCGCTTCTTCAAAATTACCGAAGAGCGCTCCCCGCCAGGCAGCGGCGAGTTGCCAGAACGCGGCCGACTCCTTGTTGTCTGCCCGCATTGCCGATTCGGCGGCGTGCCGGGTGATCTCCCCTGCCTTAGTCAGGCGTCCCGCATAGGCTTCGGTATCTGATTCCAACCCCAAAATTTCGTTTTGCAGTTCCGGGCGGGCCTCGAACCACGCCGCCTGTTCCGCCATCGCTTTGGTGTCTCGTTGCACAAAATCCATCCCGTAGCTAGCGAGGTGCAAGGCATCGTCATCCAGCTTGCGGGCCACCGTCTGCTGATACACTTGCCGTGCTTCATCGTAGCGCTGCAAATTGACCAGGGGGACCATCAGATTCTCCGCCGTAATCACGTTGTCGGGGTTTAGGCGCAGCCCCTCCCTTGCCTGTTCCGCCGCCTGCTCCAGCTTGCCTTGTTGACTGTAGACGGAGGAGAGGTTGGTGTACGCAGTGTTATCACGGGGGTAGTTCTCCTCCCATTCACGGAAAGTCTCAACCGCCTTGTCCAACTCGCCTGTCACTGACATGTAGTACATCGAGGTGATGTGCAGTTTCTCGCGCTCGCTGGCACGGTCTCGCAGCGCAAAGGCCTTGGTCAGGTACTCGTTTCCTCGCGTGGGCTGGCCAACATTGCCATACATAATCCCCACGCCCTCGATTGCGCTGGCGAAGTTCGGGTCCAGCTCGATTGCCCGTAGAAAGACGGGCAGCGCCGCGGCCGGGCCTTTCTCGCCCTCAATCTTCTTGGCAACGGCACCCGCCTTTAACGCTTCAAGAGAAGGCGTGGTCTCCTGGCCTAAAGGAGCGTCGAATTTCTGCACGGAAACGAGAGACTCACCGAGTTCGCCACGTAGCTTGCTGGCGGCCTCGCCCAGCGCATCCAGCACTTTTTCCTTGCCCGTAGCGGTGGCTTGCTCCTGCGCCAGCGTGTCGCCGTTCAGACAGTTCACTGCTTTCAGCCCAATTACATACTGGCTGCCCAGGCCGGCCACAGAGCCCGCAATGTATGCCTTGCTGTCGGCTCGTTGGCACAATTCGCGGGCCACGTCCGGAGTTAACGGCGTGTTCACCGGCCGGGTCATAAGTCTGAGCGTAGCTGCGATTTTCTCGTCGGAAAGCACATTCAAGAACGGCGACTGCCGCAGCGATACGCTCAAGGCCTGCTTAAGCGCATCGTCGAACACCGGGTCGCCCGTGGAGTTGGCAAAGTCAGCCACCACAATGGTGTCCTTCTCGGTGAGTTTGGCCGAGGAGCGATGCGTGTAGTAATAACCGCCGACTAATGCCACCCCAGCCAGCAGCGCGGCAACAATCCCCGCAGCCAGCCCGAAGCGTGACGGCCCTGCAACCTCGTCGCCCTTCACAGCGACCGCCGTTCCGGAGCTCTCCCTCGCGATCCTCCCGCTTGACTCCCGCTTCGCCGTCGAGTCAGCGACAGTCGTCGTGCTTCTTGCTGCCGGTTCGTCCGCAGGCGCCGCCGAGGTATTACCCGAATCCACTTCGCGCTTCAGCCGCTTTAAATCCGCCTTCATGTCCGAGGCGTGCTGGTAGCGCAGGTCACGATCCTTCTCCAGAGCTTTGTTGATGATGCGTTCCAGCTCCGGCGGCAGATCCGGATTTAGCCGTACTGGGGCCACAGGCGCTTTGTGGAGGATCGAGTCGAAGAGCACCGCGGTCGTCTCCCCGCGGAACGGTAACGTGCCGGTAGCCATCTCATAGAGCACTGCGCCAAACGAAAACAGATCCGTGCGCGTATCCAGCGGCTTACCCCGCGCCTGCTCCGGCGACATGTAGGCCGCCGTGCCCACCGTTGATCCCGGACTCGTCAGGTGCTGAGCGTCTGTCTTAGTCTGGGTCGCATCGCCTGGAACCGCCGCAGCCTCAAGCTTGGCCAACCCGAAGTCGAGTATCTTCGCTGCGCCCCGGCTAGTCACAAACAAGTTCGCCGGCTTGATATCGCGATGCACGATGCTTTTGGCATGCGCCGCGTCCAACGCATCCGTCACGTCGATTGCCACGCTGAGCAGGGTATCCAATTCGAGTGGGCGATTGTTGATAGCGTGCTTCAGTGTGGTGCCATCCAGATACTCCATGACAATAAAGGCCCGCCCGTCGGCTTCGCCGATATCGTAGATGGTGCAGATGTTGGGATGGTTGAGCGCCGAAGCCGCCTGCGCCTCGCGTTGAAATCGGCTCAATGCAGCGGTGTCGCGAGTGACGTCTTCCGGAAGGAACTTCAGCGCAACGAAGCGCCGCAGCCGCGTGTCTTCCGCCTTGTAGACAACGCCCATCCCGCCACCGCCTAGTTTCTCGACGATGCGGTAGTGGGAAATAGTCTGCCCGATCATTGGCTTGAAATCTTAGGGCCACAGGTGAGGTAAGTCAATTAAGCCACGCAGTGGCTCAATTTGAATTCTCGGCGGTTTTTTTCTCAGGCGTCATCCCGAAGCCCGGCGCAGTTCAGCCGGGCGAGGGACCTCGCGTGGAGTGACCACACAAGCTGTGGCGCTG
>DATKEN010000169.1:0-2233 GCA_035512155.1 Terriglobales bacterium | reverse complement strand
TTCGGCGTCGACGCAATGCCAGTGAAACGTATTCGATTTCTCGTCACGAATGGACACACCGATATAATCAAACCGGACGACCCGGTGTAGTTCTCTCACCAGCGCGCTAAATAGGTCCTGTGGATCTCGATGCCTTCCGATAGCATTCGATACGCCGACGAGCGATTCGTATCGCGTGGCGGCTGAAAGCCGAGACTCCTCTGCAACTTCTTCCGTTCGCATCCGGCAGACCTTTCAGAAACTACCCCTTGATGGTTGGATGCACGACTCCAGGATAGGTTAGAAACTGCCTACCGACGATCCTCCCCCAAAGTCCCCAACAACGGGGCTGGGGGAAGCGCAAGACTGATTCTCATCAGGGGCATGGCGAGCGGGAAATGTAAATCGACCTGTTCTCGCAAGCCTGATAAGGGCGAGGTCGGTGGTTCACGTCCACCCAGGCCCACCATTCATAGCAGCAAATACGGGGCTTTTCTCACCTCTCCACGAATCTCTTCTGAGAGCCATTGTGGTAGCAGTCCCCGGGACACCGCGGAAAAAGATGGAGAAACCAAGCGGCCTCTCACGTAACCTCTGCGTATCACTCGTTGCCTAGTCTGGTGTACGATAACCCGAAGGAGTCTGTTATGGCCGCGCTTGATTGGTCACAATGTCCGCTTGTCGAGAGCATTCCCGGAAAGGTAAGCGGGGCGTGGGTTTTCCGTGGTACGCGAATGCCGGTCGCTACGGTTTTCGAGAATCTCGAGGCGGGCGCAAGCATAGAAGAGATCATCGAATGGTTCGACCTGACCCACGAACAAGTCACGGCGGTGCTGCACTTTGCCGCGCGCAGTCTGGAACCAGCGCGCCGCTAGATGCTTATTCTTTTTGACCACGGCACCCCTGCTCCTCTCCGCTCATTCCTCAAGGAACACACAGTCAAAAAGACGAAAGACCTTGGTTGGGATACCCTGAGCAACGGCGAACTCCTGACCGCAGCGGAAGAAGCAGGCTTTGAAATCTTTGTGACCACCGACAAAAACATCCGCTACCAACAAAATCTCGGTGATCGGGCCATTGCCATCGTGGTCCTCGGCAATTCACGATGGCCGGTCGTCCGGCTGTACGTCGATCGCCTTGTGGCGGCGATCACTGCCGCAAGAGCGGGTACGGCCACGGAGGTAGAAATCCCAGATCGATGAGATTAAATGGCCGGATACCTGCCAGTGTGCCGGACCTGAACACTGATAAGGGCAAGCTCGGTGGTTCAAGTCCACCTAGGCCCGCCATTTCCTACTGTTCCTACTGCACAAATCCAACGTTGGGCGTGGGGCCGCCTTCCGGCATTTCCTTGATGGTGCCGAATTGCGCCTCGTAGCGCGCGATATTCTCACCCAGTGCGCGAAAGATGCGCTTGGCGTGACCGGGACTCACGATCATGCTCTTCAGCAGCTTGCCCTGCGCGCCGTTGGGGAAAATATAGATAAAGTTCAGCGTGAATTCCTCGAGATTGTGGTGAATCATCACCAGATTGCTGTACTCGCCCTGCAGTTCCTTCTCGTCCGCCTTGATCTGTACCTGCCCTTGCACCGGCTGCTGTTGGTCCATCGTGTGAGCCTCTCCGTTTGATCCCTGCGTCGTCCGCATCTTGAAGGTATCACAGCGCGGGCGATCGCCGTGAAGCACAGCCGGCCCCGGAATCCGGGGTCTGCATGATTTGTTGTCGGGCAGGAAAAAATTGGCGGAGTCCCATTGACAAACGGACGACATTAAGTATAGTTTATGAGTCGTATTTAACGCAGTTAACATCAGACATGACCCCGATCGTACCGAGCGAAGTCGAACCGGAACTCGCCTCCAGCTCGGAGGCTCCCACCAGCTACCCGGCCGGAACCTTCCGTCCGCGCGCCGCCGGTTTGCCTTCTTTACCGGAAGCCCACCGCACCGTGGCGTTTAACTCCGGCGCTTCCTGGCTCCGCAAAATCCTGGCCTTTGCCGGCCCCGGCTATCTGGTCGCCGTGGGCTACATGGACCCGGGCAACTGGGCCACCGATATCCAGGGCGGCTCGAAATTTGCCTACACGCTGCTCAGCGTCATCGTCATCAGCAGCCTGATGGCCATGTTCCTGCAAGCGCTCTCCGCGAAGCTCGGCATCGCCACCGGTCGCGACCTCGCGCAGGCCTGCCGCGATCACTACTCGCGGCGCACGTCCATGGTGTTGTGGGTCCTGTGCGAAATTGCCATCGCCGCCTG
>DATKEN010000168.1:0-70769 GCA_035512155.1 Terriglobales bacterium | reverse complement strand
CTGAGGTCCGAAGCCTGAGGTCTGACGTCCGAACTTGGTTAGTCAAGTGCGGACGAGCTTCGCTGGATGCCGGAGTTTTCCTGTTTGATGGTCCTCAGGGCCCAGGCCATGCGGGGAGTGTTGTGGGCGATGCCGACGCGGCCGCGGGCATCGAGCAGAATCATTCCGCCATGTCCGTTGAGGCGGGCTTCCAGATAGTTGACTGCTTCGGCGGCCACCCACTCCGGCAAACTGCCAGAGGCCACGCGGTCAGCCGCCCACTTAGCCAGTACCAGTTTCATGATGGGTTCGCCCCAGCCGGTGGTGGAGGCGGCGGCGGTGCGATTGTCGGCGTAGCAGCCGCATCCGATCAGTGACGAGTCGCCCAGACGGCCGGGAGCTTTGTTTAGCGTGCCGCCGGTCGAAGTGGCGGCGGCGATATTGCCGTCACGGTCGAGCGCGACCGCGCCAACGGTATCGTGCGAAATGGCGGGAGCAAAGAGATCGACGTTCTCCTCAGCGGCGCGCGCCTGAAATTCGCGCAGACGCTCAATCTCGCGCGGAATGATCAAGTCTTCGTTCTTGCATAGCGGGATGCCGTGCTCAGCCGCAAAGCGCTCCGCGCCTTCAGCTACAAAATACACATGCGGACTATCGCTGAGAATCTTGCGCGCGGCGCGGACGGGATTGCGCAGGCGCTCCACGCAGCCCACGCCTCCGGCGCGCAAGGTGGCGCCATCCATGATGAGCGCGTCGAGTTGAACTTTGCCGTCGCGATTGAGAAAGCTGCCGCGGCCGGCGTCGAAAGTCTCGTCGTCTTCCATAACGACGACGGCTTCTTCAACTGCGTCCAGCGCGGAGCCGCCGCGATTCAGGACGCGCCAACCCGCGGCCATGGCGTTGCGCACGCCGCTGAGATGCGCCTCGACCATGTCATCAGGAATGGCCCAGGCGCCGCCGTGGACGACGAGAATGGGATCGGTGGGCAAGCAAAGTTCCTCGGAAGAATGACGGGATAGGATAGCAGGGTTGAAGAACTTGGTGCCGATGTGGGGAAGCTTAAGTGGTGGAGTAGAGATCCTTCGACTCATTTGTCTAGTGCGAGCACGAGACAAATTTCGCTCAGGATGACAAGAGGTTTGGAGCTGCGGTGCAGGAAAGCGACGGGCAAGCCCTTCAATTTCGTTCAGGGTGACAACGGGTTTACAGGTCGCGGGGGCCGGAGCTGAGGGGGACTTCGGCGGAGGCTTCGCTAAGCAACTGGGTGAGATCGAGTGGGCGAGTGAACATGGCCAACTTCCCATCGGGCGTGCGCGGCCACTGGTCTTTTGGTTTGTCGCAGTAGAGTTCCACTCCGTTGTCATCCGGATCGCGCAAATAGATCGACTGGCTCACTCCGTGATCGGCTGCTCCTTCCAGGGGAATGTGCGCGCGCAAGACGCGGCGCAGGGCGTCGGCAAGCGCGGTGCGGGTGGGGTAGAGGATCGCCGTGTGATACAGCCCGGTCGTGCCGGGCGGCGGCGGAGACCCGCCGAGACTTTCCCAAGTGTTGAGGGCAATGTGGTGGTGATAGCCTCCGGCCGAGAGGAAGGCGGCGCTGTCGCCCAATCGCTGAGTGACTTCCAGGCCCAGCACGCCCGCGTAAAAAGACAGTGCGCGTTCCAGGTCGGCGACTTTCAGGTGAACGTGTCCGATGTGGACGCGGGGATCGGCAGTGTAGTGTGCGTCTTTGCGCGTGCTGGATTTTCCTGACATGACGGGACGGAGTTAGATTGTGCAGAGGAATGAGGTGGGAGTCAATTGCGGGGTAAGGAGACCACGGGCGATAGCAGATCCCTCGACTTCGCATGCTTCGCTTCGCGAAGCGGATACTCCGCTCAGGATGACAAGGGTTATGGAGCTGCGGCGCACGAGCGGGACGCTCGCGCCTACATTGCTTCTAGGCGGCTTGGCTGGCTTTAGCGGCGGCGCGGTCGACTGGAGCGGTCCGAGTGTAGGTGTAACGAATGCGGTGGATCACAGTAACGGTGGAGAGCACGGCAATCACCCAGAGGACTGGCGCCATCACATTGAAGAGCGCTCCGATGATAACCAGGACCAGGCGTTCTGGGCGCTCCATAAAGCCAACGCGGCAGGATCCAATCAGGGATTCGGCGCGAGCGCGAGTGTAGCTGACCATGATGGCGCTGACCATCACGAAAGCGGTGAGGACGATGTAAAAGAAACGGCCGCCGCGGGCGTAGTACACGAGCAAGCCGAAGAATTGAGAAGCGTCGCTGTAGCGGTCGATCACGGAATCGAAGAAGCCGCCAAAACGGGTGACCTGGTTGTTGGCGCGAGCCACGCGTCCATCCACCAAGTCAAAGAATCCGGAAGCTATGATGACCAGCGCCGCGTAACGGAACATACGCGCCTGGTTGCTGCCGTTGGCGTATCCGAAGAGGAAGGCGGCGATGGTGTTGACCACCAAGCCAAGAAACGTTAGTACGTTGGGATTGATGCGGGCCAGAGCGAGCCAGTGGACGATGGCATCGAGAAGAACGCCGCAGCCCCGGCCGAAAGCGCTGGTCCAAGTCATGCTCGCTCCGTCATGCTGAACCCGTCATCTTGATTCCGTCATCAAGCTCGGTCATGGCAGGCCGGTCATTCGGCCGCGGCCTGGTCGTGGATGGTGGTCAGCTTTAGAACTTCCATTTCCCGCTTACCGTTGGGCGTGACCACGGTAGCCGTGTCGCCGACCTTTTTGTTGAGCAGGGCGCGGCCGATGGGTGAGCTGGTGGAAATTTTGCCGGCGGTCACGTCCGATTCTTCGCTGGTTACCAGCTTGTACTCAACTTCCTCATTCTTAGTATTGTCGAAGATGCGGACGGTGGAACCCAGACCAACCTTATCTTTGGGAATATTATCCATATTGATAAGGGATAGGTCGGCTAACCGACGACCCAACTGCCGCAACCGCGCCTTAACAAACTCCTGGCGCTGTTTCGCCATGTGATACTCGGCGTTTTCGCTGAGATCCCCCAGAGCTACGGCTTTTTTGAGCTCCCTGGGAAGCTCGTAGCTTAACTCGCGCTCCAGGGTATTGATCTCTTCCTGGAGCTTTCTCTTGATTTGCTCGGTCATTGTGCCCACAGAATTATAAACCTAACGCCGGAGTCAGATTGTGGCCCACGCCGATCTCAGACCGAACACGGCTTCCTGTCGCTGGTATGCGCATACGCCCGAGGGCAGGCCGATCGTTGAATGTCAGCCGGGCTATGTCATTCGCTTTCAGCTTGATACGAGGTCGAAAGTCGGGAGGATCGACCCGCAGGCCTCGAGCAGCGGCTTCCAAATTGCCTTTGTGCCCCGGTTTGGGATAAAATGAAAGGGTGTCGTTTCCCTTCCGCTTTGTACTCGTGGGTGTCCCTTCATGATCACTGCCGACGGTAATTTCCACATTGGTGACAAAGTCGTTTATCCCAATCATGGCGTAGGAATTATTGAGCAGATCAGCAGCCGGACTATCGGCGAAAGTGTGGAAAAGTTCTACCTGCTCAAGATCAAGGCCAGTAGCCTGAAAGTCATGGTGCCGTTTCATAACGTGGGAACGGTGGGATTACGGCGGGTGGTAAAGAACGGCGAAATTCAGAAAATCGTTGATTTTCTTACAGTTGGCGAGTGTGATAACAACGCCGATTGGAAATACCGCTTCAAGGAGAATTCGGAGCGGATGCGCACCGGGTCGCTCCTGGAAGTAGCCGCTGTTCTCAAAGGTCTACTCCTGTTGACTCAGACCAAACCCCTCTCCTTCCGCGAAAAGAAGATGCTGGAACGGGCCCGCTATTTACTGGTCAGCGAACTGGCCATGGCCAAGAATTGCGACGAAGCCGTGATTGAGGAAATGCTGTCCGCAGCTTTATCCAAGAGCAAGCTGCGGTTCCCGGAAGCCTCGGAGTTTGAAGCGTAAAACCGGACTTCGGACCTCGGACTTCAGACCTCAGACCTCAGACCTCGGACCTCAGACTCCGGACCTCGGACTTCCGACTTCGGATCTCAGACCTACCCCCCTAGCGTGTCTCCAAATTCGTGGCAGCTTGTGACGGTTGCACTTGCAGAGTGATTGGGTACAGAAGAAGAATGGGCTTGGTGGAAGGAGCAATCGGCATGGGCGCTTCGTATAGAGATCTCAGAGTTTGGCAGCAAGCGATGGAATTGGTGGTTGAAACCTACAAGCAAACCCGCGATTTCCCCAAGACTGAAATTTACGGACTCACCAGTCAGATGAGAAGGGCGGCAGTGTCTATTCCCAGTAACATCGCGGAGGGCAAAGGACGTTCGACAGACCGTGATCGCGCCCACTTTTTCTGTCACGCCCGAGGTTCTCTTCTGGAACTGGAAACCCAGATTCTGATCGCTCAGCGGCTGGCGTACCTCGCCCCGGCGCAAGCCGACGGGTTGCTGAACGTTTCGGCGCACTTAGGACGCATGCTGAACGCTCTTGTCCAATCGCTCAAAACTCCAGACGCTACCCTAGAAGACACCGCCGCCTGAAGTCCAACGTCTGAGGTCTAGGGTCTGAGGTCTAAGGTCTAGGGTCCGAAGTCCGAAGCCGCCTCTACTCTCCCAGCCATACGCCATAGGGTTTGAGCGACTCTACGTGATCGAAGATGATTTTCATCGCGGCGGTGATGGGTATGGCAAGAACCAAACCCATCGCGCCCCACAACCATCCCCAGACGAGTAGCGCCATGCTCACGGCCAGCGGATTGAGTTGCAGACGATTACCCAGGAACTTCGGGTAGAGCACGTTCAGCGAGAAGACGTGTAGTCCCACGACCGTGACGATGATTAGAACAACATCCGCAGAGTCGATATGTGCGATGCCGGCGAACAGAGGAACGGCAATCGCCAGCAAGACTCCCAGATAGGGAATAAGGCTCAAAAAGCCGCTAATGAAGCCAACGAAGTAGAAGAATGGAAAGTGGAGAATGCCAAATATAGCCGTACTTGCCACGGCCATAAATAAGCCGATCAACAGGTTTCCGACCATGAAGGTACGAATCATGGCTGAAATCAACCCTAGGGTGACGTACGCAGTATGCCGGTTCTGCATCGGAAAGAGCATCACCGTAGCCGAACGTACATGATGTTGCCAGGTCAGCATAAAGTAGACCAGAAAGGGCACGAAGGAAGCGGACAGCAGAGTCTGACCGAAGGACCCGAAACCCCGAGTGAGAATTTCGGTCCAGTTGGTACCGGCGCGGACAGTACCGGGCTGATTGCCCGGCCTGCCCGGATTTAAACTATCCAGTGTTTCTACTTGCTGGCGGAAGCGCTCGACTACTTCCCGAGCCCTGCTGGTGTATTTGGATACATCCTGCAGAAACGTAATGGCTTGGTTCGATGAATAGTAGACGAGGCCAGCTACCAAAGTGACCAACATAAGCACAACGATGGCCGCGGCCAGGCCTCGGGGAAGCGGGAGACGAATTAACAGATCCATCAGTGGCGCCAAAATGAATGCAAGCAACACTGCCACCAATATCACCGCAAGCACCAGTTCCGCCCAATAGCAAATGCCGAGGATGGTCGCCACTCCGAGTGCAGTAAACGCCCAGTGTGGCTTCTGCGCTTTGGAGGGGGAGACGGCCACGTCCGCTGGTAGAGTCGGTAGCTCCTGGGCCTCGTCGATGGCCATGCGCATATCGTAGCCCAATTCCGGAATTCTCCAGCAGACATATAATTCTCACGTGCCTTCCGATGCTGACTCCGCCAAAATAGAGCGCCGCCCGCGGGTTCTTGGCCTCGATGTGGGCTCTAAGACCATTGGGCTGGCTGTGTCCGACCCGCTCGGCATCACGGCGCAGGGGCTGCAAACTATCCGGCGGCAGAACAAACGTCTCGACTTCAGCCAATTGGCGAAGCTGATCGGGGAGTATGAAGTCGCCGAGATCGTGGTCGGCTATCCGCTGCGCATGAGCGGGGTTGAGGGCACACAGGCTGAGAAGATGCAACGGTTCGCGGAGGAATTGCGGCAGCGATTTAAGCTGCCGGTCCACCTCTGGGATGAGCGTCTGACTTCGGCCCAGGCCAACCGCGTGCTGCGCGATTCCGAAATGTCCATCAAGCGGCGAGGCGAGGTTGTGGACCAGATGGCGGCGGTGCTGATTCTGCAAAACTGGATGGATACGCGGGCGACAGAACTGGGGCGCTAAGCGGCTGGGAGCGATTACCTGCTCCGGATCCCGTTCCAGAGTCCAACGACCAATGACAGTCGATGGACAACTTCCCTTCATCTAAACTGTTCAAGCTTGCGCACCTTCTTCCTATTTCTAGTCCTTGCCATCCTCGGAGTTGGCGGATGGCTGGCGTGGGCGCTGTGGGCACCGGTGACGCCCGAAGGGCAGAAGTTTGTCATGTTACGCCAAGGGTACTCAACCCGGCGGATCGCCAGAGAGTTGAAATCGGCGGGAGTGATTCGCAACGCCGAGTCTTTTGTACTCTGGCACTACTTGCACCGCAAACGTTCGCTGAAAGCCGGCGAATATCTGTTCGACAAGAGTGCGAACGCGCTCGAGCTCCATGACCGGCTGGCGCGGGGCGATATTTATGTCCACACAGTGGTGATCCCCGAGGGCTACACCATCTTCGACATTGCGCAGGCGATCCAGGACGCGGGTCTAGGATCGAGCCAGGAGTTCTTGAACGTGGCGATGTCTGATACTGCCTTGATTGCCGACCTTGCTCCGGAGGCGAAGACGTTGGAGGGCTATCTCTTTCCCAATACTTATGAATTCACTCGAACGCAGGATATGCAGGAGATGGCGGCGGCGATGGTGAAACAATTCCGGCAAGTGGCGCACGAGATCGGGTTACCTGCTGATTTACAAAAGACCGTGATTGTGGCTTCGATCGTCGAGAAGGAGACCGCTGTGCCTGACGAGCGCCCCTTGGTGGCCAGCGTTTATTACAACCGGCTGGCGAAGAACATCGCACTGCAGGCTGATCCCAGCGTGATCTATGGCGAGCTGCTGCAAGGAGCGTACAGTGGCGCGCTGCACCACCAAGATATGCAGTTCCACTCCGCCTACAACACCTACCTTCATCCCGGACTCCCGCCCGGGCCGATCGGCAATCCCGGCAAGTCATCGCTCGAGGCTGCGCTACATCCTGTGACGACTGATTATTATTATTTTGTCAGCGACGGCAACGGACATCACAAGTTTGCTCACAGCTTGGAAGAGCACAATCGCAACGTTGGAGTTCTGCGGCACGTGATGCAGCGGAAATAGGGACGAACGTGCTTACGTCTTGTCCATGCTGAGAGTAGTGGGCGTTTTCTACCACTCCTCGATTACGTAGCAAGGACCACCTCGGTCTCTTTTGGACGGCTTTGTGTTCGCTATCTGCCCCTCGCAACCACCTCGCAAACCGCTGCACCTGTATACTTACTGGATATCTGGATGAGACAGTTTTCCCGCTATCGGGCCCTGGCTGTACTTACCCTTGTTTTCCCGCTGACTGGGTGCTTGTTCCGTTCTCGCAAGGTGGAGCGCCAGGTGAGCACGGCGCCGCTAAAGTCCGCCACCCAGGCGGAGCTGATCGAATATATCAATAGCCAGGCCGCTAAGGTCCATTCCATGCAGGCCACAGTGGACATCGACGCTTCGGTAGGAGGGGTGAAAAAGGGGAGAGTCACCGATTATCAGGGGATTCGGGGTTATGTGCTGGCGCGCAAGCCAGCAATGCTTCGCATGATTGGGCTGCTGCCCATCGTGCGAAATCAGGCGTTCGACATGGTGAGCGACGGACTCTACTTCAAACTTTGGATTCCGCCCAAGAACCGTTTCATCATTGGACGCAATGACATTGAAACCCACACTACGGGTCAACCTTTGGAGAACCTGCGGCCGCAGCAAATTTATGATGCTCTGTTACTGCGGGAGGTCGATTCGCAGAACGAAATCGCGGTAGTTGAAAATAGCTTTGAGATTGTGACTGACTCCAAGAAACACCAGGTAGAACAAGCTGATTACGAACTTGATGTGATTCGCAAAGGCGAGCACGGTTGGTATCTGGAGCGGAAAATCATTTTCAGCCGAACCGACCTGTTGCCCCATCGCCAATATGCCTATGATCAGAATGGAGATCTAGTCACCGACACACGTTATGAGGATTATAAAAATTACAACGGGGTGGACTTTCCATCGCAGATCGGAATCTGGTTTCCGGACGAGGAGTACGACATCACGCTGACCATCGTAAAGCTGCAGCTAAACGAGCCTCTCCCGGACGATAAATTTGCACTGGAGCAACCGCCCGGAGCGCAGGTGGTGCATTTGGACCAACCGCAGCGGGCCGCCTCTCCCCAACCAGCGACTGGAAGGAAAAGGTAAACCAGCAGTAGCATTTTGTTCTCTACCGAGATACGGCTTCAGTGCCAATTCCTATTCCATGATGAACAAAATGATTGTCGCGAACCTGGTGCATCGACCGATCCGGTCGGTGATCAGTATTGTCGCCATCGCTTTGGAAGTTACCCTCATCCTGCTGATCGTTGGGCTGTCGCTCGGAATGCTGAGCGATTCGCGGCAACGGCAGGCAGGAATCGGTGCTGACGTCATCGTGCTGCCTCCGGGCTCTTCCGCTATTGTTTCGATCACCGGAGCGCCCGCGCCGATCAAGGTGGCGAATATTCTTGCCAAGCTGCCGCACGTGGAGAAAGTTTCGCCTGTTCTCATGCAAGTGTCGACCTCCGGAACGTTGGAGGCAATCTACGGCATCGACCTCCCGAGCTATGAGGCGCTGGGCGGGCCTTTTACATACATTCATGGCGGGCGCTTTCAGGGGCCGTATGATGCGCTGGTGGACGACTATTTTGCGCAGTCAAAGCATGTAAAGGTCGGGGATACTATTGACATTCTGAATCAGAACTTCAGGGTCGCCGGCATCGTGGCCCACGGCAAGGGCGCCCGTAAGTTCGTGCCCATCACCACGCTGCAGGATCTGGTCGGAGCGCAGGGGAAAGCTTCGGCTTTCTATCTCAAGCTCGACGATCCCAACAATGCAGACGCGGTTGTGAACGAAGTCAAAAACGTCCCGGGCATGAATACCTACGTTGTGCGTTCCATGCGTGAGTACCTCTCGATGATGACTCCAAGCACCTATCCGGGATTGAGGACCTTCATAAACGTGGTCGTTGGGATTTCCGTGACTATTGGCTTCATCGTAATCTTCCAGGCCATGTACACGGCAGTGATGGAGCGCACCCGCGAGATTGGGATATTGAAGTCGATGGGCGCTTCGAAGTTCTATATCGTAAATGTGATCCTGCGGGAGACTGTGCTCCTGGCGGTTGGTGGCATCATCGTGGGAATTCTGTTCAGCCTGGTGGCGCGCAGCGGTATTCACCAGCGCGTGCCCACGTTGCCGGTGATTGTGACTGGCGGCTGGATCCTGAGGGCGACGGTCATCGCTATTGTGGGCGCCATTGCGGGAGCGCTCTATCCGGCTTTCAAAGCAGCGCAGAAGGACCCGATTGATGCGTTGGCGTACGAATAAGCTTCGCCCGTAATCCCCGTTTCGCTCACCTACATCCTAGAACATGTTCAACTGGACAGAGGTAGGTTAGGAGGGGACAATTAACCTCATGGAACTGCGGCCCTGCAGACGTTTGATGAAACGTGGCCTCCGTGAGTCAGCCTCGGTTTTAATCATCCTGACGGGCGTCTGCCTCGCAACTACGCTTGTGTGGACACAAACCACGGATTCCCAGGCAAGCGATACCAGCAAGTCTTGGAGCGCTACGACCGAACAGCGGGGGTCTGGGAACACGAATCCGACCCGGACCGCCGAAACCCACGGGGAAGCCGACGGCCGCAACGTGGACAAACAAGCTGTCGAGCGGATCGGGCCCGATGGGCGCTATGAGCCCTATCTGGATATTGAGAAGGAGTCGGTCAAAGTAGATGCGTCGACAATTCGTGTGACCCAGCGCACCTTCGGCAGAGATTCCGATGGGAACAGAGTACTGACGCAAGTGACCGAAGAAGAAAAACGTACATCGCCGGGCGGCGATGTGAAGAGTGTTCGCATCACGTCGGATCCTGACGCGAATGGCCGCCTGCAGGTCGTCCAGCGAGAGACTCAAGAAACCAAGAAGACAAGTCCCGGCGTGGAGGACACGAAAACCGCAGTCTTTACTCTCGATATCAACGGTGGCTTAGCAGAGACCATGCGGATTCAGGAGCGTCAGAAGCGAAGCGACGATCACACGGTTGAATTTCGAAAGTCAACCCTTTTGCCCGATGGCAATGGAAGCTGGCAGGTCGGTGAAGTCAGGGAAGGGTTGATCAAGGACGACGGCAAAGAGCGCAGCAGGGATGAGCAGGTTCTGCGGCCTGATAGCAACGGTAAATTGTCGGCTATCGCGCGGACGGTGAGCAAAGAATCGGAAGGTACCCGCGGAGAGAAGCGCACCTCTGTCGACAGCTATACAACCGATGTGCCCGGCTCAGCCGGAGATGGCAGCTTGCATTTAGGACAGAGAGTTACGACCCTTCATCGGGCGAATCCGAATGGCGGAGAAACAACTAAGGAGCAAGTCGAACGACCCAATCCTGGGGACCCAAGTGGTGGGCTTCATATGACGAGTGAAGCCATCGATATTGTGCGTCCGGGCCCAGACGGTGCGAAGCGAACACAAACGATTCGATCTCTGGATGCGAACGGCAATCTCGGCGTAGTGTCGGTTGATATAGGAAGAACAGACAAGGCCCCGGCAGTCCAGGTTGATATAGCAGCACCAGACAAACCCAAGCCGAATCAACCCAAATAGCCCAATAATTCCAATTTTACCGGGAAGTGCAGTTTGTCCTAATATCCCCGCTCTGGTGCTAACTTCCGGTCCTCTACTCTCGTCGAAAGATGAAGGAATTCTCTTTTGTTTCTCTTCATATGCTTACCACGACGCTGTTTTTTTGCGCGGCAATTAGCCAGAGATGACGATACTTGACCTTTCCGCAGATGTCGGCCTAGTGGCTGTCGTCCTTGCTACGGCGAATATCTGTATCGGACTTCTGATCGCGGTCCGCTACAGTCCCTGGCGGCTGTGGCCGCACCGGCGAATTAATATTTTTGCAATCCACAAGTGGACCGCGTGCTTACTGCTCTCGTCGATAGTAATTCACCCGATCATCCTGCTGTTCTCGGGTAGCACCCGCTGGCGTCTGATGGACATAGCGCTTCCTGTGCGGTCTCCGGTTCAGCCTCTCGAAAATACAATTGGAGCGGTGGGCTTGTACCTGATCGTCGTGGTCCTGCTCACATCATATTTTCGGCTTCGGCTCGGACGTCGCCAATGGAAACTGTTCCACTATCTGGTTTATGCGGCGGCCGTTTGCGTTTTTATTCACGGCATCCTGGCCGATCCCCAGTTAAAGGGATTGGCGATCGATCCACTTGACGGGGAGAAAGTGTTGGTTGAATCGTGCTTGCTGATCGTCGCACTGGCGACGTCTTGGGCTTGGCGCTATCGGCTGAGCAAGGAACCTAACGAACTCTGAATCAGTCCATGTGGTCGTGGCCGTGCCCTTGCCGCTCGACGGACCAAATGTCTTCCGGCTTCTGTTCGAAAGGGTAAACATGAACCATCCATCCGAAAATCTGCGGGACGAACTTTCCACCAGCCGCATCGCAGTCTTCCTTCGTGGCGATGGAACCGCCCAGTCCGAATTGTGAATTCGGCATCCCAACCAGATTCCTTTGATCTTGCGGCGGCATACACAGGTTAACGTGAGCGTGCCATTGGGCAATGCTGAGGGGAATACGCGAATCGAGTAAGTCTTCGCTGGAATTTTTGGGCGCGGTATACATCACGCCGATCAGCTTGTAGTCGTCCCCGTGCTTCTCGTAAAGCAACGAAGTGGGATGGTCAGGATTGAAATGCCGGCTGGCTTCGAAAGCGTACAAATAATTGGTGAAGTGATATTGCTTCTGCGACCGATTCGGCATGAAAATCTTAAAGCCGTCAGCCAGGGCGGTTTTGTAGTCAACGTATTTCGCCCCGACTCTGCGGGCGGCGTCCACTACCTGGTCGGCTTTTTCTTGATCCCCAGCCTTCAGGTCGCGAAGGGAGGTCATCTTCATGTGCGGCCCCATGTCCATGTGATGACCTTCCATGGAGTGCATGGCGTGAGCGCTGCCATCACCCATACCAGGTATATCGCGCATGTCGACCCCGTTCGCCTTCGTCGACATATCCGGACCGGACATACTCATATTCGACATGTCGTGCGCGTCGGCCTGTGGTTTCTGTTCTTGTGCCCACCCCAACGAAAGTGCGAATACGATTGAAGCAGCGGCCAGAATTCGTTGATACATAGCTGTGTCTCCAGACAAATTCTTCGCATGGTATTAACCCTGAATCAGGCCGATTGTTTCTGCAATGGGAGAGTAATCACGAAGGGTTACGGCGGTAACGGCCAGCAGCATGAATTCCGCCGTCGTCATAGCCGCACAAAATGAGAGCGCTGCGGAGACGCTAAGCCCCAGATCGGTCCAGAGTCTTCGTCATTGCAAAAAGAGGCGTTCCAAACAAATCGTGTGGACCGTCAGTGGTACGTTCGAAACCGAAGCCTTCATACAACCGTATCGCGGCCGTTAGGAATGGCGTGGTAGTGAGAAGTAATTTCTTGCAGCCGCTTGCCAGAGCGAATTCTTCTATTGTCCGGAGTAGCAATTTACCGATGCCCGAACTTCGGACCGCAGGGTGGACCGCCATGCCGCGAATGTACAGCGATTCGTCCTTAGGAATGGCCGAACCCGTGCCCACTATCGCGACGGCGTTCAAAGCAATCCATACTGGTCCTTCTCTGATGCGATTCTCGACTTGTTCGCTGCTGATGGCGGTTGCTGCAAATCCTCCGTCGGTGTAAAGCGGCCTGTATTCAAGGAACGCCTGGTGTAGAAGTGCAGAGATTGAGGCAGCATCGCTGCATTCGGCCCTGCGAACCTGGATCTCAGAGTGGGGCTTTTTCATGCGTACTCACAATTGCCTGCCGGCGACTACCGGTTAAGCCGACTTTCGCCAACACTTGCTCGGCCGCTTCTTCCCCTGAACGAATACAGTCGGGCACCCCGATTCCACGATAACCGTTCCCAGTGAGAGCCAGGCCCGGGATCTGCTGGCGCAGGCGTTCGATTCGTTCCAGACGTTCCAGGTGACCCACGTTGTACTGCGCCATGGCCCCTCTCCATCTATATATGCGACTGAAAAGCGGCTCGGCCACGAGGCCGAGAATCTGACGCAGTTCTTGGCGTACGACGCGCAGGATTTCATCGTCTGGCAATTGGAGAATCGACTCATCCCGCGAGCCGCCCAGGAAGCACCTAACAAGGGCGCGGTCTTCGGGCGCGCGATGCGGAAACTTGTGGTGCACGAAGGTGGCGGCCAGCACACGTTTGCCTTCGCTGCGAGGTACCAGGAAACCGAAGCCTGGAGGCAATGACTGTCGCACCTTCCGCTCGTAACCTAGCGCCACAGTCACCGAGGAACTGTATTGGATCCCACAAAGCTCAGAAGCAAGGTCTGGATGGCTGGTACTTAGCAATTTCGCAGCCGCTAGCGCAGGTACTGCCACAATGACAGCATCGTAGAAGTCGGATTGGCCACCAGCGGTGACAGTCCACCCATCGCTTTTAGACTGGATGTCTTGCACGGCCGTATTGAGGCATAGCGCAGAAGGATCTAGGCGAGCCACAATGGCGTCCACCATCTCCTGCATTCCATTTTTTGGCGAAGTGAAGAGAGGCGGTGCGGGGGACGATTGGCGAATCTTTTCGCGCCCCGCCACCATCGCGCGGCCAAGACTTCCATGCGTGCGCTCCATCTCTACGAAGCGGGGGAGGACAGCCCGAACACTGAGAGATGACGCATCCCCGCCGTAGATGCCTGTGAGCAATGGATCGGCGAGACGATCCACCATCTCCGCACCGTAGTGGCGCTCGACAAACGAAGCAACGCTCTCATCGCCGAGCCGGTTTCGGGGATGGAACCACTCGCGCGCCATGCTCAGCTTCGTGCCGAATGAGAACAGCGGCGAGAAAAGAATTGGCCGAATTCTCGTTGGCACCATGAACATCAAACCATCAGGAATGGCGACCAGCTTGCCTTTCACGAGGATGTAAGTCTTGCGAGCGGCGTCATTAGATCCGATCAGTTGATCGCCTAATCCGATCCGGCGGCAGAGATCGGCTGCCCAGGGCTTTTCTGTGAGGAACGAGTCAGCGCCAGCTTCGACGAGACAGCCATCTACGCGCTCAGTGACCAGAACGCCGCCCAAACGGGGAGCAGAGTCGAAAAGCACATATTGCAACGGAACCCCGGCGCGACGTTGTTCTTCGAGAGCGAAGGCAGCAGAAAGCCCGGAGATGCCGCCACCGATGATGGCGATGCGTTTCATTATTTGAGAGTAATGCCGCCGTCTTCTGGCAAACCTATCTCTCCGTGGTTACAAGACTTTAAGGCTTGGCGGCGAATGCCGGAATCCGTTGCCGAGCTAAATCAGCCAGCGCCGCAGTCAACACAGGTGAGTCGTTCAGGGACTCGGCCCGCCACAGCCGCATGCCTACCTTCTCAGCGAACTGTTTGAAGCCAACATCAATGTCATATAGAACTTCGACGTGGTCGCAGAGAAATCCGATGGGCTGAATGAAAACGCCGCGGCGCCCTTTCCTTTTCAGCTCGAGAACGGTGTTTTCTACTGTTGGTCCAAGCCAGGCTCCGCCTGACAGGCCCTGACTTTGAAATGCAAACGTCCAGTCTTCCGGTTCGATCGCCGCCTCCCGCGCCACCAGCGCGGCGGTTTCCTTGCTTTGGCGCTCGTAAGGATCGCCTTCAGTGATCGTGCTCTGCGGAACACTGTGTGCGGTGAAGACGATCGGAACTTTGGTCTTCATCTCTTGACAGGCGTTCTCCCATCCCGAGCGCAATTTCTCCGAGAAGGCTTGGATCAACAGCGCATGGTCGTGCCAGGATTCGACGAAGTCGATGGCTAAAGCAGTGCCGTCCGCCGGACTCAACGCAGCCCGGTACAGGCCCACACTGGTGCGCGAATTCTGGGGTGCAAGACAAATCGCGACGGCGCCGTTAATACCGTCTGCCTGCATGGCAGCCAGCGTGTCTGCGATGAAGGGCTTCCAATTACGCATGCCGACATAGACAGGCAACTGCAGTTCTTGCGCCAGGAGCTCTCCTTGCCTCATGGTCATCGCAGTCAGAGGAGAGCGGCCGATCAGGCTATAACGATGCTTTACTTCCGCGACAATTTCGGCAGCAAGCGCTCGGCCGCCGGTTACACGAAGCAAGAACTCCGGGACGTCTTCTGGCGAGTCAGGGCTGCCATGAGCCAGGAGTAGGACTCCCCTCTTCCCCGGGTTAGATTGCAAATTCACGCAGATGGTCCCTATCTAAGATAGACGGCGCCAAACGACTGGTTTGCCCAGAGCATCCTGAAGGTGGAATTCCAACCAACATTGACGAGGCTATTTCCAGGAAAAACCAGTTGTCAGTTTCTCGGTTCTCAGGCTCAGCTTCGAGTCGAGTGCTCCTGGACAAAATTGGTCAGCGCTCTCACATTTTCCATTGGGGTCTCCGGCAAAATGCCATGCCCCAGATTGAAGATGTGTCCGGGACATCCGGCCGCGCGCCGCAGGATATCTTCCGCTCGCGACTTCAACTCTTTCCAGTCCGCAAACAGCGCCACGGGATCGAGGTTGCCCTGCACTGCCCCGGAGCCAACCGAACGCCAGCCTTCATCCAGCGGAATCCGCCAATCGAGGCCGATCACTTCCGCGCCAGTTTGCTTCATTAATGGCAGCAGCGTAGCAGTGTCAGTGCCAAAATAAATAACCGGTGCGCCGGTTTTGCGCAGCGCCTGCACGATCTTGCTAGTCGCTGGCAGCACGTAACGACGATAGTCTTCGACGCCGAGGCAGCCGACCCAACTGTCGAAAATCTGGATAACGTCTGCGCCGGCACGCACCTGGTCAGCCGCATATTCAGAAACGACCACGACTAGCTTACACATCAGGTCCGACCAAACAGCCGGCGACCGATACATCAGCTTCTTCGTCTGGAGATAGTTTCGTGAGCCGCCGCCTTCGATCATGTAGCTCGCCAAAGTAAAGGGCGCGCCGCAGAAGCCAATCACCGGTAGGCCGCTTCCAAAATGCTTGCAGACCAGACGCACGGCCTCAGAAACGTATCCCAGATCGGCGGCGCGATCGGTACGCAGGCGAGCTACATCGTCCGCTTCACGCAAAGGGCGCTCGATCACCGGACCCTCCCCGGCCGAGAAGTGAAAGGGCAAACCCATCACCTCAAGAGGCAGCAAGAGATCTGCGAAAATGATGGCGGCATCCACCCCCAGCGCTTCTGCCGCAGTGACAGTCACCTCGGCGGCGACTTCCGGCAGCTTGCAAATCTCGATTAGAGAATATTGTTTACGGACGGCACGATACTCGGGCAGATACCGCCCGGCCTGGCGCATGAACCAAACCGGAGTCCGGTCAACCGGCTGTGCCTTGCAGGCCTTCACGAAACGGGATTGGGGGGCGGACATGAACTTCTAATCTAGCATTTTCATGGCTGGCCTAGGGCTACTTGACCGGTCAGCACTGTCGTGTGGAGGCATCAAGAGAGTACCCTCAGAGGTCGCCAAAATCGTCCTATCATTCTCTGGTACATCGAAATTCGGGGAGGCGTCACATGGCGGCGAGTCAGGTGGTTCTTTACTTTGACAAGCAGGAAGATGCCCTGCTTTTCACCTTGGCTGCCAGTTCGGTGATCTCGCCGGATGGGCCCGGTCGCAAGGATGAGGCTCTGGTAAAGATTGCGACCGAGATCTGCAAAGCCAGCCGGATTACCACCGAGGGCGTTCTAAATCCGACGAATCCGCCCCGAAAAGTTAGCGTTGGTCAGGCTGCGGAGAAACCTGTCTAGATCGTTGAGCGGACTGAATTCGTCGAGTGCGTCGATCTTGCTGAGATTTTTGCAATTCCTTCTGTCAGCCCAGATCCCTTTTGATCATTGCCTGAGCTCTTTCTGAGCCTGGGGGGCCAGGCGCGGGACGAATCGCGCTCCTCGGGGTATTAATTCACATAAAATGACGACTATCCGGTTCCGTCAGCGCCCCCGACGTGATTGAATACTCTTCCAGTGTCTCGGTAAGTGGCGCGAGCGCTGAAGAAGTGGTTCCAGGCAGTTTTTATCCATGCATCTTGAAATGAAAACGCAGTGTGAGAAGTGCGGAGGTGCACTGCCGCCGGATGGAGAAGCTTATATCTGTTCATATGAGTGCACTCTGTGTCCGCCCTGCGCAGCAAATGTACACGGGATTTGCCCGAATTGCGGCGGAGAACTCAGCAATCGGCCGCGGCGGAAAACTGCGATTGAGAGTGCCGAGACTACAGAAAATTTAGACTCGCAGACGCCAGAGCGCGTCCGTCCATGGCTGGTGTGGGCTGTGAGCTTCGGCTTGTGGACTTTCATCGCTCTAGCCGCCAGTGTGGCCATTTACCGGTATGACCTTGCGGCGGGAACTCCGATGAGCTTCCTCAGCGAGATTCCTCTGGAGCTCAGCCGAGTACTCACCTACGCCCCTCTGACGCCTTTTGCTTTTGCACTTGCACTCCGTTATCCGCTTCAGCGTGAGAATTGGTTGCGTCCGGCATTGGTGCTTCTTGCTGGTGGTATCGCTTTTATGGGGGCTCACGTAATTCTGCGAGGCCTAACCTATCCCGTCTGGGACTGGGGCACTAAGGGCTTTGTATCGGCTGTTTGGGATTCGCAGACTCACGGCGTACGTATCCGGCCGGAACTGTTCCTGAGGGTGTTCTACGCCAATTCGATTGAGGACATTACCGGCGCTTATTTGCCTATTGTAGTAGTTGCACACGCCGTGTCCTACTACCGGAGATTCAGAGACCGCGAATTGCGCGCTTCTCAACTCGAAGGACAAGTTGCCAAGGCACACTTGCAGGCATTGAAGAACCAACTACAGCCCCACTTTCTCTTCAATACGCTGCATTCTATCTCAGCCCTGATGCTTACTGATGTCCGCGCTGCCGACCGCATGATGAGCCGCCTCAGTGATTTGCTACGCATCAGCCTGGAGAGTGAGGGAATCCAGATCATTCCCCTGAGTCAGGAACTTGAATTCGTCAACGGCTACCTTGAAATTGAGAAGGTCAGGTTTGAGGACCGGCTAAACGTAGTTTTTGACGTCGCCCCCGACACCTTGGACGCCTTAGTGCCTCACTTGCTGTTGCAGCCGCTGGTAGAGAATGCAGTCCGGCACGGTATTTCCCGGCGGTCGAGGAATGGCGAGGTTCGAATTGCCGCAAGCCACCAAGGCGGCAGTCTTTGTCTGCAGGTAGCGGACAACGGGCCCGGGATGGAGAAGTCTGACGCTAGTAAGACTCAGACCAAGACTGGTCTGGGCCTGAGGGCGACGAAGGAGCGGCTCCAGACTTTGTACGCTAACGAACAGAGTATGGAAATCCGTAGCGCTCCGGAAAGTGGCGTGGAAGTCGAGGTGCGGATACCGTTTCGAACCGAGCCACGTCAGTTAGTGTATGAAGTGGCCCAGGCAGATTTCGGGACGGCGTGACCATCTCATGACCACCACTGGCATACGCACCGTCATCGCCGATGATGAACCCCTGGCGCGCGAGAAATTGCGGATTCTGCTGGCTTCGGAGCCTGGGATCCAGATCGTTGCGGAATGTCGTGACGGACTGCAGACCATTGACGCGCTGGAAAGCTACAAACCTGACTTGCTGTTGCTGGACATTCAAATGCCCGAAATGGATGGCTTCGAGGTGTTGAGTGCCATTCCCCCGGACGAGCTGCCGATTGTTATTTTCACTACCGCCTACGATCAATATGCCGTCCGAGCCTTTGAAGCGCATGCTCTGGATTACCTGCTGAAGCCGTTTGATCAGGACCGGCTTCACAGCGCCATCGAAAGAGCACGTGCTGAACTGCTCAAAAGCACCGACCGGGATCTGACAAATCGCCTGCTCGACTTGCTGGCGCAAGCTCGAACGGAATCAAAAGGTGACCGGCGCCTGGTAATCAAAGCTGGGGGACGCGTGGTGTTTCTCGACACGGATGATATCGACTGGGTGGAAGCAGCGGCCAATTATGTCAAGTTGCACGTGGGAAAAGACTCCTACGTGCTCCGCGAGGGCATTGGACGCATTTCCGATCGACTCGATCCCAACCAGTTCGTTCGCATCCATCGCTCTGCCATCGCCAATGTTCGCAAGATCAAGGAACTACAACCCTGCAACAGCGGCGAATACATCGTGGTCCTGAAGGATGGGAAGGAACTCTCCTGCAGCCGCGGTTATCGTTCCGGCCTGCAACAACTCATCGACAAGAACAGCTAGGCAGCTTGCGGCCGTTTGCAGGCAAAAATTCAAGGAGGCCCTTGCGAGCCTCCTTGATGTCTCACCTTGTTTTTAGAAGATGAATTTAGCCACGATCGCAATTGAACGCGCATTGCTGGCAAACACCGTATTCGGCTTGTTGAAGTTCGGGTTACCTGGAGTCAGGTAGCTCTGATAGTTCGACCCAACAGAGAGGAATCCATTGACATCGTTAACTCCGAGCCCCTGAGCGGGATTGCTGCCCGGGATGAACTGAGCGTGATTGAAGATGTTGGCAAACTGCGCTCCCAGCCGGAATTTCATTCGTTCTCTTATCGCTACATCTTTGTAAACTCCCATGGACACATCGTTCGTGGGCCGCGTCGCCAGCGTGTTACGGCTCACATCGGCCAAGGCTCCAGGACCCGCCTTAATATACTGGGCACTGGGAGTGTTGGCCAGGTAAGCGACCGTATTCCCGGCGCTATTTAGAAGCGCAGTTACATCACTGCCCGTTCCCGAGGTGCCACCCGGATTGAGGATTGCGCGATCACCGGCGGGATCACCGTTCAAGTTCGAGTCCGTCGTCGACTGCACAGTCGCCCATTCGGGAGATTCGTAAGTGTAGATCGGAGCAAATTCCCAATTGCCTACGACGTTCTTCATCAACCAATTGGAGTTCTTGAAGAACGGCAGGTCGTAGATCATGGCAAACGTGAGCCGATGGGTGCGGGAAAGAGCGGAGACCGCGCCTTCCGCCGCCCAGTTTTGAAAGTCCTGCGGACGCCGGGGTGTCAGATCGGTTGAGTGGAAATCGGCTGTGCTGTTGTCAATCGTACGGCTGTAAGTGTAAGCCGCCTGGAACGTCATCCCGTGGCTCATGCGCCGGGTGAGACTGGTCTGTAGCCCGTGATACCTCGACCATCCCAGAGGCAAGTCAGCCGTGATCGTGCTGGTGAAACCGGTGTTCGCGAATGCTGGAATAATGTTGCTGCCGGACTGCAAGCCGCTCGTGCAAAACGTATTGGTGGGGTCGGGAGTGCATAAAGTCAGCGGAAGAGCATCGAGTGTGGCCTGGGACGGGGCTTGCAAGTACGTGGGCAGAAAGCCGCTCGTTGCCGTCTCAGGCGTGTTGCTAACCAGCGCTTGCTTGTTAATCCTGTCTTGCACGTCCAGATGTACGGCTCGGGTGCCGAGGTAGCGAACCTCAGCCGTATAATTCTTGGCAAAGGAATGCTGAACCCCCAGATTCCACTGTAGCGAATACGGCCATTTTTGTTGATTCGGGATCCAGTTGGAGGTGTGGGCTCTGGCGGTAGGGCCGTCCAATACCTGAGTTCCGCTGCCGCCACCGGGTAGTGCGCCACCAGCGAAGAATCCTGGCTTGACGGGTAAGGATGTGTCGAAGGTCGCACCCACTTGCGGAGGCACTGCTAATTGGCCGATATTGTCATAGAGGATGTCGTACGCGATGCCGAAGCCCCCACGAATCGACGTGTTTCCACTGGTGCCAGGTGAATAGGCAAATCCTACGCGCGGCGCCCAGTTATTCTTCGGTGCTCGAGGAGAGTTAAACAGCAATGGCTCATTTACTGCTGACACGGTGACGCCGGGCGTATTGGAGATCGAGTTCAGAGCCTGTCTTTTCTCGCCCTCAGGAATGGTGGTGAACTCATACCGGATGCCTAAATTGACACTGAGATTGGGTCTCACCCTCCAGGTATCATTCGCGTACCAGTAAATCGCCGAGTCATTGCCGTAATAGACACTGGAACCCGAGCTACGTTCGCCGAAATTGTCCGGCGAAAAGTCTTCCAGAAACAACTGGGTGGAATTGTACTTATAGTCCCCAAATTGCCGCTGGGTGAAATTAGAGGGCGCGATGTATTCGCGGAATTCCGCCCCAAACTTCAGGTTGTGGGCACCCTTATTCCAACTGATGTTGTCAATCGCCTGATACAGGTTCTGAGTGCCTCCTTGCGGAGCATTGGGGTCCCACCCGATGTTAACTCCGCCTCCCAAGTCAAAAAGAGTGATGTTAGGAAACACATTCAAGCCGGGGAAGGTGGCACTACCGGCTGGCGTGATAAAGAAATACCGGTTATAGCCCACCCGGAATTCATTGATTATCGATGGTGTAAAGTCGTGGTATTCGCTGATCGTAAACAGGTGCCAGCGAAATGGTTGAATCTGGTAGAACACGGGTAAATTTGCTTGCGTGTCAATCTGGTCCAACTTGTTATAGATGTAACGGCCTCGAATCTGGTCTCGCTCCGAGAGGTTATAGTCAACGCTTTGGACGAAGTTCTCGTAGTTTTGGAAGGCCGGAGCAGCGATCGAGACCGGGCCAATCGGTATCAGCCCAGACCCGGCCGGGCAGGTGCCTGCTGCGGGAGGGGTGAAGTTGGAATTGTTATTGAATGCGATCGCATTAACACCTGCGACACAAGGATTGCTGGTGCCGCTGGAAGCCTGGGCTGGCGCGACTGGAACGAATTTTTTGAAAACGCCAAAGTTGCTTTGGCTGAGATTGGGGTCCGGCGCGATCGCGGCTAATCCCGCAGTGGTCGGTGTTAGGACTGTGGCTCCGCTGGTTCCCGTCAAGCCTACGCCCTGCCGTTCGAAATCAGTAAAGAAGAAGAGCTTGTTTTTGACGATGGGGCCGCCGAAAGTTCCCCCGTAACGGTTGCTATCAAACCGCGGATTTGACGTCAGGCCTTGCAGAACATAAAAATTGTCCACGGCATTCAAGTTTCGGTTTCTGAAGTACTCGTATGCCGATCCGTGAAAGCTGTTCGTACCGCTCTTTACCGTTGTATTGAATTGTCCGCCCGATGAATGACCGAACTCAGGGCTGAATTGGTTGGTCAACAGGACGAACTGCTCGACTGCATCGTTAGGCACCGTTATTAGCGCGCCGGTGGTGCCTTTGTTGTTGTTGTCCACGCCTTCCACGGTGAAGTTATTGTCGTAAGGACGCAGCCCTCCGACGGAGGGGCCACTTCCCAGACCCATCGCGCTCGACTGGGTTACGCCGGGACTCAGCAGAGAGAGATTCAACACGCCGGCTCCGGTGCCACCAGCAGAGGTGATGCTAAGATCCTGCGAAAACGCGTCGGTGAAAGTTGCCTGCAGCTGTGCGGTGGTGGTATCGACTGGAGGAGCGGTTCCGGACACTTCAACGGTGGTCGTGACATCGCCGACCTTAAGCTGCACGTTAGCGGTACCCGTCTTGTTCAACTCAACTGGAATGTTGTGCAACTCGGTGGTGACGAAGTGTGGGGCAGAGACAATCAGGGTGTAGGTCCCGACGGGAAGCTGACTTAATCGGTACTCCCCAAGGTTCTTTGTCGTCGTGGTGATTCTCTGACCGCTGGCAACGTTGACTACTTCCACGGTCGCGCCATTCACGGAGGCACCGGAAGGATCCAGCACCGTTCCCGTCAGCTCACCGCTGATACCCTGAGCAAATCCGGTGACAGCTAACAACAGGAGAAGTGCCATCAGAAGAATGGCGCCTGTTGCGTAACTACCACACCGTCGTAGTTGCGCTGGGGATGAGTTTTCAGCGGGAATGATCCACTTATTCGTCTCTGCTCTCATGTGGTGCTCCTTGGAAATTGGGGTTCGCATTTTCCCATTTTTCGACAGCACAAAATTTTCTCTGATGTTCGGTCACAGACACTTACGGAGCGTAGAAGGCAAGCTCGTGCCCAATTAGTTCGAAGGATGACTAATGACAGGAAATCAGGGATGAACTATTGGACGGGGCGGTTGAGTGCCACGGATTCTTGAAGGAAGCAGGATCTGGCAACAATCGTGAACTCCACGATTAATACATTTAACTGTAGAGTTGGACATGTGATTCTGCGGTTTTGTGTATGTCAATCCGTGCACACAGAGAACATCATGCAGTGTGCCACACGCCGCAGAATTTCCGGGCTCGCTGACATCGCGATAACCGCCAAACATCGATTGGTACCAGCGCGGACTGCATCTGTCCCCTGGTATCTATTTAGTGCAGCCGATTGATGGACAATGGTCCCGCAAGAGTTGTAGAAGGCTTCGATCAGCGAATCTACACATGCCGGATCGGCCTTCTGATGTAGCTTCACTTCCTCGCAGACCAGTCTTAGGGGGATTATGTCAACGCAGGTTTCAGGTGCAGAACATGTTGAAGAAGTAGTTGAACGAGTGCATCAAGAACTCGATTCGCTGTTAAAGCAGCGTGCCGCGATCATTAAGAGAATTGGCACTATCAAACAGACGATTTTGGGGCTGGCTAATCTCTTCGGTGACGACATTATTGGCGAAGAATTACTGGAACTGGTTGATCATAGGCCGACCTCCCGTCAGCCAGGTTTCACGAAAACGTGTCGCATGGTGCTGATGGAATCGGCCCGTCCTCTGCTAACACAAGAAGTCTGCCAGGAAATCAAGCGAAGGAATCCAGCCTTAATGGCCCGCCAGAAAGATCCTCTGGCATCGGTCTCTACTGTGCTCAACCGGTTAGCCAGCTATGGAGAAGCGCGCTTTCTGGCTAACGACAGAGGCCGCCGAGCGTGGCAGTGGGTAACGGAAGGTTGTGATGAGCCTCCGCCCCCCAGCGACCAGAGTTCGCGGCGGCTCCCAAGAAAAATAGAATCCTGATCCAGTCCGGAAAACTCTATCGCGCGCCCGCCCCCCAGGAGCCGGAAGGTACGCTTTTCGAAAAGCAGCCAGACAAAAATTCAGCTGGAACTGCGAATCTCATCTGCTCGCATTTGTTTCCTGTCTACTTGTCCCCTTTCCGAAGCATTTCGTAATGCATATCTACAAACCCAACGCTGACACGTCTGATCATCACCTATGATTGTTGGTCTGTTGGGGTGATGAGTCAATCTGTCGTGTCTCGCAGCTCACTCGAACTGGAAGCGAGGGCTTGGGCACCATGGATTTCTATGTGCGGAAGCTGCA
Organism: Terriglobales bacterium; assembly: GCA_035512155.1. Classification (GTDB taxonomy): domain Bacteria; phylum Acidobacteriota; class Terriglobia; order Terriglobales; family Acidobacteriaceae; genus JABCYV01. The sequence goes on along the minus strand of DATKEN010000168.1, from coordinate 46,418 downwards.
GGAGACCATCGCGTCCTCTTTTGCCGGAATCACTCCGGAGCAGTTCAAGTGGCATCCCCAGGAAAAGTGGAGTGCAGCGGAAATCATGGAACACCTCTGGCTTACCTACCGCGCCACCACAACCGCGTTTGATCTCTGTTTGCAGGCGGGAAAAATCGCCGCAACCAAGCCCACTTTGCAGATGCGGATAGATGCCCTCATGGTTTTGAAGCTCGAATATTTTCCCTCGGGACGTCCGGCTCCCCCCGGCACCATTCCGCAAGGCGCTTCGCCAGAGATGGTCATGGCCAGAATTCAGGGCGATATCGTGGCGATGGATGAGTCGATTCTCAAGTGCGAAGAGCGCTTCGGAAGCCGCCGGGACCTGGTGGACAATCCCGTGCTGGGACCGCTGACCGCCGCAGAGTGGCGCAAGTTCCATTGGCTGCATGCGCGCCACCACGCCCTCCAAATCGAAAACCTGAAGCTGGGCATGTCGAATACGAACCAGTCGGTGGACCAGCCGTTGACTGCCTGATCGTAGCCGACGGTCGAATCCGGAAGGAATCCTCAAAAATTCAGCTTGCAGATGAAAAACGCGTATCCGGCATATCTGACGCTGCCCACCTGGACAGGCCTTCTCAACGACTTTAGTTCGTTGCTTTGCTCACACAGCAGGCATAGAATTTATTGATCCGAAGAGAGAAGCCGCGCCCTTCGCAACCCCCACACGCGGAGAGAAGTATGATTCGTTTATTGGCAGCCGTAGGAACTCTGCTCTCGCTGGTCACGATAATCTCAATTTCTTCTCCATCAGTTGAAAAGGCAGCCGTTGATACCTCGGTTGGTTGGGCCGGAGTCGCGAAGACGCACCACCAATTCGACTGTTGGACTTAACCCATCCGGCGATGTGTTACAACGTTTAGTTACCCGCAGACCCGATGAATGCCTGAGCAAGGGTACGCGTGGTCTCCAAGTCAGGGTAACTGCGGAAACGAGCCAAATATCAAAGGAGTGCAATGAAGCCGGAGTGGAAACGGTGGGAGGGCCGGGTCGTTAATGGAGAATTCCATTTGCGGCGATACGTAGGTGGTTCTGACCACAGCGCAGTGTTCGTAACCGAACGGAGCGCGCAACAACAAAAAGCGGCGATCAAGCTGGTTCCTGCCGATCCGCAGAATGCGGGTTTGCAACTGCCGCGGTGGGAAGGCGCTGGGAAACTGTCGCATCCGCATTTGCTTCGCCTCTTTCAGACGGGACGCTGCGAGCTGGGAGGTATCGCCCTACTCTACGTTGTGACTGAATACGCAGAAGAGAATCTCTCGGAAGTTCTTCCGCAGCGGCCGCTTACGGACGCGGAGGCACGCGATATGCTCCGGCCGGCGCTGGATGCATTGGCGTATCTTCACAGCAAAGGTTTGGTGCATGGCCACATCAAACCAGCGAACATCATGGTGGTCGCTGATCAATTGAGACTTTCGAGTGACGGGATCCGCGAAATTGGCGAGTCGAGCGGCAGCCAACCGAGCGTCTACGACCCACCCGAAGCCGTAAGCGCGGTAACCTCCCCCGCAGGGGATGTCTGGTCACTTGGTATGACGCTAGTCGAGACGCTGACTCAGCGCCTGCCGGGCTGGGATAAAACGCAGCGAGGGGATCCCGCGCTGCCAGCAACGTTACCAGAGCCATTTCGTAGTGTGGCAAGGAACTGTTTGCGCCGGAATCCGGAGGAGCGATGGACAGTGGCCGAAATCAAATCGCATCTGTGGCCAGCGCCTGCCGCGCCGGCGCCCGCGCTGACTGAAGGAAGCCCCGGCGCCTTTGCGAAGTGGGGATACATGGTTCCGCTTATCGCTGCCTGCCTGGTGTTAGCGGCGTTGGCAGGTCCACGACTTCTGAATCGCACGCCGGAAGCGCAGCCCGCTCCTGCCGCCGTTAAAACTCCCAAGATTGAGGCCCAACCGAAGCCGAGCCCAGCAACCTCTAATGTTGGGACGCCTGATGGTGGAACGTCTCACCGCGGATCGAGCGATTCGAAGCCGAGTCCAAAATCGAATACGCCCCCACCAACGGCGCTCCGACCAGTGGCGACCGCCAAGTCCAGTCGCGTTGTTCACGGTGAAGTTCTTCAGCAAGTCTCGCCCGAGGTCTCGCAATCGGCCCTGAGAACCATTCAAGGCACGGTGAAAGTCAAGGTAAGGGTGGAGGTTGACCCGTCAGGCAGCGTAGTAGGAGCGAAATTCGATTCTGCCGGGCCCAGCAAATATTTCGCCAGTCGTGCTCTGCAAGCTGCCCGCCGTTGGGAATTTTCCCCCGCCGAAGTCGATGGCCGGAAGGTCGCGAGTGAATGGGTGCTGCGCTTCGAGTTTGCCAGGAACTCAGCAAAGGCCTTTCCAACACCAGCAACTCCTTAAGCGGTCGCTCATCCGTTCTCGAGGGTGCCCCCTCCAAGCTTCGCTAGGGCGGGATTATCTGGGGTGGCCGCACCCGGACCGTCGGAAAGGCTCGCCCTGAGCGGGAGTCTAGCTTCCTGTTCCGTGCCGTTTTAGTGCGTCAGGATATTTCCGCAACTCGGGTCAATTCTGTGACAGACGAACGTCCAAAATACCCACCCAAGCGAAGCTTGGACGGGGCACCCTCGGCATCCGTGGCTTCTCGCATTACTATGGGAACCGGAGGCCCGTCCCACATGTTCACATCGCGGCCGATTGGATTTGTGAGTAGTCCGTACAAGAACGCAAGCGAAGTTCCCAAGGGTCTTGGCGCTAAACACGAGGCCGATGGTGTGCTCAAGATCCTGCCGGAGTTTGAGCGGGGGCTCACCGACATCGAGGGCTTCTCGCACCTCATCGTCATCTGGGAGTTCGATCGCTCCCCAAAGCTCGAATTACGTGAGGACGAGTTGCTGGGTACGCCGCCCTCCGACAATCGGCCGCACGGTGTGTTTGCGACTCGATCGCCGCGACGTCCGAACCCGATCGGCATCACCACCGTCAAGCTGCGTCGCCGCGAAGGCGCCGAGTTGCATGTTCGCGGTGTCGATATGTTGGATGGGACACCGATTCTCGATATCAAGCCCTATTTGTCCAACATCCCGGATGAAAAGCTACGCCGTGGTTGGCTCGCCGAAGCTGAGGCACGGCAGGGCAAGAGCTAGTGGACGGTAGCCACGTTTTTGTAAACCTTTCCCGCTTTCATCACGAAAACCACTCGGCGCAGGGCCGTAATGTCTTTCACCGGATCGCCATCCAGCGCAATCACGTCAGCCTGCATCCCGGCGGCAATCGAGCCGATCTCATTTTGCAGATTGAGTGATTCCGCGGCGCGAGAGTTGGCCGCCACTAAAGTATCCATGGGGTCCTGACCATCCTGCACGCGGTAGATAAACTCTTCAGCGTTGCGGCCGTGAGCGCCAGCCACCGCATCCGTGCCGAAGACGATTTTTAGACCCTTGGTAGCCAGCGCTCTCTTGAACATCGCCTGGTTCAGCGGCAACACTTCCTGCATTTTCGCAAAACCTTCCTCCGTGTAGTTGCCAATCCCCAGGAAGCTGGCCTTGTTGTCGAGGTAATTGTGGATGACTAATCCCACCTGCGGATCAAAAAATGTGCCGTGTTCCGCCATGAGCCGCAAGTCATCGTCGGTGGCGTAGGTGCCATGCTCGATCTCGGTGCAGCCGGCTAGAGTTGCCGCCCGGATAGCGGATCGATAAGCGTGGACGACAGCACGCAAAGCCTGCACCTTGGCCTCGCCACACGCCGCCTCCAATTGCTGGTCACTTAGAGTTTGTCCGCCTCCGTCGCGAATGCTTTTTGAGGCAAAAATCTTGACCACATCCGCGCTTTCCGCCCTAAGTTTTCGGACACTTTCTCGAATCTGCTCGGGCGTGAGCTTTGGATCATCAATTGGATTCAGAGCGGTAATGATCCGCGGCCCAGGGATGTCTCCACGAGCGATGGCATCGCGGAGGTCTTTGTCTTCGGGCGCACCCAAGCTCTGGATTGTGGTAAAGCCTGCCATCAACGTGGTCCAGGCATTGCCCGCGGCAGCCAGGGCCGCTGCCTCCGGCGTTTCATTCTTGTCTTCGGCCTTGCCGTTTGGTCCGAAATGCCAGGTGATGTGGACGTGGACATCGATCCAACCTGGCAATACTGTGAGTCCATCAAGATTGTAGGTGGGAGTTCCTGCGGCGTTGGCCCGGGCTTCCTCCACGCGCAGGATCTTGCCGTTCTGGATCACAATCCGAACCTTGTGCAAAACGCTTCCTCTGCCATCCAGCAGCGTGCCAGCTTGAATACTGATTGGCTTTTCTTGTGGAATCGCCGCGATTGGCAGAAAAATCAGGCACAGAACCAGCTTTGCAATTTTCATATTTGAGCGAATCGCCGCAGAGGATGCACGAAGTTACCGCGAGGCCGACTCCGAGAGAGACTCCGCAGCGCTCGCCGCAGAGAATCGGGTCGGTTGCAGACGGTACCCATCGCGCGTTCGTATGTGGTATTTCTTCAAGCGGTCGCCCACCAATCTCACCGTGATGGCGCGCCAGCCACGGTTGGGATTTGGTTGAGGATAGTAGCTGAGAGAATAAAGATGCGCCAGGTCATCGCGGATGGAGGCAAAGGCGCGTTTTTCGTCTCTCCAATTCTTAGCAAAATAGGCTTTTCCGCCCGTTGCCGTGGTCATCCGCTCAAAGACAGCAGTGGAGACTGGCTCCAACTTGGCTTCCTGCGTGCTTATCATGTAAATGGCAGTCCCGGTGGACTGCGCCAGCTCGGCGACATCCTCCGGAGGCACCATGCTGGCATTGTCGGGACCATTCGAGAAAACTACCACCACTTTTCTTCCCGTGTATTGCGCCGCATCTTTTACGGTCAGCAACAGACAGTTATAGAGCGCGGCATCGTCCCCGGCCACAGTGGTACGAACTCCGCGTAAAACGTGCGACCGGTCGGAGGTCAGCGGGGCTGCTCGGGAAAGGTCGCGGCTGTAGGAGTAGAAAGCAACGCGGTCTGCGCTTTCCAGGGAGCGTACGAAATCCGCGATGGCGTCCTGCGCGAACACAAACCCACGGTACATATAGTTGCTGGTGTCGAAGAGTATGAAAACGTTAGCTCCGGCCACCAGCGAACCTAAGGTCGCCGGAGCATCTCCGGCAGATCCCCGTTGATTGGAAGCGTGCGCTTGAGCTTCGGATTGCGACGCAGTCTTGTCTTCCAACGGCGGTATGTCCACCAATCGACGGACTGGCTCGTTACCCTCGCCAAACGTGGCAATGGTTTGCGGAATACGGTCCTCGCTGATGGCGAAGTCCTGAGGACGAAGCCCGGTGACGTAATTCCCTTTGTTGTCTGTGACCGCCACATTCAACTGCACTAAGTTAACGTTAACTCTGATGTGGGGCTCGCCCTCCTGACTGCGTGCGGTCGTACCGGGCAACGAAAGCAGGCCAAGGAGCAGCCAAAGAAATAGAAAATATCTTTTGGTCATCATTTTCTGGTTGCGCCTTCCCATGAAAGTCTTATGACAACAAAACACGATCAGGGCCGCCGCCTTCCGGAAAAACCAGCTAGGGCCGGGAGGCGGTGCCGGGGGCCGATACTAAGGCAATCTTGCCCTGCCGAAACTCCTCCCCAGTTTCTCGCATGGCGCGAAGTATTGCCGGCCAATCTTCGAAGTCGGTAGCAAAGATCTTCTCGATCATGCGGCGGGTCAGTTGGGGAACGAGACGGTTTAACATCACCGGTGAATAGCCCATTTCGTCCGCCAGGCGAGCCCAGTACAAATTGCTGGAATCCCACGACTCAGCCAACAGCCGGCTGGAATACCCCTCAAACGCGGGGAATGGTTTTAAGTTCAGCAGCTCGCGAGCATAACTTTGCGTCAAAATCGGATGCGGCACGCCGAAGTCCTGCGATAGCCGTTCCCAGTTGATTTCCGCGGGATACTTGCGGCAGAGAGTTTCCAACTCGTGACCGGCTGGTCCGAAGGAATCAGTCTGACCGGGAAAGTTTCGACGATACTCCGCGGCCAGATAAAATGTATCGGCCGGCATCATTCGAGGAATTAACTCTTCCAAGCGCCCGGTGCGCAGAGCCTGCCCTACTCGTTCCGACCTTTGCGGCACCATGCGATCGGAGAGGATATTCATCACCTGTGCCCGTAGGTTTTCGTTCTCGATGGACGCCGTCAAAAGCTCTTCTCCCGATTTCTGATAGAGCGTGACGGCGTGGAGCTCATTCCGGCTGACGCTCCACCAGCGCGGTAATGTCGCACTACTCAAAAGACCCGGCACCAACTCTCTCCAGATCAGTGCCTGGACATTTTCCGGCGCAATGAAGTCCTGTTCCACCTGAGCCAGAACATAGGGCAAATCGGCGAGTGAACCAACGAGATGGGCACCGCCGCCGGCAGGGGAACCCTCGCCGAACATTTGAGGTGCTTGCCAGAGTCGTTCCACGCCCGAAACAGTTTCTCCCGCGAAGTCATGGGAGCGGACGAAAAGCGGGTTGTGATGCAAGGCCTGGGCGCCGGGCGGTTCGTAGTAGGCATAGTTCAGGCCTACCAAAGTATCTCGCAGGAAAGGAGCAAGTTGGCCGCGCGCCTCTTCCAGTTGCACGGGCGAACCAGGCGACTTGATCATCTTTATCAAATCGGTTCGCATCTGCAATTCAGTGTGACGGTTGTTGTAAATTCCCGCCGCCCATTGCGTTCTCTCACTTCCACTAAAGATCGGACGGGGCATCTCGAATTCCCGAAGTTGTGCCGCCAGCGGAACCAGCCTGTCGCCCACTGGTTCTCCTCGTGCCATTTCATTTATACCGTTGCCCAGTGCCAACAGCGTATCGAGAGAAACCAAACGCTGACCGTCCAACACCGATCGAATTCCGCTGGCCAGTTCCTGATGGATGCGCTGGGATTCTGGACTTACCTGAAAAGGACCAGCGAGCAAATCGATGATTTCATCCTGGGAACCGCTGGGTTTGCCGGTTGCAGCCAGCAGCAGTTCTCTCAATGAGTCGCGGCCGGCGTCGAATAGCTGATTGGGGGAGCCGACCTTTCCGAAGGGCTTAATGACTCCCTGCCAGGATTCATTCAGCGAGGCGCTCGAAATCTCTCCTTGACGAGCCAGAATTTGCCAAAGGCCGATTGTGGCCTGGAAGGTCCCCATGGCGTTGCCTCGCAACGTATGGTTGGGAATCTTGTCAATGGCCTCGGCCACATTCAGAAAGCGATTAACGGATGCATCGCTCAAATCCGGAAACTCGGAAAAGACCAGGTACTGATTGCTGAACTGAGCAAACTTGCTACCCATCAAGAGGACGATCTGTGGACTCAGGGGCTTGTCCGGGGATCTCCTGTGATCCAGTTCACTCAACATCAGGTAGGCTTGCAGAGGCCCCAATTCCGTATCGGCCCGGGAAATAGCGAACATCGCTTCCACCAGTTGCTCGGGGTGGTTCCCATGCCCGGCCCGCTTTCCCCAGTCGCGGATAATTTTGGAATCCGTCTTCTGGCGGAGAATCTCCTTCCACACCTCCAGATTTCCCGGGACGTGAGGCTCGCCCGAAGGTTCCCACTGCAGGCGGGTCACCAGCAGCAAAAGTCCTGGAGACGGCCGAAACACCGGCCTGGCGGCATCGGCGGAGGCGTCGGGCGCGCGAAAGGCTTCGTAGAAACGCTTCAGCCGGTGGGCTTCGGTAAAGTGCGCCTGCTGTGTTTGATTAACTCGGGCCAGGGCATCGAAGTACGCAGCCAGCCAGCCCTTGTCCTTCGCTAATAATCGCGGAACAAACTCTGCCGGCGACTCCGGGCTCGCGCCCACCAAATCCTTCCAAACCGACTCGGCGCCTGATCCCCCAGGCACGACAACCCGCCCCGAGCGGACACAGATATGACTTCCATAGAAATCGAGGACGGCAGCGAAGGGAAGCAGTTTCCCGAGACCGATCGATTGCTTTAAGGCCTCTCTGGTTTCGGCGTCAGTGCGAGCTAGAGCCCAGTAAAGGCGAGCCAGAGCGGGGTCACGCAAAAGTGCGTCCACGAGGTCGTTTGCGCCCTTGTTTCCTTCTTTGGCCACGGCCACCCAATCGGCCTGCGAAAACAGCAGTGGAACCTGAGACGCGGGGAATGGATAAACGAATGGCTGGCCAGCTTGTAGCGCCTCCTCGAGCGCCGGTAGCGGGAAGCCCGAGTCTATAGTGACGAAGGCTCTCTCCGGATCGGCGGTCACTAAGAACGTGCTACCTTGCCCGCACTCGCGTCCGAAGCGATAGCCGAGGATGGGAAGTAGAGTTCTCGCCTCTTCGCAGTTCGAAACACGAATTGCGCCGCCCGCACCCGCCAATGACGTCAATTCTCGGGCCTGATTCACGTAGCGGCTCAATAGAATCAGATACTCAGTCGGTCTGCCGCTGCGATAACCTTCCGAGAAAACCTGTCGACCTAACAGCGGCAAGACTTCTTCCGGCGAAGTCTTTTGGCTGATGGCGGCCATGCGTAGAAAAGATCGCAGCGGACCAGGAATGACCAGTTCACCTGTGGACGAGGGTGTTGGCACTTCCGGCTTCGCCTCCTGTCCCCCTTTCGTGTCCGGGGGAGGCGAAACCGCGGCGGCTCCGCTTAGGGCGTGGGCTGAAAAGCCGAAGAATATGAACAGGAAAACTGATACGAGAAACGTGGGCAGGTAAAAAAGAGGAGATTTCATGGCTGGGAGCCCTCTGGGAACCTTCGAGACACTTGCCACTAATTCTAGCGATCTGAAGAACAGAACGACTCGTCGCCTCACCTGAGCAGCTTGGCCGACCCGCTCCCGACCCCAATAACCGCGAATTCGTCACAGATCCTTCGCTGAAATCGAAGCTTAGCCCCTGAATCTTCTGTTCGTTGCCTCCCGGTCCCTGCTTCCGTGTCGGCCAAGATAAACCATCTTTCACCTTAATCCAAGAGCTTTTCGAGGCTTCGGCAGTATTTAGAGGATTTTTACCCCTTTGATGCGGAAAGCGATGGCGCAGTCGGGATGAGCTGTTGAAATTTGGCTCGGCTAGGATCTGAGCTTCCGCTCCCGTCACGGGATCCTTAGTTAATTCATCTGGCGGCCGATGGCATCTGCATCCGCCGAACAGCAAAGGACTTACTATGAAATGTTGGGGGCAGGTGCGAATCCGCGCTCTAGCATTTCCTCTCCAATTGCAAATGGCTCCGAAATACAAATCGATCACTCACTGCAAAATTGACTAAAGAGCAGGCTGCGATTGTGGTCATGTTCGCCACCAGGTATTGCATGTGGAAGATACCGGCGAACATCTTCATCAAGGCCACATTACCCAGAATTGAAACCAACCCAGTGGTCAGATTGAATTTGATAAAACGCATAAGCCGCGACTTCGCTGTCCGGTCCGCCCAGGTGAACCTCTCGTGCCAAAAGAAGTTGTGTACAACGGCTGCCTCAACTGCCAGAGCCGTCGCGACCAGATAGTCGACCTGAAACCCCGTCCGTAAGGTGCCCAGCACCAGCAACTGCACGCCGACTCCGATTCCACCGACAAGGTTGAACTTCAGCCAACGCGTCCCTGTGCTCCGCCAAGTGGCAGCCGTCATGGGATTCGCTCCTGCATGTAAAGCCGATAAGTGTTGCGCACAGAGAAGAAGATCAGCATCGCGGACATCCCGATCAAACCGATTGCGCCGCCAATATCAAATAGCCGGTAATTTCCGTGGAGAACAATGGGCCAGCGCAACAGCGCGAGGTTGCCCACGGCTAGCAGGATTCGCAGTTCGGTCGGCCCAAAATTCCAGAACGAAAGTTGAAACTCGCCGAGCGTGTAAGTGGCGAGATAAGACTGAATTGAAAGCAACAAAAATGCCAGCAGTAGACCAATGGCAACATAAGGATGCATGTAACCCGACAATGCCAGTCCGCCCATCAGCGCCAGGGCGCCGAAGCTGTCGACGATGTGGTCCACATAAAACCCGTACCGTGGACGGTGGTGCTGTCGCACCCGTGCCAACGTGCCATCGAGACTGTCCCCGAGCCAGTTCAGCGCGAGAAAGACAATCCCGGCCAGCAGCCAATAACGATTCCAGCGCGCCAGCGCATAGCTGACTCCGGCCATCACCTGAGCACCGAATCCAAGTCCGGTCAGGTGGTCGGAGTTGATCCATGGGGGGATGCGTTCCGCCATCCAGACCAGCGCCCGCTTCTCCGCGGCCGCCACCAAGCTCCGTTGTATCCGGCTCGCATTGTGAAACTTCGTCCGACGTACTTCGCTCAGAACAGTCGGGTTGGCCTGCTCGCAGAAATCAACGATTGAACTAGCCATTGCCGCCTCCAGGGTGCTCTCGAGTAGCCAATTTGCCCCGGAAGGCCAAGGCTGCCAATGCATAGCAGGTAAAGCTCTGAGCAAACAAAAGTCATCCGGGAGGTCGTTGAAAACGCAGCAGATACTAGCTTGGATAACTTTGATTGGCTGATTGACGAGGTCAGGCTCCGGCCGCTTCCTGAACTGCCTCCTGCAGTTGTGTGATGGACCAGTCGATTTGGCTGTCGGAAATCACCGCCGGCGGCGCGATCAGCAGATGGTCGCCTGAGATCCCGTCGACACAGCCCTGCATGGGATAGACGAGCAGCCCGCGCTTCGCTGCTGCGACGCCAACCCCTCCGGCAAGGTTCAGTTCTGGAGCGAACGGTTTCTTGTTCTGTTTGTCGGAGACGAACTCCACGCCCCACAGCAAACCGATGCCGCGCACATCGCCGACGCAATTTAAATCCCGAAGAGTCTCCAATGCTTTCTGCAGGCTCGCCCCGGTGGTTCCGTTATGACCGGAATCCGAGGCCTGTACCAGCTTCAGTTTTGTCAGATACCGGAGAACCGCCCGGCCAGCCGCCAGTGAAATGGGATGGGCGTTGTAAGTAAAGCCATGCAGAAAGGCACCCGAACCGTTCGCTATCGCATCCACTACTTTTTTTGTGGCGATCACCGCTCCCAGCGACGCATAGCCGCTGGACAATCCTTTGGCCGTGACCAGAATATCCGGCACCACACTCCAATGTTCAACCGCAAAGTTGCGACCGGTGCGGCCCATGCCGGTCATCACTTCATCGGCGATCAGCAGGACTCCATGGCGACGGCAGACATCCGCGACGGTTTGCAGATACCCAGGCGGCGGCAGCACCGCGCCCAACGTGGCACCGCTCACAGGCTCGAAGATAAAAGCCGCCGCCTCGCCGTTTACCGCATTGATCGCACGCTCTAACTCGTTCGCATATTCTTGCCCACAGTTGCGGCATCCGTCCGTACAGTCGTAGGAGCAGCGATAGCAATAGGGCATTCCGACGTGAGTAAACTCCCGCACCATCGGCAGATAGATTTTGCGCCGCCGCTTGTTGCCTGAAACCGCGAGCGCCCCCAGAGTGGATCCGTGATAGCTCTGGACCCGGCTTAGGATTTGATGACGTTTCGATTCCCCGATCTCCACCTGATACTGCCGAGCCAGCTTCAGCGCAGTTTCGACAGACTCCGAGCCGCCGGAGGTGAAATACACAGCGCCGCCGCGAAAATTGTCCCCGGCAAACTCCAGCAACTCCTGCGCATATTGTTCCGCCACGGGAGTTGTGAACTGGCTGGTGTGAACAAACTCCAGTTGTTCAGCTTGTTCAGTCATGGTGGCCGTAATCTCATGGACGCCGTGTCCGATGAAATTCACCGCCGCTGATCCCGAAAAATCGAGATAGCGGTTGCCTTCGGCGTCCCATACGTAAACTCCTTCCCCACTAACGGCAGCAGGGAGAGACTTGAGGAAAGACCGTCTAAAGACGGCGGAGCGAAGGGAGTTCTGCACCACGACGGAATCAGGCACAGCTCGGATTATCCGGCTCGCCGAGAGTTGGTGTCAAAGCGCGCGCCTCACCTTAAGGCCGCCGGATGGTAGACGCATTTTCATTGCGGAAAGCAGCCGACTTGAATTTTTATCCGGTTACAAACTCGGTGTCAGCCGTACTGGTCAGCATAAGTCTCTGTTAGGCTTGCAGGGAGCCGTGTAGCTTCATGCCGATGAACGAAGACGAATCCGTGTGGATTTGCGTAACCTGCGGCTGAAATGAACAAACTGCTGCGCTTCCTCCGCCCGTCGCACCAGCACAGCGCCTTCTCCGCCACTCTGCTGCTGATGACCGCGGTGATGCTGTCGAGGATCATTGGCTACGTTCGCGAGGCGTACATTGCCTGGGCTTTTGGCGCGGGGCCGGCGACCGACGCGTACGTCGCTGGGTTCACGATCCCCGACTGGCTGAATTATCTGGTGGCCGGCGGAACCGCTTCCATCACCTTCGTCTCCATCTATACTCGTTTCCTCGCGGAAAAAAGGGAGCAGGACGCACAGAAGACTTTTTCCGTGATCATTACGGTGATGACGGCCGTGCTGGGAGGCGGCGTACTCCTGGCGGAAGTGTTTACACCCCAGATTTCGCGACACCTTTTCAGCGGTTTTAGCCCAGACCAACTCGAACTGTGCGTCCACCTCACCAGAATCCTTCTTCCCGCGCAGATTTTCTTCTATGTCGGTGGAGTAGTTTCGGCGGTGCTGCTTTCCCGCCGCTTGTTCCTTTTTCCGGCCTTCGGTCCACTGCTCTACAACGCTGCCATCATCCTGGGAGGAGTCTTGCTGTCCCGGCGACTTGGCATCGCGTCGCTGGCTTACGGAGCGCTTCTGGGTAGTTTTCTCGGGCCGTTCCTCGTAAATGCCATCGGAGCAGCGCGCATCGGGACTGGATACCGCATTTCGTTTGACGTACGTAATCCGGCGTTTCGCGAATGGGTACGGCTCTCCATTCCATTGATGCTAGGGGTTTCGCTGGTCAGCGCCGACGATTGGATTCTGCGCTACTTCGCCTCGAGCGGTGTCGGCGACATTACCCGGCTCAACTATGCGAAGAGGCTGTTTGCTGTGCCCATCGCCGTCCTAGGTCAAGCTACAAGTCAGGCTTCCCTGCCATTCTTCGCGAAACTTTTCGGTGAAAAAAGGATGCGCGAGTTCGGCGAGACCGTGAACGGATCCGTCTACCGTATCGTCGCCAGTTCACTGCTGGCTACGAGTTTCATGATGGCCGCCGCCTTGCCCCTGATTGACTTGGTTTATCGCCGTGGGCGTTTCCTCTTTTCAGATAGTCAACAAACCGCGACCTACTTTTTCGTCTTTTCGCTGTCGCTTGCCTTCTGGGCAGCACAAGGTCTGTACTCGCGCGCGTTTTATGCCGCCGGCAATACCCTCACGCCAATGGCAGCCAGCAGCATAATAACGGTGGCGTCGATCCCCATGTACTCCGCGTTATACCGGGCCTTTTCCACGGTCGGACTGGCGATCGCTTCCGACTTCGGGATCCTCGCCAATACTCTGGCCGTGGTTATCCTGCTGCGCCAGCACAAACTGGTTCCAACCTACGAATTACCCTGGGGAGAACTGGCAAAGGCTGCGATTACCGCTGCGCTGGCGGGTTTTCTGAGCTACCGGGTCTCGCGAGCAGTGATGATCAACAATAGTCGTTTGGCAGATCTCGAAGCCCTGGGCCTGATAACGATAACTTGGGCCGGGGCTGTCGCGGCGGGACTGTGGCTTATGGGCTCGCGATTGCCCGGCGATCTGCGCCGGCGAAAGCCGACAGCTTATCCGCGAGTGGCAGAGCAACAGGCAGAAGAGTTGAGCGCGGGAATCGAACCCTAGAATGCTGTTAGCCTTCGGTCAACTCTGCGAGTTTGCAAAGTTGCCGCTGGAAACATCGACCCAACAAGACAAAACGACGGAACACGCTTAGCTTACCTAAGTGCGCCCGCCGTCATCTTTCTCTGAAAAACTTAAGCTCTGGCCGCAGCCGCTTCCGCCGATGCGGCCGTCTTTACTACTTCTTCACCGTTGGGTTTTTGGCCGGCTTTACGAATATCAATACCGCCCTTAAAGAACGCGCCATCTTCGATTGAAATGCGCGCCGCCACGACGTCGCCGGTGAGCGATCCGTCGCTACGTATATCGACGCGGTCGCTGGCGGTCAGGTTGCCGCGAACCTTGCCCAGCACTACGATCTCTCTGGCATTGATGTTGGCCGAGACTACGCCATTTCGTCCTACGGTGACCCGGTTGCCGGACAAGTTGATTGAGCCTTCCACCCGTCCGTCAATATAGAGCGATTCAGAACCTGTCACTTCGCCCTTGATTACCAGCGATTTTCCGATGGTTGCCTGGTCCGCGGTGCTAGTAGTAGCTGTAACCGGACGGGGCGTCGTTGCGGGCTCGCTCATAGTAGACGCCGGAGGCGGAGCCATGGAAGGGCGCTCCGGCTCATTCGGCCGGCTTGGAGTCATAGGCTGATTCGTGGGCTTCCACATGTCGGAAAAATCCTTTCCTTGGGTTGAATTCAGGGCCAGGACGCATTTCACTGACCAAACGTATTGTACTCCGTGAACTTGAATTCAAGCTGTGGAAATCAGCATTTTCATTGAGGTTACGAAAGATGCAGAACGTTCGGGGATCGCGTCATGGCGGTCCCCATTTCACTCCGAAGCCAGAAGTAATCCACACGATGTAAAATTCGTTCCGACGGTTTCTGGTATTCGATCGGCTGGCTACGGATCGAGCTGTCAGAACCCGATTTACTCACGTGATACACTCTGCTTTTCCGGCGCCGGATATTCGACTAGCCTTCCTTAATCTTGAATCTTGTAATGCGTCCAAGAAAGGGAGGTTTCGAGGAAAGCGCACTCCTTTCCGGGGCGAAGTATGAACCTCTTTCGTCGCAATTTTTGCCTCCTTCTCTTTGTGCCGCTTCTGTGCCTTGCCGTCCAGGAGGGACCCAATCATCAACATGTCGGCCGCGTGCTCGATTGGAGCTACCGCCATTTGGTAGTCAGCGGCGGATTAAGTCCCGCCAACCTCGAAGCGGCGAAGACAGAGCCTCGCATTCTGTTTCACTTGGCAGCGCGTAACTTTCATCGGGAGGCTTCGTCGTCAGGTCAAGCCGGCTACGGTCCAGAGAACGATCTCGCCGCCGGTCTCGGGGACACGCCTTGGGCACTGCGCAGAAAGCCACCGCTGAAAAGAGATTGGAGCGTTTCCCTGGGAGCAGGCAGTGTCGCTGCCAACAATTTTCCCGCAAAGTACAGTTTCGACATTAATGCCAACCCCGACTGCCTCAACGACTATGCGCTGTTCGCATTAAACGTTGCGGGCGTGACTAACGGGCAAGCCAATATAGTCGGGATAAATCAGCTTTACAGCGGCGCAGGCGGAATCTGTGGTGCCAACCCCAACGTCAACTGGGCGTACAACGGAAGCACGAGCGGAGGCTCGGTCTTGACTTCCCCCGTCATTTCCCTGGACGGCACGAAAGTCGCTTACGTCGAAAGTGCGGCCGCATCCGCGATTTTCCATATTCTGACTTTGGGACCTTCGGCGGGGACGGTCACCAAAGCGGCGGCACCAATCGCTAGCGGTGGTTGCTTGAACACCAGCTCATGCCTGAAGTCCGTTACCCTCTCGTCTACGGCCACGGCCACACTGGCTTCGCCTTGGGTCGACTATGAGACAGACAAAGCTTTTGTGGGCACCGACGACGGTAACATTTACAAGATTAGTTGTGTCTTTAGATGCGCGTTGAACAATCAGCCTGCTGTGTTGTGGAGCTTTGCCCTGCCCGTCGCCGGCACCGGCGGCGCAGCGGCCACGCCCAACGGCCCAGTCTACGACTTTCCCAGTGGCCACCTTTTCGTGGGTGATCAGCTCGGCGAACTTTGGGTTATCAACGCCAGATCAAATACAACACCGACTCTGGCCGCGGGACCAGTGATGATCGGTGGTGGAGGTTGCACGGTCGCCCATCCGCCCGGCCGCACGGGTACGGGCGCTAATTGCAACGCGAGCGGAGGATCCTATGGGATTCCCGATTCCATCCTTTTCGACAGCAACAGCATCAGCGGGAGGGTATACGCTTTCTCAGGCAACGACGGGACCGCGGGTGCTAGTGCAGTAGTCGCCCAGCTAGAGTCAGACCTCACGGGGCTGGTGCGCGTCCACGTGGGCCGGGGCAGCGTGGGTAATATCACCACCGACGTGGACATTCACTCCGGCGACTTTGACAACAACTATTTCGGTGCGACCCCCGCCAACGGCCACCTCTACGTCTGTGGCACAGTGGCGGGCAGCACCGCCGCTGCTTTCTATTGGATTGGGTTTACTGCGTACCCAACTATGAACTCCGCTACCACAGGTACGATCCCTCGCGGCACAGCGGCGGGAAACCCTTGTACTCCGATTACCGAAATCTTCAATCCGAGTGTGAACTTTGGTGGCGGAGATCACGACATAATAATTAGCGGCGTTGTTGGTGCGGCCCCGAATGGAGTAATTCGCACCGATGACATCAGTAATATTACGATTACCGGAAGCCTTAGCGGGGTCAACTATTCGGGTGGGGTTAGTGCCATCATCTTCGACGACGTCAGCGCTAGTGGTCAAGCGTCCAGCGTGTATTTCAGCACTCTGCAAACCAACGTGAATGTTGGCGGTTGCAACGGAAATATCCACTGCGCCGTGAAGCTGACCCAGCTGGGACTGAATTAGAAACATAAGCCGCACGGTACCTAACACGTTCCCCTGGCTTTCCCGCGCTTCCAGAATCGTCTTCGCCGTGGTCGGTCAACTCAGGTATTCTGATAACCATGAAATCAACCATAGCAGTCAGCATGCGGCCCGAGCCTCGTGAATATGCGCCCTACTATGAGCGTTACGTCTCGTTGGTAGTGCATGACGACATTTTGGTCGCGCTAGAAAAACAGCTTCCGGAGACCATCGCGCTCCTCTCTTCTCGCAGCGAAGCAGATGGAGACTTCCGTTACTCGCCGGGCAAGTGGAACGTGAAAGAAGTTCTCGGGCACGTTGCCGACACGGAGCGAATCTTTACGTATCGGGCCCTCCGCATCTCCCGCAATGACAAAACCCCGATCGAGGGCTTTGAGCAGGATGACTATATTCGCTACAGCCCGTTCGAGCACTGTCGTCTCTCGGACGTCGTCGAGGAATTTGCCAGTGTCCGCCGGGCAACTTTGACGCTGTTCCACAACCTGGACGAACCTGCATGGACGCGCCGCGGCGTGGCCAACGAGAGCGAAGTCAGCGTGAGGGCTCTGGCTTACATAATCGCGGGGCATGAACTGCATCATCGCACCATTCTGCGGAACAAGTATTTCGGCAATAGCCGCTGACAGCCCACAGCCGGGGCCTCGAGCCTGAGTTCTAATGCTTTCCGATTCCTCTATTCTGAAGAAGATCGAGCAGCAACCCAAGCGCACTGCTGGTTTCAAGCAACTGGTACGGGAACTGGGACTGCACGGGGGCGACGCTCGGGCCGAACTCACCGACCGGCTCGAGCGTCTGGTGGGAGGTGGTCAGCTTCAACGGATTGATTCTGACCGTTACGCCATTCCACAGGCACCTTCGGGCAAAAACATGGTGGTCGGAAGGCTAAGCATGCATCGCGACGGTTTCGGTTTTGTCATTCCCGATCCCACATCTCTGGATGAGCGCATGAAGGCTCGCGTCGCCGGAGACATTTTCATTCCCCCGCCCGCGGTCGGATCAGCGATGCATGGCGACCGCGTGCTGGTCGACGTGGGTAACATCCGTCCGGATGGCCGGGCCGAAGGGCGCATCATTCGCTCCCTCGACCGAGCTCATGCCACCGTGGTTGGAATTTTTCACTATGGTCAGCGCCGCAACTATGTCACCCCGATCGATCAGAAAATCTCTCAGGAAATCATCATCCCCCCGGGAACGGAATTCCCGGAAGATCTGAGAAAAACTGCGAATTACGAAACCAGAGAGACCGCGGGCAAACGTAAGAAATCCGTTCATCGCGTTCTCGGCAAAGAAGCTGCAGGGCGCACCAACTGGGACGATCTGGAAAATGTCGTGGTTGACGTCGAGATCACTGACTGGCCCACTGCTACTCAGAATCCGCGTGGCCGAGTGGTCGAGATACTGGGCTATCAGGATGACTTCGGCGTCGACGTCGAAATCATGATCCGCAAGTTCCACCTGCCGCATCAGTTTCCGCCTGACGTACTCGATGAAGCCCAACACGCGGAACCGATCATTCCTGCTGCAGAGCTGCACAAACGCCGCGACTTTCGCGCTTTTCCTATCGTCACAATTGACGGTGAGACAGCGCGTGACTTCGATGATGCAGTGACAGTCCGCCGCCTGGATAACGGCAACTTTGAGCTGCAAGTGCACATCGCGGACGTGGCCAACTACGTCAGCCCCGATTCTGCGCTCGATCACGAAGCGCGCCTGCGCGGCACGAGCGTCTACTTTCCAGACCGCGCCGTGCCCATGCTGCCCCTCGAACTATCAACGGACATCTGCAGCCTTCGTCCACAGGTAGACCGCCTGGTGTTGTCCTGCGTGATGGAAATTGATCATCGCGGGGAGATTGCCGGTTATGAGTTATGCGAAGGTATTATCCGGTCCAGCGAGCGCATGACTTACACCGACGTCACCGCTGTGCTCGAGGGAGACGCCGGCGCGCGAAAGCGCTATGCCGAACTGGTCCCAGTATTTGAACTAATGCGTGATCTCGCCCTCATTCTGAATCGCAAACGCGAGCGTCGCGGTTCCATCGACTTCGATCTGCCTGAGCCGGTGATTGAGTTCGACGAATTTGGATTGATGAAGAGCATCACCCGCTCCGAGCGCAAAATCGCTAACCGCCTAATTGAGGAATTCATGCTTTCGGCCAATGAGAGCGTCGCACAATACCTGGAAAACAAGCGTGTCGCGTCGCTCTATCGCATACACGAGAAACCCGACGCCAAGCGGGTATACGACTTCGAAATCATCGCCGCAACTTTCGGTTACTCCCTGGGCGTCGGCGCCCTTCCCATTCATCGCGTCCAACCCAAGACCGATCGCCGCGCCAATTACGGGACTGGCAAGCGGACGAGGGAAATTGAGGTTCCCAAAGAAGTGCATATCACGCCGCGCATGTATCAGAAGCTCACAGAAAAGATTGCGGGCAAACCGGAAGAGCGAATTCTTTCGTTCCTGATGCTGCGCTCACTCAAACAAGCGCGGTACTCGGAAGAGAACCTGGGTCACTTTGCATTGGCAGCAACGACGTACACGCATTTCACCTCACCGATCCGCCGATATCCCGATCTAATTGTGCACCGAATCCTGAAAGACGTGCTGCGCGAGTCCGCCGAACGCTGGGAAGGAACCGTTCCGGTTGGCGTTTCGCCATCAAGGACTAATGTGGGCGCGACGCCTTGGTCAAAGCGTCGTGAACCTGCACTTATCGCGCCGATGGGCGGGCCCATCTCGCTCGAAGAACTTCATGACATCGCCGACGAGTCCAGCCGCGCCGAGCGCCGCGCCGATGAAGCCGAGCGCGAGTTGATGGAATGGAAGAAAGTGAAGTTCATGCAGGATCGCGTCGGCGAGGACTTCGACGGCTTGATCATCAGCGTGACCAAGTTTGGATTCTTCGTCGAGCTGACCGATCTTTTCGTTGAGGGTCTGGTTCCACTCGACTCACTCACCGACGATCGCTACACCTACCACGAAAACACCCGCGAGATTATCGGCCAACGCAGTCGCAAGATCTACGCATTGGGACAGAAGATCCGAGTGCTCCTGGATCGCATCGACCCGGTGGAAAAGAAACTTCAGTTTGCTGTTTACAACGAGCCCCAGCTAACCCGACGATCAGCGCGCCGGCACAGATAGAATGCAGATCGATTTTGCGGCGATCTAGAGTCCGCACGAAATCCCAGGCTGGTGTAAAATTCTTTGTGTCAACCCCTCCGCTGGCCTGCAACTTGGACGCAGCGGATTCCTGCCGTCGGGACGTGGCTCAGCCTGGTAGAGCACTCGCTTGGGGTGCGAGGGGTCGGCAGTTCAAATCTGCCCGTCCCGACCAATTTTGAAGAGATCTAGGCTCGGACAGAGATTCTTCGCTTCGCTCAGGATTTCGTCAGCGGGCTTCCGCTTCGCTCACGACTCCTTCAGCAGCTCAATTGCAAGTGGCCAGATTGTGACTCATTCCCTGGATACTCAAGCCTGCGTTGATGGCCATAGGAAGACTCCACAATCGAGAATGATGTTTCTTCAGGTAATAGGCAGCGACTGTGGCGCCAATACTTTTGCTGGCCGCCACCGCGTACGCGCGTCCAACTGTGGGATGCGTTCCATATAACCAGGGAGACTCGGACTCGACATTGCAGGCTCGAGATTGCCCGGGCGGAGTGTTCTTCCAATTCTGAATCGCCCACGTCGTAGTGTAGGAATCGGCGAATGTGCCGCCTGCAGATAGCGCGGTTAACAGCAGGAACTTTTTGTCCACGACCCTGGTTGAGCCTTCGGTAGAGTTCTGCGCAACAGACACTGCGACCAGAATTAAGCAGCAGAATGCAACACGGAAAGTTTGGTTTTTCATGAGTGAGGCGCTCATTTGCGGTGATGCAGTCTCAACGCCAATCTAAACCGCTGCAACAGTTCAAAGTCTTTGATCTATCTGGCTGGAAAGTGAAAAGTCTTGCGTATGGGAAAGCGAATCGAAGTGGGAATTCTCGCACGTCAGTAACCGCGAGTAATCAGGCTGCGGGTTACCTTCGAACACTATCGTCGGCAGGCACATCGACAACTCATGTGCATGTAGGACAATCGCAAACGAAATGTATGAAAGGCTTAACGCCTTCGATTCATTCCACGACTGACATCGTCACTTGCCCTCATCCACCTGCAGGTTGTTGGTTACAGAGAAGACGCCCGAGACACTCTTGGTCTGCATTTCCGCGATCTGTTTGTCCATCTGCCTCGCGACTGCGCCTTCCAGAGTGACATTGCCGTTTTTCACAATAATGTGTATTGGGGGAACGGCCCGCAATTCATATTGACTGAGTACATCATTTCCATAGATCGCCCGGAACACGGCGCGCCGGATGCGGTCATCGTTGGGCGATAAAGGCAATACCTCGATCTGATTTACCACCCGTTCCACCCCTTCAATTCGCTTTACCACGTTCTCGGCGTCGGACTTCAAGGTCGGCCTAACTGTCTGACCGAGAAGGGTCACTGTACCGTCACCATCGACCTTATATGCAAGGTTGTCGAAAACACCATAAAAGGGGAGCAAAACCAATTCGTGATGCACTTCTTTTATGATTCGCTGGATTGCTTTGTCGCTTAATTGGGTGGGGGCTGCTGTTTTCGCAGCTGAATTCTGCGCAGCCGCCATTTGCCAGGTAGCGGGCGCGAGTACCAAAATCAGGGCGAGCGCGACCATTCTCACGGATTCCTCCTTCGCCTAATCCCAAGCAAATTAAGCTCCAGGGGCAGAGTTGTCAACTCAACCGCCACTTATCACAAAAGGGATCGACGCAGGGAGGACAGAAACAACCTCGACCTCAACGTCGAGGGGAAAGCATGGTCAGAATCTCGCGCAAGCCCTGGCGGACGTGCCTCAAGTCAGCGGCTGATCGCGCCGGGAAAGGCAGGGGTGGCTGCTTCTTGTCGTTCTTGCCGTCGGCCCGGAGGTGCTGGCGCGCACCAGGGATGGTAAATCCTTCCTCGTAAAGAAGCTGCTTGATGCGAAGAATGCTTTCGACGTCCTTGCGGCGATACATGCGCTGGCCGGTGCTGCTCTTCACCGGCTTGAGCTGGGGAAATTCGGTTTCCCAAAATCGCAGAACATACGCGGGCAGGCGACAGAGACCCGCCACTTCCCCGATGCGGAAATAAAGTTTTTCCGGGATCAATACGTCAGCGGCCTTATCAGACTTGGCTGGGGCTCGATTGCGCGCGCTCATCAAGGTTTCCAGTGTCAAAGCTTTCCAGAGATAATCCGGCACTGGAGATTTTACTCTCCTCCGGCGTTTCTAGCACGACTCGGCCTCCAGAACAAGCGTTGTATCTGCCCGGTCGCGACGCCAACGAAAAAGCCCCTCAAGAGGTGCTTCTCTCGAGAGGCCGGTAGGAACTTTCTGGCCGATGCGAGGTAACGTCTCGCTGACGGTTAGTGTTTCTTTTTCTTCTTTGCCTTTTTCTTTGCTGGCATGAAGTTTCCTCCGTGAACGATTTTCCCTTGCAAGGTCTAACTTAGGGCCCAGTTTCAAAGTGTTGCTGCCCAAGTCGTAGCATGGGCCTGACTTCTAATACCAGATATTGCGGAGTATTACTTGGGTTGTCAATCAAATTCTGAGCGGACAGGTTGGCTTTGTGGCAACCGTGAACCGAAGTGGTGTCGTACACTTCAACCAGTCCGAAGTCTTCCACCTATCCTCATGTCACGCGATCCTATCGAGCTGGAGATTTTCAAGAACATCTACTACTCGATTGCGGAAGAGATGGGCGCGGCCCTGCGCCGCACCGCGTTTTCGCCGAACATCAAAGAGCGGCGCGACTATTCGTGCGCGGTCTTTGATTCCGATGGGGAAGTCATCGCGATGGGCGACCATATGCCGGTGCATCTGGGATCCATGCCTAGGTCGGTGCTTGCCGCCATTAACCATTGCAAGGAGGACGGTTGCGAACTCCTGCCGGGTGACGTGGTCATGCTCAACGACCCATTCCGTGGCGGAACCCATCTGCCCGACATCACCTTGGTAGCACCAGTTTATGTTCGGATACGCAGTCGAACCGACCGTACCCATAAGAGTTCGAGTGCGCACAACCGCACAAAACCCGATTTCTACGTAGGTTCTCGCGCGCATCACGCTGATGTGGGAGGAGCCTATCCCGGCTCGATGGGTTTATGCCGTGAGATCTATCAGGAAGGAATTCGTATTCCGCCCGTAAGAATCGTGCGTGCGGGGAAAATGCAACGCGACCTTCTTGCCCTGCTGCTGAATAACGTACGCACCCCCGATGAACGGGAGGGCGATCTCGGAGCACAGATCGCGGCTTGCCACACCGGGGCAGAACGGCTGCGGGAAATTTGCCAGCGCTATGGACTGGACCGAGTCAAAGGCGCCGCCGTTGATTTGCTGCAGTATTCCGAAGAGTTGATGGGAGCGTTCTTGCAACAGGTACCGCAAGGGACCTACCAAGCCGAAGACTTTCTGGACAGCGACGGAATTGACCAAAAGCCGATAAAGATTGCGGCGACGGTCAGGTTTGCGGGAAAGCCCAAGACGGGTCGAGGATCCATCCCCACACAACCAATCGCGACAGTGGATTTTAGCGGCAGCGATCCGCAGGTGGAGGGCAGCATCAATGCGGTTGAGGCGATCACGTACTCAGCCTGCTTCTATGTGTTCCGGTGTCTGCTCACGGAAGATGTGCCGGCGACCGCAGGACTCATGCGCCCGATTCGAGTGATTGCGCCGGAGGGAACAATCGTCAATGCGCGTCCCCCGGCGGCCGTGGCGGGTGGGAACGTAGAAACATCGCAGCGCATTGTGGATGTGCTCTTGCGAGCCCTCGCCCAAGCTATCCCGGATCAGATTCCCGCTGCGGCGGCGGGAACAATGAACAATCTGACCATCGGCGGCATCGATCCGCGGAGTGGCGAACCGTTCGCTTACTACGAAACCATCGCAGGCGGCATGGGAGCACGTCCCACGAAGCCGGGTATTTCCGGCGTCCATACCCACATGACAAATTCCCTGAACACTCCAGCGGAGGCCTTGGAGTATGCGTATCCGCTGCGCGTGCACCAGTACTCATTGCGAGCAGGAAGTGGCGGCGCCGGCAAGTATCCCGGCGGCGACGGCATCGTACGAGAAATCGAGGTGTTGACCGACGCCGAGGTCACGCTGCTTGCGGACCGGCGCACGCGCGGTCCCTACGGATTAAGCGGAGGACGAGACGGCGCGCCAGGGACGGCAGAGATTATCCGGCTGGACGATTCGGTCGAGAAGCTGCCGGGCAAATTCAATCGCCGGCTGCGCAAGGGAGAACGAATAAGAATTGAGACGCCGGGTGGGGGCGGGTGGGGAAACTCGAACTCCAATATAAAGAAGAGGGGGACGTGATGCACCGCATTAAATCGGTGGGAATTCTTTCATGCGCCAAGATATTCGGCGCGCTTTACGGCTGCATGGGCTTGCTCTTCCTACCCTTTGCCCTAATTGGAGGGATCTTCAGCATGTTTTGGCCACACCCTAATGGCGCGATAGGGGGTGCCGCTCTGCTTGCGTTGGCTGTTCTTGCACCTCTCATCTACGGCTGCATGGGGTTTGTAGTCGGCGCCTTGACGGCTTGGTTGTACAACCTAATCGCACGGTGGACAGGTGGAATCGACGTTGAGTTACAGGGCCCTACTCAGCTCGGAGCTCCGGTGGGACCCGTGTAGGCTGACCGTGTCCGGTGCTAAAATCAAAAGTTTGGCTGGTGATTTTGAAAGTCACTAGGTAGCAGTCATGCCTCAAACCATGCTCGCGGTCGTAAAGCCTGAAGCCGCACCGGGAGCAGAAATTCGCGAAGTCAAAGTACCGGGATTTGGCCGGAACGACGTCCTGGTCAAGGTTAAGGTCGCGTCCGTTTGCGGTACCGACCTGCACATCTACGAATGGGACCGCTGGGCGCAGCATCGCATTCATCCCCCGCTCATACCTGGGCACGAATTCTGCGGCGAAGTGGTGGCCTTTGGCGATGAAGTCACCAGCGTGAAGGAAGGCGACTTCGTTTCTGCTGAGATGCACGTGGCTTGCGGCAAGTGCCTACTGTGCCGCACGGGCGAAGCGCACATCTGCCAGAACGTGAAGATTATTGGCGTGGATTCCGATGGGGCCTTCGCCGAATACGTCGTCATCCCCGAATCCAATATCTGGAAACTCGATCCGGCCATTCCGCAAGAATATGCCTCGATTCTCGATCCGCTGGGAAATGCGGTTCACACGGTGTTGGCTGGAGAGATTGCAGCCAAGACGGTGGCGATTACAGGCTGTGGGCCGATCGGACTTTTCTCCATTGCGGTGGCGCGGGCGGTGGGGGCGACCACGATCTTTGCTATCGAGGTGAATCAGCATCGTCGCAGGCTCGCTCAGGAAATGAAAGCAGATGTCGTCCTCGACCCCTCGAAAGAAGATGCGCGAGCGGCGGTGATGGAGCGCACCGACGGACTAGGTGTCGACGTCGTGCTCGAAATGGCAGGCCACCCCACAGCCATCCGAACCGCCTTCGACATCGTACGCCGCGGCGGCCGGATTTCTCTTCTCGGTCTGACGTCCAAACCCATCTCGCTGAACTTTTCCGAGGATATCATTTTCAAGGGCATCACCATCCAGGGCATCAGCGGCCGCCGCATGTACCAGACCTGGTATCAGATGACCGCGCTTCTGAAAACCGGCAAACTCGATCTGCATCCGGTGATCACTGATCGCATCGCGATGAAGGATTTCTCCAAGGGCATGGAACGCTTGAAGACCGGCGAGGCCAGCAAGATTCTGGTTTATCCTAACGGAACGCGGTGAATCCCGTTGTCATTCCGCGCAGAG
Organism: Terriglobales bacterium; assembly: GCA_035512155.1. GTDB lineage: Bacteria > Acidobacteriota > Terriglobia > Terriglobales > Acidobacteriaceae > JABCYV01. The sequence goes on along the minus strand of DATKEN010000168.1, from coordinate 20,958 downwards.
CGAGGAATCCCTATTCCCGGAAACCAATTGTTAGTGCAGGTATGCATAGTCTCGCGCAGCATGACAGCGCGTAACACGCGATCAATTTGGCCCACCCCATAATTCTTGCCGTTCTAAATTTACAAGCGCGCTCTTTGCGGATGCTAGATGAGGACCCGGCGCGCTTGTCGGCAGCGGGAACGAAGCCAGCAATACGCCGAGCGCTATTGCCTCAATGCGCTCCTCGGCTGGAAAGCACAGTAGGAATTGTCTTTAGCAGAATCTTGAAATCCAACCACACCGACCAGTTGTCGATATAAAGGAGGTCGAGTTTCACCCAGCGATCGAACTGCAAGCGACTGCGTCCCTCGAGGGCCCAGAGGCAGGTCAACCCCGGTCTCATCCGCAGACGGCGACGCTGCCACGGCTCGTAGTGTTCCACTTCCGCAGGCAGAGGCGGGCGCGGTCCCACCAAGGACATGTCTCCGCGCAAAACATTCCAGAGCTGCGGGAGCTCATCCAGGCTCAACATTCGCATCCATCGTCCTACAATCGTGCACCGCGGGTCATTGCGCATTTTGAAGACTGGACCATCGACCTCGTTCAGCTCCTCCAGATGAAGGAGAAGCTGGTCTGCGTTTGCAACCATGGAACGAAACTTCAGCAGCGTAAATCGACGTCCTCCCAAGCCGCAGCGGGTCTGGCGATAAAAGACCGGACCTTTTGAGGTGAGTTTTATCAAGAGTGCAAGAACGAGAAACACGGGAGACAGTACGACGAGAGCTAAAGCCGAGAGAGTTACGTCCAGCGCTCTTTTGAACAACAGCGCGAAATCATTTTGCGGAGTGCTGGCGAAAGTGAGCAGCGGAATCTGAGCCAAATGTTCGACGAAAACGTGCGAGAAACCTTTGGGCAGGAAGTCGAGCTGAACCCGCATGTGCACACCCTCCTGCTCGCACTGCTGCATTAGAGGTTCAAGCTTAATGAGATCGTCCATCCCCACCGCAAACAGAACCTCGTCAACCACATGGTTGTGCAGCAACTCGGAAACTTGTTCCACCGGGAGGGTCGCATAGTCTCGCCGCAAACCCAGCGGCGGAGTCGGCCTCTCATCTCCGGGATGAACGAACGCGACCAGGCGCAGTCCGAAACTTTCTCCCTCTTCCAAGAGAGAGGCCAACTTGATGGCTCCGGCCGTCGTTCCTACAATCACAAAGTGGCGATGGTATTCGGGCCTCGCTCTGAACCAGGTTCCGCCAACCAGCAGCAGCCAGCGACTGGTGGCAAGAACCAAGAACTCCAGAACCGAAAAAGCCAATAGAAAACTTCGGCTGACGTATTGGCCTTGCAGCAGGAACAGGCCCGCAAACAGCGACAGGACTCCAAACAGGCTTATCTTGACGACATCGCTGGCTATGTCGCGCGGACGTCGAAGTTCAACCTGCTGGTAAGCTCCTAAAGCGTATCCCCAAAATGGAAACACCGGCAGCGCGGCCAACAAAACCGGCAGATAAGTGTTGAAGGAATAGATTGCGGAGTTGTGCAGCCACCCCTTGCTCCCTGCCCATACCCGGATTCCATAGGCGAGCAGGAAAGCCACAGCAGTGGCAATCAGGTCGTTAACTACAAAGCTAGATGCAATCAGCCGCGCACGACGAGCAAACATTTCTAAGCCTGCATGAATTTTGAAGGTTTAGCATACTCCAAGCGCGGATGCTTCGCATATAAGATTGCAGCAGCATGAGCAAAGCGCTGCAGCCTACACCGTTAGGGAAAGGGCGCGTATAGTCAAATGATGCTAAGGAGCGATGCCACCTCCTTGCAAGTGGGCTGCGGGCAGAAGACGAAAGTAATCGTGTTCTCGGATTGGGCTGGCTGGATCGAAGGCGCCCTTTTTGTCTCGCTGGCGGGACTTGCTCTGTGCGCGCCTCTGTCCACTAAAGGCGCGGTCAACGCCTTCCGGGCAGCCACAGTATTTTGGCTGATTCTGATCTGCACTCGCAAATTCAAGGTTCTTGCGCAGCCCTTAGTGCGTCCGCTTTTGCTGTTCCTGTTATTCTCTGGCATTTCCACAGCGCTTTCGAGCGAGCCTTTGCTAAGTTGGGGTCGGATGCGCACAGTGACGCTCCTGATGCTTGCTGTTCTTATGGCTCAAGCCACCTTCAGTTTGCGGCAGCTGAAGATCCTGGTTGGTTTGCTGCTCGGAGCGTGCCTGATTAGCGTCATCTACACGGAGTGGCAGTATACGTTCGGAATAGGCGTTAAGCCGATCGAGGACGGAACTGTATCTGCGTCGCTGGCACAACTTGGCCTGCAGAAGGATGACATTATTCAACGGGTGAACGGGAAGCCAATACGTACCCCACAACAACTGCTCGACATGTTGGATCAACTGCCGTCAGACGGCGGGTTGCAGCTTCTCATAAGCCGTGGATCCCCCTCAAAGCACCTGACCATCTCAGTTGGTCAGGACAAGGTTCTGGCGAAGGCGCTGCGACAACCAGGGGCAAGCCTGGTTGTGGCCCACCCCCTTCGTGCGGAAGGTTTTCTGAAGCACTATTTTCCTTATTCAGAGGTTCTGGTGTTGACGGGCTTGCTCTGCTGGGGGTTGTGTCTCGCTGCCGGCAGGAGCAGCGCTCGATTTCGGATGTTCATGGGCTTTGCGTTTCTCGCTATCACCGAGGCTGTGGCTCTCACCCTCACGCGAATTTCCCTACTAAGCCTCTTGGTGGGGGCTCTGCTGATCGCACTCTTGCGTACAGGCCGCAAGAACGCCGTATTGATAATGCTGGGGTTTACCTTGGTTGCTGCGCTTGGCATGCACTGGGTGGGGAAGCAGAGGGCATTGACATTATTCGACCCCAGCGACCCCGGTACCGAATATCGGCTGCTGATGTGGAAAGACAGCCTTAAGCTCATTCGTGCGCATCCGCTCTTCGGCGTCGGCCTTGACAGCGTTGCCGGGGATTGGCGCCGATGGGACCTTGAGGCGTATCACCGTTTCGATCTCAAGAGTCATTTTCACTCCACTCCGATCCAACTCGCGGTGGAATGTGGACTGCCTACCCTGGTCATTTGGGTGTGGCTAATGGGTGCCTACCTGGTTTTCCTGCTTCAACTCCTGGCCAGGCTCCGGAACGCAAACTGGTTTGCCGAGGGAGTCACCTCCGGGGTTTTGGGCGGCCTAGTCGCGTTCTTGCTTATTGCAATGGTCCAGTACAACTTTGGGGACGCCGAGGCGATGGTTGTGTTTTGGTTTTGTATGGGATTAGCTTTTGCTATTCAAAAACTCGTGGTCAACACAACCCCGGACGAGATCATTCCCGTCCACGACAAAGATCCTAAGCATAGTTTGATTGTCGCAAGTCTCAGTTAGGGTGAACTCATCTCTGGAATGCGGGAACTGCAGCGACTCTGGTCGAGACTTTTCCCCGCTCAATTCGAGGAAAAGCCTTCTGGACGCCTTTTTAGCCGGGTGGGATCGCCGCCGTTACTCTGGTTCCACCCCTGCCGGATGATATCTCGAGAGAGCCTCCCAGTTGTCGCATCCGCTCTTTCATGCCGCGGAGCCCCACTCCGATAGCTCCCAACCAGTCTTCACCTGATTCTTCCAGGATTGCCGAGGGAATTCCTTTTCCCTGGTCGCTGATTTCGAGAACCGCCATTCCCCGCTGGATCGACAATTGAACATGAGCAGTCGGGCTGCCCGAATGGCGGTGCACATTGGCTAAGCTCTCCTGAAGCACGCGAAACAAAGCCAGTTCAAGATCGGGCGACAAACGTCCAAAATCGGGTGAGATGTCGAAACTTGCCTGGATGCCACTACGCTTCGTGAAACCATCGAGGTACCAGGATATCGCGGACTTCAATCCCAGCTCTTCCAGCATCGGAGGATAGAGCAGATGAGATATGGTACGAACTTCTTTAACACATTCCTCGGCCAGATGAACACATTGGGCAAGCCTTTGGCTGGTTTCACTTTCCCCTGGTTCCAAGCTGGATGCCAGGGTATCCAAGCTCATCTTCATCGCTGCTACATATTGGCCCAGACTGTCATGAAGATCTCTGCCGATGCGCCTTCGTTCTTCATCCTGAGTCTTCAGCAGATGCAGGGAGAGCGCTCTTAGCGATTTTTCCGCTTTCATTCTCTCTGTAACGTCCCGCGTCACTTTCCCGAAGCCAACGAGCCTGCCAGTATCATCTCGAAGCGCAGTGATGGTTACACTGGCCCAGAATTTCGATCCGTCGCGGCGCAGGCGCCAGCCTTCTTCCTCGAATCGCCCTTCTTTTTCCGCAATTTCGAGTTCGCGGCGAGGCTTGCTGGCCCGAAGGTCGTCCTGGCAGTAAAAACACGAAAAGTGCCGGCCAATAATTTCCGATGCCTTGTAACCCTTGAGTCGTTCGGCACCAGTATTCCAGGTGCTGACGTGCCCTTCGGGATCCAACATAAAGATCGCGTAGTCCTGAACAGCCTCGGTCAGCAAACGAAATCGTGCTTCACTTCGCCGCAGAGCGGTTTCTGCACGCTTGCGTTCCGTGAGATCACGGGTGACTTTTCCGAAGCCGATCAGGTTACCCGCCTCATCGTGAATTGCGCTAACTGTGACACTCGCCCAAAACCTGGAACCATCCTTGCGAACTCGCCACCCTTCATCTTCAGCGTGGCCATCCTTGGCGGCAAGCCTCAGCAACCTCTGGGGCTTGCCGTCCCGGACATCTTCTTCAGGGTAAAAACACGAAAAGTGTCTCCCAACAATCTCTGACGCCAGGTATCCCTTGATTCGTCGAGCCCCAGTATTCCAGGTGCTGACGTGGCCTTCGAGGTCCAACATAAAGATCGCATAGTCCTGTACGCCTTCTACGAACAGTCGGAATCGTTCCTCGCGGTGACGCCAATCGATCTCCGACTGAAGAGTCTGTGCCCGTTGTTGCAAACGAACAACATTCCGAAGGCGCTCATCTTCGGAAGTGAGCTCGGTATAACCTTCATCAGGAACCACACCAGAATGTTCCGCACAAATTCTCAGCAGCGATTCGGCGTGCTCCTCCCGACAAAATCCCTGCATTGGGTACGCGCACCGAAGGGAGAACAAGTACGACTTGGCCAGGTCATTCCAGAGCTTTTCGAGTTCTATAGCAGCTTCGGCTCGTCCTTCCGCCCACAGCAGCGCCACCATTTCTCCGAAAGCCACCACCCGGCGGTTTTCATCGTGGGATGCGGCCGCTGCTCGCGCAATCACGCCTCCGATAATCTCGGCAAAGCGTGCAGGATCTGGACGACCGTCCACCATAAACTGTGACAAAACCTCGGTCGCGTCCAAAGCCTGATATCTACCTTCTGTGGCAATCTTGGTCAGGTCGAGCCCGTCACGCTTCAACCTGTCGGTCAGGCTGTAATTGTGACTCCTGGTTGCCAGAATAACCGCGGAGCTGCCGCCCGTGAGGGCCGTACCGATGACGTGTCTCAATTCCTCTAAGAGGAAGCTGTCGTCGCTGTAGAACTGAACCACATGCGAGTGGTGAGCCGCGCTTTGTTGTGGAACCGAATCTGGCATTCGAGCGATGCTCATTTCAGGCCCTCGTTCACGGTGGGGCTGATTGTCGTAGTCATGGCAACTCTCCAAGACGGGGAAACCCGAGCATCATGATAGTTCCGAGCGTCGGTCTGGCGTCCATACATGGAACACGGTACAACTCGGAGTGGCTGCATGAATGTTCGGTGGCAAACAGTCCAACCTTTTTTTGCCGACTTAGGAAGCCCGCGTGATGTTGAGAGAATTAAAAAACTGGAAGGGCGATACACTGCCCTCCCGATATTTTGGTCAGACGCTAGGCCCTCTTCCGCTCTTTCTCCTGGGTATCGTCTTCTTCAACTCCCGGAGCGCGACGCTGATCTGACTGACCGCTTTGGTGTTCTTGCCCTGGAGTTCGGCGTTGCTGCTCGTCTCCATGCTTCTCCTGTTCACTGCAATGGATTGTTTTGTTTCTGGTTTGACTGCTGCTTTTGCTCATCCGACGTCTGACCCGGATTCTTTTCGTTAGCCATCTAGACCTTCCTTTGTGGAATAGCGTTGACGCGACGTCTCAGATGACGTTACGGAGCTTCGGAGATGTCTCACAAATTCTGTTCGATGGGATACAAACAAAGGCAGAAGTGAATCCAGCGAAGGTAAAATCTGTCGGCGATACGGCATATGCTAGAATCCTCGCCGCTTTTGCAAGAAAGAAAGTGGGCCTGGCGAGAACCTATTACGAGGAGTTCGATATGCTCTGGACGATTTTTGTGATTCTTCTGGTGCTATGGCTGCTGGGAATAGTGAGCTCGTACACTTTGGGCGGGTACATTCACATTCTTTTGCTGGTAGCGATTGTGGTTGTGCTGATTCGCGTGATTCAAGGACGCAATCCGATCCCTTGAGAGGTCTTCGCTTTCTAGAGAGGAGCTTCCGATGAAGGGGATTTCAGTTATCGGCGTATTGTTGCTGGTGCTTGGACTACTGGCTTTCGTCGTGCCACTTCCTCACCGGGAGAGCCATGACCTAAAAATCGGAGATACCAAAATCGGCGTCCAGACTGAAAGTAGGGAGAAACTACCCCCCGCGGTCGGTGTAGTTCTTGTCGCTGGAGGTGTTCTGGCTTTGGTTCTTGGATCACGTAAGAGCTAGGAAAGACGGGCCAATCCTTCTGGATGGCCGCATTCTTCGCACTGACCGTTACCTACCGCCATGCGGGACAGCTTCTGAGATAGTCGAGAGCAGAGTGTTGGGTTTTGCGCCAACCCCCACCATTGGGCTGATAGTGGCCCGTTCGGGCCATTCCCCTGTATCTCCCGAACATTTACTGTGGTTCGTGAGCAGACTTCGGGGGAGGGCTGTTCGACTAACGTCCCAATGACTTTACCGAGTCTTGGGGCGTTTTGTTTTGCGTTTGCTTCCGCGATTCAACCTGCTCAGCGGTGAGAGAGCGAGGGGGCGGGCCGGCACTCCCACACTGCACGATTCGCCCCTAAGTCAGGCCCTGGCAATGCCATCCCAGAGGGATAGGGATAAGGGTCTATCCGATGCTGGAAAAGCAGCAGGTAATCTCCGACCTCCGACGTGAGTTCCCGCAGTTCCTCCGCCGTTTGGGTCGGTGGGAGGACGACCAGACACAGCGCTTCAGCATGCCCGTTTTTGCTCACTTTGTAATAGATCAATTGTACGAACATGACAATGATGAACGAGTGCGCGCCGCCTTTGCTCAAATGGAGAAATTCCTACGAGACGGTAGCCAGGAAGTTCGGAACTTGGTAGGTCTCGGGTTCCTGGAAACTTTGCACAATCTTGCCTCCTGGAAGTCTTACGGCAGCGAGGCGTTCGTTCGATTTCTTGGTCCCGAGACCAGACGCGTCTGGGCAGGCCTGGAGGCTGTGTGGAGGGCATCGGTCAGGCTCGATTTGTCTGACCGCAGTACCTTGGAAGCAGAGGTGTTGCTTTGGCGCATAGTCCGACAAGGTCTGGCTGACTAGCGGGGAGACACCCACGCCTCACTCGACGCTTCCGGGCTCGACAAATGCTTGTTTTCAATGTGAATCTGCCACGGATATAATGGCGCGGTTTGAAGCCTTGCTTCAGCTCGGCAAGGAGGTAGTATGCCGCTATCACTGAATACGCGCGCGGTTGGAGATGTCACGATTGTGCGCTGCATTGGGCGCATCGTCGCTGGCGGGGAGACGGAGTCATTACGCGAACACATCACGGGACTAAGGCAAGACCGCAGCGCCTTCGTCCTGCATTTGGGCGAGGTAGCTTTTATCGACAGCAGCGGGCTCGGAACGTTAGTGCGGCTGCTGACCAGTACCCGTAGAGGCCGCGGCGATTTGAAACTGTGCAACGTGCCACAGGCCGTCGACAAGGTCTTGCAGATAACAAACCTGACCACACTTTTCGACACCCATCCGTCGGAAGAGGACGCGGTTTCAGCATTTTACAAGCGAAAGAGCACTTGGGAGCGAGCCGCGATCGCAGGCCCGAGCGTGCTCTGTGTCGACCAATCTGCTGATGTGCTGGCTTACTTGCGAGAGTTGTTACGGAGCGCCGGGTATAACGTACTAACGAATAGTAGTCTGCCCGACTCACTGATCCTGATGAAGGCAACGCGGCCTAGCCTGACCGTCCTTGGTCCGAACTTGAAGGCGTCGCCGGGAACGCAACAAGCGTTTCGCGCCGCCTGCTCCACTGTGCCGGTGGTGGAACTTGGAAGCGAATTTTCCACACTAGACGCGGGCCAAGCCGCGTCTGATCTTCTGGAAAGAATCCGGGCGCGCCTGCAGTCGTAACGTCGACTGGGGGCGAAATTCGGTCACTGTCGTCGAATACGCCGAGCGCAAATATGGTGGGGTCCGACTCCGTTGAATTTAGTTAATGCCGCCGGTAGTGGCCTGTTTGCGAACGAGGGCCACCATCACAAACTACATCTGTTTTGTTGACTTCCACCGTCAGGCATCCTAAGATGCGGCGTCCACCAAGGCGTTCGTCCAGTTCGATTAACTATGTGATAGGAGGCAGAGAAGGTGCCCAGCTCTGCGCACGTTTTGCTGCGCCGCGTTTGCATTTTCATCGTTTTTTCCCTGGTATCGGTCAGCCCAGCGTGGGCAGAACCCCCTAAGGAGGTGGAGAGCACTCCCGGATCCGTCGTAGCGATCGGTGATGTGCACGGTGACTTTGACGACTTTGTCGCCATCCTCCAAAAGGTTGGCCTGATCGACGCCCAGCATCACTGGACGGGTGGCAAAACGACCTTCGTTCAGGTTGGAGATCTTCTAGATCGAGGCCCGAAGCCGCGCGAGGTCATGGATCTCCTGATGGCGATCGAGAAGGAAGCGGCGCAGGCAGGTGGGCGAGTCGTCTGTCTCTTGGGCAACCACGAAGTGATGAATATCATGGGGGACCTTCGCTATGTCACGCCCGTGAACTACGCCAGTTTCGCAGACGCAAAGTCCGAGGAGCGCCAGAGGTCTGGCTATCAGACGTATGTGAAATGGCGTAGCAACCATCCGGCGGTCTTGGCCGAGCTTCCTCAGCCCATGGAAATGACTGAAGCGGAGTGGATGGCACGGCACCCGGTAGGCTACATCGAGCAGCGCGAGGCCTACACTCCGAACGGGATTTACGGAAAGTGGCTGCGGGAGCACTCCGCCCTCGCCGAGATTGGCGGAGTGGTCTTCTTGCACGGCGGAATCAGTCCTGACGTGGCCAAAATGAAAATTGATAAGATCAATTCTCAAATCCGCGATGAAATCAAGAACTTCGATGCCACCAAACAGTACTTGCAGGACGAGAAGATAATTCTCCCGTTTTTTAACATTCAGGAAATTACCGCTCTCGTCCAGGCGGAGATCATCGCTGAGCGGAAGTCGCGGATGCCGGCAGACCAGCAACGCCAAACCAGACTCATTCAATTCCTGGACGGGTATGGACGGTGGCTCAGTGTAAAGGTTGATGGCCCACTGTGGTTTCGCGGTTATGACCAGTGGAGCGAAGAAGAGGGTACCGCGCAGATGGGCAAGATTCTCGACGCCCTCAAGGCAAGTCATATTGCGGTCGGCCACACTCCTCAGAATCAGAAAGGTGGGCGCATCCGGCCTCGTTTTGGGGACAAGGTTTTCCTGATCGATACTGGCATGCTCAGCAGTTACTATCCTGGCGGCCGAGCATCAGCTTTGCAGATCTTGAACGATGCTAAATTTACTGCCAACTATATGGATGAACAGGTAGTGCTTCTTGCACCTGCGCAGAAGGAGGAGGTTGCTCAGCCGGTGGCCGCACCGCGATAGAGCAAACTGATGAGAGGTCTGCCGATGAAACGGTGGATTGAGCGCGCTCTGAACATCCACCCCGGAGATCTGGGGCGCGGCACTCTTTTGTGCTCCTGTTTGTTCCTCGTAATTGCCACCTACAAAATCGGCGGGGTGGCAGGTCCTGCGTTATTCCTGTCTCGCTTCCAGGCCAAGCAGCTGGCGTTCGCTGACATTTCCAGTGCTGTGCTGGTGATCCTGGTGGTGGCGGGCTATGTGCGAGTGGCGCAGCGCGTGCCTTTCCAAGGCCTGCTGCTGGGCAGCACCTTATTTTTTGCCAGCAATTGCGTGCTGTTCTGGGGCCTCATCCACTATCTTCATCTCGCCTGGCTGTTCCCGGTGTTCTACGTCTGGGTGAAAATCTTCGGAGTGCTGGTACCGACCCAAATCTGGACTCTAGCGAACTATGTCCTGACCACGCGGGAGGCGAAGCGGGTTTTCGGAATGGTGGGTGGGGGCGGCATTGCGGGTTGGATATTTTCCGGCTTTTTCTCCAAAACGACAGCTAAGAGATTCGGCACGGAGAGCCTTCTGCTGGGCATGGTGCTGTTTCTGTTGATTTGTACCGGACTGATTGTCCTGATCTGGCGCAGCGGATGGGTGGCCCGGGGCGGAGGCGATGAGTCAACCCGGGAATCGGCCCAGGGCGGCCCCAGGAACTTGTTTGGCAGCATGAAGGTGGTGTTCTCTTCGTCCTATCTGCGGGCGATCGCCGCCGTGATTTGCATCGGGTCTTTGGTGACTACGCTGACGGGCTGGCAGTTCTTGGCCATTGCGCAGCAGACCCTTCAAAAAAAGGACGCTCTGGCCGCCTTTTTCGGAGACTTCAATTTCTACGCGGGAATACTTTCGCTGGCCTTCCAATTGCTGGTGACTCCACGGTTCCTTCGCAGGTTTGGCATTGGTGCAGCACTGTTCGCACTCCCCGCTACAGTTTTCCTGGGTTCAGCGGGAGTGCTGGCTTTCGGCACACTGGGTTCGGTGGTGGTGCTAAAAGGCTTCGACCAGGTGCAGCGCTATTCTCTGGACAAGTCCGCCGTCGAATTGCTCTACCTTCCACTCTCGGCCCGGATCAAGATACAGGTCAAATGGTTCATCGACACGGTGGTTTGGCGCCTGGGTGACGGCTTGTCCGGGTTGGCGGTGCTCATCTTCGCCACCACCCTGCATATGCAGGCGCGTCAAATCAGCGGAATTGTGATGCTCTTGATCAGCGGTTGGCTGGTGGCGGTTGTTGTGGCTAAACGACAATACGTCGCTACGCTGAAGGAAAGCATCAGCCAACATCGGGTCGACGTGGAACAGACTTCCATGGCGGTGCTGGACCGTTCGACCGCCGAGCTGCTGGCGACCAATCTCTCGGCCTCGGATCCCAAGGACATTCTTTACGCGCTGAGCTTGTTTGAGGTGGAGCAGCAGAGAGCTGCGCACCCTGCTATCCCGGCCTTGCTGAGCCACTCGAGCCCGGAGGTTCGACGGAAGGCCGTGTCCATTCTTTCCACATCCCGCGATCCGACGGTGCGCCCAGCCATGGAGCAGCTGCTCCGCGACCCTGACCTCAACGTGCGTACCGAAGCTCTGCTTTACCTGACTCACTGCGCACAAGTCGACCCGCTGCCTCTCATTGAGGAAGCGGGCGACTTCGCCGATTTCTCGGTGCGCTCCGGGGTGGTCGCGTTTCTGGCGCGGCCCGGCCCGGCCCAGAACCTGGAGGCCGCCCGACACATGATGGCCATCATGGTCAGCGAAACTGGCCCTGAAGCACAGCGGACTAAAGTGGAAGCGGCGCGGTTGCTGGGCGAGCTGCCCGACTCCTTCGACCCTTCCCTCTCAACTCTGTTGGCCGATCCCGACACCGTAGTCGCGCGGGAAGCGATCCGGTCGGTGGGAAAGCTACGCAAACGGCGACTCGTGCCGGAGTTGCTGGACCGGTTGGGAGATCGCGAACTGTGCCCCGATGCCGCCCAAGCCCTGGGTGAATTTGGGGACTCTATCGTTGGAGCGTTGCGCGACCATCTCGGCGACTACTCCATCGCCATCGAGTCGCGACGAGAGATCCCCTCTGTACTGGTGCGGGTGGGGACGCCGGCAGCGGCGAACGTGCTGATGGAGAACCTCCTGGAAAGCGACACCACGCTGCGCTTCCGTACCATCAGCGCTCTCAACAAGCTTTGCCGCCGCCACCCGGAGATCGAGGCCGACGTTCAGACCCTGGAGACGGTGCTGGCGGCCGAGATTCTCGGGCACTACCGGTCCTACCAGATTTTGGACAAGCTCGGCGCTACGGGGAGCGGTCAAGAGTCGATTGCGCGTCCGTTGACCGAGTCCATGAAACAAGAATTGGAGCGCATCTTCCGTTTGCTTGGCTTGTTATATCCCCACTTCGATGTGCATAGCGCATACATATGCCTGCAATCCAACAGCGCCTCGGTCCACGACAATGCGCTGGAGTTTCTCGATAGCGTTTTGAAGACCCAGTTGCGTGAGATGCTGGTGCCCCTGCTCGACGGGAAGATCACTGTGGGCGAGCGGGCTCGCCTGGCAAACCGCCTGGTGCGTGCCAAGATCGAGAGTCAGGAGCACGCCGTAGCGGCGCTCGTCACCAGCGACGATCCCTGGCTACGATCTTGCGGAGCACATGCAATCGGTAGCTTCGGATTGATATCTCTGGAATGTGAATTGAATCGATGCCTGAATGATTCGGATCCGCTTTTGCGAGAAACGGCACGTGCAGCCAAAGCCCGCCTGGAACAGGGTGCAAGGCGCGCGAAGGTATGAAAAGAGCGGATCGCGATTTTGGGATTCAATTGCACCCGCGAAATGCATCAGCAGATGTTTATTGCTGAATAAGCGGGTTCGCAGGAAGATGTCGGCAAATTTTGGAGGTATTACTATGCGTATGCTTCATCTGCAACATCGGAGGCTGATTCTTGCCGCCGCGATCGTCTGTTTGACTTGCGTACGGGTAGTCATCGCGTCGGACGATCCCACGCTCACCAAGGAGCAGATCAAACAATTCCTTCTTACCGCCAAGGTGGTAGCCAGCAAGCAGTCAGGGAAAGGTGTCACCAACCCCTGGCGACTCACGCTGAGTGACGGCACCGTGACTCACGATGCGTCCTTCCAGCCTATTAACGTGGAAAAACCGCGGCAGACTTTGGCGAACGGTACGGTCGAAGTGAACTTTGTAGATTCGTACAAGTACAATATCGCCGCCTATGAGCTGGCCGAGTTGCTTGGCATGGACGACATGATCCCGGTTTATGTCGAACGCAAATGGCAAGGAACTACGGGCTCACTCAGTTGGTGGCTTCCGGTAAAAATGGATGAGCAGGAGCGGGTCAAACAGAAGATCGAGGTACCCGATCAGGACGCCTGGAACAAGCAGATGTATAAGATCCTGGTCTTCGACCAACTGGTCTACGATAAGGATCCCAACCTTACCAATTTGCTGATCAGTCCAGACTGGAAGATTTGGAGAATTGATTTCACCCGCGCATTTCGTCTCTCTAAAGACGTGGAGACTCCTAAGAATCTGATGCACTGCGACCGCCAGTTGTTGGAGAAACTGAAGGCCCTGGATGGCAATCAGTTGGCGGAAAAGACCAAGCATTACCTAAGCAAGGACGAAGTGAAAGGCGTGATGGCTCGACGAGATAAGATAGTTGCGATTGTCCAGCAGACGATCGCCGCGAAGGGTGAGAACGAAGTGCTGTATTAGATAGTCTCGAAAGGTCGCACTTTGCTATCCCTTGTGTCGGCACGCCGAGCAAGTTTGGATGGGACTTGTTCTTTTCAGCTTTGAGGTCTATTCTTCGTTGCCGAGTACACAATCGTTCTATCAAAAGGAGGAAGTTTAAATGGTAAAGAAAGTGTTTGTTTTATTGTTTGCGTCCGTGCTTGCCTGTTCGCTGTCCACGCTGGTGTTCGCCCAGGACGCTCCGGCTAAGGAGAAGGACGCGAAGGAAGGTCGCGTCGAGGGCAAGATCCTCCGCAGCGATAAGGATAAGTCGATGTTCACGGTTCACACGTCTGCGGGGTTCGACAAGACCGTGACGTACGACAGCTCGACGAAGTGGGTCAGTCAAGAGCACGGCAGCAAGACGGTCAATACCATCGATGTCAGCCAGGTGAAAGATGGAGATCGAGTGATCTGCCGCGGCACTTTCGACGACAAAGGCGTCCTGCACGCCACCAACATTTCCAAGCGGCTCACCGGGGCCATGTAACTGAGGCGAGCGAGTCGCGATTCGGGCTCGGACGACGGATCGAATTACTGTGGATAGACGGAGATGATGGTCCGTCTATCCGTTGTGCGAGCTGCCACGCCACTCTCCTGGGGGAGTAGCTGTACGTCCTGGCCATAGGGGAGTCCTTCACATCACTTGGGGGGGCCTCTGGCAAGGGCAGTACGCCGATTGGCCAAACGCATATTGCCATCCGGTCGGAGTCCGCACATAAGTGTCACTGAACCACAGCGTATGGTCGAACGGCTTCCCGTTCCCTGTGCCCTTCTCCCATAGCTTAGCGGTGACCACTGCGGTATGTCCCCAAACGCGAACCGTCCGTTCCGTATCTTCTTGATGCTCGTAGATCGTATTCCTGCCTCGTGCTTCCCTGAGCAAATCAGCCTTTCTATAGGTCTTGCCGGAAGCGGTCACCAGCATGAAATCGTCAGTTAAAATGCGGCCCATTGTGGCCGCATCGTTCTTTTTGACGGCCTCCTGATACTGAGTGTCGAGAGCCGCAACGACTTCCTGATCGTCGACGGCAGGCGTTTTCGCCCCACTCATTACAATCAGAGCGAGCATGCCCAATACCACGCCGCTTGAGAACCATATCTTCATCTTCATGCACCCTTTCAGGTTGAGGGACAAACTCAAGCCTCCGCGAGTCAGGGCTTGCGCTTTTTAAACATCAGATCAAACCACTGGTTCCATGTCTTGCCGCCATCGGTGGAGGTGACAGCGGTTTCGCGAACGCCGCTATCCACAAGCTTCCAGACGCCACGAACATGCCTCTCCGTCCCACCTGCGGTATGATCCACGCCGCTCAGAACCATTTCACCATCTTGCCGGTTGCCTTCGATGATAAGCAGCTCGCCTCGATTCGTGACCCAACTCTGATGCCAGACTTTTCTTGAGGAGTCGTAGATGCTGAAACTCTGCCCTTTGTGTCCATCGGTGCCCTGATAGTCTTCGCGCAAGACGCAGCCATCAAGAATGAGGTCCACTCGGACGCGTGCGACTGGCGTAGTGCCAGCGACCTCGAATGCGTCCCAATCACCGACCCAGAAATCGAACTCGTGATATGCGGACGCCACACAAGCTGCGCGCGGCGCTGTTTCGGCAGAAAAAGCCCGACCACCTAGCATGTGACCGGCTGAGCACGAGACAACCGTGAGAAGTATGCCTGCCTTGAGGCACCCGACTACCGAACTCATCTTGATGTTCTCCCTTTTCGTTCGAGTTCCGAGTCTGCCGCCATATCAAACCGGCACTACCTCGGATGTGCCACTGCGCACTTCACGTCCAGGATTTCTTCCGGCGATCCGTAGCCACGCCGGTGAGCCTGACCAGAGACCGAATATGACTTAAACTCCCTCCAACGCCATCGCGTGGAAGTATGCGGCGTGCCACAGGAACAATACAGGGTCCATTCTGCGGGAGAACCCTTGGTCAGTGGGATTAAGTACGACCCGTTGCGGTACGGACTGAAGCCAGGCAGATATCGAGTATGGCATTTTGGGCACTCGATGCAATCACGAACCCGAACCATCGCGACCGCGTCCTGCCACCGTCACCTTCGCCCCGCCTCAATGAAGAAACGGCCGAAGGTCTCAGGCTGTGGGCGGGGACTTTCGGGAACGACCATGTTGGGCAAATTGCTATCGGCAGGCCTGGCGGCTCTGGCTTGGCTGTCGGCCCCGTACGCCGGAACTGCCAAAAAAGCTACTGTCGCGCCGGTGTTTGTGTCACGAGCAAAGCCCACAATCTCACCTTCGTCGTTGATGTCATTGGCTAGCTCGAGATGCAGCGAAGAGTTGGGTTGAGTCAGCGCATTCAGGTCCCTTATCGAGCCGTGCTCGTAAAGAAACGCTCTTCCGAATGGATCATCCGCGCCCCCAAATGACTGTCCCACTACTACGCCATGGTTATTAATTCCCCAAGCCCAGCTATTAGTGTCATCACCAATTGGCGCGATAGGTCGGATACCGTGCTCCTTCTCCCAGAAGAACGCGACCGGATTGAACGCACCACCTTGAGTGCGAGCCTGGTTTCCAAAACCGACGACCTGACTGCGATTGTTGATGGCCGTAGGAGTGTTCCACGCCACGCCTCCGTCAAAGTTGCCTAGGTTAATTGGGGTGCCGTCTGGCTCCCAGAGCACAGCATGCTGGGCGCTGGTGCCTCCAACCGCATTCGCGCAGAGACCTGAAATGCCGACGACCTGGCCTTTATCATTGATGGCGGTGGCTGCTGAATCGGGGTCAGGCGAGAGCGGGGAAAGCTGCGTCAGTTGGCCCAATTCCGGCCCCCAGACGACCGCCTCAAACTGAAGGAATTGGCTCACGGGAGGCGCGTTATTGCAGGTTGGATCGTGAACGCCATTCTCCGCCCACCCCGCCACCTGCCGGTGATTGTTGATACCAGCGGCATAGCTGTCAACGCCTCCAGGCAATGGCGGGAGCGCAGACATCACACCATCCTGCCACACGAACCCGAGACACACGTGGTTGGTGATGGTAGGAAAGTTGGCCTGAGCGCAACTCCAGGCTTCGCCCAACGGATTCATATCGGCGGTTTCGGCGATGCCGGCGAGTTCACCCCTGTTGTTCTTGTTCGGCCAAGCCACCGCGCTGTTAGGTCCTCCGAGGGTCTCGAGATCGAACGGGGTTCCGAGCCATAGTTCGGCGTGCTCTGTGGTGTTTCCGGCCTGGTAGGCATCCCCGGCTATCCAGCCTATGTTATTGATACTGGCGGCTGCGGCAACGTCCCCGCCACCTGGATCCCCGAGACTAAACACGTAGTATTTGGGTGGCTCGTGATCTTTATGCTGAGCCTGAACAAGTCTAACTGGGATCATGAGCACAGCGAGTAGTGCGATGGCAGTCACATACGATCTCTTGGTTTGCATATTGCCTCCCTGGCCGTTTTTTGATGAACGCCGAAGAACTGGGCCTGCCGGCTCGCGTTCGTCTCTACCTCTTGGGCCAACCTATTCAGCGCAATTGCGAAGATAACGAAATCGATGCCCCCGAATTGGACATTCGCGGACGCTGATCCACAAGAGCCGGACGTTTTCGGACTTCGTACCCGGATCAGCATCCATTTCGCAGGAGTCTGAGAACAGCGATCCGATTCACTCCACGTGGCGCTATCATGGAGCGTAGACCGAAAGCGTCCAAGGTCCGAAAACGTCTAAGTTTTGAGTCCAGATTCACCTATGATTCGGCTCACGAAGAGTATGAATCTGAGTTGGCAGGTCTGTTCACGGGCGAGATTGTCGCGGGACGCGCGCTTTGATGGCAAATTTTTTATAGCCGTGCTTAGCACCAGGATTTATTGTCGTTCGATCTGCCCGGCGCGAACCTGTAAAGAGAGCAATGTTCGCTACTATCCAACCGCTGCTGCGGCAGCCGAGGCAGGTTTTCGTCCCTGTCTGCGCTGCCGGCCCGAGTGCTCGCCTGGAACTCCGGCATGGTTAGGCACTCCGACAACCGTGTCCCGAGCGTTGCGCTTAATCAGCGAAAGCGGTTTGGAAGAAGCCGGAGTGGAGGGTCTGGCCGAACGAGTAGGAGTCGGATCGCGCCACCTTCGCCGCTTGTTCATCCAACACCTGGGGGCGACACCGAGCGCGGTGGCCCAGACCCGACGTCTGCACTTCGCCAAGAAACTCATCGACGAAACGACTTTGCCCATGGGCCAGGTCGCCTTCGCCGCCGGCTTCGGTTGCGTAAGACGCTTTAATGCCCGCATCCGCAAGATCTACCATCGAACTCCAACTCAGATCCGACATCTGGCCCGTCGAACAAAGATCCATCCTGAAGACCAGTATCTCTTTCGTCTTCCTTACCGCCCTCCCTACGACTGGCAAAGCATGCTGACGTTTCTGGCCGCACGCGCTACGCCCGGCGTCGAGGCAGTGGATAATGATATTTATCGGCGTTCCATCTCGGTCCAGGCATGCCCGGGCTATTTCGAGGTTTCACTCGACAAAGCCAAAGACTCCCTGTTGGTGCGCGTGCAGTTCGCCGATCCACGCTCTCTGTTTTTTATTACCGAACGAGTGCGTGGCATGTTCGACCTGAACGCAGATTGGGCCGACATTGTGAAAAGTCTTAGAAGCGATCCCGCGTTGAGACGATACGTGGAGGCCGATCCTGGACTACGGGTTCCGGGCTGCTGGAATGGTTTCGAACTCGCCGTGCACGCGATTCTTGGAGAGCAAATCAGTGTCAACCGCGCGACGCCACTCTGTGGCCGGATCGTTCGAGCGTTCGGGCCGCGATTTACCGCTGCACCTGGCCTCACCCGCCTTTTCCCGCCGGCTGAGGTTCTTGCTAACGTAAACCTTAGCGGCATAGGTTTGCCGAGTGGCCAGGCTGAGGCCATCAGGGGGCTCGC
This sequence comes from Terriglobales bacterium, assembly GCA_035512155.1. GTDB lineage: Bacteria > Acidobacteriota > Terriglobia > Terriglobales > Acidobacteriaceae > JABCYV01. The sequence goes on along the minus strand of DATKEN010000168.1, from coordinate 2,517 downwards.
CCGCGTCGTTTGCGATGGGCAGATCCATTTTGAAGGCGTCGTAGATTCGGAAGACTTTCTGACTCGACTCAGTAGCGTTCGCGGCGTTGGAAAATCGACTGCGCAGTATGTAGCAATGCGCGCGCTCAATGAGCCGGATGCGTTTCCTTCCGGTGATCGTGGCCTTCAACGCGCCTTAGGCGTCAGGAGTTCCCGCGAGCTTGAAAGACGGGCGGAGGCGTGGAGGCCTTGGCGGGCCTACGCGGCGATGTCTCTCTCCAAAATCAAGTCTGAATACCAGGATCGCAAGCTCAAGCTGACTCCGAAGATCATCATGCGAGACGCAAACGAGTCCGATATGTTGGCAAGATAGGCGGATTAATGTCAAACAACAGATTTTTGCACCGCGCTTCAGGCCACAGGTACGTGAGATCTCTCAGACTGATTGCCTGGCAGGGTCGCTTCGATTGATTCGGCTGTCGCGGCAGTCGACCGGTATTCGCAGATCTCGAAAATCGAATCCAATCCGGTGACTCTCAACACTTCCCGCACTTGTTGAGTGGGGTTCAAGAGCCTGAGATAAACACCAGAGGCTTGCAGGGCAATCAAAGCTCCGACTCCGGCAGCGTCGATCGCATCAACCTTGCTCAGGTCGAGAACGACATTTCGCGACTTCTGCCGCACGACCGTGCACAAAATAGAAGTTTCATGACTCCGTACAATTCTGCCCAGGCAACGCAGAACTAGGACGCCAGCGATATTTTCGGCAGTTACCGTCAACATGCTCATTCTCCCGAAGCGCCCGTCTAGCAATCCGCCAAGTGTCGGCGAATAGAAAGCGAAAAGCAATCCCTTCCTCAGTAACGAACAAGCCGCCTTCATCAGGAGGCTTCCTCATCCACTTCAAGCCCTCGGCTCTGCGGCGGGCGATCCAAATGGTCCGCAGCCCGCACGCATACCTTGACGAAATTTTTCGCGTTCTTCAGGGGTCATCTGTTCCCATCGCTCCATCATGCGTCGACGCCAGTACATGTGTCGGCCAGGTCGGCCCCGGAATCCGCCAAATAGGATCTTGCTCAGAACGAGAATGCCGACCGCTTGCCAGAAATTGATCACATGCCAGCCAAAAAGAATCGGCATCAGCCAATTCCACAGGCTCATCAATACGAAACTAAATATGGTGACGAACAGTGCGGCGAACAGCGCGAACTTCAGTCCGCGTACAATCCAATGCCTCTTCATATCTCTTAACCTCATTCTTTCCTGAAATCGTCATAGATGGCCTGCAGGCGTTCGCGCAGGTGCAGGACCGCATAATGCTTGCGGGAGAGCAGCGTGTTCACGCTGGCGCCCGTTCGTTCAGCAAGCTCTTTGAAGCTGTAACCCAGCCACTCGTGACCGATGAACACCTCACGCTGCTCTTTGGGCAGTTCGTCAAGGGCGGCGTCCATCTCCTCTAACAACACACTTCTTGCATAGGCCGATTCCGGCCCAGCATCCGGCGATGGAAGGAGTTCTTCCCACCGGAGATCCTCGCCGTCCACCGTCCTACCTGCCAGTTCATTGGACGCTTCCCACTTCTTGCTGCGGAATAAGTCTGTGATCCGATTGCGGGCCACACGGAACAGCCAACCGGTAACCTGCTCCACTGGCTTCATCATCCGGTAAGCCTCGACCAGTTCGTAGAAGACTTCCTGCAGGATGTCTTCTGCGTCACTCTGGTCGGCCACTCGTTTGCGGATGAAGTTGCGAAGCCGAGGCCGCTCCCGCTCGATCGCCTCAGAGAGCCGCTCGTCTTGCTGCGCCATCATCCACTGTTTTCTCAGCGCCTCATCCATCTACCCTTCTAGACGAACGAGCGAGAGAAATATTTTACGCGCGTTGAGCTTGTAGCCTGCAGCTCGGGCCAGCTAGATCGCAAAGGAAATGCCGTAACGAGGTCAAATAACAAAACAGTAGCCTGCTGTAGGGAAGCTGGGCGGAACTCCGAACACCCCTCAAGCTAAGACAATTCTCTGACAATCAATTGACAACTGATCCGGGAATATCACCCGTGTTAGCGGAGTTTCACATTCAGCAGGGTTACACAAAACTATTTCAGGATCGGAGTGTGAACACTTGAAAAAAGAGAATCTCACCACAACTGTCGCAACTGAAACCACGGCCACAGAGGATCTCGACACCCGCTGGCAGCGGGTCGTTGAGCGACGCTCATTTCTGAAGGGCATCGGGATGGCTGGTGCAGCGCTATCGGCCGGCACACTACTGGCGCCTGAAGGCAGGACAGAGACCTCATCGAGCACTGGCAGGCTGTCGAAGGGCGATGTTGCGCTTCTGCAGTTCGCCGCTTGGGCGGAAATTGTTGAGAGTGATCTATGGACACAGTACGCGGAACTGGGCGGAGTCGGCCCTTCGGGCGGTGGCGCCGCACAATCGAGCGAGGAATTCCAGAAATTCATCGGAGGAAATCCAGCCTACACCCTAGCGCTCCAAAATCTGGATGGCGACATGCCGCAGTACATCACCGACAACACGGAT
>DATKEN010000167.1:0-2377 GCA_035512155.1 Terriglobales bacterium | reverse complement strand
GCGCGTCGGGGACCTGCTGCAATTCGAGAACCTCAGGCCCGCCGAAACGAGTGATGACGAGAGCTTTCATGCGGAGAGTTTAACAGTCCGGTGGAGGGATACGTTTCCCCAGCAAGAAGCTGTTTCCAGAAGTGCCGCTTTGGCATCTATAATGATGATCGAGTTTCCGATCCCCGTGGCCTGAGAGATTCACTGGCCTTGGGGGCGAGGGTCGCGCCGGTTTTACAAGTGCGATCCGAGGGTGCGGATGGAAACGTCCGCGCCTCCCGTGTTGGAAAGGAAACGCTCGCTGGGATTGTCCCTGCCTGCTTCCTTTCGTGGAAATCTAGCACTTAGCAATTAGCACTTGGCATTTAGCCAAACCGGCTCGGTGACCGCTAGTTGCTAACTGCTAATTGCTAAATGCTTAATCTTACCGACAATTTCGGGCGCTTGATCCACGACCTGCGGATCTCGATTACGGACCGCTGCAACTATAAGTGTGTGTACTGCCGGACGGGGACGAATGGCGCGGCGTATGCGGAGCTACCATTCGAAGATTATCTGCGGATGGCGCGGATACTGGTTGGGCTCGGGATCACGAAGATTCGCCTGACGGGCGGCGAGCCGCTGCTGCGCAAGGGCATTGTCGAATTCGTGCGCGAGCTCGCGAAGCTGCGGACCGCGCACGGCAGGAAGCCTGAAATTGCCCTGACGACGAACGGCCACCTGCTGTCTGAGATCGCGCAGCCCCTGAAGGACGCTGGACTCGACCGCGTGACGGTCAGCATGGACGCGGTGGATCCCGAACGATTTGCGCGCATCACGCGTGTGCCGAATGGATACGAGAGCGTGTTGGCGGGAGTTCGCGCATCGCGGCAGGCGGGGCTCGATCCGGTAAAGATCAATTGCGTGCTGCTGCGCGGCTTCAATGAAGATCAAATCGTTAACTTTGGAAAGTTCGCGCGGGAAGAGCGAGTGGTGGTGCGCTTCATCGAATTCATGCCGCTCGAAGAGGACCGTGTTTGGACTCCGGAAATTGTAGTTACTCTCGATGAGATTCTCGCGCGCATGTCGGAGTATCTCCCGCTGGAGGAGATTGCGCACGAGCGCAGCGAAACGGCGCGGCGATATCGCTTTTCCGATGGCGTGGGCGAGTTTGGAATCATCGCCCCGGTGTCGCATCCATTCTGCGGACATTGCAGCCGCATTCGGATCACCTCGGACGGCAAGCTGCGTACGTGTTTATTTTCGGTGTGGGATCACGACCTGCACGAGCTGATGCGGCGGGGCGCGACGGACGAGAAACTAGCGGAGTTCATTGTGAAGGTGGTGGAGAAGAAAGAAGAACGGCACCATATCGGAGAGCCTGGATTTGTGCCGGCGTCGCGGACTATGGTGCATATCGGAGGATAAGAATCAGCTGTCAGCTTTCAGTAGAGGCATTTCAACGCCGAGACGCGGGGTATACCAAGCCAACCCCATTCATAGATCAGACGCCGGTCAGCGCTCGGCAAAGCAGGCTGTTTAATCGCCGAATCTGCCAGAAAAATATCAGTAGAAGGAATCGTACTTCGTAACCGTCCAGCCGGAATCTTTCTTTTCTTCGGTTACGGAAAAAAGATCTTTGTAGGTTTCGGTCTGGCTCGGGCTGCTGTAACGCTGGCCTTTGTACTGCAGAATCACCAGGGGCGGGGCGTCCTCCCATTGCACCAGGTTCCATGAAATCAGCGGATGCTGGGCTTCGGAGTTGCAGAGAAATTCGGCCCGCTTTCTGCGGTAATCCTTTTCCCACTGGGCGAGCAGTTTGCGGCAATTGCCGTCGCGCATCTCCGAGATAAAGCTATTGGCGGTGCGTTCGATGGTGCGATCGCGAAACGGATTCATGGTGATGCTGACCGGCAGCTGGGTGAGCGGGTCGCGTTCCTCGGAGCGCGACAGAACCGGCGGCTGGTTGCTGAGCCAGTACACATAGCCGAGGAACACGAGTACGAGCAGGCCAGCGGAACCCAGAGCGACGGCGAGATGGGCGCGAGAAAAGCGCATCAGGAGTAGTTTGGGGGATGGGCGAGGAGACGGCAAGGTTACTTCAGATACTTCCGTAAACCGGGACGAGGCTGGTCCGTCCCCTCCGGGCCGCCTCGACGCGGGGACGCGACGAAGCTTTGAGCGAGTTAGAGAAGCGATCCTCTGCCCTCTGCCGCAAGGCATCCCGGTTTGTGTTTTCCATAAGCGCGGCGTATAGTTGGTAACGAATACTGTTGTGTCGTAGTGCCAGGATTGTCGAAGCACACCAGTGGGCGAAAGCCCACTTTTTAGTTGGGCCGATCATCGGGAATCGCCTGGCGCGGCGGCTCCGGCGCAAATTGCTGAAAACATGGCTTTTGATCTGGATAAG
>DATKEN010000166.1:0-3467 GCA_035512155.1 Terriglobales bacterium | reverse complement strand
AGTCGCGCCCGACGCCATCGAGGTCTCCTCCCCGTCCCTGGTGTTCGGCGGGCGCTCGATTTATGGCAGCTTGACGGGCAGCGCCATCGACACCCAGGACACGCTGGCGTTCAGCGTCCTGCAGGATGTGCGGCCCATGATCGAAACGCTTCCGCTTGAGAAGGCACCCGAGGCTTACGCTCGCATGATGGATGGAAAGGCGCGTTTTCGCATGGTGTTGGTCAACGGCAAGAATTAGGTCCAGGTAAGCACCCGGAGGGAAAACAGTGAACCAATTTCAAACAATCTTTGACAAACAAAAAGACTACTTCAATACCGACGCCACCAAATCTTACGAATGGCGCATTGAGCAACTCGACCGCATGGCCAAGATGCTGAACGAGAACAATGAGGCTTTTCAGGAGGCGGTCAGCAAAGATTTCAAGACCGCGTTAGAAGAGAAGGTCTTTGAAGTCGCAGCTCCTCTGGCGACCATTGAATTCACGAAGATGCAATTAAAGGAGTGGATGAAGCCGATCTGCGCGATGGTTCCAAAGGCCCTCGCGGCCTCGGGACACACGGCCCAAGTTATCCGGGAGCCATACGGTGTGACGCTGATCATTGGTCCGTTCAACGGTCCCCTCATTCTCTTGCTTGACCCGGCTATCACGGCTCTGTCGGCAGGAAACCCTTGCATCCTGAAACTTGCAGAGTCGATCCCGGCTACATCCACGCTGCTTCAAAAGCTCATTCCGAAGTACTTTGAGCCCGACTCCGTGACTGCTGTTTCCGGGTCACGTGAAGAAGTAACGGAACTGCTTAAACTGCCATTTGATTTCATCTTTTTCATTGGGAGCGTAAAGGTTGGCAAGGTGATCATGCGCGCTGCTGCAGAGAATCTGACCCCGGTTTTATTAGAACTCGGGGGGCAAAACCCAGCCTTTGTTGATGCGACCGCTAATCTTTCTGATGCTGCCAAGAAAATTGTCTGGGGCGCGATGGCATGGGGTGGCCAATGGTGTACCTCACCCGGTTACGCCTATGTGCACGAATCCGTTGTCGGGGAGTTCGTTGCGGAGTCCAAGAAGGCACTGATCGAGCTCTACGGGACCGATCCGAAGAACAATTCCGACTACTCGCGCATCATCAGCCCAAAAGCTGTTGAGCGCCTGGCGGGGCTCATTGATCAAAAGAAGGTCATCGCCGGTGGTGCGTCTGACCCGAAAGCGCGCTACATCGATCCGACAATCCTCTATCCCGTGACCTGGGACGATCCAATCATGGAGGACGAGATCTTTGGGCCGCTTCTGCCGATCCTCACGTACAAGGACATCGATGCGGCCATTCTTGAGGTGAAGAAGCGCCCAAAACCTCTTTCCGGCTTCCTCTTCAGCCGTGACCAGAAGGCTATCGATCATTTTCTCGCGAGCTTGTCCTTTGGCGGCGGAGCGATCAATCAGGTGAATGTTCATCTATTTGTGGAGTCCATGCCTTTCGGAGGCGTTGGATACTCCGGCATCGGTCACTACTACGGGAAGGACGGCTTTGACGCTCTCACTCATGCGAAATCGATCCTGGTTTCTCCGCCCAACGTAGCCATCGAGCACCTTTTCCCGCCCTACACGCCCGAAAAGGTACAGGAGCTCAACCAATGGTTCGGGTACTAGAAGGCGATGGCGCGCAGGTTCGAGCACATGAACACGCGATAGCCACACGTCATCTCCAGGCGCATGCTCCTGTCATGGGAGTTGCGCAACCCGATCGAGAAACGGCATCCTTCCATCTCGGTGCGAGGTCGAGAACCCCAAAGGCTTTCATGCCATCGGGCGAGACTGCGTACTCATCGTGCACGACTTCGATGTGGCGAAACCCGAGGGTCTCGACGAGAACTTGCACAATTTCGTAGTGTGGGACCGGGCGGTGCGTTTCCGTTGCCTCCGGTGTTGGCACCAATGCTAGTTCTTCCCGGCCAATGGTTCGGCCCCTGTAGCCAATTAACGTACTTGTTTCTGACATACTTCTTTCCCCCAGCGCCGCTTGGCACCCGGGTAGTTGTCATGCCAGCCATCCCCGAACCGCGCCCCCCACCAGAAAACGTGTCGCCTTACTTGGCGACTAGTGCTCTCGTCTTGGCATCCCGTCTTCGCCTGAATTTGGCCGTTCCCGACTTTCGAGGCCAAGCGATGAAATTTCGCGGTTCGTAGGTCGCCAACCGGAGTGTGGAGAAACCCGAAGAACCTTTCTTGCATGAAACTCCCGCCGATCAGCTCAAGCGGAGTGGACAGCGTTCCAAACGCGCACCCTTTCGAGACTGGCGAGGAACGGCTTTAAGGCTGCATAGAGAAACACCGCAGCGAATCCGCATGCCACCGATGTCACGATGACCAACGAGTAGCGCACGGCATCATCCCGTCCAAACGCGTACTGTGTCAATGCTCCCACGGCAGTGGGTCCGATTCCCAGCCCGATGAGATTGATGGAGAACAAATACACAGCGGATGCCTGCCCACGCATGGTTGCGGGCATCATTTGCTGAATTGCGGCGGGAGCGATACCGAAGGGAGCTGCCGCAAGCGCGCAGCCGGCAACCAACCAGAGGGTTGCCCAAGTCGCCGACGGCGCCAGGTACAAAAGACAGTTAACAGGTATCCCGACTAGTCCGATCAGTGCACCCACAAACAGAGTCGCGTTGTCCCGGCCGCGCTTGCGCAAGTAGTCAGCGATCCGGCCCGCGCTGATGATTCCAGCGCAACCGAAGATCGCGACGCAGGAGCCGTATACAACGCCTGTGCTTCCGATGGCCCAGTGGAAATTGCGTCGATAGAATTCCGGCACCCAAGCGGCACTGGCGTATGAAGAGAGCGCAAGTAGGCCGAAACCGATGTTGTGGAGCAGGAATGTCCGCCGGTTTTTGAAGATATAGGAGAAGACTTGCCGCGTTGGAACAGCTGTCCGTCGGGCGGTTCCGGGGCGTGCGGAGGGTTCGCGTACCGTAAAGAGCAGGGGCGCCACAGCAATGCCCGGAAGGCCGATCGAAAGAAAGATGATCTGCCAGGGGTGGACGGCTCCCAGCAGCGGAATGATCCACATGGCCTGGGTCGAAGCATACGCCACGACTAGTCCACCGAGCAGGTAGGCCAGGCCGGAACCGATGTAGATGCCCATCGAGTAGACGCTAAGGGCCGTAGCGAGGCGCTCGCGAGGAAAATAATCGGTGATCAGCGAATAGGCAGCCGGGGAAAGCGCTGCTTCTCCAATGCCGACGCCCATGCGCAGCAAAAGCATTGTTTCGAACGTTTGCGCCAGCCCGCAACTGGCTGTGAACCCGCTCCACAGTACCAGGCCGGTCGCGATGATCAGCCTGCGGCTGTAAATGTCGGCCAGCCTGCCGAGAGGGATTCCGAAGAATGTATAAAACAGTGCGAAGCTGAATCCGATCAGCAAACTCATCTTAGCGTCGCCGATGTGTAAGTCGCGACGAAGCGGGC
>DATKEN010000165.1:0-3962 GCA_035512155.1 Terriglobales bacterium | reverse complement strand
TTTTGCGATGGTGATGGAGCCGTAGTCCAGGGTCTCGAGCCCGGCCAGGATCTTCATGAGCGTCGACTTGCCGGTTCCGTTGGCGCCGACCAAACCAATGCGGTCCTGCGGAGTGATGAGCCAGTCCGCGTTCTCGAACAGCAATTTGTGGCCGAAGCGTTTCCCGGCGTCGGAGAGCTGAATCATGACGACATATTCATCGTCTCACGGGAAAGCAGATTGCAGAAGGGAAGTGGCCCCCGTCCAAGCTTCGCTTGGCCGGGAATTTTGTTCGGAGCCGGGGACCGGAAGACACCTACTGCTTCGGTGTCGGCTCCATCGGATCATGCTGCCCATTCTGACCCTGTGCATTCACGTCAGTGATGGGCGTAGCTGTAGAAGGCGGCTTTCGCGCGCGCGCCGCGCGCGCCAAATCTCCCAACGATGGCTGCTGTGGCTTGCTGGCCGGCATGGTCTCGGTGCCGTCTTGTTTTACCAGCGGCACATCCAGCGATAGCGGCTGCCCGGCTACATGAACCTTGCTTTGCCATGCCTGGAATCCGACCATGCGCAGCACGACGACATGATCACCTGACATGACGTGCAGTGTGTAAGGCGTGCTTCCCGCCAGTCGGCCGTCCACTGAGATCTCCGCATTCGGAGGCGTCGAGGTGACCTTGACTTCGGTGGTCGGCCCGCTGGCCGCACGCAGCCGAGTCAGATCCAAGGGTTGGTTTCCATTGATATAAGCAGTGAGATCGGTTCCCTGGGTGATGCTGGCATCCTGTCCGCTGCTGGAGACTATGGTGCTTTGATCGTCGCGGATCAATTTGTTCTTCGACGCCCGGATGGGCACCCGCTGGCCGTCCGCCAGCGTCACTGACTCAAGGTTGATGTCGATCCAGCCCCCACGTGCGTTGGCGCCGGAGCGCAGATTCGTGACCTGGGCGTTCCCCACGCTGCCTTTTGGAATGACGACCACGTCGCTGACGCGAACATCCTCCGCGACCTCGAGTTCGAGGCTCTCGCCGACTCGCACCCCGGTGAATGCGCTTCCCAATCGCAACTTCACCGCTGTGCCGTCCGCGAGCACGACATTGACAGGAGTGGTGTTGGCGGCAGCGCCCTGCGGCGAAGGAGCTTGCGCTTCGGAACGCAGAGCGAATCCGGCAATCAGGAGTGTCACCAGAATCGTCGTCTTCGTCATGGCATTCTCCGCTGGCCAGGAACTCACTTTGGCTCACATCTATTGTTTCAATAAACTCGCCGATGCCATAGTTACGGGAGTCATGGCCTGCGGATGAGGGACAAACCGCGCAGAACGGGCAGTTTGAAGACTTTCAGGAGGGCTGGACAGAGCGTGGGTTGCGCGCTTCGGGATAGCTTGGGAGCACAGCTTTCTCCTGTTGAATACGCTCCAAGGCGCGGTCGATCACGGCTTGCAGTTCGGCTGCGTATTTTACTTCGCGTCCCTTCGCAAGCATTTTGCGCGCTTCAGGGGCATCGAACCAGGTGGGATTCCGCATGGCTTCGCCGGGGGGCTGCAGCCGGGTGATCTCCATGAGGAAGGCCTTCACCACAAACTCCTGTACGCCGGAAGGTTGCCAGAACACGCCCTTGGAATGGAGATAGAGATGAAAGTGATGAGGCTCGATCACGCCGACCGCACCGGCTTCTTCCAAGGCTTCGCGCGCGGCCGCCTGACTGTGCGACAGCCGGGGCTCTGTGCATCCCTTGGGGAAGGTCCATTTATTGCCGCCGTTCGTGTTGACCAGCAGGAATTCGACCGAAGGGCCACGTCTCCGATAGCACACCGCCGCGACCTGCAAAGGCAACGATTTCGCAATGCGCGGAGCACCCATGGGGCTAGTCTCCTATGATTAGTTTACGAGCAAAGTATTTCAGAAGTGTGAATGTGCAACAAAAAGTGTGCAGTGAGGGGTAACCAAGGTTACTCCCCCTCTCCCCCGCAAAGACGCTCGCGAACCGCTCGCCAATACATCTACTCGGCCGCTCTCTGCATCTTGTCCCTGTTATGCTGGGTTGGAAACTACTCAGGCAACGCAACTTACACAGATCGGCATCTTTTGCGAATAAGAGTTGATCGAGGCCGAGTCAAATTAAGGGATTTCGGGTTCACACTTGAGAAAAAATGGAAGGACGGGCGTCTCGCCCGCCTCTCCACAAAAAATGCGGGGTGAGCCTGTAATCGGATGTGTGCGCTTCATGACTCGCGGCTTGGGGTGAATCGAAACATGACCGTGCAAACCATGTATCGCCGAGAGGCCTTTTGCCCGGTCGTTAAACCTACCTTCCGGAGAGAGGACGCACTTGAAAAAAATTACTTTTTTGCTCGCCGTAGGCGCCACATTCTTGATGGCCACAGCTGCCTACGGTCAACAGATGGATTTCGCTTTCGGTCTCGGTACCACCCATTCTGCCTCGGTCTCGTCTAACTCCACCTCGCCTTTTCCGCCCGCATCGCTCACGGGTGGGATTTACCCGTCATTCAGCGGTGATTTTTTGTTCCACAAGAATTTCGGAGTTGGCGGGGAAATCGCCTGGCGTGGTGGGCAGGCGAACTATGACTTCTCGCAACCCTATCGCCCGATTTTCTGGGATTTCGATGGTGTCTACGCGCCGAAACTTGGCCCCCACGTGGCGGCTGAGTTGTCGGCTGGCATCGGAGCGGAAAGCACCCGTTTCTATACCAACTACGTCACCTGCAGTGCTATCAGTTGTACCAACTACGCCACCAGCACACACTTCTTGGGACAGTTTGGCGGAGGCTTGAAACTCTACGCGCGTGGCGGCCTGTTCGTTCGTCCTGAGGTGCACGTGTATGCGGTCAAAAACAACTTCGAATACACATCGAACATTGTTGTGCGCTACGGGGCCTCCATTGGCTACACCTTTGGCGGCCACTGAAGATTCTTCTTCGTCAGCGGGCCGGCCTCGAGCCGGCCTTTTTTATTGCCTTTCGCAAAACTGATATCCTTCGCGGTGGCAAATCCACTTCTGCTTCGATGATGGGAGATCAGATGTCCCGTTTCGTATTCGGTCTTGCCCTCATTTTGGGCGCGAGTCTTGTGTGCGCGCAGTCCCCCGATCAGAAACCAACCAGCTCGGGACATTACCTGTTTGCCTGGACCGGCGACGCGGATGGCAAAGGCAACGATTTTCTGGCCGTGATTGATGCCGATCCGGCCTCGTCTTCGTACGGACATCTCGTGACCACCGTTGCCACAGACCAGCAGACCATGATGGTCCACCACACCGAATACACCATGCCGGCGAGTGGAATGCTGTTTGCCAATGATCATTTTGCCGGCCGCACTTTCATCTTCGACGTGCGTGATCCTCTCCATCCCAAAGTTGCCACGTCCTTCACCGACATGGACGGCTACATGCACCCGCACTCCTACCTTCGCCTGCCCAACGGGCACGTGCTTGCAACGTTTCAGCACGCGCACCAGCATGACGATAGTTCGGGTATGGCAGTCACCGGCGGTCTGGTAGAAATCGACGACACCGGCAAGGTCATTCGTTCGGCCAGCAGTGCCGACCCGGCATTCCCCGGCGCCCTGCTCACGCCCTACAGCCTGGTGGTTCTGCCCGAACTCGACCGCGTCGTCTCAACCAACTCGTCGATGCACCTCGAGTCGATTCTTCATGGTGTGACCTACCAGGTGTGGCGTCTCTCTGATCTCAAGCTGCTGAAGACTTCTTATCTCGATGTTGGAGAGAACCATTATTCCCACGTGAGTCCTGAGGAGCCGCGGCTTGGCCCCGATGGATCGGTCTACGTGCAGTCCTTGAGCTGTGGCCTCGAGCGCATCACCGGACTCGACAAGGACCAGCCCCACGCGCAGATGGTGTACACCTTTCCCGGCAGTTGGTGCGGCGTTCCCACCATCGTGGGCCATTACCTGATTCAGAGTGTGCTGGCAGTGCACGGCTTCATCGTGCTCGATATCGCGAAT
>DATKEN010000164.1:0-35827 GCA_035512155.1 Terriglobales bacterium | reverse complement strand
TCATGATCTCTTAGCGTACTGCGGGCGGAGCCTGCTATTATCCAGACAAAAAGAATGATTAACGGAAAGCGCATTGCCGTAGTTCTGCCCGCGTATAACGCGGAGAAGACCCTGGAAGTAACGGTGCGGGAGCTGCCGGACCTGGTGGACATCCGCATTCTGGTAGACGATCACAGCTCAGACCGGACGATTGAAGTCGCTCACCAACTCGGGCTCCATACTTTCATTCACGATCAGAATTATGGTTACGGACGCAATCAGCAGACCTGCTACCGCGAAGCTCTAGCCGACGGGGCGGACGTGGTCATCATGTTGCATCCGGATTATCAGTACACCCCTCTACTAGTGACTGCCATGGCGAGCATGGTGGCATACGACGTGTACGACATGGTTCTGGGTTCCCGCATTATCGGTGGGCAGGCCCTGCGCGGAGGAATGCCACGCTACAAATACATTGCCAACCGCTTACTGACCGCAGTCGAGAATCTTTTCCTGGGAATCAAGCTCTCCGAGTACCACACCGGCTATCGCGGCTTTAGCCGAAAGGTCCTGCTGGAGCTGCCGTTGCTAGAGAACTCCGACGACTTCGTCTTCGATAATCAGGTGCTGGCACAGTGCGCGCATTTCGGTTTCCGCATCGGCGAAGTCTCGTGTCCCACCAAGTACTTCGAGGAGGCGTCTTCGATAGACTTCCGGCACAGCGTGACTTATGGCTTTGGCGTTCTTTGGACCACGCTGCAGTTTGCGCTGCAGAGAATGGGCGTGGCGCATTTTCGGATTTTCAATGCCAAAGGTCGACGGCTGGAGCCGGGCTACGCGACTTACTATGCACGCGGCACCGCCGGAGGACGGGAGGGATAGAGCTGCTTTCGCAAATGTCCATTAACAATTGGTCGGCAGTCGGATAAGCCTGGTGGAATTGTCGCTAGCGACTCAGTGGTTGGCGAAAAGAAAGCCACAAGAACAGGCCTAGAATGGTGAGCATGAGTCCGCTGCAACAGATCGACAGGACAGAGAAGAACGTACGCATCGGATGCCCTTTGGAGAATGTCCTCACTAGCAGGACGAGGGCGGTCACTTCGAACACCACAGTAGCAAACAAGCCGAAAGTCGCAAAAGCTTCTGTGAGCCCACCAGCAACTGCCCCCAAACCCGTGGCCTTCTGGGTGGAAATCTCACGGAAGGCGTTGAGAAGTCCAGGAAACACTGAGAAAAAGAACGGCGTCCAAGAGAACAGCACGCCCCACAGAAAATGCCTTCTGGTTGGATCACCCAGATGACCAGTTGGCGGCGGGACTTCCGGCACGCGTTTGACTCCTCGGCTACTTTTCCTTTGAGATCAGTCCCAGAACCTTGCTGGCAAATTTGTCGGAGAATCCAAAGCGGGCCTTGGCTCGCGAATACAAGTCTACGGCTTCCTTGTCCAGCCAGATCAACGCGGATTCGACCAAGCCATCGCCGGGCCGGGCGCGATAGTCGGTGGATCGGCCGCCAGAATGAGCAGTCGGCTCCACGGTGTAGTAATAGAGAGCTAGGCTCTTACGCGAGACATTTGCCGGACATTGCAACGGATCGGGAAATCCGTGGAAGGATCCTTCGCAGGTGGTGAAAATGACGGCATGATTGAAGAGGGGAGGATATTTCGCAGCGCAGCAGCGCATCGATTTTTCCCAGAATTCAATGGCGCCGCCCCACTCCTCTTGCCAATCAGGATTCAGGTAAAGAATCAGGTTTACCCGTCGGCACCAGTTCTTCTGGTAGTGGTGGTTGCTGAAGTCAGTATGAAGATTCAGAAAACCGCCGCGTCCCGACTGGTGTAAGCCGCCGCCCGCCAAGCTGGGATCCGCGACCAAGCCGGGAATGCCAGTCAACTCGGAAAGCCAACTGACAAACTCTGTCGAGTTCAGCCCGTCGGTCACTTCGCCGATGTGGGGAGGGAAAAGGTTCCGCTTGGCCAGTCCAAGTTTGTTTTCATTGTGATGCTTGTAGTGGGTCCAGGCTTCGGTGCCAGGATCCGGGAATTCCTCCGCCATCGCGCCAGCGACTTCGGGATCAAGGAAATCCGTGAGACGGATGTGAGGGAAAGGACTATTGTCTTGATACCGCCGGCTCAAAGCAGATAATTCCGAACTCTGCTTTGAATAAGGGAACAACAAAATTTGATTCGCCACAGCCGGCGCACAAGACATCAGCCATTGTCCTCCACAGTCTGGGATGTTTTGTTAGATGCAGCCTTATCTTACAGGGAAGTCAACAATTGTGCCCGTGGCGAACTTAATTCAGCCGGCAGACCAACGCGGCTGAGTTCTGATATGGGCAATTGAGCCCGAGTAAACCTGGTTGCTGCAGTACCACCCAGGTCACGCCGTATTCAGTCTGCAGGCGGTGGAAATCCTCCATTTGAAAGCTTTTCCAGCCGTTCTGCGCTTGCACTTGCTTAAACCATTCTTCCGCCAATGGAGGGAACATCGATACCGCACCGCTGTCTTTAATAGCGTCGGCGAGCATGCTGCGTTGCGCGATGGCGCGAAAACCCTGAGCGTCCTCCCCGGGAATCCGCATGTACAGGGGATCCAGCGCGAAAATAGCGTCGCCAGGAGTGTTCTGCCGAACCCAAAGAAAAGCCTCCACCCAAGGATTTGTTTGCCTGGTGCCGGGCCACTCAAGATGGCGACTATCCGCGAAAAGTGTGCGTTGGGCGAGGAACATACCCGAGCACAAAGGAAGAAATAGCACTAGCCATCGCCACAGTCGGTTCTTTAACACACATTGACCTAGAAATCCGCCAGCGAACACAATGAACAGAACGTAGAGCAGATGCAGGCTGCGCAACGGCTGTAAGCGGGCCAGGCTCCCAAAACGCGCCGGGAGCGACACTATCAAGGCCGCGGCAAAGTAGACCAAGTCATAGATGACAAGCGCTCGGCAGGTCCGATCCAGATTGTGCAATTGCTTCGCCCGTGCCCACCGTGCAAGCAACCATAAGAGTGGGATGGGCCCAACGATGCCCAACCATTCGTACCATTGCCAGTTCTGGATGTAATGAAAGGCATGATAGAGAGATGCCTGGCGATAGGCCTCGGAGGGCCGCTGGAATGAAATCCCGAAGGGCAACAGGCACGCGAGACCAGCCACACCCAAATGCAGTTTTTTCATTGCGACCAGCAGAGCGCAATAGGAAAGAGTGAAGACCGCCATAAGCGGATGCATGGTCGCGGCGAAGGTGAGCCAGATGCCGGCCCATACGTACTTTTCGTCCAACACATCGACAATCGCAAAGATCGCGGCGAAGGTGGCCAAGTTCCGCGGATTCACATACTGATCGAGGATGTAGAGTGCAGTCCCAGCCACCGGCAGTGTCAGAAGCGCCGCTACCAGGGCAACGCCGGCCCATCGGGCCTTCGGATCAGTGAAGCACTTGCCACTTAACCGCCAGCAAGCCAGCGACAGCAAAAAGATGGAAGCCAGTTGCCATATCATGAGCGCCGTTTCGAGTTGCAGGTGACTGACTCTTACTGATGCAGCGATCAGATTTGGAAACAGGGTCAGGTGCGCATGCGATTCGAAAAATTGCGAGTCGAAAGGAAAGAGTTCCGGACGTAAAATCTTTTGCACGCCGGGAAGGTAAATCTCGGCGTCTTCGGCACCAGGATGATAGCCGTGAACAAGCAGCGCCATTACAGTCAGGAATAGGAGAAGGAGGATCTCTTTTACTTTCAGATAGTCTCCCTGGCCCCAGCCGCTCCGAGTGTCAAGAATGTAACAAGCGTGTACCAGGAAGGGCAAATACTATCGTTGTCGAATCGGAAGTAACGCCGGAATCGTTGCGCGGCTTCCAGCCTGGGCGTAGCATCTAATTTAAGGATGGCAACCAGCACTTCAATAGCGCCGGCCCGACGTCCGCCCACACTGTGCCTGAGCGAGGTAGTAAGCTTCGCCTACGACACGTTCCGCAGCAACACGATTCGTTTTATGCTGACCGCCCTGGGTATGGTGATCGGCACTGCATCGCTGATCCTCGTGGTCACGATCGGGCTGACCGGAAAGCAGTACGTCCTGAGCCTGATTCAGGGCATCGGAGCCAACCTCATTTACGCCGAATACCAGGGTGGGGGCCAGCGCATCACCAACACCTCGCCCGACCCTCTGACGTTGGATGACATGCAAGCTGCGCAAGCGCAAGTGCCAGGCATCGTGGCCGCGTCTCCCGTGCTCCAGCTTGACGAACGGATCCCAGTTGGTAATGGAAAAGAGCGCGATATCCTGATTCTCGGTGTCTATCCCGAGTATCGCGTCGTGCGCAACCTGGTAGTCCTTTCGGGAAGATTTTTTGACGCTCAGGACGAGCAGGCTCATAACAAAGTGGGCGTGATCACGCAAAAAATGGCTGAACAGGTCTATGGTTCCGTAGAGGAAGCAATTGGCAAGGTGATCAAGCTCAACGGGCTTCCCTTCACCATTATTGGGACGTTCAAGGAGCGAGTTGACACCTTTGGACAATCCGAAGTAATCGATAACACCATGGCGATTCCATACACTGTGGGCCGCTACTTCAGCGACACGCCAGCTATCAAGCAGATCTATTTCTCGGTAGCCGATCCCTCCATGGTGGTACCAGCTACGGAGCAGATCAGACACGTAATTCAGTCTCGACACCGCGCCGAGTCGGTGTACAACGTAGCCAACCTGACGCAACTGGTGGCCGTGGCCGAGAAAACCGCAAATGCACTAACAATTGTGCTGCTGTTAGTAGCCACGGTGGTGCTGATCGTGAGCGGGATCGGCATCATGAACATCATGCTAGCCACGGTCAGCGCCCGCATCCGCGAAATTGGCATCCGTAAAGCGATAGGTGCGACCAGCCGCGAAATTCGCTTTCAGTTTCTTTCCGAGGCCATCCTGATCTCATTGATCGGAGGCTTCGCTGGAGTCGTTATCGGCCTGGCTTTGCCCTTTTCTGTGCGCTTCTTTACCGAATACCGTATCCCTATATCGGGGATGTCCGCCGTGGTCGCGATTGTCGTCTCTTCGCTGGTAGGTATCCTCTTCGGGACCGTTCCCGCTGCCCGCGCCGCCCAATTGGATCCAGTAGAGAGCCTGCGCTACGAGTAGTCCTGGCGGATTCCCCCGGCTGCTCCGGCAATCGCCCGCGCGGTGCAAGGCCGTAGGCCGCCAGTATGACGAAAAAGGGATCAATGGGACGGCGGTAGTAGTCCTGCATATGAGTGATGTAGTAAGTCAGGGGAAAGAAAAACAGGACGATGGCGTAGGGCACTGCCACAGTAAGTCTGCTTCGAAATGCGCGCCAAAGCCCAGCCAGCGCCAGGACGGTCAATGCGGTCGAAAAGAAAATATTGAAGGGATCGAACGGCTCCTCGGCCAGATAGCGACGGTCAAGGCTCCAGAAGTTGGTCCAGAAGTAAACTGCTCTCCGCAGCGACATCCAGATAAACCAGCCGCGGTGGCTGTTGATGAACTCAGCGGCCTGATGCTGCTTGCGCGCCATGTAACCAAGCTCGCCGAGCGAGAGGAACTCCTGCCACTCTGTTTTGCTGGCCGAAGGATGAATCCCGGGAGAAGCCCAATGCCAACTGACGCCATTGTTTCCCACATAAAGCTCGAGGCCGAAATTATCTCGGAAAAGAATGGGCTTGTGGAAGGTGCGATAGTTGCGGATGAACCAGGGAGAGATGAAAGCGGCTAATGCCAATGCCGCCACGGCTGCGGAAGGAAACCATCGTTGGTTCTTCCAATACAGGCGATAGCAGGCCCATCCGCCTAGCAGCGGCAATACCGAAAGCACGATCGGCTCGGTGAGTGTCGCCAGGCCGCTCAGCAAACCAAAGCCAAGCCAGAGTGAACGCCGTGGCGAACTTGCGAGATGCAAAACCATCAGGAAAAGAAGGCTGAGCAGTAGAGTAGTAAGGACCGTCGGCCAGATGAAGTCTGCCGAAAAATAGATGGCGTAGGGAAAGAATGCCCAAGTCCAGGCCGCGATCACGGCCACACGATCGCAGAAGCATTTTCTGGCGATGAAGTATATGGGCAAGCAAGTCAGTGCGGAGAAGAGGCTGTCGAGAGACAACATCACCAGCGCGGAGGCCTTGGTATAAGTCCCAAAGAATTCGAAAACGCCTGCGATAAGGTAGGGATAGACGGGTGGCATTAGCGCTGTCGGCCCGGTATCCGCAAAGAAGGGACTGCCAAAACCCCGGCCCTCGAGGAGGGATTGCGCAATCTTTCCCGCTTCCCCGGCAAATCGCCAGTAGCCGCGATCCGGATTGAGGTGTTCAGGGTACAAGAACCCCGCCACACCCATCCGCAAGACGAGCGCCGCCACCACCGTGAAAAGACAGGTTCGGGGGATATTCAGCGGCGGTCCGGTCAATTGCGCCTCTTCCTTTTACCGCAGAAATGGGCAGCTGAAGTTGAGCCGAACGGAGGGTCTTCGAGCTTGGAACCTTCTACATACCCTGACGTGGGAAGTCAAGAAGCTCTTAGTCGATGACAAACGAAAAGCCGGGCTGGTTCGCCCGGCTTACCTCGTCTTGCTATTTCGGGGATCGACTTGGTTCCGAGGTCCCCGCAAATTTCATCGTCCACCGCTGCCTCCGATAATGGGCCGTGGTGGCGGCCTGCGCCGTTTGTCACCGCTACATGACCAACGCCAGGTTCTCCAGTTCATGTTCCAGGACAGGCAAAGAGCAACCTGACATCTCTACGCGACCGACTGCATCCCTAGCCGCTTGGGGCGACACTCCATAGCCACGTCCCATCAGAAAAACCTGTAAGAGTTCGGCGGCTTCCCGCGAATCGATCAAACCGCCCTGTAACAGATCGTTCCGCAGAGCCGTCAGCTCGGTACTGGAAAATCGCTCCTTCATGGCCATCATCACCTCACCTCCGAACCGTTACTACTGTTACCGATTAGACTCTTTAAGTGCCATTTACGTTGCATGCAATTTTGTTGCCGCATTCCCCATGTACTTCCAAGTACTTGCATCACCGCTGCTTGTTTTCATTAAACCCCTTGGACGGGCGCAAGTTGCGGCCGAAGGCTAACCGCCTAACAACCCTCGTGGGTTACGGGACAGGGCTCCCGAGGTGACACGTTGTGTCGGTTTGGGACAGAAAGGGGCAGCCGAAGATTCAGGAGGTTCAAAAAGCGACGATCAGGTGGGATCGGTTACGGCTTCATCCACCAGCAGGATAGGAATGTTGTCGCGGATGGGGTAGACGCGCCGGCACTCAACGCACTTCAGGCTCGTTCCCTCGTCTTTGAGGACCAACGGCTTCTTGCACACCGGACAGACCAAAATGTCGAGGAGATCTTGGGGAATCATGATGGCAGCATTGTACCGAAGCCCACCGCAAGACAAAGCCTTAAATGGCCGGGCTGGAGAAAGGCCACGGCATCGCCTATGGAGCCCTGTCAGGGTGGCAGTAAGGCACTTTTTGTTCGAATGGTTTACGATAAAACTTCAGCGGAATTATCTCACTCGGGGCGAGTTTCATGGCGGCCACGATTCTGGACGGCCTCAAGATTGCCAGCGAAATCCGGGCGGAAGTCGCTTCCGAAGTAAAGGCTATGGCGGCTTCTGGGATACGCCCTGGTCTAGCGGTTATCCTTGTCGGCCATAACCCGGCTTCCGAGATCTATGTACGGGGAAAGGTAAAGAGCAGCGAGGAAGTAGGCATTTACAGTGAGCAGATCACGCCACCGGATTCGATCTCCACGGAAGAGCTGTTAGCGCTGGTGACGGATCTCAACCGGCGGGACGAAATCGACGGCATTCTGGTGCAGCTGCCCTTGCCGTCGCAAGTGGACTCCAAGAAAATCTTGATGACAGTAGACCCGAGGAAAGACGTGGACGGGT
Source organism: Terriglobales bacterium (assembly GCA_035512155.1). Taxonomy (GTDB): domain Bacteria; phylum Acidobacteriota; class Terriglobia; order Terriglobales; family Acidobacteriaceae; genus JABCYV01. The sequence continues at coordinate 27,950 of DATKEN010000164.1, read as the reverse complement.
TTCACCCTGTCAATGTGGGATTTCTCTCCACACAGCGGCCGGGTCTCGTGCCCTGCACTCCGGCAGGAATCATTGAGATTCTCAAGCGCAGCGATGTTCCCATTGCTGGGCAGGAAGCTGTCGTGGTTGGACGCAGCGACATTGTGGGGAAGCCCACCGCCATGCTGCTGATCAATGGAAATGCCACTGTTACCGTGTGCCACTCGAAGACCCGCGATCTTCCCGGAGTATGCCGCCGTGGTGACATCCTGGTGGCGGCGATCGGACGGGCTGGCATGATAACGCCCGATTTTATAAAGCCGGGTGCGACCGTGATCGACGTAGGCATGAACAAAGTTACTGACCGGGCTGAGTTCGACCGGCTTTTTGCTGGCAATGCCAAAAGGGAAGAAGGTTTTCGCAGCAAAGGTTCAACCTTGGTCGGAGACGTACACCCGGAGGTGGCCGCCGTCGCCGGGAAACTAACGCCCGTGCCAGGTGGCGTGGGTCCGTTGACCATCGCCATGCTGATGGCGAACACGGTGCGTGCCGCGAAACTCCGGCGAGGTGCACGAATTCCTACATTCGCCGGGGAGCGCGCCTGACGTGCTGAGAGTTGGCCTGACGGGCGGCATCGCCTCGGGCAAATCGGTGGTGGGAGAAATGTTTGTAGCGCTCGGTGCTCAGCTGATTCAGGCCGACCAGATCGCTCATCAGCTCATGCAGCCAGGTCAGGCAGTTTATGAGGAGGTGGTAGGCCACTTCGGTGTCGAGATGTTGAACCCGGATGGCACTGTGAACCGAGGACGCCTCGCCGAGGCTGCTTTTGGATCGTTCGGGGAGGGAACTAAGGGGACCAAACACTCGCGCATTCAGGAACTGAACCAAATCGTTCACCCCGCCGTAATAAGACGGCAGGAGGCATGGATGGAGGAAGTTGGCGCCCGGGACCCGCATGCCATTGCCATTGTGGAAGCGGCGCTCATTCTCGAGGCGGGCGTGGCAAAGCATTTCGACCGGCTGGTCGTTGTGGCCTGCCCTCTGGAACGGCGCATCCAACGCTGGGCGCAACGCATGAAGGTAGACGGGGAAACAGCCCGTCAGGAGGTCTCGCGGCGCATGGCGGCGCAACTTCCGGATCAGGAAAAGATCAAGGCTGCCGACTACGTAGTCGACAATTCAGGGTCGTTCGACGAAACCAGGAAGCAGGTCGTGGAGATTTATTCTGAGTTGAAGGGCCTTGCCGAAAAGAGCGCTTGATAGCGAAGGTCGCGAACGACCAGGCAAGGTGCGCAGAGAAATTGGAAATATGTCGCGGAAGGTTTTTGAATTATGAAAGTGTTACGCCCGATTTTTCTGGCCCTGATCATCGCCGGCGCGTTCTTCTATTTCACTACTTATCGTTCGGGACTGGTACGGTCCGCAAACTGGATTCGCCAGAACAACAAGGCTGAAATCACCGAAGCGGCGGGCAATAACGTCCTCGACAGCGAAGAACAGAACAACATCAGCGTCTATCACAAGAACATCGAGTCGGTAGTGAATATCACGTCGAAGGCTGTAACCTTTGATTTTTTTTACGGCCTGGTTCCGCAAGAGGGCCAGGGGTCCGGATTCATCATCGATAAAGACGGTCACATTATGACCAACTACCACGTGATCGCGGATGCCAGGACAGTCGACGTCACTTTACACAATCAGAAGAAGTATCGCGCGACGGTCGTCGGCACCGACCGCGCACATGACTTGGCCGTGATTCAGATCAAGGCGTCAGACCTCACCCCCATGGTGCTAGGCGATTCGCGGCACCTGCAAGTCGGGCAGAAAGTGTACGCCATTGGCAATCCTTTTGGCCTATCGGGTACCTTGACCCGCGGCATCGTCAGCTCAATCCGTTCGGTGTATGAGCCCGACGGCTTGAAAATTGACGAAGCCATCCAGACCGACGCCGCCATCAATCCCGGCAACTCAGGAGGGCCGCTGTTGAACTGGCACGGTGAGGTAATTGGAATTAACACCATGATCGCATCGAACGTGGGACAAAGCGCTGGCATCGGCTTCGCGATTCCTATCAACACTGCGAAAGCAGTGCTTAATGATCTGCTCACGTTGGGGCGAGTGCGGCGACCCGCGCTGGGCGTGCGCACCATCCCCATCACTCCGGAACGCGCGGAGCAAATAGGGCTCGCGGCGGACTACGGTTTGCTCATTGTGCAGGTGGTGCCAGGCGGCGCGGCGGACCAAGCTGGGCTACGCGGCGGCTCGGAACGCGCCTATCTGGGCAATATCCCAATCACCCTGGGCGGGGACCTCATCGTCGCTGTTGATGACCAGAAGGTAGAAGATCAACAAGACCTTACCCAAATCATGAACAATCACCGGGCTGGCGACACCGTGCGCATAACGATCTATCGCGGAAAGAAGAAGATGGATGTCACGGCGACCTTGGGCGAGGCTCGGACACAAGTTTAGAGTCTGCGACGACTGCGCAGCAGGTTTTTCATCACATCAGACCGTCCTCTTGATCCATGGACGTTGAATCCATACGCCGCTACTGTCTTTCCTTTCCCCATGCAAAAGAAAATCTGCAGTGGGACGACGATCTGTGTTTCAAAGTAAAGGGAAAGATTTTTATGATGTTGAATTTGGATTCAGTGCCGCAGCGACTTTGCTTCAAGGCGACCCCGGAAAAGTTCGCTGAGCTGATTGAGAATGAAGACATCGTTCGCGCGCCCTATGTAGGCCGCTACAAGTGGGTAATGTTGGAGCGTTTGGATGTGCTACCAGAAGCGGAGTTGGAAGATCTGATCCGCCAGTCCTACGAGATGGTGGCCGCGAAACTTCCCCGCACCGCACACCGAAGCAAACCCGCGAAGCCGAGCAAGAGAAAGCGGCGGGCAAGAAAAGCTCACAGGTGATAGCAGGAGGCGCCGATTTGACTCTCCTAAGCGCTTGGGCTAGCCTCAGTGATTTGCCTAGGGCTTGTTCCCGGAGCCTGATCGCCGCTGCCATACTGCGAGGCAATCGTCCCAAAGAATCTTCATGCGATCCCAAAGTAAGTTGCTGATTTATCTACTGCTTGCAGCTTTGTCAGCGTGCCCGGCGCCGGTTTTCGGGGCACCCATCCACCCGGTTCACGCGCCTCGTGCCATGGTGGCCAGCGTGCACGAGCTGGCCTCGCGTGCTGGTGTGGAAGCGATGCAAGCCGGTGGGAACGCGATAGATGCAGCGGTCGCCACGGGGTTCGCGCTGGCGGTAGTGTATCCGCAGGCAGGGAATCTGGGTGGCGGCGGGTTCATGCTCATCCGCATGGCCGATGGCAAGACTCACTTCATTGACTACCGCGAAAAGGCGCCCGTCGCAGCGACGGCAAACATGTACCTCGACCCGCAGGGCAATGTAATCGTGGACTCCAGCTTAGTCGGTTACAAGTCGATTGGCGTCCCCGGGTCGGTCGCAGGCATGGTGTACGCGCAAAAGAAATATGGCAAGCTGCCGCTGGAGCGGGTCATCGCTCCGGCTGTCAAACTGGCTCGTGACGGCTTTCCGCTAGCGTGGGAGGACACCGAAGATCTTAAGAATGACAGGTATTTGTCCAAGTTTCCCGAGACACGCCACGTGTTTCTTCGCGATGGTAACTACTACAAACAGGGCGAGGTTCTTCGCCAGCCCGAGCTGGCACGCACGCTGGAACGGATCGCAAGCGATCCCGACGATTTCTATCACGGAGCCATGGCGCGCGAGTTGGTAGCATTCGTCCAGAAAGGTGGAGGGCTCATCACCGCCGATGACCTGGCGCACTACGAAGTAAAAGAGCGCGAGCCAGTACGAGGCACGTATCGCGGGTACGAAGTCATTAGTGCGCCGCCGCCATCCTCGGGTGGAATCGCGCTAATCGAAACCCTGAACATCGTGGAAGGGTATGACCTTGGCAAACTCGGAGACCGTTCCGCTGAGGGCGTGCACCTTGTAGCGGAAGCCTTCCGCCGCGCATTTTTTGATCGGGCGGAATTTCTTGGGGACCCCGACTTCGCCAATATTCCGGTGGCCCCGCTCATCGACAAGAAATATGCCGCCGCCTGGCGAGAGTCGATTGATCCCGCTCACGCGAGCGTGAGCAAAGATCTGCATCGTCCTGCAATATTTAGTCAGCTCGAACAGTATGCCGGGATGCACTCGGCGCCGCTGGCAGTACGGGAACCACCGCATACCACTCATTACTCCGTGGTGGACCCGGACGGAAATGCAGTGGCAGTGACCACCACATTGAATGACGACTTCGGATCGCGCGTTACCGTCGGCAGCTTGGGCTTTCTGCTGAACGATGAAATGGACGACTTTGCTTCCAAGCCGGGCGTACCCAATGGCTATGGTCTGGTCCAGGGGCCGGCTAATGCGATCGGGCCGGGGAAGCGACCTCTCTCGTCAATGACCCCGACCATCGTGTTGAAAGACGGAAAATTGTTTCTCGTGTTGGGTTCTCCTGGCGGTTCCCAGATTATCAGCACGGTTGCGAATATCCTGATGGGCGTCGTGGACTTTGGAATGAGCATTCAGGAAGCGGTGAACGCATCGCGGTTCCATCATCAATGGCTACCAGACCAGGTGAACGTCGAGCAATGGTTCTCCCCGGATGCAGTCAGGTTGCTAGGGCAAATGGGGCACAAGGTCAAATTTGGCGTCGAGGAGACTGGTACGTGGGAACCATACTGGAGTGATGGTGAGTGCATAGCAATTGATTTAAAGACGAGAGAACGTCTGGGCGCAAGCGACGAGCGCCACAATGGTAAAGCTGTGGGCTTCTAAGCCGGGCGGGAACGCCTAGTAGAGCGAATCCTGGCAGATTGAACGAACGAACTATGCTGAAGGCAATGTCAACTTACGTGTACGTGAAGGAGCGCCTGCACCCTGGGCTACTGGATGGCTTGGTGCGGGGTGGCGCTCAAGCGATCGAGATATTTGCTGCCCGCCAGCATCTCGACTACGCCAACCGCAAGCAACACGTTCGGGAAATCGCAGATTGGTTTCGCAACAGCGCTATCCCACTCAATTCTGTTCATTCACCTATGCACGCCGACTACGAATCGGGACGCGGAGGAGCGCCTCCCGTCAATGTTGCCGCCACCGACCGCGCACATCGGATTGAAGCCATGGATGAAATCAAGCGCGCTCTAGAGCTGGCGGAACAGATTCCCTTCCGTTTTCTGGTACAGCACCTGGGAACCGGTGGCGAGTCTTTCGACGAGCGGAAGTTCGAAGCCGCTATGACGTCCGTCGAGCATCTACGTGCATTCGCCAAGCCGCTGGGGGTGCGCGTCTTGCTGGAAAACATTCCCAATGAACTCTCCACGCCAGACAAGCTGGTGGAATTTATCCACACTTCGCATTTCGACGACGTGGGAGTTTGTTTCGATGTTGGCCATGCCCGCATCATGAGCAATGTGTCTGAAGCGTTTGAGACTCTAAAGAGCCACATCCGCTCTACCCATATTCATGACAATGCAGGAGATCGTGATTCTCATCTCTGGCCGGGGAAGGGCTCGATCGACTGGAAGCAGGCGATGGAGTTACTGCGTTCAGCGCCGCACACTCCACCGTTGTTGCTGGAGATTGAAGCGGACGAGAAAGTCAATCCGGTCGAGAAGATGCGCGAAGCGTTCGAGAGACTGGAAGCAGCGTAGGAAATCTGGATGTAGGCGCGTCCATGCCTACATCGAATGAAACAGCAAAGGACGCAGGGAAAGCCTTCAACCGACAATCATGTCATCCCTCGTAACCACGATCGCTGAAGTTGGCAAACACGAAGGTCAGGCCGTCACCATTCGCGGCTGGCTCTACAATCTTCGCGAGAGCGGAAAGCTCCTTTTCCCTCAGTTTCGCGATGGCTCCGGTGTGATTCAGGGCGTTGTACCTAAGAGTGCCGTTCCACCCGAAGTTTTCGACGCGGTGAAGAGCCTTACGCAGGAGTCGAGCGTCGTCGTGGAAGGCAAGGTCCGTGCCGACAAACGCGCCCCCGGTGGCTACGAACTCGATGTTTCCAACGTAGAAGTCGTCCAGCGAGTCCCGGAGAATGATCCCTTTCCCATCTCGCTGAAAGAGCATGGCGTTGATTTTCTGATGGAGCATCGCCACCTGTGGGTGCGAACGCCGCGTCAAGCGGCAATTCTGAGAGTGCGGGCGGAGATCATCAAAGCTGCGCGTGATTTTTTCGACGAACGCGGCTTCACTCTGACCGATCCTCCTATTCTCACTCCGGCGGCATGTGAGGGCACTAGCACGCTGTTTCCAGTGGATTATTTCGACGAGCAGGCCTATCTGACGCAGTCCGGCCAACTCTATATCGAAGCCACGGCCATGGCGCTGGGCAAGGTTTATTCCTTCGGCCCCACTTTTCGGGCGGAAAAGTCCAAGACCCGCCGCCACCTTACCGAATTCTGGATGGTTGAGCCTGAGATCGCCTACGCCACTCTCGATGACCTGATGGAGCTGGCCGAAGGTCTGATCAGTTTCGTGGTGAAACGCTGCCTGGAACGGCGTCGCAGTGATTTGCAAACAATCGGGCGAGACGTTGCGAAACTTGAAAAGATCGAAGCTCCCTTTCCGCGCATTACTTACGACGAAGCCGTAAAGATGTTGCAGGAGGCACACGGCAAGGGCGCCCTGGAAAACAATTTCGAGTGGGGCGGAGACTTAGGCTCTCCAGACGAGACTTATATCTCGTCGCAATTCGAGAAGCCAGTCATGGTGCACCGCTATCCCGCCAAGGTGAAGGCTTTCTATATGGAACCTGATCCCGAGCGTCTCGACCTGGCGCTCTGTGTGGACGTGCTCGCGCCCGAAGGTTACGGCGAGATTATCGGCGGCTCACAGCGCACAGCGTCTTACGATCTTCTGGTGAAACGCATTCACGAACACGGTCTGCCGGAAGAAGCTTTCAAATGGTATTTGGACTTGCGGAAGTATGGCAGCGTTCCGCACAGTGGCTTCGGTATGGGAATTGAACGCGCGGTGTCCTGGATCTGTGGGCTGGAGCATGTGCGCGAAACGATTCCCTTTCCCAGGATGCTGCACAGGTTATATCCGTAGGGGATTTTTCAACCGCCGGGCACGTCGAGATCGCCGAGAAAGCGATGGAAGAAAAAGACAAGCTCGATCAGATTACGCGGCGCATCATCGGAGCTGCCATCGAGGTGCACAAGACTGTAGGACCAGGGCTTCTGGAATCGGCATACGGGGCCTGCTTGGCTTTCGAATTGCGGCAATTGGGGTTGAAGGTCGAAGAGCAAAGGCCCCTGCCCGTCGTTTACAAAGAAATCAATCTTGACTGCGGCTATCGGATGGATTTAGTCGTCGAGAATTCTGTGATCGTTGAGATCAAAGCGGTTGAGCAACTCGCTCCCATACACGATGCACAGTTGCTTTCCTATCCCCGCATCTCTGGAAAGCGAGTGGGATTGCTGATTAATTTTCACTCTCGCATGCTGAAGGACGGATTAAAGAGAATTGTGAATGAATTTCCTGACTCGGCGTTCTCGGCGAACTCGGCGGTGGATGGCAAGTAGCAGGAATCTATGACGCAAACTACAGCTTCATTTTCCAGCATCACTCCCAGGAAGATTCGGGTCATCGGCGTGCCGCTGGACCTGGGACAGTCCCGCCGCGGCGTCGACATGGGGCCGTCGGCCGTGCGCGTCGCCGGGCTCGAAGCCAGGTTGGAGGCGCTGGGACACGTTGTCGAAGACGCCGGAAACATTGCCGTCGCCATCGCTGAGCAGAAGTCCGAAGGCAATCCGCAGGCCAAGTATCTGAAAGAAATTACCGCGATGTGCACCAAGCATGCCGACCTGGTTTTGAAGACGCTTGAAGCTGGAAAAGTGCCGGTGGTGCTGGGTGGAGATCATTCTGTAGCTGCCGGCACCGTCGCCGGAGTCGCCGAATTCTACCGGCGTCAGAACCAGAAAGTCGGCCTGATCTGGATTGACGCTCACACCGACATCAACACGCCCGAGAGCTCACCCAGCGGTAACGTACACGGAATGCCGTTGGCTGCGATCATGGGTCTGGGACCGGCCGAGCTCGCGAATATTTTCGACTTCTCACCCAAGGTCAAGCCTGAGAATTGCGTTCTGGTCGGCGTCCGCGACATCGATGCCATTGAGAAGGAAAACGTCCGCCGGGCGGGCATCGAAGTCTTCACTATGCGCGACATCGACGAGCGCGGCATGCGCACCATCATGGAAGAAGCCCTCCGTATGGCCGGACGCGGCACCGCCGGCTACCACGTCTCACTCGATATGGACTGGGTTGACCCCGAAGATGCTCCCGGTGTGGGCACGCCGGTCCGAGGGGGTGCGACCTATCGCGAAGCCCATCTTGCGATGGAGATCATCGCCGACCACGGCCGCCTGCTGAGTTTCGAAATCGTCGAAGTAAATCCGGTCATCGACGAGCACAACCGCACCGCCGACTTAGCGGTGGAACTGACACTGTCGGCGTTTGGTAAGAAGATTCTCTAGTTGCCCTTTGAACCATTACTGCGATTGACGCAGCCCGCCGTTCCCGTCCACACTGAATCGTGATGAAGAAACTGCACGTCGGCATCCTGTTCGGCGGGCGCAGCGGAGAGCATGAAGTGTCTCTGCTCTCGGCTGCGTCAGTATTTAACGCCATCGACAAAGATAAATTTGAGGTCGTGCCCATCGGCATCACTAAAGAAGGCCGATGGGTCACGGCGGGAGACGCGGAGCGGCTACTGAAGGGGCAGCCAGCTGGCGAGGGCGCCCGCTCCACACAGCCACATTTGCGAGCTGGTGATCCCGATGCAACACCCGGCGCGGCAGTGCTGGCTGCCGGCGAGGCTGTGGTTGTCCCACCTGAACCGCAACGGCAAGGCGGTTCTCTGAGTCCCTTCCAAACGGATGCTGCTCTCACCCGCCGCGCCAGCGATCGCGCCATCAACGTCGACATCATATTCCCCGTTCTGCACGGTACCTTCGGCGAGGACGGAACGATCCAGGGACTCCTCGAACTGGCCGATCTGCCGTACGTGGGCGCGGGCGTGCTGGGCTCGGCCGCTGGCATGGACAAGGACGTCATGAAGTCGCTGTTCCGCGCCGCCAGCCTGCCGATTGTGAAACATGTGACGGTTCTGCGTAGCCAGTGGGAAGCGAACTCGAAGAAAGTAGAGAAGCTGGTCGAAAGCAAGCTGAAGTATCCAGTGTTTGTGAAGCCCGCCAATCTGGGATCGTCGGTAGGAATCTCCAAGGCACATGACCGCGGGGAACTGGGCCCGGCGATCGAGGAAGCGGCCAAGTTTGACCGCAAGATCGTTATCGAGCAGGGTGTCGGTGGGAAGAAGCAGAAGGCGCGCGAGATCGAATGCTCGGTCCTCGGAAACGACAGCCCAGAAGCCTCAGTCCCGGGAGAGATCGTCCCCGGCAAAGAATTTTACGACTATACCGCCAAATATGTTGATGAAGGTTCTAAGCTGATCATTCCTGCCAAACTCAGCAAAGCCGAGACCAGGAAAGTTCAGCAGTTGGCCATCAGCGCTTTCAAAGCCGTGGATTGCTCCGGTCTGGCGCGAGTAGATTTCCTGATGGATGCGAAGACGAGAAAGATCTATCTAAACGAGATCAACACTATGCCCGGCTTCACGTCGATCAGCATGTATCCGAAGCTGTGGGCGGCATCGGGGCTGGCATATTCCAATCTGATTGAGCGGTTGATCCAGTTGGGACTAGAGCGCCACCGGGAAAAAAAGAAGAACCAGTACAGCCGGTGACGATTGGTTCGCTGTGAAAACGCCTGACACCCCAATTCAGGAAAACTAGACTAGGTCCTGAGGCAGGGCTATACTGCCCCGCGGCATGGGCACTAAACCAACATCGCGAGCGATTCTTGTTGGTCGTCTGATGGTGATTGCTCCTGCCATGGCTGCGATTCCACTCGTGGTATTCCTTGGCCTCCGGACGTTTGGCCCTTTCCTCATTCTCTACTACGTGGTGACGGGAATCGCCTTAGGCTGGCAGTGGTACTCGATAGCCGTGCCACGCTGGAGAGAATGGCTAGCTAAAAAGGAGGTTCACGACAGCGAAGTAGCGCATCTTGTGCACCGTGCTGGTTTGGTTTCGCCGGGAGGAGTCGGAGCAGTCGGCCTCTTTGCTCTTCATACGACGACCGTCGCGCTGTGCTCTATTTTTCTTGCTCCGCGGGTTGGCCGCTGGCTCGCTTGGTTGCTGACTGGAAGCGCAACCATGCCCGGTGCAGGAGACTACTACCTTCAGCATATGGAGCTGTTAGCAATTCTCCCTACTTTGGTGATTGGTTATGTCGTTTCTCGGCACTTTCCGAGGCTTGCAATATGGGCTTGGACTCTACCTACGATCATTCTTGTCTATAACCTGCTGACCTTTACCAATCCCTCTCGATCGGTCATGTTCTCGGACCCGTGGTCTCGGTTTACTTACTTCTTTGTTATTCAACGCTCTATGCCCGTGCTTGCCCCGGGCTTTGGTGGGGTTGATGTTATCCGTGTGGTGCAACAGATGTTTGTGGCGGCCCCTTTTTACTCCGGTTTGGCGTACACCCTCGGGGCGCTTGCGGCAAGGCACAATCTATTACAAACGTTCTCCGCAGGTCCCCGAAGCATGGCACCTGACTCATGGCCGCCGCAAGCCGAAGGAATCGTTGAAGACGCTGTCGTAGAAGAATCAGAAAAGCCGGTACCTTAGCTCAGCGATCAACGGGGCATTCATCAGTGGCCACAGATGGCCTTTGCACCAGCTCTGCCTCCCGTCGGCCGTATTGCAGCGGGTGTTCCGGTCGTCGTGACGGGTCTCGGGCCCGTCTAGGCTTAGCCCTCTTGACGTCCTCCCACCCTGCCTTGTACGATTTCTCAAGTTTGCTCTTCGGAGCAGACCTTGGATTTCATGAAGAGTGGCTGAGGGACGAGCCCTGAGAAGCCACGACAACCGGATCAGAAGTCATCTTCTGGTCGCCCGGTGTCAACTCTCGCCCTACACAGGGGGAACATGAGATTCGGGGTGCCGAGTTTCCAGCATCTCGTTCCTCTTTTCCTCCCGGAGAGAGGATTTCGTATTTTAGGGCGCTTTCCGGACGGCTCGTCCCGCGGCTGCTCGCAGGAAGAAAGCGAGTAGCTCATGAGCACAACCACCAGCGTTACTACGGGAGTCATCCCGAAATATGAACTGCGATGTCGCGAATGCGGCAAGAGCTGGGGAAACCAGCCCCGCTCCATCTGCGACGATTGCTTCTCCCCTCTTGAGATTACTTACGACTACGATGCCATCCGCACCAGTTTCACTCGCGAGCGAATCGCGCAGGGTCCGCCCAGCATGTGGCGTTACGCTGATCTATTGCCCTTGCCGGAAAATTTCCAGCCGACTGTGCCTGCGGGATTCACGCCGTTGCTCAAGGCGCCGCGGCTTGCCCAGCGGCTGGGCGCGAAGAATCTTTACATCAAGAATGACGCTGTGTGCCTGCCCACGCTGAGTTTTAAAGACCGCGTGGTCGCGGTGGCGCTGGCCCAGGCGCGCAGCTTCGGCTTCGACACCGTCGCCTGCTCGTCTACCGGGAACCTGGCCAACGCGGTTGCGGCACAAGCTGCTCGTAATGGATTTCACGCCTGGATCTTCATCCCTGCTGACCTCGAGCCGGCCAAAATTATCGGGACGCAGGTCTTCGGCGCAAAACTGGTCCGGATTGCGGGCAGTTACGATCAGGTCAACCGTCTGTGCTCGCAGATTGCCGATGAACGTCACTGGGGCTTCGTCAATGTGAATTTGCGTCCCTATTACGCCGAGGGCTCGAAGACGGTTGGCTTCGAAATCGCCGAGCAACTTGGCTGGTGTCTGCCTGACAACATCGTTGTCCCGATGGCGGGCGGATCGTTAATCACCAAAATCAAGAAGGCGTTCGATGAATTGATTCAGCTGGGATTGGTCGAGGCCAAACCAGTAAAGTTTTTCGGCGCTCAGGCCACCGGCTGTTCACCTATTTCTACAGCGGTGAAGACAGGGAACGCAGAAATCGAACCACAAAAGCCGGCGACGCTGGCACGCTCGCTGGCTATCGGCAACCCGGCCGACGGACACTATGCCATCAAGACCATCAACAAGACTGGAGGCTGGGCCGAGGACGTCTCCGATCCAGAACTGATCGCGTCCATCCAGCTTCTGGCGGAGACCGAAGGCATTTTCACTGAGACTGCAGGCGGAGTCACTGTCGGTTGCGCTCGCAAGCTCTACCGGCAAGACCGCATCGCGTCCGGCGATACTACGGTGCTGTGCATCACTGGCAACGGATTGAAGACCACAGATGCGCTTGCCGGCAAGTACGAAACGGAAGCTGCCATTCCGCCCAAGATCGCCGAGTTCGACAAGTACCTTGACAAAGCGCTGGACGTTCCCCAGATCTCCGTTGCAGAAACCGTGGAGGCGTGAGATGACAATCACCGTTCAGATTCCGACCGCGTTGCGCCGCCTGACCGCGGGCACCGACCGAATTACATGTTCGGCCAATAATCTGGGAGAGTTGTTCTCTGTGCTCGACGGCAAATTTCCAGAACTCAAGCCCCATCTGCGCGACGAAGCGGGCGAGATTCGCCGCTTCCTGAACGTCTATGTCAATGAAGAGGACATTCGCTTTCTTGGTGGAAGCGCTTATGCCTTCCAGGACGGAGACGAAGTCCTGCTGGTGCCGTCAATCGCCGGCGGCGCATCAGACGTCGCCCAATAAACCATGCTATGAAAGCTGAAGCTCCGCGCCACGGTCACTCACTTGCGCGATAGATAATTTTCCCAGCACGCAGGGTGTACTTTACGCCGGTGAGTGCTCGGATGTTCTTGGCAGGATCATCCTTTAAGACCACGAGATCCGCCTGCAGACCTGCGACGATTTGTCCCAGTTGCTTTGACTCTCCAAATCGCTCGGCGGGCGCAGTAGTCAGCGAAGCGAGAATCTGAGGAAAGCTCATTCCCGCCTCGGCCATCAAGGCGTACTCCTCAGCGGGATCGTATTCCACGGCGCCGAGATCGGTTCCGAATAAAACTGTTCCCCCAGAGGCGACCCAGGCCCGCAGCTGACCGAGCTCAGTAATCACGATCAGGTCCTGGGCCGATAGGCGATCGTGGCGCGCGTAATATTTCCATAGCGTAAGGGTTGGCGTGAGCGCCACTTTCCTTTCCTTCATCGCCACCAGGATGGTTTCGTCCCATCGGCCACAATGGGGAGTAGTGTGAGCGATTACGTCAACTCCACCTCGAACCGCAGCCACCACGTCTGCGCCGCTATTGGGGTGAACGAAGACAGGTTTGCCCACGCGGTGGGCTTCGCTCACCGCAGCTTCAATCGCACTCCCTGGAAGCGATGGACTGCGCGGTGAAGAGACGAACAGCTTTATTCCGTCCACGCCCTCATCCAGGAGTTTTCTGGAAGCCGCAGTCGCTTGGGCTGCGTCGGCTATTTCCGGAGCGGGGAACTTTATCGTACCCATCAGGTTGAGCACTTGTTCCGACGGAAGAGCGCCGGGAGGAAGCAGGGCCTCCCCGGTTGAGCGAATTCTCGGACCCGTCACTTCGCCGGATTCGATGCGATCGCGAAGCTTACGCGTGTTCTCCCACATCGATCCGAGGTCGAACACGCTGGTAAATCCGTAGCGTGTAAGCATCTCCTGAAGCTGACGGGTGAGTTCGCGCGCCGGGATGGTCGCCGCATTCGCCCACTTTCTCTCAAAGAAGTGCACGTGGCTGTTCCAAAATCCGGCCGTAATCGTCAGGCCCGAGCAGTCGAGCACTTGGGTGGACCGAGGTATTTGTACCTGCGCCCTGTTACCCACTGCGGCTATGTTTCCGCCTCGGATGAGTACGACGCCATCGCGGATGGGCTGTTCTGTGGGGCTGACGTAGACTGTCCCTCCTACCAAGGCCAAATATGCCTCTGAAGGCTCCTCAATAGCTAGAGTTCCCGTCAAAGCCGGAAGAATTGCCGAGCCTAAGAGCATAGTAAGAACCGCGGCCGTATTCCGTGTGCAATGCATGCGACCCTCGCCTGTGGACTCGGTGAGAACGCTATCCTACATGTCACCATTTCTCAGGCGGTCGTAGTTAGGAATCCTTCCCAGGATGGCGCAGCTTCCCAGGTTACTGTAGGGTATTTCATAAGCAGCACTTACGATAGAACGAGAAGGAATCCTCTGAGCATGAACATCTCTATTCGACCCGACACCGCACAGGTTATGCTGTTATTCATGAGTACCCTGATCGGCGCCGAAGCTATCGCGCAAAGTTCCCCTAGTCCGGCACTAACCCCAACCAACGACTTCGGCCCCTCCAATCCCTTCTACGCTCCCAGTACGCTGCCGTTTCAGGCGCCGCCTTTCGACAAGATCAAAGACGAAGACTTTCAGCCAGCGATCGAGGCCGGCATGGCGCAGCAGCAGGCTGAAATCCAGACCATCGCCAACAATCCCGACGCACCGACCTTAGACAACACCATCGTCGCGATGGAAAAGAGCGGCCAATTGCTCGATCGTGTCAAGGCCGCGTTCGACGGGGTCACGGGTGCAAACACCAACCCGACCCTCCAGAGAACTAAAACCATCGAGGCCCCTAAACTCGCGGCCCACCAGGACTTCATCTACCTCAACACGAAACTCTTCGAGCGTATAAGCGTGATCTACAAGCAACGCGCGTCGCTCAGGCTCGACCCTGAGTCTCTCCGCCTGGTCGAGCGCTATTACGAGAAGTTCGTACACGCGGGCGCTAACCTGTCTGACGCTGATAAGACCGAACTAAGGAAACTCAACGAAGAGGCGTCTTCACTCTCGGACGCCTACACCAACAAAGTCCTCGCCGCTACAAAGACGGGGGCGTACGTTACCACCGACAAAGCTGCGCTCGCCGACCTGCCCGAGGCCCGCATTGCGGCCGCCGCGCAGGCTGCCAAGAACCGGCAGGTCGAGGGCTTCGTGATTCCGCTTCAAAACACCACGCAACAGCCCGACCTGGTTTCACTCAGCGAACGCGCCACTCGTCAGACCATTTTCGAGCACTCCTGGAACCGCACCGAGCGTGGCGACGCCAACGACACCCGCGACACCGTCGCCCGTCTCGCGCAGCTCCGCGCTCAAAAGGCAAAGCTTCTCGGCCATCCGAACTTCGCCGCGTGGAAGCTCGAAGACCAAATGGCCAAAACACCCGAAGCCGCTCTGCAGTTCATGGATGCCATCGTCCCGGCTGCCACCGCAAAGGCCGCGCGGGAAGCACAAGACATTCAGGCAGTAATCGACGCCCAAAAGGGTGGCTTCCAGCTCGAGCCGTGGGACTGGAACTTTTACGCCGAGCAGGTCCGCAAAGCTCGTTACAACCTCGAGGATGCACAGGTAAAGCCCTACTTCGAGATTGATAATGTGCTGCGGAACGGAGTCTTTTACGCGGCCAATCAGCTCTACGGACTCACCTTCAAAGAGCGGCACGACCTCCCCGTCTACCACCCTGATGTACGGGTCTTCGAGGTCTTTGACGCGGGCGGCAAGCACCTTGCACTTTTCTACTGCGATTATTTCAAGCGTGACAACAAAAACGGCGGAGCCTGGATGTCGAACTTCGTTGAGCAGTCACACCTGCTGGGGAATCTCCCGGTGGTCTACAACGTCGCCAACCTGCCCAAGCCGGCCGGAGGCGAACCCGCCCTGATCAGCTTCACCGACGTCATTACTATGTTCCACGAGTTCGGACACGCCCTGCATGGCATGTTCTCCGACGCCGAGTACCCCACACTCGCCGGTACCTCAACTGCTCGCGACTTCGTCGAATTTCCCTCGCAGTTCAACGAGCACTGGGCACTCTACCCCTCGATCTTCACGCATTATGCGAAGCACTACAAAACCGGCCTCCCCATGCCCGAGGAACTCGCCGCGCAGATCAGGAAATCGGAAACCTTCAATAAAGGCTACGACATGACTGAAGTCCTCGCCGCGGCTGAACTCGACATGCAATGGCACTTGCTCACCCCCACCGCGCCGCTCCAGAACCCCGATAAGTTCGAGAAGCAGGCGCTCGAGAAGACCCACCTTAACGTGAGCTATGTGCCACCCCGCTATCGCTCCACCTACTTCAGCCACATCTGGGGAGGCGGGTACAGCGCCAGCTACTACGCCTATCTGTGGACCGAGATGCTCGCCGACGACGCCTACCAATGGTTCGTCGAAAACGGCGGCCTCACCCGCGCCAACGGCGATCGCTTTCGCCAAATGGTTCTCTCTCGCGGCAATACCGAAGACCTCGCCAAAATGTACGAGTCCTGGCGCGGGGCGCCTCCCAACACGAAAGCGATGCTGAAACACCGCGGCCTCGAGGACTCCGCTCCGGCAAAATAGCCCGACGAGGCGACTTTGAGCTTGGCTTGTGGTTTCGCATTCTCCGGGTGAGAGGAAATCAATGCCTAAACGCAACAAAGGGCGAACAGCAGCACAAGCGCAATCCGAATCACTGAAAGGCTGGCAACAAATCGCCGCCTTTTTGGGACAACCGATTGCGGTAGTTCAGCGTTGGGCAAGTACCGGGATGCCAGTTACGCGACAGGGTAGGTACGTAGCCGCCAATGAAGAAGAGTTGAACAAATGGTTAGGACGAGAATTGGGCGGCGAACCTGTTCGTGTAGCTACCGAGCAAACGGACCTATCGGCGGAATTGAAGCGCGGACTCTCGTATATACGACAGGAAAAACGGCAGCCTTCGAAAGCCGCCCGGCCGAAGAAGCACTAGTCACTCCGGCCAGAGACCTGAAGCCACCACTGATACGTCGGCCCACCAGGTTCGCTGCAACAATTGGCCAGAACTCGCCTTCAACCATCGTCCACCAACACGGTATCGGGTTCCCCGTTTTAGTCGTCACAGAATTGTGCCAAACCAGCCATGCCGTAAATGGTTGAATGTCGGGCAGGTCCAACACCGTTGCGCGCGCTAAGTGTCAAAGGCGTCGGAGGTCTCGACGGTATACTGACATCTCGATCGCGATTGCGCCTACATTTCTAATGCTCAATTGCAGAGACATCCGGCAGGTCAAGAACTCGGCGCGCTTGTTCTGCGCAAGCTTGCTTGGTCGTTACGCAATACATTTATGGCGAAGAAGAAGTTATTTAGAAAAGGGGCACGTGCCCGAGTTGTCCAGATCTTACAATCCCCGAAGGTGAAGCAATGCGCAAACCAGGCAGACTATGCAAACTACCACCAACAACGCGATACCTGCCGTGATGTCACTCTCGCTGTCATCTGATTCCGGATCGAGGTAGCGAATCGCAGACCAGACCTCTTGGTCCGAAATGGTTCCATGATCATTCGCTTCTTTCTGCTGATTGCTCCTGGGCACGTTACTCTCCACCACGAGTTCGCCGAAAACTGGGCGCTTGAAAAAGCGGCTTTCGATAGCCAGTATCGACTCGTGCGTCTCCGCCATTCCCTAGGTTCCTTAGCCGCCTCCAACCATCCCAATGCAACCGGGATGCCAAGCAAGTGAGAATTGCCGTTCCTAAGTCGCTGGAAATAAAAAACGATTGAAAAAACTTACGCAGGCGACAGTGTTGAAAGTCGAAGGGTTGACACTTCTCTGACATGACGGCGCGCCATGCTCGTCAATTGTGGCGCGTTCAGCAACTGATGCCCCGGATCCGGTAGGTGCGCTCGAATCCAAGAGACCACCCTCCAAGTATCGGCCTGTTCACCGGGGTTTCGTCAGTTTCGACATTGCAACCGCGGGGAGGTGAGCCATGCCGGTAAAGAGACAAAATTGCCCACTTCTCCGCGGGTGCTGCGCGGGGGCCTATCGTAACTTCCGGATTGCCGACCATCACGGAACTGGCTCGGTTACTGTTCATCGGCGCGTTTGTCGGTACTGATCGATCCCCGCAGATTCCTACCTTGACGGCGACGTGCCTCATTTCGCCTGTGCCTGCTTGAAATTTCTCGAGATTTCCTGAAGTCTGTCGAATGGGCTGCCTCTCGTCCGTCATACAATCGGGCGCACAAAGGCGCTCACAATGGTTCTCAAAGGAGAAAGGTGATGCAATTCGCCCTGCTGATCTTCGAATCACCAGAAGCTTTTGCGGCACGGAATGCGGACGAAAATGATCCCTACCTCGGTGCGTGGCGGGCGTACTACAAAGCGCTCGTCGAGGCCGACATCTACGTCGGTGGCAATCCACTGCAGCCCCCGGAGACCGGGACCACGGTGCGACTGACGGATGGAAAGCGGCGTGTACAGGATGGCCCCTTCGCGGATACCAAGGAGCAACTGGGGGGATTCACAATCCTGGAGCTTCCCTCGCTTGACGCGGCGCTCGAATGGGCAGCGCGATGCCCGGCCGCCTCGATCGGTGCTGTGGAGGTCCGACCGGTTTCGCCTGAATTCAAGCGTCGAGTCACCGGATGATTGGAAGCGAACAAGAGAGCACTCACCGAACTATCGAACGTGTGGCTCGCGAGTCCTACGGTCGCCTGGTTGCATACCTTTCCGCGCACACGCGCGACGTGGGGAGCGCGCAGGATGCCCTCAGTAATGCGCTGGTAGCAGCACTCGAAACTTGGCCGCGAGACGGCGTGCCACAAAATCCAGAGGCGTGGCTGCTGACGACGGCGCGCCGCTCTTTTATCGATCTTGTGCGTCATCGGCAAGTAGCGGAGGCCAGCGAGCCCACGCTCGCGCTCCTCAGAGATGAGTCCAAGCACATGACTTTGTCGCCGGAATTTCCAGATGAACGATTGAAACTGCTGTTTGTGTGTGCCCATCCAGCAATTGATCCGGCGATGCACACGCCGCTCATGCTCCAGACCGTTCTCGGCCTGGATGCCGCGCGCATTGCCCACGCGTTCTTGATTTCGCCCACCACGATGGGGCAGCGCCTGGTGCGTGCCAAGTCGAAGATCCGTGACGGGGGTATTCGGTTTGAAATCCCGCAGCAGCGTGAATTGCCGCAGCGGCTTGACGCGGTGCTGGAAGCGATTTACGCCGCCTTCGGGATTGGCTGGGATGACATGGCCGGTGTCGACCAACGCGGACGCGATCTCGCCGAGGAGGCGATCTGGCTTGCACGAGTGCTTCTGCATTTGGTGCCAGGGGAAGCTGAGGTTCACGGTCTGCTGGCTCTGATGCTCCACTGCGAAGCCCGCCGGGCGGCGCGGCGGGGGCCGGACGGCCGCTACGTGCCTCTCTTGGAGCAGGACTCACAGCGGTGGTCTCTGCCATTGATCGAAGAGGCGGAAGGCCATCTCGCTGAGGCGGCGAGTCGCGGTCGCACTGGCCGGTTTCAACTCGAGGCCGCGATTCAGTCGGTACACGCTGAACGGGCACGCAGCGGCCGAACCGAGTGGACTGCGATCATGCTGTTCTATGAGCAGCTAGTCCACATATCGCCGACGCTCGGTACACGAACTGCATACGCCGCAGCGGTTGGCGAAGCGAACGGACCTGACGCAGGACTGGCGGTACTCGATGGGATCGGCCCGGACGCTGTCGCCGCTTATCAGCCCTACTGGGCGGTCCGCGCTCACCTGTTGCAACGGCTAGGGACAACACCTGAGGCCGTGGATGCTTTCGACCGGGCGATCGGGCTGGCCGAGGATCCGGCAGTAAGACAGTTCTTACTCCAAAGACGGGGTTAATTTCTTCCTCTTGCTCTGTCGAAATACCCCCGCATTACCCGTCACCACTATAGAGCAAGCCTAGCAGTCAAGCTTTGCCACCCGAAACGTGAACGATAGGAGAGTGTATGACAATCGCAGACAAAGCAGTTCTGGTGACCGGAGCCAATCGCGGTATAGGACAGGCGCTGGTCGAGGAAGCCTTGAGGAGAGGCGTGAAGCGGGTGTATGCCGGTACCCGCCAGCCCTTGACCCATTCCGATGGGCGCGTCACGCCCCTGACCCTGGATGTGACCAACGCTGCGCAGATTCAGGATGCTGTCGAGAGAGTCGAATCTCTCGATATCCTCATCAACAACGCCGGCGTGGACCTTCACGACGATCTTAGCGACCGCGCTGGGATCGACCGGCACCTGGCCGTCAACTTCTTCGGTACGCACGGCGTGACCCAGGCCTTCATGCCGTTGCTAGCTCGCTCTGAGGGAGCTATCGTCAACGTTCTGTCGTTGGCGGCGTTGGCAAGCGTGCCGTTCAGTCCGGCGTACGCGATCTCGAAGGCGGCTGCGTTCTCAATGACGCAATCGCTGCGTGCTCTTTGGGCCGGTCGGGGGGTGAAGGTGCATGCAGTTTTCGCCGGTCCCGTGGACACCGATATGACTCGAAGCCTCGACATCCCGAAGGCTTCTCCAGAGTCCGTCGCGGGAGCCATCTTTGATGGGCTGGCGAACGGTGACGAGGATATCTTCCCAGATCCCATGTCGAAGACTGTCGCGGAGGGCTGGCGCGCTGGCGTAGCCAAGGCACTTGAGCGCCAGTTCGCTGCCTACACGCCCGAGAACGTGGCGAAAGTTGCGTAGGTCGCGAAGCCAGCCGCCGGATGCGAATTAGAAGTTCAGAGGAGGGAACATATGTGCCCAGCATGCATCGCAAGCACAGCAGTGATGGTCGCCGGAGCCGGATCAACGGGAGGAATTCTGGCGGTGTGCATCGGCAAGTTCAGAAAATTTTTCAGAGCGAGTAGTCTCAGTCTGTTTCAGAAAATAAAGGAGAAATGATATGGCAACAAGCAAAGAGAGAGACAAGGAGCACCGGAAAGGGAATCTCGCAATGAACACACCACCAATCGTGTCGCAGCAGGAGTGGGAGGCTGCGCGCCAGCAGATGCTCGTGAAGGAAAAGGCCTTCACCCGCTCCCGTGACGCGCTGGCCGCCGAACGCCGGCGGATGCCTTGGATGACGATAGAAAAGAAATACGAGTTTGACGGACCTAAGGGCAAGGTCAGCCTGCTCGATTTGTTCGAGGGGCGCCCTCAGTTGATCGTCTATCGCGCCTTCTTCGAGCCCGGGGTGTTCGGTTGGCCAGAGCACGCCTGCCGCGGCTGCTCTCTGGGCGCCGATCAGGTGTCGCACCTGGCCCACTTGAACGCTCGCGACACCACCCTCGCCTGGGCCTCACGCGCGCCGCAGGCGGACATCGCACGCCTGAAGGCGCGGATGGGCTGGAAGATGCCCTGGTACACCATGACCGACAGCTTCGACAAGGACTTCGGCGTTGATGAATGGCACGGCCACAACGTGTTCTTCCGCGACGGCGAGCGCGTGTTCCGCACATACTTCATCAACAGCCGCGGCGACGAGGCGATGGGGAGCACCTGGAGCTACCTCGACCTCACGCCGCTCGGCCGTCAGGAAGCCTGGGAGGACTCGCCGGAGGGTTACCCCCAGACCGCGCCGTACAAGTGGTGGAACTGGCACGACAATTACGACGCCGAAGCCTCGCCGCACCCGAAGTGGGTGGATATAATCACCGACCCTCAAGGAGCCGCTTTGCGAAGGCGCGACGAAGAGGCGAAAGCGAGCTAAAGAGCGAGCTAAAGAAGGACGACGGGCGACTAGTTCGCTGGGTTCGAGCAGCGGCTCTTTTCAGGAGCCGCGCGAGTGCTTCCGCAGGGTGCGCGGAGCATTAGCCAGGAGGAGATCTTGCCGGAGTGATCTCACCACCGCGCGGAAAGGAGTGACGATGACGAAGCATATGACATCCGGTGTCATCGGATATCTTGCGAAATTCGATTTGTCACCTTTATGAATAATGAACAAGCTGTAAAACGGGTCCTTTCTGATTACTACAACGCATTCAGTACACTTGATGTCCAATTCGTCCTGCCCTACTTTCACTAGCCAGCGCTGCTCATTGGACCGTTAGGGGTGATCGCGATCCCTACTCCGGCCGCGGTGGTTCCCATCTTTGGCCCGGTCATGGAAGACCTTCGGCAACGGAAATATCGTCGGAGCGGCTTCGTCATCACGATCACTACGCGGAGGGCTACTTGGCCGACGCCGATAAGCCCTACTGGCCTGCGGACGCTGTGACCGCACGCTGAATATTCGAGGGCACCTCAAGCTGGCTCGTGGCCGATCATTCACAAGATGACTTCGGCCCAGAGCCGGTTCGCAAACTCGTCGCATATTTTTCCCGATGTCGACTTGGAGGGAGGCTCCTAGCTACGACATCTCTGTTCATGCTCTGAAATATGCCCTTGCCACATTGATCCAAGGTGTCGCATCGGCACTTCGTCATCAACTTGTTGAGCACACCTCGCACTGCTTTTATTCCATCCATCAGATGATCCAACTCCGCAAGCTTTCTTTGGGAGAGGGTTCGCCAGCGTTCCGAAGGGCGAGTGATATCGCGGAAACCAAAGAACAGATGGCGGATTTCACTCAGTGTAAAACCGAGTTGACGCGCACGCTGAATGATGGCCAAGCGGTAAAGCACCGTGGGATCATAACGCCTCTGACCACTTACGCGTTCTGCCGGTGGAAGCAGGCTAATCCGCTCGTAATAACGAATCGCCGAGGGCCGAAGTCGAATCTGGCGTGCGACCTGGGAAATGGTTAGTTGAGCCATGCGTCATTCTAATCCTCACGTTCCCGCTCGCCGGAATCGTCTCCTAACTGCCAAATTCTAAAAATACTTCTTGCCTTAAAGTCCGCTTTAAGTTGTAGCGTGACGAACAAGGGGCAGAGTACCTCAGATCTTGCCCCAGAAGGAGAAGTGACTCGTGCACAAAATGAAATGGATAACGGTACTCGTGCTGTGGTTGACTTCTGGCAGCGTGTTGGCACAAGTCGGCCAGCAGCGTGCTGACGCCAAGGAAACTGCCAGCCTCGACGCAGAACGGGAAAAGCGCGCTCTGCAGGTCTTGGCGAAGCTCACCGAGAAAGTGATCGTATCCGCCGCTGATGCCATGCCCGCCGACAAGTACGGGTTTGCGCCAACTGATGGTGAATTCAAGGGCGTGCGTACCTTTGGTCAAATGGTGAAACACCTCTCCGCAACCAACTACATGCTGGCGGCGGCAGCCTTAGGCGAAGAACCGCCGGCAAATGCCGGCGACGAGCTCGGCCCTGAAGCTGTGAGAACCAAGCCCGAAATCCTCAATTACCTGAATGGCTCATTTGCGCAACTGGATAAAGCGCTCGAAGCCATCGGCCAGAAGAATGTGCCCGTTAAATCCTCGCCGATCTCGCCCCTGAAAGGCACGGAAGCAACTCGCCTTGCATTAGTGGTGGAGTCCTTAGCGCATGCTTTTGACCATTACGGACAAATGGTCGAGTATCTGCGCATGAACGGAGTCGTGCCCCCGGGCAGCCGCCCATGAAAGATCGTTTTGACGACACGCCTGTAGCTTGCTCTCTGACGACCGTAGAATTGCGCGATCGTGAAGCAAGGCTTCTTGCGCAATTCAGGTCTGCAGTCATTGAGACTGAGGAGCTTCAGGAGGGTTATGCCTTTCGCCTTCCGGGTGATGGCGAGTGGATTGGGCTTATAACGGAATTGATTGTGGCAGAGCGCGAATGTTGCCCCTTCTTAGCATTTGAAATGGTTGCCCTCCCCAATATGGGGCCAGTGATTGTTCGGGTGATTGGGCCTGCCGGTGCGAAGGAGTTCTTGAGAAACCTTCTATGCAAGCCTGAGGCATCTACCTAGCAGCATTCTGGACGAGTTGTCGACATTCCGCGAAGTAGTGCTGGATTCATCCACTGCTTCCGTTTGGCCTGTTATTTGGAGAAACCGAAAAACAGCAAGAGCAATGCGACGAAGGAGGCCCAATGCCCCAGATCTCGACACAAGAGTTCGAACGGCTGCCACTGCGGGTTCACGACTTTCTTGCGGGCGTGCCGCTTCATGATGTGTGGTCCGTCGATCTGCCGCGGGCGCGCCCTGGCATCACGCTGGATGAGTTCTTGCGGACACTAAGCGCGTGTCTGTGCGCGCCCACGCCGCTCGCGCGCGCTCCTGAACATCCGTCTCTTCGTCGGCGGGCTGCTTGGCAGGGATCGCGAGCCGGCCACAACCGCCTGGGAATCCTTCGCAACGCGTCTGACAATCGCCGATCGCTCGAAGTCCCTTGCGCCAGTGGGCACGTGCGAAGGACTTTTCCGCGTCGTAGACCGCTTCGAGAACGAGCAACTCCTCGAGCTGATCAACCGTACCGCCCACGCCGCAGCGCTGAGCGCCCTTGTCGAAACGGCTAATGGGTACCGCTTCTATTTCGGAGTTTATGTGCGCAGCGTCAGTCGCTTCACGCCCGTCTACATGGCCCTGATCGACCCGTTCCGCAAGCTGGTCGTTTATCCGTCGCTGCTTCGCACCGTCCGCGCCAGCTGGAATCAAGCATTCGGCACAGACTGACTAAAGGGGGGCTGGCGCACGTTTGGTTTTTGATTTTCCTCGTTCTCACTGCAAAAGTGATCCTCCTGTTGCACGAAGATGTCTTGCGCCAGTTTGAAGCGCAGGATAAAAGCTAATCATGGATGGATAGTCCACATCTATCCCCGATCCGAAGAAATTGAAAATAGTAAAATACCCTGTTTTCCCCACGTTTTCCTGATGGCCCATTTCTTAGAGGAGCACGACATGGCAATTCCGTATTACCACGTTGATGCATTCACGGGTGAGCTCTTTGCAGGTAACCCGGCGGGGGTCTGCATCCTTTCCGCTTTTCTCGCGGATAGCACCATGCAGAAAATTGCGGCTGAGAACAGGCACAGCGAGACCGCTTTTGTTGTTCCTCGCGCTGATGGTGATTTCGACTTACGCTGGTTTGCACCCAAAGTCGAGGACGACCTATGCGGGCACGCGACCTTGGCATCCGCCTATGTGCTGGCGCTGCGGAAGCACAACGTGTGGCCGATTCGTTTCCACACCTGCAGCGGCATATTGACCGTCGCTCGAGACCAAGACAGCTTTGAAATGGACTTTCCCGCCAGGCCACCCCAACCATGTGAGACGCCAGTGGACCTCTTACCAGCCCTAGGTTTGAAAGCGGCACTAGTAATGAAATCGCGCGATTACCTCGTGGTGGTGGATCAAGTTGAGCAAGTGCGAGCGCTCTCGCCCGATTTTGCCACTCTTGCCAAACTGGACACCGGGATCGGGGGAACGATTGTTACGGCTCCAGGCGAGGATTGCGTGGATTACGTGTGCCGATTGTTTGCACCGTTGGTCGGCATCGATGAGGACCCCGCAACCGGCTCGATACACTGCACACTGGCTCCATATTGGGCGGGGCGGCTGGGTAAGGACACGCTGCGTGCGCAACAACTCAGTGCCCGCGGTGGGTACATGCAGTGCACAATCAGTGGCGATCGCGTGAAGATCGCCGGCAGGGCACGCTTGTACCTTCACGGTACGCTCGAACTCTAAAGCGTCTGCCTCCAGAGCGAGAACCTGATACGCACTCCTGTCAACGAATTCGCGGCAATTTGCCTGGGGCTTTTCTGCGGTAGTCCTGGCAAACGGAGCGGGGCGGGACAGAGAACTGGGAATACCCGGAGCGGAAGAATTCGTCGACAAGGGCTTGGTTTACCAGAATCCGTTCATCTATTAGTACAACCACAAGAATGAAGGGGACTACACGGGGCCGCACTGCCGGGCTCCTGACGAAGCCTTGGTCGTAGGCGGTGGGCTTGCGTCGATTGATGTCGTGAAGATCCTGCAGCTCGAAAACTATCAGCGTGTTCTTCGAGCACGCGGTATTCCAACCGATGTATATGAACTCGAAAAGAAAGGTGTCCCGGCCGTCTGCAAGATGCACGGCATTGCTCCTGAGGACCTCGGTGTTAAAAGGATCCTACTGATCTATCGCCGCCGAGGACAAGACATGCCGCTGGCTCAGCCTCCAGAAAATGCCACGCCCGATCAGATTGCTAAGACAGAAGCGATCCGTCAGAAGATGCTGCGCTTAGCGCAGGACAAATACTTGTTTCCAGTTAAGGATCGCAAGGTATCAACGGGGCTCCTAATAGAGGACGGGCGACTGGTGGGCTTGAAAGTGGCGGAGACCAGAGTGGAAGGGCGAAAAGCAGAACCCGAAAATACCGGAGCCGTTCATGGCCGTGGGATTTACGTGATGAAAGCGCTGATGGATGAAGTACGCTTCGAAGAAGGTGGGGTTGTCGTTCATATGCGAAAGGGCGCCAGCCAAGCTGCAGGCAACGATACAAAAAGGAGTTCGAGGGAGTAGGTCGGTTTCCGATTCCGAGTCGAAAGCGATATTAGAGCATCTACTAGGGAGAAACTTTATGTCTGCCATCATCCAAGTTAGCCCCCTCGAAAAGTTGTCTCAAGAACCACTGCCAACCGGGGATTCGTGTGTCCTGGTTATTTTTGGAGCTTCGGGAGATCTGACGAAACGCAAGCTGATTCCCGGTCTGTATAACCTCGCATGTGCGGGCTGCATGAACCCGCGATTCGAAGTTCTCGGGATCGGACGCACGCCGATGAATTCTGAAGAGTTTCGCAAGAAGAACGGGGAGGCAGCCGCCAAGTCCAAAGACACACGCGACTTCAGCGAGTCAGGATGGGAGGACTTTGAACAGCGGCTCCACTACATGGTAGGTGACATCAACGATCCGAACGTCTATTCGCAGTTGCGCGTTCGCCTGGAAGAGATGGAGAAGAATGGTTCGAGCCCAAATCATTTGTTCTATGTATCGACGCCCGCGTCAGTAGCGGGCCCCATCATTGAAGGTTTGGGAGCAGTAGGACTGAACCGGCACCAACGTGGCTGGACGAGAATTGTTCTGGAAAAGCCCTTCGGGCGTGACCTGGAATCGGCGCGTGCGTTGAATGATGTCGTACGCGGTGTATTCGACGAGAAAGCGGTGTACCGGATTGACCACTATCTTGGCAAGGAGACAGTGCAGAACATCCTGGTCTTCCGCTTCAGCAACTCGCTGTTCGAACCGGTGTGGAACAGGAACTACATCGACTATGTGGAGATCACCGCGGCTGAAACGGTGGGAGTCGAAAACCGCGCAGCTTTCTATGAAGAGACCGGCGCCCTGCGCGATATGGTCGCGAACCATCTGCTCCAGTTGCTGGCACTGACTGCGATGGAGCCGCCGGTAGCGTTTGATGCGGATTCGGTGCGGGAACAGAAGGTGCAGGTATTTCGATCCATTCGGCCGATGAGTGTCGAGGACGTAGCACGATTCGCTGTTCGAGGACAGTATGGTTCCGGCGTGATTGACGGGAAACCGGTACCAGGCTATCGACAAGAGCCGGGAGTGAATCCCCACTCCACAACTGAGACCTATGCAGCGGTAAGGTTTGAAATTGAGAACTGGCGTTGGGCGGGAGTTCCTTTCTACATCCGGACTGGGAAGCGTCTTGCACGAAATCTGACCGAGATCCGCGTGCACCTCAAACCGACGCCGCATGCGTTGTTTGCGAGCACGTCGTCGGGTATTGATCCGAATGTCATCACAATTAGCATTCAGCCGGACGAGGGAATCTCGATCGCGTTCGATGCGAAGCGGCCGGGAACACAGGTGCGAACGGTGACGGTTCAGGCCAACTTCTCGTATGAAGCGGGCTTTGGGTCGAAGGGGCCAGTTGCGTACGAAACTTTGCTGCTCGACTCGATGCGTGGCGACGCAACGCTATTTACGCGCCGAGACGAAGTGGAGGCGGAGTGGCGCGTCATCACGCCGATTGAAGAAGCGTGGGTGCACTTGCCGGTGCCCGCCTTCCCCAACTATGCCGCGGGCGGCGACGGACCAACCTCGTGGCATGACCTGCTCAAAATCCGTGGCAATACTGCCGATCAGGCGATTCGGTACGCATAAGGTGGCTTAGGGGAGCTGATCGCCATTGCTCCCGGTTGACGTTAGTGCTTTATCGGACGCGCGCAAGGTTCAAAGCGCGTGGAGACATGAGCGCTGTGCGCGCGTTCGATAAAGCCGTCAGAAGGAAGCCGCTCGCGTTTGCGGCGGACGCGGTAGGTCTATGGGAATTGCATGTGG
>DATKEN010000163.1:0-8265 GCA_035512155.1 Terriglobales bacterium | reverse complement strand
AAAATCGCGCCGTTCACGAGCCAGCAGTTTCAGGCAATCGGTACTTACACCGATGGAAGCACTCACAATGTGACCGGACAGGTGTCCTGGACTTCATCCAACACTGCCGTCGCGACGATCGGAGGCAGTGGCCGGGCGAAGGCTCTAATCCCGGGACCCACGACCATTACTGCGACGCTGGGTTCGATCAGCGGCTCGAGTACACTCGACGTCTCCAATGCCACGATCGTATCCATCTCCGTCACTCCCTCAAGACGCACCATTGCGCCGGGCACCAGGTTGACCTTCACCGCGACCGGCGTCTTTAGCGATCACACGACACAGGTCATTACCAGAGATTGCACCTGGGCCTCTGACAATCATGCAGTGGCCACCGTCGGAGCGGGGGGCACGGCGACCGCAATCGGCCCTGGTACGGCCAACATTTCCGCCACTTTTAATGGAGTCTCGGGCATGGCGCCGCTGAATGTCAGCTCTGCCACGCTCTCTTCGATCTCCGTCACCCCGGCAAGTGCCGTACTCGCGCCAACCACTTCCGCAAACTGTGTCGCTACCGGAACGTTCAGCGATGGTAGTTCTCAGGTGATTACCAACATCGTCACTTGGACGTCGTCCGCGCCCAACGTCGCGAGCGTCAACCGTGGCGGCAAAGTGACCGCACAATCCCATGGAGATGCAACCATCACCGCACAACTCGGCTCGCTCAGCGCGAACTGTGCCATTGTGGTCGACGGTTCCCCACTGACGTCGATACAAGTTTCACCGCAAACCGCAAGCATCCCCCAGCAGACTGAATTAGCTTTCGTGGCTACCGGCACCTTCGCAGACGGCAATACTCAGAACCTGACGAAGTCGGTTCTGTGGACGTCCTCGCCGGCATCGGTTGCCACCATCAGCAACCTGCAGGCAACAATGGGTGAGGCCACTGGACACGAACCGGGAACGGCAACCATCACAGCACTCTTTGGCGGGCAGCTTGGAACGGCAACTTTGACCGTCACCAGCGCGACGGCCACTTCGCTGCGGGTATCGCCCGCCGCCACAAATCTCGAACACGGCGGTTTCACGCAGTTCACTGCTCTCGCCGAGTTCAGCGATGGCACGACCAGAGACGTCACATCGTCGGTAACCTGGACGTCTTCGAATGCAAGCGTGGCAGTTGTCACTCCAACGGGTGTCGCGACGAGCACTCGTTCGGGGACGACTACTATGACAGCCACCATGAATGATCTGAGCGGAACAGCTGTTCTGATGGTTTACTAACAGGCCGCAAGATGGGGATCAACTTGGGCGCTTTGCGATTTTCAACAAGATTGTCCATCGTGTCGCTGCTGTGCGCGAGCCCGTTACTGGGACAAGCTGTATTCCGTGGCGCGATTCCTGCGGCCAAGGGTCCTGAATATGACGTCTCCGTCGGTTACAGCTACGCTGGCGTGAATTTTTCAGGAAAGCCAACGGTCAATATGCAGGGCGTTGATCTTGGAGCAGCGATCGACTTCACTCCGCGCTGGGGAGCGACCTTGGATTCCAGTTATGCTCGCGCGGGCAGGGACCCCCGCTCCGGCCATAGTAGCTACGTCCTTAGTTTTCTCGCAGGTCCAGTGTTTGTTCCCGCTCAGAACGAGAACACCCGAGTGCTCGTTCGTGCCCTCGCCGGCGTTAGCCTGGTGGATGGCTCGGTTCCCGTGGGTCAACTGTTTTACCGGGGATGGCTGACGCGCTTCTCTTGGGCGGTAGGAACCGGGATCGAACACAACATTTCCGGGCCATTCGCAGTTCGCGTCAATGTTGATTACCTGCGCACGAGATTTGTGAGCTCGTCTCTTACCGTGCAGCCGCAAAACAACATTCGTGTGACCGGAAGCCTGGTATTTCGGTTCGCTGCTCCTCGCCACAAGCCCCATCTCGCTGCCAGGAAGCCTTGACTACCAACACGGTGTCCTTCGCAGGCCGGCGGACTTCGGCCCTGCCTTGCCAAGTTCAATGACTTCTTGCCGCATGTGACACCAGCACGATTGTAGCTGTTGTAACCAGGCGATTGCACTCAAAACGGTAGCCGGTCTGAGAGTGTTGGAAAGCAGAATTCGAACGATAGTTGCGGCTTACTATGGATCTTACGACGATTTCGTGAAGTACTTTTCGAACAGATCTTGCGACCGCTTCGCACCTTCCTCCGTCAAAACGACAGATTTTGCTTTCGTGGCGGGATCCGAGATGTACCCCTTCTGATGGAGTCGATCGAGGGAATCCCAGTTGTGACCTTTCCATGCCCGGCAACATAGCTTGTCCGTAAATGTGGTCAGATACAACAGAGCTAGTACCGTCTCGTCCACTTTTTCCTCATCTATTTTCATTTCCATGAAGCACCTCTGCGTGAATGCATGAATCGAACTCGGCAAGCAGAACGTCCATGTCGTCGCCAACGCCGTATCCGATTTGACGACCAACACTCCGCACCCGGTCCAGCCTCGTGAGAAGGCTGCTCTGAACATTGGTTGCCAGTTTGGCAATGGCCCTCAGCGCCTGCTCGAACATTCGCACCAGTGCATCGAAGTATGCTGGATCTGCATGACGCCCGTCCGCGCAAAAACCAGCTGCACGCTCGCAGTAGAAAACCATTAACTCAGCCAATCCCTCGGGGTCACCGATCGCCTTTTTGTAGTTCGTGATCGCACTCTTGGCTCTCGATACTGATGTTTCTTGCCCCCGGAATATGTCCGGCCACAGCCATCGATCAATGGTTTTCTTGTAGGGTTGCAGCGGGTCCTCACCCAAACCGAAGCGGGCGTGAAGAAACGCCCGATTGCCCTCGGTGGCCGCGTATAGATCCTGAAGTACAGGCAACAGGGCGGCGCGATCAAAGCTCGCGAGCTTGGCCTTAACGTCTGCCCATGTCGGCTTTGATTTCGGCTGTCGTTTCGCCATACGTGTTTCCGATTTTACTCGCGCCGCCGGTTGCGATTGAGCGGCATTCTGCGGCAATGCTATGGCGCGGCACTGGGAGGCCGTCGCCATGGGCAAACACAGAGTCAAGCCGAATTACCGTCGCCGGTCGCTTCGACTGCCGGATCTGGATCATTGTAAGAGGGCCGTGCTCAACAGCCTCGGCTCCCAAGCCTCGCGCCGTGTGTACGAGTACGCCATCGATCAATTCATTTCCTGGTACTGTTCCGAGCCCCGCCTCGCGTTCACCCGTATCGTAGTTGTGCGCTACCGCGGGTACCTGGAATCACGCGGTCTGGCCGCAAATACGATCAACCAACAACTGGCGGCTGTGCGAAGACTCGCGCACGAAGCCGCCGATGCCGGCTTGCTCAGCCCTGAACTAGCCGCTGGGATCAGCCGGGTGAAAGGTGTCAAGCAGCTTGGGTTTCGCGCCGGCAATTGGTTGAGCGCAGCACAGCACAAAGCTCAGAGGTACTGCAGCGTGCTGCCGGCGACGGCATGCGAGCGAAGCGAGACTATGCCATGCTGGCGATGCTGTTTGGTTGTGGTTTTCGTAGATCGGAACTGGTGGGCTTGGAACTGGGTGAGATCCAGATCCGCCAGGGTCACTGGGCAGTCGTGGACCTGATCGGCAAGGGCGGGCACATCCGTACTGTTCCCATTCCAGCGTGGGTCAAAGCCGCGCTCGATCAGTGGACCGAGGCAGCGGGGGTTACGGAGGGAAGAATCTTTCGCGCGGTCGCCAGAATGGGTAAGGTGTAGGGGAAGGGCATCTCGCAGAATGTGGTCTGGTACGTAGTTAAGAACTGTTGCGAGAGAGTGGGCTTGGAGCACATCGCGCCGCATGACTTGCGGCGGACATGCGCGAAGCTGTGTCACGACAGCGGTGGAGAACTGGAGCAGATTCAGTTCTTGCTGGGGCATGCCTCGGTGCAGACGACCGAGCGGTATCTGGGCTGCAAGCAGAACCTCGGCAGCCCGGTGAACGACCGTTTCCAGCTGAGGACGGACGTGCAGCCGCCTGACATGAACTGTGATTCTGCTGCGGTAAAACGGTCCACGCCGGTAGAAACAGCCTCTCGCGAAGGCATACAATGCCGCCGCGGAGGACGCGAAGATGAGCAGACCATCGAGCGCAAATGCTTATCCCTACCCGAACCAACCGACACGGTCGAGGTCAGAAAAGGCCATCGCCCGCACAGCCTTCGACGCTGCTCTGGGGCGGGAGCTACACGAGGTGATTCAGGAAGCAAAGAAGATGGCCAGCCAGATCCAGCAGTCGTCGGATCTGTGGGATTTGGAACATTACCTGACCCAACGTCGTAAAGAGATCGACCGCAAGTACGACTATCGGTATTCGCAACTCACGCAGGTGTTCGGGAGGCTTTTGTACGAAAAGCGACTCCGTGAAGAAGAACTCCGTGGCTTACGCGAGGACAAGCTGAAGCCGATCCGTTCTTTCGCCAAATTCTTAGCGGGGGACGCGGCCTGACCTGCATTTTGAGTGCTATCGCCTGTTCTCAACAGTTACGCTTTCCGAAGCTGGAATGCGCGTGTATACGCGGCCCAGGGAAACATCTGATGCCGTCCCTCCCCCGGTTCAGAACGCCAGCCCAACTCATTGAACAGTTAAGAAGGTGCTGATTGTCTGTTGCACCGCACCGGCCTTGGCCGTGACGGTAATCGTATAGCTCGAGCTTGGTCGAGGAGTGCTACTGCCACAGGCTACCTGCAGCGCTAAACCTCCAAAAACCGCAAAAAGCGCGAGACGGCGTTTTCGGGAGCTATCCCAAATAAGACACAAAAGCCCGAAACAGGCGGCTGCAATCGGGAGTAGAAAGCGTCTAAGTCCAGGGACTATTGACGCGATGGAAGAGCTAGTGTTCACCGTTAACGTCGCTGTCGCGCTTCCATTGGCCGCAGGGCTTACCGAACTGGGTTCAATCGAGCAGGACGGAAGCGCGCCGTGCGATTGTCCCGATGGTGCAACATTGCAGGAAAGCGTAATCGGTTTTGCAAACGAATTGAGCAAATTCACCGTAAGTGCGCCCGTCGTAGACTGTCCGCGAGTAATTGACGAGGGACTCAGAGTCAACGTGTTCAGCGAAAACTGCGTGCCGGCATTCAGCAGCACGGATACGGTGTTCTGCTCGGGATTAGTCACAATGAGGTCAGTAGCGCCATCGCCATTCAGGTCTGCGGCGGCGATGCCGGCCGAAGTCGCACCGCCCGGGAAAGAAAGAGGTGCCTGAAACGTCGCGTCACCGTGATTGATCCACACGAAAACGCTGCCAGCCCCTTCCGCAACGACATCAGGAACTCGGTCACCGTCGAAGTCGGCCAGCAGCGACAGCGTCCCATTCGCCATCCCGATCGATTTCGATGGCTGGAAAGTGCCGTCGCCGTTCCCGAGTCTAGTCGTAAAGAAAGTGTTGCGGTTGAAGATACCTCGCGAAAATGCGGCAACATCAGTCTTGCCATCCTGATTTAGATCCCCGGGAGAAATAGTGGGGAAAAAACCGGTCGAAACGAACACAGGTGGTTGGAAGGTGCCGTCGCCATTGCCTAACCAAAGATTGAAACCGAAACCTTTAAAGGTTGTAATCGCGAGGTCCGGCCTGGTGTCGCGATTGAAGTCGGCAATGTGGATAATACCGGGCGACCCGAAGGGACCAAAGTCCAGGGGAGACTGGAAGGTGCCGTCGCCCTTACCCATAAAAACATGGACAACGGTCGCGCCGATATCGCCAACCACTATGTCGGTGTTCAGGTCGCCATCAACATCTGACACGGCAAAGGAGGACGCGATGGTAATGCCGGGCAGCATCTGTACTGGGCCGAAGGTCGCATCCCCATTGTTGATTAGAACTCCGACTTGAGTACTAGTGAGGGTTGAATCGCTGATGATGAGATCGGGCTTCGTATCTCTGTTCAGGTCGGCCGCAGTGAGTAATTGGATCTGGCTTCCTGCCGTGAAAGTGTTGGCGGTTTGAAAGCTGCCATCACCGTTACCCAGGAGAATGCTGAGCGATCCGGACAGGCTAGCGACCGCGATATCGAGTTTGCCATCACCGTTCAAATCGACTGCTACAACGGCGTTCGGGGTGTTTCCCACAGGATAGGTTTTTGCGCCATTGAATTGCACCGTCGAAGTGTGCCCTGTGACGGCGGAGGTGAACGTGAGAACACAGGTCAGGCAAAATGATCGGATTAGCGATGACATTTTTCCTCTGGAAAGTGGCAGGGGCAGGAAAGCTGGCCGTTTACTCATGGCAGTCTCCTTATTGGAAACGCGGACTGCAACACTGCGAACGATCAGTCTACGTACTTTTAGAGTAGTCATAGAGCATTCTCCTGCGCGGATTGGCGCGCCGTTTTCTCCCTCAACGATCAGCACTAAGTTGCGGTGGCGTTAGGAAAGTCAATCTTCACGAAGCGATGGTCGGCTGCAAATAGCAGCGGGCTAACCGCGAGGCAGAGCAGGGCCATTTTTGATGGGGAGTGGACGAGCTAACAGCGAAGCGTACTAAACAGTACTGGAGAAGAGGATGAGTAGCTCAATTGCGCGGGGCGGAACGAAGGGTTGTGAGTAAATATTCTCGGCACAAACACTTTCAACAATAAGATGCGTCTCAACCCAGCGGACGCGGACTGTTCCTGAACCACCATCTCGTTCGTTGGAGTGTTTGCCTCGTCGAAGTTTGTTTCAGGGAGATCGACTGTCGGCAGAGCCAACACCACTAGAAACACACCGATCGCGAGGAAAGAAGCCGCCTTGAGTCGAACTCGCACTCGGCAAACCACGATGGCGGCAATCTAGTCTCCCCGCCGTCATAAAGTCAACTAGGCCGTTCTGCAGCTTTCTCTGATGAGGGACCGAAAGGCCCGCCACGCTATAAGCGAACGCCGCGACCTAGGATCGGATTGTTGGCGTAACATCCCTATTGCACTCATTGAGGGGTTCTGAGTGCTAAGGCCTGGTTGCAACAATTACGAGGTGACTCGAAATCTTAGACCACGATCTTCAGGGGTAGTTACCTCTCGGGAAAGTTCGACAACACTTCCCCTTTGCGGTACCAACGAGGCACAATTTCTCACTTGATTCCTGAGGTGCCCACATCGGATGCCGAAACATCTCTGGCGTTGAAGGGACGGAGAAAGGGCGCGGGTTTGTACTCGACAAAAGCGGGCTGAAGGACTGGCTGAGGTGGTGGCTGAGGAAGTTTATTGTACCGAGATCCAAATGCCGCCGCAGCTGCGTTCAAATCGTCGGGGGAGCTATCTGGCCACACGCCGAAGTCTATGCGGCTGGTGAGCAGTTGTAGACCCGCAAGATCCTCCGCAATTGTGAAATTACAGTGTCCCCCTCGATGAACAAATTCCCTTCGTAAAAGCGAAGCGTCATCGCCTCGGTGCGCAATAGCCCAATACGGTTGCTCATTCTGTACTGGTACAAGCTCGTCCCCTGTTGTGTGAAGCGTCAGAACTGGTATATCAATATCGCCGTTGAAAGTGATATTCCGAGCTAAGTATCCCAGGGCTCCCGTCTCAGCGCTGATTCGCGGGGTGTTCTCCAAGCCCTACCTGACCAGATTGCCGTGTTGGATACTTTTGTGGCCCTCCTAGGGAAGCCAACTCGGACCGGCCCACCCGGTCGTGCTGTACGAGGAACCCCGCTAAAGCATATCCGTGCTTCAGTAGATAATTGCGGGTTACAGGGTCAACGGCATCTTCCGCAACCAGCGGACTTCCTGGCGCAGCATATCCATGGCTCCATAGGAGTAAAGTGCCCTTCCATTTCTGCGGGACCTCAATTAGATATTTCGCCCCGTCCGTGAGTTTTCCTCTGTAGGTCGCTGAGGTCTGTTAGGCAAGAGCGCTCTCAGGAAAAAAACCGACAGCAGATACAAAGGGATAACGAGCAAAGAGGATGTGCCCATCGCACCAACGGATATCAGTTTTACGAATCTCATTGTGTTTCCCTTTCGGAGCGGACAAATTGCTTGGGGCCGACGATAGTCGAACGGGCCTGGAGTCTCAGTAACTCAACCGCAGGGAAGGATCAGCTATTTATGGCCGGAGTGCGTTATCCGCGCCAAGATATCGCGCCGGCTGTCGGGCACGGTGGCACCTGCGAATTCTGCGCGTTCCGCCGCACTCCACTTGCCCATCGTCGTGTTGATGGCTGTAGCCCACGTGTCCATGCTTTCGGCGTTGGGGTAGGTGATGACGACACAGCGCAGCGACGGCGCCGAAGTGTTTACGTACTGCTCGTCGACGCCGTAGTACGTAGCCACGCCCTTCTTGAGCTGTTCCTCA
>DATKEN010000162.1:0-53266 GCA_035512155.1 Terriglobales bacterium | reverse complement strand
AAGTGGGAAGTGAAGGGCGACCGTGTGCGCTACCTGAGTGCAGAACGCAACGATTGGGAGGAGGTGCCCAAATCCCTGGTGGATTGGGAGGCCACGGACAAATACGAGAAAGACCGTGCTGCGGGTGCGCCTCCGCCCGAGGCGGTGGATCTGGACAAGGAACTGGCAGCCGAACGCCGAGCCGATGAGGCCAAGTCTCCCCACGTCGCACCCGGTTTGCGCTTACCGGACGATGGCGGCGTCGTGTTGCTGGATGCCTTTCAGAACCAGCCACAGTTGGTCGAGTTGCAGCAGAGCAATGGCCAGATCAATCAGGACCGGAAGCGGAACATTCTGCGCGCGGCCATCAATCCCATCGCCAGTGCCAGGCAGCCAATTGAGCTGGCGGGCGAACACGCGAAGATCCAGGCGCATGCGGCTCTCCCCGCTATCTACGTCAACGTCGAACAACCCGACCTGGGGGCCGACGCGACGAGCCAGCTTCAGCAACAAAATATGCCTTGGGACCGCTTCCGCATTGTCCGTTTGCAAACCAAGCAGAGCAAGCGCATTGTGGGAGACGTCAAGGTCGCTGTTTACGGTAAAGTCAGTCAAGAAGAGAAGTTTGTACCCACGACCGCAACGCAACTCACCGGCGGCTGGGTGAAGTTGACTCCCGCCAATGAGCTAGCTCCAGGCGAGTACGCCGTTGTCGAAATGCTGGGCAAGGAAGGCATGAACCTTTATGTTTGGGATTTTGGGGTGAACTCGTCAGCTCCTGCCAACGCTGCGGCCTTGAAGCCCGATGCGTCCGAAACAACTCCGCCGACCGAACAGCCAAAGTTGCAAAAGCGGCCGCCGCTGCCGAACTAAGCTCTGAAGCGAGTGTCCGTTGCATCCCCCGGCAGGCGGTGGATTTATCCACAGCCATCCCTCTGGTAACCGTTAGCATCCAATCGCGGCGCTAAATTTTTCCGAATCTGCCCCATTCGGAACATTCTGGGAGTTTAAGGTCTCCGTTGACAGCCGATTCACTTGATGAGAAACTGCGCTTACTACTGGCTGCGGAATTGGCTCGGATCAAGCTCCGGTTCGAAGCCCGCTCAACAGTCCAGCCGCGAATCTCCAGCACTCTCCCCGCTATGAGCACCAGCCCCAGCTTCGACCGCGAATCCTTTCAAAAGCTCTTGGCCAATGCATTTGCCGTGCAGGAAAGTCAGATGGGAACTCAGTCGCTCTCTGCCATTGTCGAAGTTCAGCAGTTGATCAATTCAGCCAGTCTCGACCTGGGTGGCGCTATGAATTTGATCGCCGACCGTGTGCGAGATGTTGCCAATGCCACGGGAGTCGCCATCGGGCTACTGCGAGGAGATCAACTGGTTTACTGCGCCGGAAGCGGAAGTGCCGCCAGCTACATTGGGCGGCATGTCATGGCCGCGTTAAGTGTCTCGACGGCGGCCAAGACGAGTCGCGAGATTCTGCGGGTTGACAACGCCGAAACTGACGCGCGGATTGAAGCAGCGATTTGCCGTCAATTTGGGGCCAAGTCCCTTCTAATTTTGCTGATTTATCAGAACCATGCCGTAGCCGGAGTGTTAGAGGTCTTTTTTAGCGAAGCGCATAGTTTCCAGGATGGCGAGGTACGCGCTTATCAGCTAATGGCAGGACTCGTAGGGGAGGCGATGTCCCAGGCGCAGTTTGACGAGCAAAAACCGGTCACTGCGGAACTCTCAACCGTCCCACACGCCATTCGCCAGGTTACTTCTTTGGAGTTTTCCGGTGGCGCCAGGTCTCTGCCGCAGCCTTCAAACGCAGGT
Source organism: Terriglobales bacterium (assembly GCA_035512155.1). Lineage (GTDB taxonomy): Bacteria > Acidobacteriota > Terriglobia > Terriglobales > Acidobacteriaceae > JABCYV01. The sequence goes on along the minus strand of DATKEN010000162.1, from coordinate 51,470 downwards.
CCAATCGATCGAACCGGCGCAGCTATCATGGTATTGACAGCCAAGTGGACACGGCTGTGGCAGGCTGCTGGGCCAGTCACAACAATCAAAGAACAAATGAAGAGTGCCTTTAAACAGCCCCGGAGTTACCTGGCGCTAGCAGGAGTTGTTACTGCAATAGTGATAGCTTGCTGGGTTACCAGCGCCGATCGCCATCCGGTTCCATCTTCAGCGGCCCCAGCCCTGCAAAAATCGAATACCCAAGACCAAGAGCCTTTGGTAGTCGCAACCCCAGTGGCGAGCAGCATATCGAAGCCTCGGACGATCCTCCACCCGGTGGGTTCCGGTGAGAACGAAGTCGATTACATTTCTGACGACGTCACTGTACGCTATTTCGGCTCCAGCCCCACGCCGCAGCGACCGCGGGCCGGGTACCGGCAAGTCGATATCGGAAAAGATGTCACAATCCGCTATTTCGCGCCCAAAACGGCGGTCGTACCCCCCACCCCCGGCTCAAGGACCGCGGGTCACCATAAAACACGATTGTGATTGGTGCAAACGGGCCTTTTCTGATGGTACTCGCGCACTCCAAAACCCGAATATCTCACGGAAGACTCTGATCAACCCGCCGTCATGACGACTCACGCTCAGCGGTCCTCTCGGTAGTTACTTCAGTCCTTCGACCAGGTAAAGGTCAGAGAGCGAGCGAACATAGCTGTAGATGTATGTTTTTGCATCCGGTGTGATTATCAATCCACCGATGGTCGAGATTCCCGCCGCGTCAGCCGGTTGAATTGTTTTCCAGAGAGTTCTTCTTCCGCTCGCCATATCGATCTGAATAACTCGCGCTGGCACTTCTCCTGTGCGGAATACAAACAGTGAGCGGTTGTCGGCTGACCAGGCTGCAGGTATTTCGTCTTGCTCTGCTCCGGTGACCGCACGTGGCTCGCCACCGGCGACGGGATAGACATAGATCTTGCGGTCACTGCTGGTACCTGTTACGAATTCGCCATTCCTGGAAACGACCAACCTTGGCCCAGCCCCTTCGGGACTGATCGCTCGTGCTTTACCATCCTCAAGCGACTCGACGTAGATGCGCAGTGCGTGCCCTGGCTCGTTTGCGGTGAACACAATCCGCTTGCCGTCTGGCAGCCACGCCCCGCGGATGTGGTTCAGCCCGTCATCTTTCAACGGTTTCATTTCCCCCACGCGCATCGGCAATAGGACAAGAGGCGAGGGTGTAATGTTCGGCCGCGCCAGCACCCAGTTTCCATCGGGCGAGAGGGCCAACCCAGTACCGTCGCCAAGCCGCACCGCGGGTGATCCGTCGGTCTTACGACTGTAGACGGCGTACTTCGGACCCCCACCTTCGCCTGCCTCCAGGAAGAGGACAACCCGTCCGTCGGGAGATAAATCAGCGGGAACGGACCAGTCCAGCCACGACAAATCGCGCTCTTTAGCCTCACCGGGAGCGAGGCCGATCATGCCGGCACGATCGTTCCCTCGGGTCAGGAGCACATTTCCGTCTCTGGATACATCAAGCAGCGTCAGCTCTCCGGGAACGCGAGCCAGGGTGCGGATTTTTCCCGACCGATCGACTGCAAACAGACCCCGGTCGCCGCCAGTGCGAGTTGCCGTGAACCAGATCTCGTCACCCCGGGGCGACCACGCCAATCCCTGGATGCTGTCCCATCCGGTGCACAATGTATTCTTATTGCCGGCAAGATCGACGCTGACCACCGAGCCTCCATCATCTCTGGGCTGGGGGTGATCGATAAAAGCGACCACATCGCCTTTGGCGGAGATACGCGGATTGCCGATCCAGCCGTCCGACCGATACAAGACCTTATTCACCGGGAACTCTAGCCGCTTGCGTCCATCCACTTCCCGGACAATGGCCATACTTGAACCGTCGGGTGAGAAATCTGCATATTCGACGTTTTCAAAAATTTCCCTTGGAGCTCCACCCACTAGGGGTACCTCGGCCAACGTGCCCGAAGAGAGGAAGGCATCGCTGGTGTGGCTGTTCAACGCCAGCGCCATCTCACCCGCAGACGAAATAGCGAGCACGTCGGCACCCACGGGCTCAAGCTGATTTGACTGCGGACTCTCCGGCCGGGTGTTGAACAATTGCAGCGGTTTTCCCTCCCACGCCGAACTGTAGATGACAGTTTTGCCATCAGGCGCAAAGCGAGCCGAATGCACGGTGCCTCTTTGAAAAGTGAGGGGATGGTAGAAAGGGAACACCGGCTGGCTTGGCTGATGGAGCAGCAACGCTCCGAGACCGACTCCCGCTGCAAGCGCGAGCACGCCCACGGCTATCGACACCGGCAACACTCGATTTCGCACTGACGCAGGTTGAGCCGTCGGCACAACGGCTGCCGCTTGAGTCGATGAAGACGACTCGGTCTGCAGACGCGAGGTGTCCCGCGAACGCTTGATGCGCTTCAAATCGCCACGAAGCTCGGCTGCGGTCTGATAGCGGAACTCGCAGTCTTTTTCCATGGCCTTGAAAATAACCTCCTCGAGCTTCGCCGGGATTACCGGATTCAAGCTGGAGGAATGTACTGGTGAACGGTTTAAAATCGCTTCGAAGATCAAACCGGTGCTGTTCCCGGCAAATGCGGGTTGCCCCGTGCCCATCTCATAAAGCACCGCTCCAAAGGAGAACAAGTCGGTTCGCGAATCCAGTTCTCCGGCGCGTACCTGCTCTGGTGACATGTAGGCGACTGTGCCGACTGTCGAACCGGGACTGGTCAACTCCGGTCCGTGAGCACTGGTAGCCGTCTTATCCGCGGCGTCGCCTCGTCCCGGCGTGAGCTTTGCCAAGCCGAAATCCAGCACTTTTGCCTGGCCGCGCTTGGTGATGAAGATATTGGCAGGTTTGATGTCGCGGTGCACGATGCCGGCGCTGTGTGCAGCATCGAGCGCGTCGGCGATTTCGATCGCGAGCGAAAGCAAAACGTCTACTTCCAGAGGTCGGTCGCCGATCAAGTGTTTAAGCGTCCGGCCTTCGAGATACTCCATAACGATGAAGGCTCGACCGTCATGCTCGCCAAACTCGTAGACAGTGCAAATGCCAGGGTGATTGAGCGATGAGGCGGCACGAGCTTCGCGGCGGAAGCGCTCCAGAGCCTGCCGGTCCTGGGCCACATCATCAGGGAGAAATTTAAGCGCAACGGCGCGGCCCAGACTGGTATCTTCGGCTTTGTAGACCACGCCCATCCCTCCCCCGCCGAGCTTCTCAAGGATGCGATAGTGCGAGATCGTTTCGCCGACCATGGAATCGGGTTATGTTAGGCGGTATGCGAAAGCAAGTCAACGAAACCGACTTGTTCGGCAAGGGGCGGACCCAGACTCTTGCTTCGGCGTCATATGGCATTGGCTGCTTCTTCTTGAATCCTCTGCCAGGCACGCTCGACGTGATGCGCGGTCGTGTTCGCCTGTCCCACGCAGAGCCGCAGCGTGAGGCGATCATGCAATCGGGTGTGGGTGAGATAAAGGTCGCCGCTGCGATTCAGACGATCCATCAACGATTGGTTGACGTCGTCTCCGCCCTTGTGGCGGAAGCAGACCAGATTTAGAGGCGCAGGCGCGGCTATCTCGAAGCGTTGATCTTTCCGTACCCATTCGGCAAATTGCTGAGCCAGTTCGACGTGCTTCCGAATGTGATGCTGCAGCCCTTCAATCCCGTAATGACGAATTACGAACCATAGTTTAAGGGAACGGAATCGGCGGCCGAGCGGAATTTGCCAGTCGCGATAGTCGATCACAGCGCCGGTTTCCGTCGCCTTATTGCGCAGATATTCTGGTAGCACGCTCAGGGTCTGAATCAGGGCCCTGCGGTCTGCTACGTAGAAACAATTGCAATCAAAGTTGGTGAACATCCATTTGTGGGGATTAAAGGTATAACTATCAGCGAATTCGAGCCCATCCTGAAGGTGGCGGAATTCGGGACAGAGTGCAGCCGTGCCTGACATGGCGGCGTCCACATGCAACCAGATTTTCTGCTCGCGGCAGATGTGGCCGATCTCCCGCACGGGATCAATCGCGTTGGAAGAAGTGGTACCAACCGTGGCACAGACAAAGCAGGGAACCAGTCCAGCGCGCCGGTCTTTCTCAATCTGCTCGGCGAGGGCGTCGGGCCGCATGGCAAATTTCTCGTCCACTGCGATGAGACGCAAATTCTGGCGGCCCAGTCCTGCGATCTGAACGTCCTTTTCGATGGAAGAATGCGCCTGTGACGATGTGTACGCCACGAGTTTGCCGTCGCAGCCACGCTGATTACTAGCAAAACTCGTGGCCCGCTCGCGCGCTGCCAGCAAAGCACACAATGAGGCGCTGGAAGCGGTGTCCTGGATGACCCCGCCGCCGTTGCCGCTAGAGAGAAATGTTCGTGGCAAGTCGAGCATGGCAACCAGCCAGTCAAGGACGTGACTCTCCAGTTCGGTACAAGCGGGACTCGTGGCCCAGAGCATCCCCTGCACTCCCAGACCTGAGGAAAGCAGATCGCCCAGAATCGCCGGTCCGGAAGCGTTGCATGGGAAGTAGGCATAAAAATTGGGCGATTGCCAGTGGGTGATGCCGGGCAGAATGAGTTCTTCGACGTCTCTTAAGATCATGTCAAAGGGCTCGCCCTCGGCCGGCGGATCACTTGGTAGCGAAGCCCGAACCTGCCCGGGCTCTACGCGGGAGAGAACTGGGAAGGATTCAATGCGCGTGTAGTAGTCTGCGATCCAATCTACCATGGCATGGCCGTCTCGGCGGAAATCGTCGGGACTCATGTGGAAGCTTTTTTTTTCGGGCATAGGCCTCCGGGCTGATCATTTTCCTGCAGCTGCGTCAGGTTTTTTTCGCGTATCTTTGTGCCCTGTGTTAATGGGTTTCTTCTGCACAGAGACAGTTAGAAAAATGGCACCGCATCACGCCAATTGCCCGCAGTACACCCGCGTGTCGTACTCAACCGACACTCGCCCCTCAGCCTGATGTGCCTCAAAGATTCGCCGCAGATCGCGCAACATGGACGCGTACTTGGCGTCGCTCGGCTGGGGTGTGTAAGAAGAAGAGAGCAATCGTCCTTCGAGACCGGCATAGTCAAATTCCTGGCTCATGTGGAAAACGCGCTGCTGGAATTCGGATGGAGCAAAGAATGCGCTAATCTCGGCCGTGGTGCGCTCATGCCGCACTTCTTGATAGTCGGTGCCATAGGTGAGCAGCAATTGTTCGTATTCGCCGAGAAACGGCGTCGAGTCCGTGCGTCGCTCATTCCACAGAAGCACCGTCCATCCCCGTGGTTTGATAATACGGACGAACTCGCGGCGAGCTCGTTCGCGATCAAACCAATGCGCAGCCTGGGCTACGGTAATGAAATCGACGCTGTAATCAGCAAGCGTGGTCGCTTCCGCCGTCCCCGCCACGCTAGTAAAACGAGGGAACCTTGCCAGAAGCTTTTCCCCAGCCTCACGCATGTCGGCGTTCGGTTCAACCCCAAACACGCGGTTACCGTTCTCCAGCAACATGTGTGTGAGAATGCCGGTGCCCGAACCAACATCGGCGATCACAGAATCGGGGGTTAGTTCGCACATTTTCTTTAGAAGATCGAGAACCATCGTGGGATAGCCAGGACGATAGCGGACGTAGTTGTCGACCCGCGAGGAAAAACGCTGAGTGGGATCTTTCACAGGCATGCCCTTAGTTTATCGTGAGAGATAGCGTCGCCCTTCGGCGCTTGACCGTCTGTAACTCTAGGCGAAGTCGCATCCAAGCGCAGCGGGGCTGGCTCGAGGAGTAAAATCATCGGTTTCTTGTCTGATCCGAACCGGCACAGAATTCTCAACGAGGTAGATGACATTGTTACAGGCCGGCGAAATGGCGCCCGACTTCGATCTCCCAGCTCTGATTGGCGGGGTGAAGAAGCGCTTCCATCTCGCGGAGCGCCGGGGTCAATCCCTGGTTCTGGCTTTTTATCCGCTGAACTGGGAGCAAGTCAGCGCCGAACAGATGGTTGCGTATCAGGTGGAGCGGGAGAAGTTTCTTGCCCGGAACGCGGAAGTCGTAGGCCTCAGCGTGGATTCCATAATGAACACCACGGCTTGGGAACGCGATATCGGCCCCTTCGATTACCCGCTATGTAGTGATTTTTGGCCGCATGGCGAAGTCAGCCAGAAATATGGCGTGTTCCGCGAGAAAGGACCGTTAGCCGGGGCCAGCGATCGCGCCATCTTCGTAATTGATAAAACGGGAAGGATTGAGCTCTCCAGAGTCTACCCTGTAACCCAGGTACCGGACCTGCAGGAGATATTGAATACGCTGCGTGCGTGAGAGCCCGCGTCTAAAGAAACAAGGAGCCCGATGAAATTCATTCTTGTTTTGATCCTCACTATTACTCTTTTCTTTCCTCAGGTTTGTGGAATGTCACAGTCATTTGTTTCGGCGAATGACGTCAGCTCACCCCCGTTTTTCGGCTTTCGCAATTCCACGGAAGAAGCTGCGTTGGAAACCCGCTTCCTGGCGGTGCCGGATCCTAAGTTAGCCGAAGAACATCTGCGAATCCTGACTCAGGCTCCGCACATGGCCGGTTCGCCCGAGGACAAAGCGACGGCCGATTACGTGGCCAAACAATTCCGCGACGCTGGCTTCGAAACTGAGATCGTCGAATACCGCGTCTGGATGAACTATCCCACCGAAATCAGCGTCGACGTGACCGCTCCTGCGGGTGTCACCATGCATGGCCCAACCCGCGAGCACGTGAACGGGGACCCCTACGACGATGATTCCAGGGTAGTGATGCCGTACAACGCCATGTCGCCCTCCGGAGACGTGGAAGCCGATGTGGTTTACGCAAATTACGGCTCGCTGGAAGATTTCAGGAAGCTAGATCAACTGAAGGTAGATGTTCGCGGCAAGATCGTGCTGGTTCGTTATGGAGAGAATTTCCGCGGAGTCAAAGCATTTGTCGCGCAAGAACGTGGTGCCGCTGGTGTGATCATCTACTCCGACCCCGCCGACGATGGTTGGAAGCGCGGTGATAAATATCCGAAGGGGCCTTGGCGCCCTGACACCGGCGTGCAGCGCGGGTCAATTGGATACATGTTCCAGTTTCCTGGGGATCCCACTACCCCTGGGGTTGCGTCTGTGCCATCCCTTCCTGATTCCGAGCGCATTCTGCCGGAACAGTCGACGCAGTTACCGAAAATTCCGACTACCCCGCTTTCTTACGCCGACGCTTGGCCGGTCCTCGAACACCTGGCCGGTCCGGAGTCACCGCGTGATTGGCAGGGAGCGCTGCCTTTCACTTACCACGTCGGTCCCGGTCCAGTAAGAGTGAAAATGCATCTCAAACAGGACTACCAGTTGCGCACCATCTGGGACGTGATCGGGCGGGTGCGCGGTAACGAGTTGCCCGACGAGTGGGTTGTAGGTGGGAATCATCGTGATGCCTGGGTGTATGGAGCGGTCGATCCCAATAGTGGCACTGCGGCCATGCTGGAGGCAGTCCACGGGATGGGTGAGCTGCTGAAGTCAGGCTGGAAGCCGAAGCGCTCTATTGTGCTGGGCAGTTGGGACGCAGAGGAAGAGGGCCTGATCGGCTCCACGGAATGGGGAGAGCAGCACGAAGCCGAGCTAGCCAACGCCGCCGCGTACTTCAATATGGATGTGGCTGTCTCTGGGCCGAAGTTTGGCGCGTCGTCCTCGCCGAGTCTAAAGCAGTTTCTGCGAGAGGCGACGAAAGTTGTGCCCAGTCCGAAAGGTGGCACCCTCTATGACGCATGGAGAAAAGCGAATCAGCCAGGAGCGGAGTCTGGCCAATCACCCACCGAGGCCATTGGTGATAGCAGACGAATTCCTGCGGTGCAAGCGAAGGGCGAAGTGCCGGTTGGCGATTTAGGCAGCGGATCAGATTACACCGTCTTTTTGCAGCATCTGGGTGTTCCCTCAACAGACATCAGCTCGACCGGACCGTACGGGGTTTATCACTCTGTGTTCGATAATTTCAACTGGTTCAAGAAATTCGGCGATCCCGATTTCACCTACGAGCAGGAGATGGCACGACTCCACGGAATCGAAGCCATTCGGATGGCCGACGCCGATGTACTGCCTTACGACTACGAAGAGTACGGCGAGGAAATTGTGGCGTATATCGACACCGCCAGGAAAAAAGCCAACAATAACTTCGGCAATCAGACGCCCAATTTTTCCGATGCAGTCGACGCGGCTCGTCACTTTGAAAAGGCGGGAGCGAAGATTCTCGCCAGGCAGAAGAATCCGGGGATCGATGTCACCGGGCTAAATCAGGCGCTGCGCCAAGCCGAGCGGGCATTGTTGATTCCCGAAGGGCTTCCCAACCGTCCGTGGTTCCGCCATGCTATTTATGCTCCAGGCCAATACACCGGGTATGCCGCAGTAGTGATCCCCGGCGTCAATGAAGCCATCGACAAACACGATGTCGAGCGGACGCAGCAGCAACTTACTGCTCTGGCAGCGGCGTTGAACCGCGCGACCAAGACGCTTGAGAATTACAAATGATTGCACGCGAATGTGCAAGAGTTTGCGCTCTACCTTCAAAATCCGCTTCTGAAGCCTCGTCTAGCATCTCACATTGGAGTAGAATGCCGTAGCCTGACCGCCGGTTCTTCGGGCTGATATTTTTGGCGGTTGGGTCAATGAAGTGCGCTAGCCGCCCCCATGCCCCTGGCCCGCATCATCGCTCGAGATGCAGAAAACGCTCACATCCTGGCGAAAGATTTGCGCGCGCGCGGGTACGAAGTGCAGACCCGTTCGCCAGAAGAAAAATCTTCGGAACCTGCGGACCTGGAAATCACTCTGGAAGACTGCACGATTGAAGAAGCGGTGTCAGGCGCTGCTCATGTTCCCGTCTCTCCGGATCTATACGTATTCATCGCACCGGGAGCGGTCAGCGAGAATTTGCGGCCCATCCGGATCGCGAGTTTGATTCCTGAAGCGGTTGCCGCCAAGTCAGCCCTGGAAATGAAAGCCGAACCGCCGGTGCGACCGACTCTCGCGGAATGCGAGCCGCCAGTGCTCGACCCCGCTGCTACAGCCATTGGTGATCTAGGAACCACGCACGAGCTGGCCGAGAATCGTCCTGCCATGACACTCCAAGCCGAAGGCCTCGAGACCCAAGAGCCGGAGTCTGATTTTATCCTGATGAACGCCAAAATTACTTCCCCAGGTGACCAAGAGGCTCATCCTGACCTGGGAACTGAGCTTCAGGATGTGCCATCCGAGCAGGAGTCTGTGATCGTGCAGAGGGATGAGTCTGCTTCCGCTTCGGCCGTATGGGAGCCGGTCCCGGACGAGCACGAGTCGCAACCCGCTGCCTTCGAATCGGAAGTCGTCGCCGAAACATCAGCGGGCACTGAGGCGCGGATGGACCCAGAGCCGATGGCGCTACCCATCACCGGTTCGCGAGCGGATGATAAAGATTTCCCGTCTTTCCGGGTTCGGATCCCGCGAATGTCGCGGAACGAAAAGTTGTTTTGGAAGATTGCGCCGCTGGCGGCGATGCTCGTGATCGCGTTTTTGTTGCTGGCTGTGTCAGCTCACCGCTTTTCCCCGGTTCCGCCGGCATTGGCACCGAGCTCGGGATCCGTTCCTTTCGCCAAGGTAAAATCGGATAAGCCCGTTCCGGCGCCGACCAAGAGCATTCTCAGTGCGGCGCCAGGCGCGCAGAATGCCGTGCAGACAGCCACAAAGCCTACAGCAGCGGAGCCTCTTACAACAAACCCGCTTACACCGAAACCACTGTTATCGAACTCGGACCGGGCCAGCGTTGGCGACGGCAAAGTGACTCTGGCCACATCCAGTGAGCGCGTAGTCGCGTCAAAGCGAAGTCCACACTTGGCTTCGAGCGACGAAGATTATGTCGCTAAAGATACCATCGTTCGTTACGGTGCCTCTTCAGGACGCCCCTTCGCATCGCATCGCCAAGCCGCAGCTCCGAAGAAGAAACCTGACTTTATCGCCAAAGACACCGTCGTTCATTACGGTGCCCACTCAGACTTACCGCCCGCGCCGTCGCGAAAATAACAGCTTCCGTAGGACAGCGCTCAAATCCACTCCACTTTTGCCTTGTGCCCCTACTTCAGATCATGGCCGCGGGTTGACCGCCTAAATGATCATCCGTATGATGGCGACACTTTTCCTGCAACAGCAGAGCTCGGGAATTCATCATGACGGCCCCGAATGTCGTCGCACATGTACTCAAAACATTGCCCACCGCTGCTAGCGCAACATTTCTGGCGCTTTTTCCTATTGTGAATCCGTTCGGCGGAGTTCCCATATTCTTTTCGTTGACTTCAGACTTTTCACCTGGCGAACGTAACCACACCGCGTTGAAGACTGCAATCTACGTGACCGTCATTCTCATCTTCTTCATGTTTCTCGGCCGCTTCGTGCTGAGTTTTTTTGGGATTTCGCTGCCCGTGCTGAAAATTGCCGGAGGCCTCATCGTGGCCAACACAGCGTGGGGCATGGTGACCGCGTCCAGTCGGATCACTGCGGCGGAGAGTCACGAAGCCAGCACGAAAGAAGATATCTCGCTGACGCCCATGGCAATGCCTATCCTCTCCGGTCCAGGTTCGATCGGAGTCGTGATGGGTCTGGCAGCAGATGCCGACTCCAAGGTCGCCTATCTGGGGATGGTGATTGCGATAGCGGCCATCGGCCTGGCTGTGTACCTGTTTCTTCGTCTCGGAGGTCCGCTGGTCGAGCGCCTCGGGCCGGGCGCCACCGGAGCCATCAACCGCATCTTCGGGTTTTTGATCCTAGCCATCGCGGTGCAGTTGGTGTGGGACGGTGTGGCCGACTTCAGATGATAGATGTGGTGCCGACGCCCCCAGGAAAAAGCACGGCCAGGCTCTTGCCCGCCAAGAAAAGCTTCAGATCTCTGCTCAAAGCCAGCCGGAGCGCGGCTGGGCTCACGCGAGCCGCTACTTGATCGGGACCAACTTCTCCACGAGCTCGGAGTAATCTTTCTTCTCCAATCCATGCACTCGCTTGTTGTACTCATCCACTTTGCTCGAATAATTCATCGAGCAGAATTTCGGACCGCACATGGAGCAGAAGGCTGCTTCTTTATAGTAATCGTCGGGCAGAGTTTCATCGTGCATGGCTCGCGCCGTTTCGGGATCAAGAGACAGCGCGAATTGCTTTTCCCAGTCGAACGTGTAGCGGGCGTAGCTCAGTGCATTATCACGGTCCTGAGCGCCGGGACGATGACGGGCGAGATCCGCTGCATGCGCGGCAATCTTGTAAGCGATGATGCCGTCCTTCACGTCTTTCTCGTTAGGTAGACCTAGATGTTCCTTAGGCGTGACGTAGCACAGCATAGCCGCGCCGTGCCATCCAATCATGGCCGCGCCTATAGCCGAGGTGATGTGGTCATAGCCGGGAGCGATATCGGTGACTAGCGGCCCCAAGGTGTAAAACGGCGCTTCGTAGCAAAGTTCCTTTTCTTTGTCTACCTGCTCTTTGATCTTGTCGAGCGGGACGTGGCCAGGACCCTCGATCATCACCTGCACGTCATGCTTCCAGGCTTTCTTGGTCAATTCGCCGAGAGTCTTCAGTTCGGCAAACTGGGCTTCATCGCTGGCATCGGCGATGCAGCCGGGGCGCAAGCCGTCGCCAAGGGAAAACGAAATGTCGTGCTTCGCGAAAATCTTGCAGATGTCGTCAAAACATTCATAGAGAAAATTCTGTTTGTGATGATGGGCCATCCATTGCGCCAGGATCGCGCCGCCGCGGCTGACAATTCCCGTGATCCGCTTGGAGACCATCGGCAAGTACTGAATCAACACTCCGGCATGGATGGTCATGTAATCCACGCCCTGCTCCGCCTGCTCCTCGATCACTTCCAGCATCACTTCAGCGTTGAGATCTTCGAGCCGCTTCACTCGTGAGATGGCTTCATAGATCGGCACCGTGCCGATGGGGACGGGCGAATGCCGCAGGATAGCTTCGCGAATCTCGTGAATGTCGCCGCCGGTGGAGAGATCCATCACCGTGTCCGCGCCAAAATGTACCGACGTGTGCAGCTTCTTGAGCTCTTCGTCAATGTTTGAAGTGACGGCGGAGTTGCCAATGTTGGAATTAATTTTGCAAAGCGACGCTACGCCGATGCACATTGGCTCGAGTTCAGGATGATTGATGTTCGCTGGGATAATCATGCGGCCGCGAGCCACTTCGTCACGGACCTGCTCAGGTGAAAGCTTCTCGCGGCCGGCCACATACTCCATTTCTTCCGTCACCCGGCCCTTCCGAGCGTAATGCATTTGCGAGAAATTTCCGTCGGCATTTTCGGACTTGCGCCGGGCAAGCCATTCGCCACGTGGCTGGGGAATGTCTCGTCCATTATTTTGTTGCAGACTAATGCCGTTGCTGGAGTTGCCGTTGGTGGGAATCATGCTGATATGAACCCCTTGGGAAGTTTCACTTGAACAACGATTATACGCCGTAGAGGGTCACGAAGGCCCGGATCATGGCACAATGCGAGCGCAATCGCTCGCGCCGATGTTGCTTGAGGCGATTCGACTACGGCGATTGACAGTCGCGGCTGGTACATCCCGCCGGAGCCTGCAATCTGATGTTGTGGACCGCGCTCTTGACATGAGGCACCGCCATTACCGCTGGATACATCCACCACAATTTTCGGATGATTCTGTCCCCCGGAAGCCAGTCATGGCGTTTTTTCATTTCGTAGGCCACCAGCACCTCGCTGGCGAATATCGCTGCGTTTGTCGCGATGAGACCTGGATGGGAAGGAAGACTCGTAACCCAGGGGGCGCCCGCTGCTTGCTCATGCTCCAGCACCAGCGTCCTGGTGGTGGAATGCATGGACTCGGTTAGACCGAGTGCCCCTAGAACAAGGACGAACTTCTTATCGACCACCCTTTGTCGTTCCGGCCCCGTGTGAGCTGCTGGCGTCGCGGGCAAAGAGACAAGCTGCACCGAGACTGGTGCAAATGTCGGTGCGGGCTGCGCCTCGCTGGGAGTCTCCGCGTGGGCCCGGCCAAGCAAAAGCAGAAGAATCGTGAACTGGAGCATTCGCAATCGAGATCCCCTCCGTGACTCGTCGACTTGTGCCCTTGTAGCGGCTCGCCGCGAGATCACCCAACAATGCGCGACTCATTCGACAAGGGAGCAAGCTCCCATCCAATTGCGGTGGCTGTATTCTTCAACGAGATAGACAACACTTTCCCGTTCTGGGGCAGGTCGCGCACCGGAGATGCGCAAACACTTTGCTGCGTTGCCTGACATTTTTCCAATCCAACCTACTAAGCCGATCTAGAGATCTGTTATCAGTCCGACGCTGAAACATTGCCTAACAGTTTCGTCTGTTGTCCGTCTAAGCAGGCGGGCTTAGAATCGCCAGTTCATCCAAATGAGGTCAGTCATGCGCCTATGTTCGGTGCTCCTTATCTGCTTTTTGGTCGCTATCGCCGCCTTCGCCCAGTCCGCTCCCGCCAAGCCCGGACTGGGTTTCAGCATTGACAATATCGACAAGACCGTCGATCCCTGCATTGATTTCTATCAGTACGCTTGCGGCAATTGGCTGAAAAAAACCGAGATCCCACCCGATCAGACGCGCTGGCTCAGCTTTGTGGAATTGGATCAGCGGAACGAGGAAATCATGCGTGGCATTCTGGAGAGAGCCTCGGCGGGCGGTCCGGGCCGCGATGCTATTGATCAAAAGATTGGCGACTACTACGCCTCGTGCATGGACGAGAAGGCGGCCGATGCTGAAGGCCTTGATCCGCTCAAGCCCGAGCTTTCCCGCATCGCGGGCGTTACAGACAAGACGGCTTTAATCGATGCGATCGCGCGGGTACACTTGATTGGTCCCAATCCTCTGTTTAACTTCTATTCCCAGCCAGACCTGCATAACGCAGGGCAAGTGATTGCCTACATTGACCAGGGTGGTCTCACTCTTCCGGACCGCGATTACTACCTCAAAGACGATCCCAAGATGACGGAGACGCGTAAGCATTTTGTGGAATATGTGACTCAGGTATTTACGCTGGCAGGCCAGACTCCGCAACAAGCCGCCGATTCCGCCCAGACTGTTTTGCGGATTGAGACTGCGCTGGCCAAAGCTTCCATGGACCGGACCGTACGGCGCGACCCCAAGACCCGGGATCACAAGATGACTCGCGATCAAGCCGCCGGCCTGGCGCCGAATTTTTATCTGACGCGTTATTTCGCGGAGGTGAATGCGCCCAGCTTTTCGGAGCTGAATGTCAGCAACCCCGATTTTTTCAAGCAGGTAAATGGGCTACTTGATTCCGAGTCGCTCGATGCGCTGAAAACCTACGTGAGCTGGCACCTGTTCGACAACACCGCCCCCTGGCTTTCCCAGCCATTTGTTGACGCCAATTTCAAAATGCGGCAGGCCTTAACCGGGCAGGCTGAAATTAAGCCGCGGTGGAAGCGCTGCGTAAACGCCACTGATGACGCTCTGGGCGAGGCCTTAGGCCAGCGTTACGTGGAAGTGACTTTCGGCGCGGAAGGCAAACAACGCATGCTGAAGATGGTGGCTGCGCTTGAGAGTTCACTAGACGAGGACATCGGCGGGCTCTCGTGGATGAGTGACGACACCAAGAAACAGGCCAAGATAAAGCTGGAAGCGATTGGTAACAAGATCGGCTATCCCGATGTCTGGCGGGACTACAGGTCGCTGAAAATCGTGCGCGGTGACCTGGTAGGAAACTTGCTGCGTGCAAATGAATTCGAAGCCCATCGGCAGATCGCAAAGATCGACAAGCCGCTTGATCGCAAAGAGTGGGGTATGACTCCACCCACGGTTAATGCTTACTACAGTCCGCCGCGGAATGAGATTGTGTTTCCCGCGGGCATTCTGCAGCCGCCCTTCTTCGATAAGACGATGGACGACGCGGTGAACTTCGGTGGCATTGGGATCGTCATCGGACACGAATTGACGCACGGTTTCGATGATCAGGGGCGCAAATATGATCCGCAAGGCAATCTGCGCGATTGGTGGACTGCTGAAGATGGCAAGGAGTTCGAAAAGCGCGTCAGTTGCATTGCGGATGAGTACAGCAACTTCGTCGCGGTGGATGACCTCAAGTTAAATGGCCGTCTCACCTTGGGGGAGAACACGGCGGATAACGGGGGAGCGCGCATCGCGCTTGCTGCCCTGCGCAAGATGATCGCGCAGGACTCCAGCGGGAAGGCCGGCGAGAAGATTGACGGCTACACTCCTGAGCAGCGGTTCTTCCTGGGATTTGGGCGGGTGTGGTGCCAAAAACAGCGTCCCGAAGAAGCGCGCCGGCGGGTAACCATTGATCCGCACTCTCCGGGGAAATATCGAATTAACGGCGTGGTCCAGAACATGCCCGAGTTCCAGCAGACGTGGGGCTGCAAAACCAGGCAGCCAATGGTTAGCGAAAACGCCTGCCGGGTCTGGTAAGAACTGGCGCGAGGAAAGAAGCTTTGAGTGAGCGGGCTGAATTTACTGGCTCCTGCGAACAACCGCCAGATGAGCGCGTAGGCGTTTTCTGAAGCCCAGGCGTTCATACAATCCAATCGCACGTGTGTTGTCCTCTCGGACGTGCAAAAATGGAACTTCGCTCCTATTGCGTATCTGCTCTAGCAACGCGGTGATAAGAATGCCAGCGTAGCCGTGCCCCACGTGATCGGGATGGGTGCACACTGCGCTCACCTCGGTGAATCCCGGTAGGCGTAGCCGCTCGCCAGCCATCGCGACCAGAGTTCCTGACCGGCGAATACCTAGATACGTACCCAGTTCGCGCGTGCGTCGGCCGAACGGCCCGGGTTTGGTCAGTTCTGCGAGCGCCATCATCTCCGGCACGTCGCTCTCGGTCAACTCAATCAACCCGTCCCCAGGCAATGCGGGAGTCAGCGGAGCACGCTTGCGATTTTCATACGTCATCTGCAGGAGCGGAAGCGTGACGACTACGGTCAAGCCATCAGGCACTTGTGGAGGTGCTTCCAGAAACAGGCCAGTCGCCAGTCCTTTCCTGAGCAGACCAGCCAGCGAATCGTAAGCTTCGTGGGTCGGCGCGAGAAGCGCGCCAAGCGAAGTGACATCCGCGGGAAACTTTCGCGCCAACTCGCGGCCCTCAGAAAAGTGAGCCTGGCTGGTAGTGAGCGCGTTCCATATCACATTGTCAAGCGCATGCATGCGGTTTTAGATCATCGATCTCGCGATTTTGATTCTTAGGTTGTGAATCGGACTCTAAGCTGCCTTCTGCTCGAAGGCCCTTCGAATCTTGCTTCAGATTCTGATCTCCTCATGCAACCGCGCAACTCCTGCGTTTTCAGTGGTTGCAATTTCTTGACAAGAAAATAGCGGCGAAATGACCCACAAGTGACTTGGGAGTGACAACCCGCGCGTCCTGCACTCTTACGCTGCGATTAGAGATTCAGGAGGTACCCATGAAAAATACTTACATCATTTGCGTGATTGCACTATTGGTCGTCGTTTCCAATGCTGGTCGACAGGCAGTTTGGGCTGGTCCTCCGGCTAGCACAGGAAATTCGTCGGCAACAATCAAAGGCGTCGTCAAGTTCGAAGGCATCGCTCCAAAATCAAAACCCATCAACATGGCGGCCGACCCGAGTTGCGCCAAGCAGCATCCCACACCGTTTTCGGCTGCAGAGATTCTGACCGACGGCAACGGACTGCAGAACGCGATTGTTTTTATCGCCGATGGCCTGGGCGATCACTCCTTCGAGCCGCCGAGTCAGCCTGTCGTGATCGAGCAGAAAGGCTGCATGTATCAGCCCCATGTCATCGCCATGCAGGCCAACCAAAAATTGGAAGTCGTCAATGACGATCCCACAACCCATAACATTCACCCCCAGCCAGCCAACAATCGGGAGTGGAACAAGGCCGAGCCGCCCGGCGCCAAGCTGGAAGATACCTTTACTCGCGAAGAGATCGCGATTCCGGTGAAATGCAACGTGCATCCCTGGATGCATGGCTACGTTGCCGTCTTCAAACATCCTTACTTCGTCGTAACCGGCAAGGACGGCAGCTTCGATTTGAACGGCCTGCCGCCCGGGACCTACACCCTCAAGGCCTGGCACGAGAAACTCGGTACCGCAACCCAGCAAGTCACCGTTGGGGCAAACGAGAGCAAAACGGTGCAATTCGTTTTTAAGTCTGGGCAGGGATCGTAAACGGTAAATTGATTTGAGACGCCCGCTTCCTTGTCATGTACTCGGCAGCGGGCTTGGACTTCGAAAGAAAATTCGACCGCAAGGTCCGGATGGAATCTAAGTGGGCAAAGTATCAAGCTGAACCGGATCAGACTCGACCAGGTTGGTGCTTGCCCATGAGGAAAACAGATTCACGGCTGCGTGAAACGCTTGGCGCGGTGCTTGAGCATGCGCTCTCCCACATAGAGAATCTTGACAACAGCCCGGTCGCTGCCACCGCCGATCTATCCACTTTGCGGCGGCGGCTCGGGGAGCCGCTGGCGGCGGAGGGCATTCCCGCAGAGCAGGTGATTGAGGAACTCGTAAGAGACGTTGATGGCGGCATCCTGGGTTCCGCCGGCGGACGCTTCTTCGGCTGGGTAGTGGGAGCTTCCGTGCCTGCCGCTTTGGCCGCCGACTGGCTCACGTCAGCTTGGGACCAGAACGGCGCCCTCTATGCCACCGCACCCGCTGCCGCTGTGGTGGAGGAGGTGGTCGGTGCTTGGCTGAAAGATATTCTTGGACTTCCCCCGGAAGCCAGCTTCGCGCTGGTGACTGGCTGCCAGATGGCGCATGTGACTTGTCTTGCTGCTGCTCGCCACTCGTTGCTGGCAAAACGTGGCTGGGATGTTGAGCGGCAAGGTCTGTACGGAGCGCCTCCGATTCGGATTCTGTCGAGCTCTCTGTTGCACGGTTCGTTTGAGCGCGCGGTCCGGCTGCTCGGCCTTGGGCTTTCGCAGGTGACGGTCTTGCCAGCCGACTCCCAGGGTCGCCTTGAACCCGCGGCGCTGGAGCAGGCATTAGAGGGCAACCCATCCGCTCCCACCATTGTCCTCTTACAGGCGGGCGACGTGAATACCGGGGCCTTCGACCTGTTCGAGAGCATCGTTCCGCTGGCAAAGCAGCACGGTGCCTGGGTCCACGTGGATGGCGCCTTCGGCCTGTGGGTGGCGTCTTCTCCGCGGTACCGTCATCTGGCGAAAGGAGTGGCGGCGGCCGACTCCTGGGCTACGGATGGACACAAGTGGCTCAATGTCCCGTTCGATTGCGGGTATGCATTCGTCACTGACTCCGAAGCCCATCGCGCCTCTTTATCTCATCGCGCTGCTTATCTAACGCATGATGCTGAGGCGCGAGACGAGATGGACTGGAATCCGGAGTGGTCTCGCCGCGCTCGCGGTTTCGCCAGCTATGCCGCCCTGCGCGAACTTGGCCGAGAAGGAGTGGCAAATTTGGTAGAGCGTTGCTGCGAGCACGCGCACTCCCTTGTAATGAAAATCGGGGGCCTGCCCGGCGCGGAAGTTCTGTGGGAGCCGACGATCAACCAAGGCCTGGTGCGCTTCCTCGACGTCGAACCAGGCGCATCGGAACAAGATCACGATCGGCGCACCGAGGAGGTAATGGCGGCAATTCTAACCACGGGAGAGGCGTTCTTTGGCGGAACCACTTGGCACGGACATCGCGCCATGCGAGTGAGCGTCTCGAGCTGGCGGACTTCCGAGGAAGATGTGGAGCGCGTGGTGACCGCGGTCGCTGGCGTGCTGAAGGCTCCTGTCGCACAATGACTTTAAGGCTCCTCCCCATCCACCTCCGGACAACTTGACCGATAGGTACCACAGGCATAATGTTTGCAGTAGGGTCGAGCCAGCCCATGTCCAGCCAAAACGCCAAGTATCTGAAATTCGGCAGCGCCATCGTGGTGATCCTGCTATCTCTAGGTTTCCTTGCTTACACCGGGGTGCAGGAAAGCAAGAGCTACTATGTCACGATCAAAGAGCTGCGGGGCATGGGAGGCAGTGTCTACACCAAACGCTTACGAGTCGCGGGAAACGTTCAGCCTGGTTCGATCAAACGGACCGGAACTAAGGTTGAGTTTATGCTGGTCGAGAATGATCAAATTCTACCCGTGGTGTACAGCGGAACCGAAGCGCCTCCCGATACTTTCAAGGACAATTCCCAAGCGTTGGCCGATGGCAGCTTCGGACGCGACGGCGTCTTCCACGCCAAACAATTACAGGCCAAGTGCGCTTCAAAATATGCACCCCAGCAACCGGGAACGCCGGGCAATCAGATGCAGGCCGAGCCTGCCAAGGGCGTGACCCAAGTTCAAAGCGGCTCGACGGCTGCGTCAAACTGATCACTCGTGTTGCTTCGTGCGTCATTGTTCTTCATTTGTCATCCTGAGCGAGGGCGCCTCTTCGCTTGCGAAGAGGTAGACGAGTCGATGGATCCCTACTCCTCCCCACGATGTCTGCACCACTGTTCTCGACTTCGTCCGACGCTTCGTCTATCTTCACCTTGACACCGTTTTCACTTCCACTTCCGTGACTTCAATCCAAGGCGCAGCTACGGATTCCCCGCTCGTTGCCCTCACCAATCTTGTAAAGCAATTCGGCCGGTTTGCCGCCCTGCGCGGTGTGACTGCAGAGTTCGCTCCTGGCCGACTGTACGCAATTCTAGGCGATAACGGGGCAGGGAAGACGACACTGCTGCGCGTGCTCGCTGGACTGACGCGGCCGACGCGAGGAACTGTCTGGATGTTGGGTACAACTGTCCTCCGCGCCGTTTGCAAGCAAGTTGGCTACATGGCGCACTCTTCACTGCTCTACGACGAGATGAGTGGGATGGAGAACTTGCGCTACTTCGCGCGGCTGTACGGAATTGAAGAAGGCCAGCGCTGTGAAACGGTGCTGACTTCGGTCGGCCTCGAACCAGGGCTGACCCGCGCTGTCGGCCAGTATTCGCAGGGCATGCGGCAGAGAATGTCTTTGGCACGGGCAATCCTGCATGATCCCCAAATTCTGCTGCTCGACGAACCCTTCTCCAATGTGGATGTGGGGTCCGCTCGGGAAATGGTTAACCTGTTGGCGCGGATGCGCGATGCGGGCAAGACTATCTTCGTAGTTACGCACCAATCGGCGCTTCTCGAAGGCGCCGTGGACGAGGTCGTCTGGATGGAAGCGGGACAGATCGCCACTCGTACACCTCACCTGCACGGGGCGGAGGCGCGATGAGCCTTGCAGCGATCACAAGAGCGACTCTCGCCAAGGATCTCCGCCTGGAGTGGCATTCCAGGGATGCCATCAATTCAATGTTGTTCTTCGCGTTGCTGGTCGTTGTTGTGTTCAGCTTTTCTTTCGACCCCAACGCAGAAGAATCCCGGCAGATTGCCGGCGGTTTGGTTTGGGTCGCATTTCTATTTGCAGCCGTGGTCGCTCTCAATCAGACTTGGGCGCGCGAACTGCGCAATCAAGTATTGGACGCTTTCCGCGTCTCTCCCGCGCCCGCAAATTCTCTCTTTCTTGCTAAGGCGCTGGGGAACTTTATCTTCGTCTGTGTGCTGGAAGCGTTGATGACGCCGCTCTTTGTCGTCTTCTACAAACTGAGAGCGTTGGGGCCGGCTTGGCAACTGATTCCAGTCGCTGTGTTGGGGACTTGGGCCCTGGTGGTGAATGGCACCTTTTTTGCCGCGATGTCTATACGCACCCGCAGCCGCGAGATCATGCTGCCGCTGCTGCTGTTCCCGATTTCCATCCCAGCGATACTTGCTATGGTGAACGCCACCACTGCCATCCTTACCGGTGAACTCTCGGCCTGGTTCTGGCTCGTGTTGCTCGCGACCTACGATGTCGTGTTTACTATTGCTTGTCTCCTGTTGTTCGAAACGGTGCTGCACGCGGAATGAAACGCGCCTTTCCCATCTTCGCAGTCCTCACCGCATTGTTGCTGAGCTATGCTCTGTATGAGGCTCTGGTCGCGGCACCCACAGAAAAGACCATGGGCGATGTACAACGGATCTTCTATTACCACGTGCCCTCGGCTTGGACCGCCTTCCTGTTGTTCCTGATTAATTTTGTGGCCTCCGTTGTGTACCTGATTCGCCGCAGCCACTCCGCTGATATCGTCGCCGTCGTCACAGCCGAAGTCGGGGTGGTCTTCTGCACCGTGGTTCTGGTAACCGGGCCGCTGTGGGCGCGTCCGGTATGGGGAATCTGGTGGACCTGGGACGTGCGCCTGACTTCCACGTTAGTGCTGTGGCTGATTTACGTCAGCTATCTGATGCTCCGACGATTCTCGACGAGTAGCCAGACTCCCCTGCTGGCGGCGGCGCTGGCGGTGTTCGGCGCGCTCGATGTCCCGCTCGTCTATTTCTCCATCTGGATTTTCCGCACCCAACATCCCCAGCCCGTCATTGGAGGTGGAGGCTCGATTGATCCGCGCATGCTACATATCCTGCTGCTCAACTGGGTTGCGTTCCTCTGTTTCGCGGCGCTGATTTGCTGGTCGCGTTACCGATTGGAGCGCCTGCGCAGAGAAGTGGAAGAAACTCAAGCCCTGGAATCGCTCCTCGAACCCCGGAGTCTACGATGACTTTCCTTTATGTCGCCTATGCCGCCACGTGGATTATCCATATCACTTACCTGGGCACTCTGGTTCAGCGATACAAACGTCTGCAAAGGGAAATCGAGGCGTTGCAGAAGTAATCGAAGGAGCCCGAGGTTGCGCACTCTGGCGGCAGGCTTGAGATCGTTGCTCGCTAGTGCACGTTGCTGAGGTAGTCCGCGCCTGGATTGGTGCGCAGGAATTCGTATTCTTCAATCAGAGCAGCTATGCCGACACGAGAGACCGGCAGCGGCGCCTCTACGCGAACCACGCGCGCCGTAAACCGCACTCGTACCGGATCGGTAAGAGTAACGTGCGGCGGGAACGTCATGGTTACCTCAATCCGCGTACCTTCGGGCACCGCCCGGTCCAGATAAAAAAACACTCCGCGAGCGCTTACATTCTGGGTTTCCGTGAACACCTCATCGGGCACACGGTCGCCCAGCCGGATTAAGGCGGGTAGGCGCATGGCGAAACGTCGCATGGTGCGTCGTTCCCCTGTCGGCTCCCGCACCGTGCTTTCTTTTCTTAGAAACATTTATCCGAACACGTCGCCGAATTTCCGTGCTCAACTCCAGAGAAACATGACTACAAAAACGAGATCGCTGTGGTTCCAAAGGTTACGTACGGAACGCCCGTTTGCAAGCGCAAAACGCGCGGGGAATTGAATCGGTTAACGCTACCACGCTGTGGAACTGGGTCCGTACTTTTGCGGCTTTAGGCGGCATCTCCGGGAGGCGGTGGACGCATCTGACCAAACGTCTTACCAAACCAGGCCCGGACGTCGGTGCGCAGCTTGACAGTCTATCCGTCAGATGTTTAAGTAGTTATTTATTTTTTCGACCATAGTCAGGGGACAAGTGCACATGCCGCGTCGCGAGCGCGAGTAGCGTCGCTGTTTGTCTGCCAATTTTCTTCTTCCTCTCCATGAAACCCGGAATTTCGGAGGAGCTAGTGAGATTGAATTGCCGTATGTCGGCGACTGTCTGGCCGCGAAGCCGGATTCTGTTGCTATTCCTTGCGCTGGTAAGCGTGGCAACCGTCACCCTGGGAGGGTTTGGCCGCAGCGCCGGGAAGAGTCTCGTCAGGGGCAGCGAAGTCGGTAGCGCGCCGTTCTTCTCAATCTCAGCCAGTGACCATCCTAGCCTCGGCGCTGTCTACAGCCATCTTCCTCTGGCCTTCGAACCGAATCAGGGGCAGAGCGATCCACGGGTGAAGTTCTTGGCCAGAGGAGGCGCTTACGGACTATTCCTCACCGCCGATGAAGCCGTGCTGGTGCTGCAGAATTCGCCCAAGAGCACTCCGCGTTCGGCCAAGCAGACGGCTGTAGTTCGCATGGCATTGGATGGAGCAAATAGTTCCGCCGCAGCTGGAACCGACCCTCTTCCGGGCAACAGCAATTATTTTATTGGCAATGATCCAGCTAAGTGGCATCGCAAAATTCCGCAGTTCGCTCGCGTCCATTATCAAAACGTTTATCCCGGCATTGATCTGGTTTACTATGGCAATCAGGGACGTCTTGAGTACGACTTCGAAGTCTCTCCCGGCGCCGATCCGAGCGCTATCGCTCTCCAATTCCCTGACGTGGAAATCGCGTTGAATGCCCCCGGTGATCTGGTGCTGGTGAGCGGCGGGAACCAGGTACGGTTCGAAGCCCCGCGTATCTACCAGAAAATTGGCCGGGAAGAGAAAGCGGTTCCGGGACGTTTCATCCAGCGTGGGAAGAATCGGGTTGGCTTTGCGCTGGGAGACTACGATCGAAGCCAGACCTTGATCATCGATCCAGTGCTGGCTTACTCGACTTATCTTGGAGGCACCGGGGAGGAGGCTTGCTCCGTTATCGCGCCTTCGGTAATTTCGCCAATCACCATTGACGGAATTGCCTCGCCGCCGCCGGGCTGTCCGGCGGTGGCAGTGGATTCGAGCGGCAACATTTACATCGCGGGTGCGACTACGTCAACGGACTTTCCCAATCTCACGAAGTCCCCGACCTTGAATGGTCCTTCGGACGTGTTCATTGCCAAGATCAATCCCACGGCTCCTTCCGGAACGTCTCAGTTATTCTATTCGACATTTCTGGGGGGTAGCGGCGGCGAGACGACTGCGGGTGTAGCCGTTGACTCGGGTTTCAACGTCATAGTCGCAGGAAATACGAACTCCGGCAATTTTCCCACCAATGGGGTCCTTGCTCCGTTTCAGGCAACGGCAGTCGCTGGGACTCATGGTTTTGTTAGCAAGCTCGATGCATCAGGATCGACGCTCATTTACTCCACATATCTATCCGGCAACGGGATGGATACGATCACAGGGCTTGCCCTGGATGTTAGAGGCAAGGCCTATGTTACCGGCACCACTACTTCGACGAACACCCCGATAACGGCGCCGTTTCCGGCTACACTCGGCGCTTTTCAAACTTCCTCACTTGCAGCCGTTCAGTTCTTTATGAGCAAAGTCGACCCGGCCATCAGCGGATTTGCCAGCCTGCCCTATTCGACTTATTTTGGCGGGGGGACTACTGGGGGCGCGTCGAGTGTGGCCAACGGTGGCGGAATCGCGGTGGATACCAGCACGAATATAAACAATGCTTTTAACGTTTATTTCACAGGGGGGACTAACTTTTTGAACACCGGTAGCAGTTCGCATGTTACCGGGGGGACTGGCACTGACTTCCCCATCCTGAATGCGTACCAGGTTTGCCTGGATACTCCGGTGAATCCGACAACCCCCTGTCCGACCAATGTTACCGCTACTGACATTTTTCTTGCCAAGATCAATCCGGCCGCGTCTCCTGGCGCTCAATTGCTTTACTCGACTTATCTGGGAGGTACGTCTAACGACGTCGGTTACGGAGTCGCGGTCGACTCGGGCACCAACGCATATTTGACGGGGTGGACGACTTCACCTGACTTTAACTTTACTCTCCCGACGAGTGTCACGTCGGTGTTTCAAAAATGCCTGGACACACCAGTGAATCCGGCGACTGGCTCTCCGTGTCCGACCATTGCCCCGCCCGCGCCAGCGGACGCCTTCGTGGCCAAAATTGGGCCCCCATGCACGACTACGACGACCACCTGTCCGCAGGGTACGGTTCCGCTGCTTTACTTTACCTATCTTGGAGGTTCGGGCACGGATGTAGGTTTGTCCGTCGCCGTCGATTCCATTCAAGGTGCGCAAGTTACGGGTTGGACCAATTCCTCAGGCGGAGCCTCGACCGCCTTCCCACACCCGAACAACCCCATTCAATCGGTCTTGGCAGGAGGCACGGACGCGTTTGTCGCCCGGATCGATACCACGGCAACGAGCACTACGGCGCTCGGCCACTTCGGTACCTACTTGGGCGGTACTGGCAACGATGCTGGAACCGGCATCGCCCTCGATGCACAGAACCAGACCTACGTTGGGGGAGAAACTTTCTCCCCCTCGCCCAGCATTTTCTCAAGCGTTAATCCATTTCAGAGTAATCTCAACGGGCCCAGCGACGCCTTTATTGCCAAGCTCGGCCCCAAGTTGGGCCTGAAGGCCACCGAGACTGCGAGCCCGAACCCGGTGGGCGCAGGTAATCAAGTCAGCTTCGTGTACACACTCACCAACAACGGTGACTTGACCTCGGGTATTACGTTTAATGACACCTTTTCGTCTACCGGGGTCACTTTCGTCTCCGCCAATAGTTCACCAGGAACCTGCACGACAGCTTTGGCGGGTAGCGTTACGTGCTTCGTGGGAACGCTCAATGGTGGCGCCAGTGCAACCGTAACCGTCATCCTGATCCCAACCTCGAGCGGATCGCTGAGTGACGGCGGTCAATTCACCGTTTCCGGTGTAAGCATCAAGCCGAACCCTCCCGCTGTCGCCACGGTGAATGACTTTACTATCACCGTGGCTCCGACGGTCGCGACAGTTCCCGCTGGCACACCGGCCACTTACACGGTCACAGCCGCACCCACCGGCGTGCCGTATCCGGATACGGTGACCTTGTCCGTGAGTTCGACGCTCCCCCCCGGAGTTATGGGAAGCTTTCAAAACAATGCCGGCTCGATCCCAAACCTGGACAGCGGAGCGCAGAGCCGGGTTTTGGTGCTTAGCACCAGCCTGCGGGTTACGACTCCGGCGAGTTTGTGGCGCAAGGGCGGACCACTCTATGCTGCCTGGCTGCCGGTTTTGGGATTGGCGCTAACGGGTGTGGGTATCGGAAGGAAGACGTGGCGGCGGCGCTGGCTGATGGGAGTCTTGTTGGGTGCTTTCCTCACGCTGACATTGTTCCAGACAAACTGCGGCAGCTCAGCTCCGACACCTACAACCACCGGTACCCCCGCTGGGACTTACACCCTAACCGTGAGTGGCTCTTCGGGCTCGGTATCACATACCCAGCAGATCTCGCTGGTTGTGCAGTAATCGAATCGCGGGAATCGGGCCAGGTACTCGGTAGGAGCTTGCTTACGCGCCCGCCGATAGCTTGTGATGGCTCTTGCTCTGACTTTGGGCGATGCCGTATTGCCGGATCTTATAGAGCAGTGCCTTGTAGCTGATTTGCAGCAGCGCTGCGGCTTGCTTGCGGTTCCAGTTGGTTTCTTCTAGCGCCTTGGTGATGGCCCCGGCTTCGGCTTCATCCTTGGCGGTCCGGGCCAGTGACTTCAAACCACCTGCGGATTCGGGAGGGTGGGATGTAGTTCCGTCGAAATGCGCGCCACTGCCGTCGTTCTTGGGTTGTAGCTCGGTGATCGCCAGCTTCTCATCGCCGAGTACCAGATACCGCTTGATGAAATTGTTCAACTCCCGCAGGTTGCCCGGCCAGGTGTGATCCAGGCACGCCTGCAACATAGTTTGCGACACCGGCAGCGGAGCCCGCGCGTACTCCTCTGACATACGCGACATGAAGTGCTTCAGCAGGATGGGAATCTCTTCCTTACGTTCCCGTAGAGGAGGAATCTGCAGGGTGAAAGCATTCAGGCGGTAATAAAGGTCTTCGCGCAGAAGCTTGTTTGCCAGAGCTTGCTGAATGTTTATGTTCGTGGCCGCCAGAATACGGACATCGACCTTGATCACCGACCGGCTGCCCAGACGCGAGAACTGCTGGTCCTGCAGTACGTGCAGCAGTTTGGCTTGCAACCCTGGGGGCATTTCGCCGATTTCGTCCAGCAAGATTGTTCCCTTGTTACACAGCTCGAATTTGCCGGGTTTAGGATGGGTTGCGCCAGTGAAAGCGCCCGCTTCATAGCCGAACAATTCGCTCTCCAGCAAATCGGCCGGGACGGCGGCGCAATTTACTTTGAGGAAAGTACGATGTGCGCGCGGAGACAATTGATGAATCAGTCGCGCTACTACTTCTTTTCCGGTGCCACTCTCGCCCAGCAATAGAACCGGAATGTCGACATTGGCCACCAGAGCGGCTTGCGAACGAATCTTGCGCATGACCGGGCTGGCCGCAACGAAAAACACGTCATCGCTAAGTTCTTCCACATCTCCGGCGTAGTTCTGCTGGTTGGTTCCCAAGCATTGGTCGATAACGGCGTCTAGTTCTGCTTTCTGGAAAGGCTTGGTCAGGTAGTCGTGGGCTCCAAGACGGATAGCCTGTACTACTTTGCGGGTGTCACTGACGCAGGAAAGCATTACCACTTTCACGCCTGGCTGAAGCTGGCGCAGCTGCTCCAGCGTCTGCAAGCCATCGATCCCGGGCATGAGCAGATCCAATAGCACCAAGTCGGGCTGAAGACCCTTTTGCACTCGCTCCAGTGCTTCTTCGCCGGTGCTGGCGGTTTCCACCTTGTAGTCATCGACCTCGAGCAAGGTGCGAATATAGCGGAGCATTCCGGGTTCGTCGTCCACTAGTAATATCTTGGACGTTTCACTCATTTGCTTTTCCCTTTGCTGGCGGTTGTGGGGACGGGTTGGAGGGGAATGATGAAAGAGAATTTGCAGCCCGCGCCGGGATCACTTTCCACCCAGATTTTTCCACCCATGCCATTGACCAGACGGCGCGCAATGGCCAGCCCAAGGCCCATTCCATCGGATTGATTCTCGCTTTGCGGCAGCCGGAAGAAATCATCGAACACTTCGATGTGATATTCCGCAGGAATTCCGGGCCCAGTATCCGACACGCTGACTTTGACTGAATTGGGGAGCGCATTGTCGTGACGGCGCCGCTCGCCCGCGACGCCCGGCTTGTTGCTGCTTCGGCGTTCCCACATGTAAGGTTCGGCATGCAGCCATACTGTGCCGCCGGCAGGGGTGAACTTAGAAGCATTCTCCAGGAGATTCGAGATCACGCGCTGAACTTTTGCCGAATCAAACGGAAAAGCCGCCACCTTGTCATTGCCCAGGAAGTAAAGTGCCAATCCATTCTCCTGAAAGCGGTGCGACCACAGCCTGCATACCTCGGAGAGGCAGGCATTCATGTCAGCGGTCTCGTAGCGCATTTTCATCTCGCCGATCTCGAGCACGCTGAAACTGAGAAAGTCCTGAATGAAGTGCTGCAGCCGTTGACCGCTGGAATGCATGTCGTGAAGAATTTCGCTCTGGCGCTGATTGAGAGCGCCAAGTCTCTCGCTCTCTAGCAATTCAATGTACCCGTTCAGAATCGCAAGTGGCGTCTTCAGGTCGTGGGCGGCCGAGGCTAGCGCGTTCGTTGTGCGCAGAAATCGTTCCCTAAGTTGGTTGTATTCGCGCAGCAGTTCGTCGTAGTCAGCTGTATCCGCCAGTGGCCGCTCGCTCGGACGGAGCTCTGCCTGTGATCGGGTTTTCACTTCCTGAGGCAGACACGTGTTTTCCGGCGTTGGGCCCATAACCCTAGGGAACTCGTGGCTTGGCGGACCGGGGAGGGGCGATCTTGGACTGGTTCGTTAATCTGGTTCGCTAATAATGCTATGTCAGAGCTTTACCACTGTCAACGAAAATGAAATGAAATGGTCACATAAGCGAAAAACATTGCAGTTGTGGGCAAGAAAATGCTCAATTTAAGGGCCTCGTCGAGCGGATCGGCAGGTGCATGGAAGCCGGCAGATTCGGCTGCAGTAGCGAAGTTTCAAGGAATCGTCCGTGTTACAAGGGCTTTTGTACGGGAGACTACCCATTCGTGATACGTGGTTTGGCCCATAAGGTGCGGGGAAACCATGGGTTATTTCGCGCCAAGGGGTAGGTGTGAACCGACGGAAGCCGGAAAAAGAACGCCGCCAGTGGGTGCGTCTGCCCCTTGCGATCCCCGTCTTCGTTCGTAGTCGAGACGACAAGGGCAAAGAATTTCTTGAGTTCGCTACCGCCCTTAATGTCTCCGCCGGAGGAGCTCTGGTGGCAGTCCGCCGCTCCTTGCCCCTGTCCGCACGGGTTCTGCTGGAAATTCCTAGCGCACCCTTGGCTGCCATTAATGCGCTACCAAAAGCATCCCGCACCCTCCGGGCCCGAACGGTTAGGGTAACTCACGCTGAAGGTTACCACTTACTGGGTTTGAAGTTTTCCCACCCTCTCCTGGCTCCAGAACCGGAGCGGCACCCCTTACGAAGGAAAGTTGCTTCTCTAGTGTGAAAATCTTTTCCTATGTCGCGCCCCCGGTTTAGCAGGGCTTAGCGCCTCCACACGGGTTCACGCTACTTTCCATCGATCGCTTGGAAGTTATTGACTTTTCGACGCTTAACAGGCATGTACAAGCCAATCTCGACGCTGTATGGGGTTTGGCTTTCGGGGTGCACACCAGAGGCCGCGTATAGGAGTCACAGCTACATAATGCCCGTCACAAACTCAGGTACAGTCAGTTCATTGGTTCAGTCCTTAGGTGAACTTCCACCCGACGCCATTGTTTTTGGACGGTCCGAGGTCATGCAGTCGCTCCGCGACCGTATGGACAAGGTAGCGAGCGCCAACGTCCCCGTTCTCATTCAGGGCGAAAGCGGTACCGGCAAGGACATCATCGCGCGGATGATCCACAGCCTTTCACCTTGGAAGACCGGTCCGTATGTCAAGGTGAACTGCCCCGCCATTCCGGGTACCCTGCTGGAAAGTGAGCTGTTCGGATACGAGAAAGGCGCTTTCACCGGAGCCTACGGTACCAAGCCGGGACGCGTGGAGATGGCCCATCGCGGCACGCTTTTTCTTGACGAGATTTCGGAACTGGATCTGGGGCTGCAGTCCAAGCTTTTACAGTTGCTTCAGGATGGACAGTTTTGTCGCATCGGCGCCCAGGAAGACAAGAAAGTCGAAGTTCGAGTTGTCTGTGCCACGAACCGCAAACTGGAAGCGGAGATCGAAAACGGGACCTTCCGTCAAGATCTTTTCTACAGGATCAATGTGGTGAACTTGCAAATGCCGCCGTTGCGTGAGCGCCGTGGCGACATCGAAGACCTGGCTGCGTATTTCCTCGATTATTACAACCGCAAGTACAATTGCCGGGCCCGCGAATTGTCCACCGACCTGAAAGCTGCCCTGCAGAAGTATCATTGGCCGGGCAACATCCGCGAACTGGAAAATCTCATCAAGCGCTATGTCATCTTAGGAAACGAAGATGTGATCACCACCGACCTGGTGGCGGGCGAACGGGAGTACTTCAATCCTGACATTAATCTGGATGGCCCCATCTCGCTCAAGAAGCTCACCCGCCAGGCAACTCGCGAACTGGAGCGCAAGGTCATCCTGAAAGTCCTGCAAGCGCATCACTGGAATCGGAAACAAGCGGCACGCGCGCTCAGCATCAGCTATCGCGCGCTGCTCTACAAGATCCGCGATGCCGGCTTGCCACCCAATCGCGCTTCCCGCCGGCGTCCTGAACCAATCGCGAACCTGGGGGCGGCCGCCGACTGATGGAATTTATTCGACGCCGCACTAGCAGCCATGCGTCACTGGCTTGCTACCGTCTTGTGGGATCCAATCCATCCGCTGATTTTTTCTTCCAACACATCGAGTGGTAGAACCCCCTGGTCGAGCACAGCGTCGTGAAAGGCGCGAATGTCGAACTGACCGCCCAATTCGCGCCGGGCGCGTTCGCGCAGTTCGAGGATTTTCATTTGTCCAAGTTTGTACGATAGGGCTTGCGCCGGCCAGGCAATGTAGCGGTCGACTTCGGTCTGAATGTTCTGGTCGTCCATAGCCGTATGCTGACGGAAGAAATCTACCATCTGGTCGCGTGACCAACGTTTGTAGTGCACGCCAGTGTCGACGACCAAGCGGACTGAGCGCCACATCTCGTTTCCCAGACGCCCGTAGTCGCTGTACGGATCCTGATAGAATCCGATCTCTTTGCCCAGACGTTCCGAGTAAAATGCCCAGCCTTCCGAATAAGCGTTGTAGTCGATGCCAAACTTGCGGAACGCTGGCAGGTCAGTGAGTTCGTGGGCGACCGAGAACTGCAAATGATGGCCGGGCACGCCCTCGTGATAGGCAATAGCTTCCACATTCAGCAAGAGGCGAGCCTGCGGATTATATTCGTTGACATTGATTCGCCCCGGCAGTGAGTTATCTCCTGCGCCAGGGCTGTAGTCGGCGGGAACCGCGTCTGGACTGCGATAGGATTGCATCGGAACCACCGCCAATTTATTTTTCGGCAATTTGCCAAAGAGCTGGGGAAGCTTTCCATACATCTGATCGGCGTAGTGCTGGTAGAGATCGAGCAGTTGCTGGCCGGATGTAGCGTGCAAATGAACGTCTTTCCGGATATGTTCATTGAAGCTCTTCAGGTCGTCGAAGCCCTGCTGACGGGCGATCTTGAGCATCTGGCTTTCGATTTCCGTCACCTGCTTGAGGCCGAGCTGGTGAATTTCCTCTGGGCTCAAGTTGGTTGTGGTCATGGTTCGAACCGCAAACTGGTAACGCACATCGCCCTCAGGCAGCGCCCAGACCCCGAGATCGGTCCGTCCTCTGGGAGCGTATTCGGTGCGCACAAAAGCTGCAAACTTGCCGTAGGTTGGCGATACTTCATTCTTCACGGCGGCGAAGACCGCAGCTCGCAGGCGTTTCTGGTCAGCTTCAGAGATGCTTTCCGGAAACTTATGGACAGGCTGGCTGAATGGGCTGGCCTCGGGGGAGTCGTCGGAAATTCGCTGCGCCTGGGCGACAACTTTTTCCAGCAGATATCGAGGTGGCATCAGGTGATCGCTCAGACCCAGGCGCATATCCATCGTCACTTGATCGAAGAGATGAGGCAGTTGGTGCAGGCGCGACAGATAATCTTCGTAATCTTTCACGGAGTGGAAGGATGTGTTTGACGCCAGACTGACGTATTCCATGTGCGGGCCGCCGAACTGAGTGACTGGCATCTCCCATTCCTTGAACTTGGCAGACTCAATTTGCTCGTGCAGACCGCGCAGCATCAGCGCTTTGTTTAGTTTTTCCTGCTCCGGAAAACCAGCCGTGTCGATGGCATCAATGCGCGCCAGCATTTGCTGGTCATGCTGTAGGTCAGCCGCAAAGAATTCGGGAGAGAAATCGCTGACCTTGTCGTTGTAACGGTTGTCGCCAGTGTGGCTCGCCAGCTCCGGATTTGTTCGGAGCCGATACTCCCACTCTTGCTTCAGGACTGCATTCAATTGCGCGCGGCGAGTGTCCACGGGCGCCTGGGCAACCGCGTTCGATACAAATAGTGTGGCGATCACAATCGACAAAAGTACGCTCAATATCCAGTTCATCTCTGGAAGCCTCTATTGGACTTGATGGACTGACGATTCTCACACTTCTGAGCGCAAACTACCAGAGGAGGCAAAGGTAGTCCGTCTGCGAGCTAAAAACCGGACCCTATAAATACACCCTTGAGGCAAAGAGAAAAAGGGCGGGAAGGGTCGGACCGCCCGCCCTGATCAACTGGAGGACACTAGAGTTCCCTGAACTGTTGCCCCGCGCCTACTGCTCAAAAACACCCTTCGAGCGCAGTTGGAACTCAACGTTCCGTTCGCGATTCATGCGTACCGTCTCGTACAGGTCCAAACTCTCCACGGGCAGAAGTTTTTCATTGCTGCCCTGGGTCACGCAGTGCATCTGACCGCCGTCGACCCAGTAGTCGCTAGCCACATAGGCAACTCCGCCCTTAAGAACAATCAGCGTAGGCTGTTGCTGGGGCGAGGGTTCGGTTAGGTAGGCGGATTTCACCGCTACATTAGGCACGTCTGAGACCTTGGTGGAGGCGGGCTTCCATTGCGGTTGAGAGGCGGAAGACGCTTCGAAGCGGCTAGGAGAGGCCCATGGAGGCATCGGCACTGAGTTGTTGGCGACGGAGCGAAGCGGAACCTCAACATCTTCCATCAGGCGCAGGGTCATTCGGGTTTCGCCCTTCAATGTGGGGAAGGGTCCACGCGCGGGTAGTGTGAGAACCTTGATCGGCCAGAGAACAGGAATCGCCCATTCCACCGCATCGCGAGTGGGGTGGCCCTTGCCGCGTACCTTTCCGTCGCGGTCCACTTTGTAGTGGGGGGCGGAAATCACTTTAGCGCTCAGCGGATAAACTTCGGCGCCAGGCAGGACTAGGCGATCAAAATCGATCTCGATCCAGCCTTTTCCGACAAAGTGTCCAGGGTCTTTGGAGTCCTGCAGATGGCCTCCCAAGGACGCTCCGCGAGGAAATACGGATCGGCCAAAGGCGGAGACGTAACCCAGATGACAGAGGACTGGGTCTCCGACTTGGGCCGTTTTGGACGAGAAGTTCGGCTCGTCTAACGTGCATTGTAAAAGGGTGCCGGCTGGAATGATCTCTCGGTTCGCGGCGGTAGCGGCGGCAGCGGTCAATAGAAGCGCCGCCAGGATTACAAGCAAGGACTTTCTGGGCATAGTGGCCTCCTCTTGAAATTCGTGAAGAGCCCGCCCCCGTCCCACAGACCCGTAATGGGCGGAGATTTTAGCACGAAAACGCGCAGTTTTTAGCTTGATATTTGAGCCGTCGACACAAAGGCGGGGGAACGATTCTAGGACCCTTTGGTATCGGAGGTCAGTTATATCTCTAACTACAAGGCTATGCCTGAAGCTTGCAGAGGCTCCGAAATGACAGCTTCGCCTGCTGGAAGCAGAAGAGCTACTGTGGCTTCTTTTTCTTCCCAAATATTCCCGTCAGCGCATCGACGGCATTGTTTACATTCGGGTTCTTGGTGTTGGGCAACCCACCCTTGAATTGACTGTTCAGCATGCCTTGCACGTCGGGTACAAACTTCGGATCGGAAGTGGTTCCTTGGATGAAGAAGGGAATGCCACCACTCTTGCCCCCTCCTCCTCCGCCGATTCCGGCGAGTTGGCTGAGTCCGCTAACTGCGCCGCCGCTCGCGAGGTTGGCGTTCATCTTGAAATTCAGCGCTCCGGCGGGACTGATGGTTCCGTTGCCCACGATGGTTCCTAAAGCCGGAACGGTGAGGTTCACATTGTCGGTTTTTATTCCCTCGGGTGCGACGCGCGCGTCCGTGCTCAGATTCTGAATGGATGTATCTGATCCGGTGTTCGCCCCGCCTGTCAATTTAGAGACCGCAGAAAGCTTCGAGCCGAGATCGAAACCTGCGAGCTTGGTGTTGGCCAGCTTGACCGGGCCGGTGATGACCAACTTATCCGTCGGGCCGCTGATGGCCAAAGTCGTGGACAGGTTTCCGCCCTTGAGCTGCGAACCGGAGGGAAGCACCACGCCAAGAGCCGGAAGCATGGGCTCAAGCTCGTCCACCGGCATACCTTGAGCGTTGAGTTTCATATTAACCAGCGTTGTCGGGCCTTCCATCCGGTAGGTGCCAGTCAGTTGGGCCAGAGCCTTGCCAATGGACACATCGCCCTGAGTAAGCTCGCCAGATTCTTTCGCCAAGTCGTGTTGCACCGCGTACTTCACGTCCACGGATCGTCCCGCCGGTTGGCCCTTTGGGGAGAGCTTGAGCTTGTCAGCCTTCACGGTGCCGCTACTGCGGAGTTGGCTACCGTCTGAACCGAGTTTGCCGTCGAAGTCAGCGAGACCGGCGATACCGGAAGTCGGGTCCACGAATCCAGACGCGGCGAGGTCAAGGCGCTTCACATCGATCTGCGCCTCGAGCGGAGTTAAAGAGGCGTCCGTGGGATTAATAGGACCCGCCTTTCCGTCGAGTTTCACGTCGCCCCCGCCTGGAAGGTTCGCTGCAAGCGTGAAAGGGAACTGCGAGCTGAAGGAGAAATTGCTCACCGTAATATTTACTTTGTCGTAGACATGAGGTTTGATGGAAGAATTGGCCCGGTTCACCGACACGCTGCCATCTTTCACGTTCAGCTGATTGACGGACAGATTGGAAGAGCTCGCGGATCCAGACTCAGTCGCGGGCTTGGCGGCGTTCGCAGCCGGCTTCGCTGTAGAGCTACCTCCTAAACTGGAAAAATTCCACTTTCCAGAAGCCGCCCTTAGCAAAGAAATCTGGGGTCGATCCAATGTGATGTCGGTGACATGCAGCGTCTTGGACAAAATCAACGGCATCAGCTCGACACCAACCTTCAGGGCCTTAGCGCGAATGAATGGGTCTTTGCTGAAAGCCGGATCATCGGCGATGGAGAGGTCCTCGGCAGCAACGCTTCCAGACAAGATAGAAAGACTGAGGTTGCCTACTTTGACCTCGCGGCCCAGGGAGGTTGTGAGTTCTGATTCAAGCCGGGGCCGGAAGCTGTTCACGTTCACGACGAAGGGGAGGGCAATGAGAATCACCAAGATGATGGCTATGACGATTCCGAGTATTTTCAACGCGCGTTTCATGACAGGTTCTCCCTCATTCTCTTTTCTATGGGTAGACGACTGGGTTGCTGAGCAATCCGTGGGCGGGGCCAGTCTATCAAAAACCGGGCTACTGCGGTTCCTGGGTAAGCTCGGGATTCGGCAACGGGCTGCTGTAGAGTTCTTTCTGCCGCTTGCCTCGTTGCTCGTTCATCATGCGGGTGGTGAGTTCCATCTCGGCCTTGGCTTCTTCCGAGCGTCCGAGGCGCTGCAGTAACTGCCCACGGATGTAGTGCACGTTGTAGCTGATGGGATCGCTCTCGCCGGCAGCATCGATCTGAATCAGAGCCTCTGCATATTTTCCTTCACGCTGATAGACCCGGGCCAGTTGGAAGTGAGAGCTGGTGAGATGAGGGTCGAGCTTTAGCGCATGGCGCAGATTCTTCTCGGCGTCCTCATCATGCTGCTGCAGATAATCCACGACGCCGAGCTGATCATAGTCGTAGGCAACATCGGGTTCGAGTGCGATGTCCCGAAGAAACTCCGCCTTGGCGTGATCCAAATCCTGCTTGTTCAGGTAAGCCCAGCCCAAATAAAAGTGAACAAACGGTAACTTGGGCGCTGCCTTTGCCGCCTGATTGAGTTCGGCAATGGCGTCGTCATATTCCTCGCGATTGATGTGGGCCTTGCCGATTACAAGATGTAACTCGGGCGAGCCCTGACCGATTTCTACCAGGCGACTCTGAGCGCGAAGTTCAAGATCGCCGCGCTGTGCCTTGCCGGCGGCGACGTCCAAGACGTACAGATAATTAAACTGACTCGAAGCTTGTGGCCAAAGCGGTTCAAGTGTGCTGGCGGCTTCCGCATAGCGCTCGGTGAAGAAGTAGCAGAGTCCCAACAGATAGCGGGCCTGGAAGGAATCTGGCGCATCACGCACCACCGACTCGAAGGATGGAATAGCAGAGCGAAAGTCATTCTGCCGATAGTAGACCAGCCCTATGTTAAGCCGGACCCCGGCAACGCCTGGCGCCAAATGCTCGGCCTGATGCAGCATCTCGAGTGCATGCTGCCACTGTTTGCGCCGCATATAGATGACCCCGAGATTGGCATAGGCGCCCGCGGCTTGCGGGTCAAGCGCAAGAACGCCGCGGAACGAACGCTCAGCCTGGTCAAGATCATTCTTCTTTAAAGCGATTTCGCCCTGCTTGAATAGTTGACCGGGGTCGGCATTTGGGGGCGAAGCCGTCCCGCTGTGTTGCTTCTGAAGTGCCTGTTCTCCGGCCAAAGGTGCTGCAGTCACTGCAATCAGCCCTACGACAACGATGAGAAGAACAGGCTTCATGTTTAGTTGCGCAAAATAAGTATCTGCAGAGCGTCTGAGGCGATTGCTTGACAGTGGTTTGAAGTCTACTGTAGTGTCCGCCAGCGATGGCACGAAATTCAAGCTAACGCCTAATGAGATGGTAAAGAACAAGATGGTTACAATTCGGGACGTGGCGAAGGAAAGTGGTTTTTCCTCGACCACAGTTTCGATTGTCCTCAACAGCGCTCCCCTGGCGCGTTACATTCCCGCACCCACCAAGAAGCGGATTGAGCGGGCGGCCAAGAAACTGGGCTATCGCCCGAATCTGTTTGCCCGATCTCTTCGCAGTCAGCGCAGCCACACCGTCGGCGTGATGGTGGCCGACATGACCGACCCTTACTGCACACTGGTTCTGCGGGGCATCGAGAACTCTCTCTTCCAGTCTTCTTATCTCCCGATTCTCACCGACGTGCATAATGAGCGCGGCCGCTTCGAGCGCTATCTGGAAATGTTGCTGGACCGGCGCGTGGAAGCGCTCATCGTGCTGGCCAACTGGTTGTTCGTGGACATCGATGTTCTGGCCGATCTGGCCAAGAGCAGTATCCCGACGGTGATGATCATGCGTGAGCTGCAGACGGATTCGGTTAGCTCCGTGATCGTGGACAACGAACTGGGCGCCCAGGCTGCTCTTGAGCATCTGCACTCGCTCGGACACCGCAAGATTGCCTTCATCCGTGGCCCTAAGACCTTGGCCGACAGCGCACAACGCTGGCGCGGCATTCGTAGTTTCGCAAAGGAAAGCGGATTGGAATTAGATTCGCGGTTGATTGTGGACCTCCCGGAATCCAGAGATCCAATTTCAAGTTTTGAAGCCGGTTATAAATTAACGGAGGACTTGGTAAAACAGAAACGGCCGTTCACGGCCCTGGTAGCATTCGACGATCAGACGGCATTTGGCGCGATACGTGCATTGACGAAGTCCGGCCTGCGTGTGCCAGAGCATTGTTCGGTCGTCGGCTTCGACGATGTCGCCGCATCCGCTCTCTATACTCCCGCACTGACGACTGTGCGTCAGCCAATGGAAGCGATGGGTACCACAGCGGTCAGCATTGTGGTGGACGGAATTAATGCGTTGCTCGAGAAGCGAGAAGTCTCCGCCGTCCATCGCAAGATGGCGCCGGAACTAGCGGTGCGAGAGTCGACCCGCAGCTTGTTGTAGCTGAGCCCGCCGAGGAAGGCTCCCGAGCAATTTTCTGCTTGACACTTGGGATGCAGCTACCGCAGTATTTACTGCTATTGATACGTTTTAATAGAGCAATTAACCGCGAATCACAGGACACCGTCAGCGTGGAAGCAGGAACAAAATAATTGGGCATGGCAAACTCTCGAACATATTCCGGGAGCGAAAGTTTACCGGTTGGGTGCCTGTCTTCAATGCACGCTTGCGCGGCAGTTCACCCGCGCTAACATGCTGGGGAGACTTATCCAGCCATCTTTATTGAATTTCGTAACAGAACCACATGGAGTCCACTATGAAATCCCGCCTGGTACGGATGTTGGTTCTTCTGTCGATGATCTGCGTTTCGGCCGGCGTGCTGGCCCAGGACACGGCTTCGGTTACCGGCACGGTGACAGATCCCAGCGGAGCTGCCGTGCCGAACGCCCAGGTGACGGTGGCCAATCCGCAGAAGGGTGTCACTCGCGCCGCTGCGACCAACGGGAGTGGGGATTACCTTTTCGCGGCATTGCCTATCGGCTCTTACGATCTAATAGTCACCGCACCGGGCTTTAAGAAATATGAAGCCAAGGGTGTGATTCTGCGAGTAGCCCAGCAAGCTCGCGCCGACGTGAGCTTGCAGGTAGGCGCAACCAAAGAGACGGTCGAGGTCCAAGGTGAAAACGTCGCCCAGGTAGAAACCCAGTCTTCTGAGGTCTCGGGCACGATTACCGGAAAAGAAATAAGCCAATTGCAACTGAACGGCCGCGTTTTCACTCAACTTGTGACGCTCACGCCGGGGGTAAGCAACCAAACCGGTTCGTCGGAAGGCCAATACGGAATCACTGCTAACACCAACTACAGCGTGAACGGTGGCCGCCTGGAATACAACAACTGGGAACTGGACGGTGGCGACAACATGGACAACGGCAGCAACGCCACCCTGAACGTTACTCCCAGCATCGACGCCATTGGTGAGGTCCGCGTGCTCACCTCCAATTACGGCGCCCAGTACGGACGTAACGCTTCCGGCACGATCGAAACCGAGACCAAATCAGGCACCAGTTCGTTCCACGGTGATGCCTACGAATTTGTGCGCAATGACATCTTCAATGCAACGCCCGGATTCCAAACAACCAAGCCTTCATATAAGAAGAATGACTGGGGATACACTATTGGCGGACCGGTTTATATTCCGGGGCATTACAACACCAGGAAGGACAAAACCTTCTTCTTTTGGTCGCAAGAGTGGCGCAGGGACCGCGTTCCCGGGCAGACCTTCAACGTGTTAGTTCCTTCCCTGGCCGAGCGCTCCGGTAATTTCAGCGATCTTTGCCCAAATCCCAATCCAATTCCAGGCAACGATCCATTTGCGGACTGCCCCACGATACCTGGGTCCGGCGGCGCCCGCTATCTCGCGAATCAGGTTCCTGTCGATCCCAACTCCGCGGCGTTGCTGGGCGTGATTCCACCCCCCAGTCCGGGATCATTAAATGTGTATACGGCTGCACCGTCGCAACCCACCAATTGGCGGGAAGAGTTGGTTCGCGTAGACCACAATCTCAACGATAAAAATCGAGTCATGTTTCGCTACGTTCACGACTCGTGGGCAACAGTGACTGCCGTCCCCTTGTGGACAAACGGGACGAGTTTCCCGACAATTCAGACTAATTTCGTCGGACCCGCCACCGCGCTGGTCGCCCGTCTCACTTCAACAGCATCGCCCACTCTACTGAATGAGTTTGTATTCAGCTACACTACCGACCACATCACGCTTACCAGCACGGGCACTCCCAA
This sequence comes from Terriglobales bacterium, assembly GCA_035512155.1. Lineage (GTDB taxonomy): Bacteria > Acidobacteriota > Terriglobia > Terriglobales > Acidobacteriaceae > JABCYV01. The sequence goes on along the minus strand of DATKEN010000162.1, from coordinate 11,984 downwards.
CCCGAATGCCTGGAAGCGCCCGGCTAGTTTTACCGCTGGAAGTCTATTTCCATCGGCGGACAATGGTGGCAAGCTTCCGGGAGTCAGCGTCGCCGGAGGCCTTGGCGGAGCTTATGGCACTGGCTTTGCCGAAGATCTCGGTTACGTTCCCAACGGGCCCTACAACTCCAACCCTACTTACACCTTTCGCGACAATGTGACCAAGATCCTAGGAAGGCATAACCTGCAATTTGGCGCATATGTTGTTGCTGCCCAAAAGAACGAACTCAGTGGAACAGTTCCTTCGGTCAACGGCTTCTTGACTTTTGACAACACGGCGCCGGTTTCGACCGGCAATCCATTTGCCGACCTGTTAACTGGCAACATCGCCAACTTCGCGCAGGCCAGCGCACAGGCCAAGTATTACAACCGCTATAAAATCCTGGAGCCGTATTTCCAGGATGACTTTCATGCGAGCAAAAAGCTGACTCTGAATTTGGGAATCCGATTCAGTCTCTACGGGACTTATCGCGAGCGCTTCCATCAGGCCTTCAACTTCGATCCGGCCGCATGGAGTGCCGCCAATGCTCCGCAGATAGGCACCGTCAACGGACAAGCGGGAGCCCTTATTCCAGGGCCAGGCAATCCCTTTAATGGCATCGTGCAGTGTGGAAAACCGGGAGGCCCAGCATCGGCACCTGGATTCCCGAACGCTGCAGTCGGTGGCACTTCCAATCCGGGGTGTATGAAGGGGCACCTCTTCAATCCAGCGCCGCGTATCGGCTTTGCTTTTGATCCAAAAGGCGATGGGAAGACTTCTATCCGCGGCGGATATGGAATATTCTTCGAGCACACCAACGGCAACGAAGCCGACACCGAGGCGCTGGAAAATTCGCCGCCTCTGGTGCAGGTTCCCACACAGTACAATATCTCTGGTTACGGCAACATCGGATCAGCCGTAGGCGTGCCTCCCCTCTTTTTCCCGCTCGCTGTGAACTCCATACCCGATAAAGCGACCTGGCCTTACGTACAGCAATGGAACTTCTCTGTCCAACACGAGGTCTATCGAAGTACAGTGGCGTCCGTTTCGTACGTGGGCAGTAAAGGCGTACATTTAGGTCGCAAATTTGAACTCAATCAGCTGCATCCAGTTCCGGCCTCGCAGAATCCCTACATTCCTCTGGGCTTGCCGATAAGCACGGCGGACTGCAATAGCGTCGCCGTAACCGCAGTTGGAGGGCAAGCTGTGGCGTCAGGAACCGTGAACGGTCAGCCCGTGAGTGGGCAGGTAGCTACAAATTTGGCGGTCGCTTGCGGTAACGATCCCAATCCGTTCCGGCCGTTCCTCGGCGTCGGAGACATCACCCGGCTTGACAATGGAGCCACCTCCAGCTACAACGCGCTGCAGGCACAACTTCGCCGCAGCGTAGGTGGTTTGCAAGTCAATGTGGCGTATACCTACAGCCATTCCATCGACGACGCATCCGACGGTGGCGTGTTTGGTGATGGCGGCATTTTGGATGCCTATAATTTCCCCATCTTTCGAGCTTCCTCCAACTTTGATCAGCGTCACGCATTTTCTACGAGCGCCGTTTACGATCTGCCTTTCTTCAAAGGCTCGGGTTTAAGGAATAGGCTACTTGGTGGCTGGGAGCTATCCGGCATTGGCATTTGGCAAACGGGCACACCTTTCAGTGTGTACAACGGTGCAGCAAATGGTGACAACGCTGGCCTCGGGAATGGCGTTGCGTCGGGTGCTGGTGCCGGTCAGTCGTACGCCGACTTCATCTCTAACCCACATCAGAACATACCTCGGTTTGACCCGTCTTCTGGTTTTGGACCCTTTGTCGCCAATCCCAACGCATTCGTTTCGCCGACCGGCCTCACCCTCGGTGATTCCGGGCGAAATTTCCTGCGCAACCCGGGGCATTGGAACATTGATATGGCTTTGTTCAAGCATTTCAAGGTAACGGAGTCCATGGCCTTCGAGTTCCGAGCGGAAGCATTTAACATCTTCAATCACGTCGAATATGGCCCCGTCGGCGGGGATCAGGGTGGCGTCGCGGGTAGCGGAGGGCTCTCGTCTAGCACCGGCAGCTTCGGGGCGTCGAATTTCCTGCAAGTTGGCACCACCTACAGCCCGCGCATTCTGCAACTCGGTGCGAAATTTCTCTTCTAGTCCAGGCGAGAAATTCTGTGATCCTGGCCCTCCCCGGGGGCCAGTTTTCTTTTTAGGAAGATAGATTGGCCGGGTTCGTAGAACGGTGTCGATGAGACAATGGCCTGGACATGCGATTCGGAGTGGAGTTGGCTCCTCGGACCGCCGGCCCATTCTCCTATTGCAGAGCCAGCGTTAGTCCATGACCCGACTCAGTAAATTTTTCTGTGCGCTTGCGGCCGTTTGGCTTGCAATGTTTCTTTGCACTTCATCCGCTGAAACATCCGGAGCCCAACCTGCTCAAATGGCTACAGAGGACCGCTTGCAGCTCCCGGGCTGGTGGCCGACGAAGGGGACAGTCTCTCGAGATCAATTCGTGGGACCCGAGGCCTGCGCTCCTTGCCATGCTTCCAAGGTTCAAACTCAAAGGCGGACACCAATGGCCAATGCTTCCACGCATGCGGCCGATTCCGAGGCTCTGCGCTCGCATGACCAACTGACTTTTCGTCTTCCTCCTTATACCTATCAGATCACGCGGACGGAGAATGGCAGCTTCTACTCAGTTACAAATGGCGCGCACACGATTTCAGCCCCTTTGGGTTGGGCCTTTGGTTTGGGAGAATCGGGACAAACATACGTCCTTGAACGGAACGGCACATTTTACGAGAGCCGCGTGAGTTACTACCGAGCCATCGACGGTCTTGATTTCACTCCGGGCGCGCCTCGTACTGCGTCCCCTACTTTGGAAGATGCGTTGGGACGACGGATGTTGTATGCCCCCGAAACGCATCGTTGCTTCGGTTGTCATACGACTGCTGCAACCACGAACAATCGATTCGATCCCAACCGCCTTATTCCTGGGGTGACCTGCGAAGCCTGCCACGGGCCCGGCGCAACCCACGTCGCCATGATGAAAGCTGGCCAGAAAGAAGAAGGAATCGTGTCGATTATGAATCCAGGACGGCTCAATCCCGTCGACTTAGTGGATTTCTGCGGCACATGCCATCGCACTTTTATGGATGTTGCCCTGAGCCAGACATCGGGACTCGCCAACCTTCGGTTCCAGCCTTATCGCCTGGAAAGAAGCCAGTGCTGGAGAAAAAGCGACGCTCGCATTACTTGCCTGAGCTGTCATGATCCCCATCAGCCGAGGGTGCGAGATCTGGCCGCGTACGACGATAAATGTCTCAGTTGTCACCGTTCCGGCGCGAATTCGCCTTCAAGCGGTGATCATCCTGGCAAAGCCTGCACCGTGAGCAAGAACAATTGTGTCACGTGCCACATGCCTAAGTATGATATGCCCGGTATGCACTTCAAGTTTACCGACCACTTTATCCGCGTAGTCCGCAAGGACGAAGCATATCCCGATTGAGGAGAAGGAACGGGCTCATCCTACTTGGGCATGTTGCACGGTCGGTCTCACAACCGTAAGCGCCTGTTCCAGATCCGCAATCAGATCGTCGGCGCTTTCGATTCCTACCGAGAGCCGGATCATTTGATCGGTCACACCCATGCTTTTGCGGTGTTCTGCCGAGACCATCGCGTGTGAAGTGAGAACAGGGACGCAGACTAGGGAATCAACCCCGCCCAGGCTTGGCGCCAGGGTAAAAAGGTGCAGCGCTTCGGTTAGACGGCGTGCATCTTCGGCGGATCCATCGACCTCGAAGCTCAAAACGCCGCCACCGCCGCGCATCTGCTCCATGGCGAGAGCGCGCTGAGGATGTCCCTCTAAAAAAGGATAGTGCACGCGCCGCACTTTGGGGTGGTGGGCCAGGAATCGGGCAACACGCAGCGCGTTGTCATTGTGCCGCTGCACTCGCACCGCCAGTGTCTTCATGCCCCGGATCAACAGCCACGCAGCATGGGGATCGATTACGCCACCCACCGTGGTGCGGGTGTCGTGGATTTTCTCAATAAGATCGCGGCGGCCGGCAACGATGCCGCAGATCAGATCGGCGTGTCCGCTGAAATACTTGGTGCCAGAGTGCATGATGAGGTCAATTCCGAAGTCCGCCGGGCGCTGATTGATGGGCGTGGCGAACGTGCTATCGATAAAAGTGATCAGATTGTGCTGCTTGGCGAGGGCGGTCACCTGGCGCAAATCGACCACCCGAAGCGTCGGATTGGTCGGCGATTCCAGATACAGCAACTTGGTATTAGGGCGAATCGCCCGCGCATGCTGGTCGTACTCCGTGGTATCAACAAAGGTAGTTTCGATGCCGAGTTTCGGAAGCCACTGACTAAAGAATTTTATGCTGCCGCCGTAGATGTCGCGCTGGGCCACGATGTGGTCCCCGCTCTTCAAGAGAGCGAGGACGCAGGTCGTGATGGCATTCATTCCGGAAGCAAATAGGCGCGCAGCATCCGTGCCTTCCAGTTCCACGATGACCGCTTCGGCCGCGGTTTGGGTAGGGTTCCCGTAGCGGGTGTAAAACATGTCAGTGCTGGTGGCGCGGAGTTGCTGGTCGTTGTCGGTCACTTCGAAGGTGGCAGTCTGGTAGATCGGAGTAGAGAGCGGGCCATTTTTCTTGCTCAGGTCGGCGCCTCCGTGGACGGCCTCGGTTTCCTGCCGGTGTTGGTGCGGTCTCATGGGTACTCCTTATTTTTCAAGAGTAACGTCACGCCGCACTTGGAGCAAGAGTTTGCGCGCATGGGTCGCACGCCTCGGTGCGTGGCCTTTATAATCCCAACCTTATGGATATGGGGCTCAAGGATCGGGTCGCCATCGTGGCCGCGTCCAGCCAGGGCATTGGCAGGGCGGCGGCGGAAGCCCTTGCAGCCGAGGGATGCCGGGTAGCGATGTGCGCCCGCAACGCATCCGTGCTACAGACGGCCGCGGACGGGGTACGAAAACATTACAGTGTCGATGTGTTAGCCCAGGCACTCGACGTAACCGAAGCCGGCGCGGTCCACAGTTTTGTGAACGCGGTGGTGGAGAAATTCGGAAGCGTAGATATTTGCGTCACCAATGCGGGCGGGCCTCCGGCGAAGGGATTTCTGGCGGCCAGCCTCGAAGAGTGGCGAAAGGCGGTGGACGCGAACTTCTTGAGTACGGTCTATTTCGCCCGCGAAGTCATTCCCCACATGCAGCGCAGGCGGTGGGGACGAATCATCACGATCACCTCCATTACGACCAAACAACCGGTGGCGGATTTGGTTCTCTCCAATGCGGTTCGCACGGCGGTCGTAGGATTGGTGAAGAGTCTGGCCAATGAGTTTGGCAAAGATGGGATTCTGGTCAACAATGTGGCGCCGGGGTACACGGTCACTGACCGGCTCAAGGACCTGGCGAAGAGCCGGTCTTCGGCCCTAGGCAAGAGCGAAAATGAGATCTTCCAGGGATGGGCAGCCGATGCTCCTCTCAAACGCCTGGGCGAGCCGCGTGAGGTTGCGGATGCGATCGTGTGGCTGGCGTCGGAAAGGGCATCGTACATCACCGGGCAGACGATTCTGGTGGACGGTGGACTCTACAAAGGGTTGTAACCAGTTTGTCATCCGATGAAAGAAAGGCGCACTCAAATGGCGAAGGCAAAGCGTGTCGGTAAGACCACAAAGAAGCGCAAAGTCGAGCGTCCCCAAAAGAAGGCCAGCACACAGGCAGGACTAAAGTATCTCGCCTGGAAGGCGGTCGAATTAGAAAATCTAAATCCGCTGCTGCAGCGGCAGTTTGTCGTAGGACAGGACATCATGCTGGCGCGTGTGTTGCTGAAAAAAGGTTGCATTGTTCCCGAACACAGTCACCACAACGAGCAAGTTACTTATATTCTGGAAGGCGCGTTGAAATTTTGGATCGACGGCAAAGAGATCGTAGTGCATGCCGGCGAGGTGCTGACCATTCCTCCTCACATGCCGCATAGGGCAGAGGCTTTGATGGACACAGTCGACTTGGACGTCTTCAATCCCCCGCGCGCGGATTGGATCAACAAGACAGACCAGTATCTTCGCCAAATAGAGAGCAAACCAGCGAAACGCCCACACATCGTTGGCTGATACGATCGTCAGCGTGAAAAAGTAGATGCCAGGTTGACTTCGTCTCGTCTGCTATCCTGACTGAGCATCCAGCCACGGCATTTACATAAACACATGGCCACCAAGTCCAGAGTCGACGAGGTTTTACTGCGCTGTATCGGATGTGGCGCAGTTACAACCGTATCTGAATCGGGTCTGGCTTGCGCCTCCTGTGGTGATTTGCTCGAAGTGGTCTTTCCGCAATCGGCTGATACTGGAAAAAAGCATTCGGATTTCGACGCGGTCGCTCTTAAGGCCCTGTGGCGACAGCGCCGCGCCTCGCGCCTCCCGATGGATGAAAGCGGAGTGTGGCGTTTTCGCGAAGTTCTGCCCGCGCTCGGAGAGAGCCATGGGCCTATCACTCTCCGCGAAGGCAATACTCCACTCTACGAACTTTCACGATGTGCTCGCTCTGCCGGAGTTCGCCAGCTATATGCTAAGCACCTCGGGATGAATCCCACGGGATCTTTCAAGGACACTGGTATGACGGTGGCGGCATCGTTCGCTCGCGAAGATGGATTTCGCTGGGTGGCTTGCGCGTCCACCGGCAATACTTCCGCTTCGATGGCGGCGTACGCAGCGCGGGGGGGCATGCGTAGCCTGGTGCTGATTCCGGACGGGAAGATCTCGTGGAGCAAGCTCTCCCAGGCCCTCGATTACGGCGCGCTCACTTGCCAAGTGAAAACCGACTTTGATGGTTGCATGCGGCTACTGAGTGAAATCGTCAGTCGGATGCCAATATATCTGTTGAATTCAATTAATCCGTTTCGGCTGGAAGGTCAAAAAACTGTAGCTTACGAGTTGCTGGAACAATTCGACTGGCGAGTGCCGGACCATGTAATCGTTCCTGGCGGAAACCTGGGAAATTCCTCAGCCCTGGGAAAGGCACTGGTGGAGATGAAGGAACTCGGGTTCATCCCGAAGTTGCCAAAGCTTTCCGTGATCCAGGCTGAAGGCGCGAATGCTCTAGTGCGTACCGTACGTGAAACTGGCGGCAAAAAACTGGTTCCTGTACAAGCCGACACTATGGCCACCGCCATTCGTATCGGCAATCCGGGCTCATGGAAAAAGGCAGTGCGCGTGCTGGAAGCGACCGGCGGTACCGTGGAGCAGGTGAGCGAAGTTGAGATTGCGCTGGCCAAGGCAGAGATTGGGTCGGATGGCATTGGTTGCGAGCCGGCTTCTGCGGTGACGCTGGCGGGGTTGAAAAAGCTGGTGCTGCAGAGGTTCGTCGATCCGGATGAAACGGTCGTTCTGATCTTGACTGGACATTTGCTGAAGGACCCCGACTTCACGCTGAAGTTTCATCGTGGAGACCTGTTTGTAGGAACGGCGCACGAGGAGCAGTCGAAAATTTTGGCTCCCCAGCAGCGCGGACCCATGGTGCTGGAGGCCAGCGTGGATGCGGTTTTGAAGGTGCTGGAGACGGCGGAGAAAACATCCTGAAGCGCGCTATTTGCTACATCACATGACCGGAAAGGCAAGTCACCGGCGCGCGAGTTCGTGGTTCGAGGTTGTGTTGCCGGCTACGTCCGCTAACCTGGGACCGGCCTTTGATGCGGCGGCACTGGCCCTCAGTTTGTTCCTCAAAGTGCGAGCGCGAGCTGCGAACCAATTTTCCATCATAGCTCGCGGACGAGACGCCGAAATCTGCGGCCAGCTGGACCAGCACCTCATCCTGACTACTTACCGTGAAGTTATGCTGGCAGAAGGAAAGGCCGTACAGCCGGTTGCGCTAAACATTCAGAATCAGATTCCTATCGGCAAGGGGTGCGGCTCGTCGGCTGCGGCGCGCCTGGCGGGGATTGCCTTGGCGGTACATTTTGGCAAATTAAATTGGGCGGATGAGCGCATTGTCGGGGAGGCGTCCCGTCGCGAGCATCATCCCGACAACGCCGCCGCTTGCTGGCTAGGGGGGTTGGCCGTGGCACGAATGTCAGCCGAAGGCGAAGCCCGATTCATTCGCGTCGCCCCGACGGACCGTTGGCCTTTGCTGTTGGCGGTGCCGAGGGATAGCTTATCCACGGAACAGGCACGCCGGGTTTTGCCCGTCGAATATTCCAGAACGGATGCCGTTGCAAATATTCAGAATTCCATGTTACTGCTGGCAGCTTTCGTTCAAGGACGCTCCGATTTGCTGAGGGCCGCACTCGAAGACCGTCTCCATCAACCCTACCGGGCTGCTCTGTGCCCATTGCTGCCGGCATTGCAGAAATTCACCAAAACGCCAGAGATCCTGGGTGTGGCGCTAAGCGGAGCGGGCCCATCGGTGTTGATTTTCCTGGACACGAAAGTCAAACCAAAGCGCGTGAAGGCGCAAATCGAGACGCATCTGCGCGAGCATGGACTATCCGCGGAACTTATTTCTATCGCAATCTCCTCGCAAGGAGCCCGCCAAAGCAGTCGTCTCCTGACGGGTAAGCGTCCGATCAGCGGCTCGCGGGCGGAATGATACTGTTCATTCGCAGATATTCCACCATCTGGCCATAGTGATCAAAGCAGTGCCCTACGATTCCACTGGCCATCGCCAGGCGAGTAACTGGCGCTTCTCCAAATGGATTCTTGATAGGCTCCACCAGGTTTGCGGCATCAACTGTCAGAGTCGCTTTGTGCATGTAGGTGAATGAATCTTTCAAAAACTTCATCGCATCTGTCTTGGTCTTGATGGAGTCAGGGCCGTTTTCGCTGCCCAGTTCAACCGGCGGCTTTTCTCCCAGAACGGCGCCTGCGACCATGTAATTTACCGCTGCCACATGCTTCACCTGTTCAGCGAACGTGCGCACGCCTTTGAACTCGCCACTGGTGGGCACGAAGGAATATTTGTCTTCTGGCATAGCATCAGCGGCAGCGACGAATTGTTTTTCTACTCGGCTGAGAGCGCGATCCAGCACTTCAGTTACAGTGCGGGGCTCGGGCGGCTTATTGGTTTGCGCCCAGGCGATGCTGCAACCGGCGATCAGGAACAGGAATGCGAACCGACGCTTCATCTTTATCATTGAATTCTCCTTGAAAACCTTAACCATCATCTCCCGATGTGGGCTCGCGCTAATCTCGCACGACTGCGGGCGAAAATTCTAATTCCTGCGACGTGAGCCGGTGGCCGTGAACCGTAAATAGCCCCGCAGCGAGGGCGACCGAAGAGCACAGAAGAGCCGTGGGAATCCCGACTTTGGTCGCGAGTGCTCCCCAGGCGGCGCTGCCCAAGGCCATTCCTCCCTGCAATACGAGCAAATACATGGAAAGCGCGCGAGCGCGCAGCCACGATGGGGACATGGTCTGAGCGGCAACGTTCAAGCACGCAAGGATTCCGATCCATGCCGTGCCGCTGGCGAACAGCACCAGGCTAAGCCAGCTGAAAGCTTGCACGCGTCCAGCGGCGAAAGTCATAGTCGCGAACAGTAAAATGGCGAATACGATCAATCCATCCACCGAAAGCCTGGTGCGTAATCGAGGCAAAACTGAGGCACCAGCCAAGGCTCCGAGGCCGAAGCAGCCTAGCAGCAGTCCATAGCCGGTGGCACCGTGGGGGCGAGCAAGGATTGGCAGCAAGGCGGGCAGGGAACTTGCAGCCAGGCTGAAAGCGCCGGTACGGATCAGCACTGAACGGACCAGGGGAGCACCGCGTACATAGCGCAGACCGGCGATCAGAGCATCGCTCACGCGCCCGGTTTCAACATGCTCGCAATGAGGTCGCCTCCAGCGGTAGAGAAAGAGGATCACTCCGAAGAAAGAAGCGGCATTGAGCAGGAACGCAACTCCAGAGCCTGCAGCGGCGATCACCAGGCCGCCGAACGCCGGGCCGACGGCGCGGGCGACATTGAAGCCCACGGAGTTCAAAGCCACGGCGGGAGAGTGGTTTTCCGGCGAGACAATCTCAGGCGTGATAGCTTGCCAAGCGGGGTCGTTCATCACCGCGCCCAGCCCAAGGAGAAAAGTGAATAAGAGCAGCGTCCACGGGGTGACGGCGCCGAGCAACGTGAAGACCCCCAGCAACCCCGAAGCCAGAACCATCCAGCCTTGCGTGATCAGAAGAAAGCGGCGGCGATCCACCATGTCAGCCAGCGCGCCCGCAGGCAAAATCACCAAAAATACCGGGACCGTCATGGCAGCCTGCACCAAGCCAACCATCAATGGAGAGACTGTGAGCTGAGTCATCAGCCAGCCCGCGCCAACGTTTTGCATCCAGGTACCGGTGTAGGAGATTACAGCCGCAATCCAGAGCGAGCGGAAGAGTGGCTCTCCCAAAGGCGCCCATGCAGAACTCGCGGATCTCGCAGGCCAGCGTTCCGGCATCGATGTTTTCACCGCCTCAGCCATGGTCAATTCGTCGAGACCTCCGAAACTGCGGCCGGAATTGCTCCTCCGAAGGGCCACTCGCGCTTAGGCCACGCCCGAATCATGTAAATCAGCACTCCGGCGACCAGAATCAGCAGCGCATAGCGAATTTCTTTCGTCGAGTCGGTTCGGGAGATGAGAATAAACACAAAACCCACCGAAGCGATCAATGCAGGCAACGGATAGAGCCACATCCGGAATGGGCGGGGCATGTCCGGGCGCCGGATGCGCAACACGATCAGTCCGATCGCCTGCACCAGGAACTGCAATGTAATGCGAATCACGACCAAGGCGGCGATCACGTCTGCAAGCGAAAAAAAACAAAATAACATCGCGACGCTGCCCAGCGCGAGCAGTGATACATAAGGAAAGCGGTATTTCGGATGCACGCGACCAAATGCGCCGAAGAAATTGCCATCAACAGCGGCGGCGTAAGGCACACGCGAGTATCCCAGAAGCAGAGAAAAGACCGATGCGAAAGCCGTCCACATCACCAGGCCCGTGGCCAGACCGGCGGCCCAATGACCGTAAATCCGCTGCATGAAAATCGAAACTACATACAGACCATGATTGGACTGTCCGGATTGCGCCATCTCCTGCCACGGAACCACCGCCAGAATGCTGATGTTCATCACCACATATAGACAGCCCACCAACAGAATGGATAGCAATAGCGCGCGAGGAATGGTTTTGCTCGGGTTTTTCACTTCGTCGCCGAGAAAACAAACATTGTAGTAGCCCCAATAATCATAAGCGGCGATCAGCATGGCCGATCCGAGACCAAGAAAGAATCGCGACGATAGCTGGAACGCATTCGGCGGAAAGCTGAAGGCGCGCGCGGCGTTGAAGTGGGTTAGCCCGGAGACAATAATCCAGCCCACGATGATCAGCACACCGGTCAACAGCAGCTTTGACATCCAACCGATGGTGGTGATTTTGCGATAGAGGAGAACGAGCGCCAGGAGGACGATACCAATCGCCATGAAGGTCGCACCCGAAACCAGCCAGTGCATCTGCAAGGTTCCTATCAGCGGAACGTGCAGATTCCAGTCATGTCCCGCGTAGCGGCGTTCGAGACCCGGCCAAAAATACGAAGCATAGCCAGCAAGTCCGATTGCGCCGGTGGCAATGGACATGGGCGCGCTGAAGGAAAGCTGCCAGATGAAGAGAAACGAAATCAATCGGCCAAGACGGTTGGGACCATAAATCTCTCGCAAGTAGCGATAGGAGCCGCCAGAGCCCGGCATGGCCGCTCCCAGTTCAGCCCACACCAGGCCGTCGCACATGGCAAAAAGAGCGCCCACTATCCAGCCCAGCATGGCCTGCGGTCCACCCATAGCGCTCACGATCAGCGGCATGGTGATGAATGGCCCCACGCCGATCATGTCAATCATATTGAGGGCGGTGGCGCTACCCACGCCAATTCCGCGGATGAGGGGAGTTTGTTGTGAGTCGTTGGTCGTTCGTCCTTGGTCTTTGGTGGGGACCATGAGCTTCACCAGAT
>DATKEN010000161.1:0-5667 GCA_035512155.1 Terriglobales bacterium | reverse complement strand
TTGGGCGTCGGGAGCTTTCAGCGTCCAGGTAAATTGCGCGCCGTCGGCTTTGCAGGTGTAGACCTGGTCGCCCTTGGCGTGGACGCGGAGAAAAAGCTGTTCGTTGGCGGGCGGCTGGATTTGCTTCGGGACTTCTTGCGCAGCGACGGAGAACGAAAGAACGGCACCGGCGGCCGCGAGCAACGCGGCGGATGCGAATCGGCGAACGGAATTGCGCATGGGCGTTTCCCCCTGTGAAGGCACAGCTTGAGTTAGATGCGCAATATACCTCAACTCACCTAATCTCATAAACCAGAACAGTCAACGCGCTGGCGGATAACCGGACATCACACTATCCGCCAGAGCAACGATGATTTCTTAATTCACGCCGGACACCGAAAATGTGTAGATGAAGTCCGGGCGCGCGTCTCCGCGTGCGTCCAACACCCGGATAAAGAAGGTGACAGGCGAAGTGCCAGAGCCGGGAACCTGGAAAGCGTAGTAGTTGTTAGACAAATACTGGTTCCCGGGAAGATGGTTGATGCAAGGAAGGTTGTTCACCTGCCCTGGCAAAAGCCCGTAATAGCCACAGGTTTGGTAGCGTGTTCCCGTGGAATCGACAATCTCGAAAACCGGCTGCAGACTGTTGGGTTCGGGCGGCTGCAGGAAATCGTTATTGGGAGAGACGTAGACCTGGACAATTGTTCCGGGAGCGGCGCTTGCGGAGTAATAGTCGACATCGGGTCCTGTTGTGCTGGGGTCACTATAAGGGCTGATCGAAGCCAAAAGGCTGATATTAGACACAGGCGTGGCAGTCGCGATGGTGTCATTACGCGCCATCTGGCCGCGGTCCTTGACCGTCAAAGTCAATTGCTGCGAGGTCGTCTGGTGGAGAGTCCCAGGATTTCCATCCGAGATGGACAAAGTGAAGCTATAAGTCCCAGCAGTAGTTGGAGAACCTGTAATCGCGATCGTGGCATTTCCTTGCAATGGGGTGAGGTTCATCCCTGGAGGTAAAGAGCCAGCCGAGACACTCCACTGGAATGGTGCAGCCCCGCCATTTGTCAGCGGCTGAAGCCAAACACTGCTGCCCGTTGCAATCGCAGGCAGGGAAGTGGTCTCTAGTACCAGCTTCCCCCATACCTCCAGGACAAAGTTAAAGTAGGTAACCGTCTGTGGAGGATTACTGCTGTCGTGCACGGAAACATTGGGACTAGTGTAACTCGCGCCCGCGGGCGTCCCGCTCAGAGTACCCGTCGTAGGATCGAACGTGAATCCAGGCGGTATGGTGCTCATGCCCCATGCGTACGGTGGAATCCCGCCAGTTGCAGGGAAGGTAGTTGAATAGCTCTGGTTATAGAGGATCTGTACCAGTGACGGCCCCATAAGCGCGATAGGATCGCTAATGCGTATCTGAAAATTCTGTGTTGCAGTGTTGGGCGTTTCATAAGAGTCAGACACTTTCAGCGTGAATTGGAACGTGCCATCCTTGGTCGGAACTCCAGTAATGTTGATAGCGTTCCCGTAAGAGCTGGGACTGACTGTGAGTCCGTCCGGCAGCACTCCCGATGTTACTTGGGCAATGTAGGGCTGCCTCCCACCAATTATAGATATGTTGCCTCCATAACCAAGCCCTCGGGCGGAATCCGGTAGAGTGGTGGTTTGAAAAGAGAGGGGTGGCGCTACAGTGATCGTAACGGGGGGATTGATGCTGGCGGGTTGAGGCGCGGAGTCGGAAATCGTAACCAACATAGTGTCGGCGTTCTGGGTTGCGGTGGTCGGAATCCCAGATATCTTGCCCGTCGCTGCATCCAAGGAAAGACCGTGTGGCAATGAAGAGTTTGGACCGATAGCAAAATGATAGGGCGGCGTCCCTCCCGCTGGCTGAATCTGCTCAAGATAGGCAACGTTCTGAACGGCACCCGGAAGCGTTGTATTTGGCAAGACTAAATTGTTGTCGATGGTCAGGGTAAATGCTTGACTGGCTGTAAGGGTAGGCGTTTTGGTGTCGCTTGCCTGAATCGTGAATGTGTATTTTCCCGGAGCTGAAGGTGTGCCCTGAAGAGCCTGCGTTTTGTCTAGCGTCACGCCTGGCGGCAGAATGCCGGAGGCAAGTGCAAACTGGATAGGCGGATATCCACCTTGAGTATTGAACAGGGCTGAATAGGGAAGGGCAATATTTCCGTCCGGCAGTAGACTGGAAGAGAAAGTAAGAGGTGCAACACAGTCCAGTTCAAGGCCTGCTCCTGCGCTCTGTCCCGCAGCGTCATGCACCGCAAATTGTGGAGACCAGGTGATGAAGCACCCCGGAGCCGCCGTGCCGCTGATCGTACCGTCACTCGCAAACCCGAGGCCCGCGGGTAATACCGAGGCCGCAGTTTGTCCGGGAAACAATGCCAGTGACCAAGTGTACGGAGGCGTTCCACCGGTCGCTTGGAGTCTTGTGCTATACGGCGTACCAGTGACAGCTTTAGGCAAGCTTCCAGTCGTGACGGTTAGAGGTGAAGGGGGAGGTGGTGGCGGACCGGAACTACTTCCTCCTCCGCAACCTGAGAACGTAAGCGAGGTCAACACAGTCGCGACGAGCAAGCGGCAATTTGTGCGCAGGCCCTTCACGTCGTTTGTCGCTCCATGATCAATTGCTCTCGTCGCAGCCAGATTGCCCGCAGATAGGGGCTCTGGAGAGCGGCGCTCTCAAACGCATCGAATCGTGGCTGAGTTCCTTGCAGGGTTATGTTGAAGGCGGTGGTCGCGCCAGCAGTAACGCTAACAGTGGCTGTGGAGGAATAGGTCCCGGGGGCAGGGATTGGAGGGTCAAGGGATCCGACACTTGACCCCGCTGCAAAACCTGCAAAAACCGACTCCACTTGCAACGTGTAAGTGCCAGGAGGTAACGGAATTTCAAAGTGGCCGATCAACGCCGGATCACGGGAACCGAACGGATCTCCAAGATTGGAGCAGGTCTGCGGCGTGGGTGCAGCCGGATTCACGCAAGTGACCGTCTGTCCCGGGTTTCCTGTAAATAGATATCCTGAGACAGCAGAAGCTGTATTACGTCTTGGCGCATTGGTGCTGCGCGCGATAACGTTTACTCCTTGGGCCGGAGTCACGCCATCGGAAAAGAATATGGTTCCACTCACAGTTCCGTACGCTGTAATAAAACTCGTCTTGCCTGAAGGCGCCGGGGACGGCACAGGATAGAGCTTCGACATCCAGGCGGCATCGTCAACCCCGATCATTGGAACGCCCGCAGTAAGCTTTGCGGGGCAAATCCCTAAGACTGGAAACATGAGAGGCATGCCGGCCGTGTCATCCGTAGTGCAGGTATACGGCTTGCTATTAATCGCATCGAGGAAAAGGTCCACGTTGATCTGCGAATGTCCAAGTCCGAGAAAATGCCCGAATTCGTGCGCGAAGGCCTGATCAAATTCGTCCTTGGTCAGTTCAAAATTATTCGCGCTTGGATTGTTGATTCCATCCTGAAATCTTCCATTCAGGATTGCCCCGGCAGAAATGACTTTCCCAGTCGTGGGGTTGAAGGCACATTGGAAGGCAAATCCGATGACCTCCGGCGGCAAACCCAACCCATCAAAAATGGTCCCATCCGCATCAAATATAATCGGGCTTTGTCCGCCGCCGTTGCAGGAGTTGGGATCGGGGGCCTGTCCGCTGACGTCGCCAGCCACTGTAAGAAAATCGTTGACCGTCTTCACATCACCGTTGGCGGGAAAGCTGCCCACTGCAAATAGACCGCCTGCATTGGTAAGCGTGAGGTTAGCCGTGGGTACCGCCGACCAGTAGGCAAACAACTGGTTCACGCGCGCAACACCGGTGGTATTGTCGATCACGACTGGTCCGCCATTTGGTTGCTGGCTGAGAGGCCCCCCGTCAACCCGGTAAGCAATCGGCGTCGTGTTGTCCCACAATAAGGGAACCCCCGAGACACCTTCGGTTGGCCCTCCGACGGTCAGCGGGCCCCCGGCATACGTCATTCCCGTTGGCGATAGAAGAAGGCTCAACAGGATCGCAGTGGCTCTCTTCCACAAGAATGCGTTGTTTGCTCGGTGTCTCATTTCGTTGAATTCGTCGCCGAAATCGTTCGAATCAAGCTCTTTAAATGCTCCAGAGGAATAGGACCTACGACAGGTCTTAAGATCATCGCCTGGGTTTCTTGATCGAGTCGCAAACCCTTCGTTTTTAGCTGAGAATCTAATCCGCGAAAAAGGCCAGCGTTTCTATACCCATTTGTCGCCACTAACCTTCCATTGCTCCCTGACTCAATTCGGAACCGTCCTTGCTCCATTCCTGCGGGGCTTGCAAGGCCGAACTGACTGGTTTTGTACAGAATCATCAGCACATGTTGTCCCGCCCGGTAGCCGAATTTCTCCCTCAAATCCTTGCGGTCAACAACAGCTTGCCGAAACGTATAACTGCCCGCGGAGTTACCTTTCAGAATATCTTCGACGCGTATGGTTACGACGACAGTCATCAAATTCTTCAATTGGGGATGCGGCTCCAGCGCCACACTGGTGACCCATCCTTGGACGACCGTCTCCGACTCAAGGACGAGTTCTCCAAGGTTTCGTGGCAGTGTAATGGCATTGCTCTGAGCGCATAAAGGAAGGCCAGACAGTAGTGTGCAAATACAGAGCGTTAGAATTGCGAAGACCTGCGATCGAATGATACGCGGGGGGATGTTCGTCGTCTGTGCAGCTCCACGATCTGAGCAGAAAGCAAGGAAGAAAACGAAAAGCAACGCATCACGGCACGAGCTGGGTATTGGCAGTCTCATGATTCGCCTGCTCAACCAACTTCGAGTAGAACTCCAGAAGCCCCGGGGACGCGGGAGAACGTACTTATCATTGGATAGTAGCGATAGCAAGTTAATACCGTAATTCGTATTAAGGTAAAGACCTTAATTCAAGGGAATTGCTCACGCGCAGAGCAAGCACGAAGACTCAAGGGTAGAGCCTGATGCGGAAAATTGATTGATTAGGGGGGCGATGAATCTCGTCCCGGCAAGAGCCGACGCTCTACGACTGGTCTATCAGGCGGTGGTGAATCGCGTACAGTGCCAGTTCGAGGCGGTCGGAGACGCCGAGCTTGTCGAAGATGTTATGCAGATGATTTTTTACGGTTTGCTCGGAGATGAAAAGTTTTTCGCCGATTTCCTTGTTGCGGAAACCCTGCGCGACAAGCTGGACAATCTCTTTTTCGCGGTCGCTGAGCAAAGGTTTTTCGCGGCGCGGCCCGGATTCGCTGGACTTCGAGAAGGCCTTCATGACTTCGGCGGTCATGCGATTGTCCAGCCAGATTTCGCCGGCATGCACGCGGTGAATACTTTTCACAAGAAGATCTGTGGCGGATTGCTTCAACACTACACCGCGCGCGCCGAGGCGCATGGCGCGAACGACGTCGCGATCGTCTTCCGCGGCGGTCAAAACGACGACGCGGGTGGGCAGAGTATCGAAATTGACTTCTTCAAGGACAGCAAGGCCGTCTTTGTCCGGCATGCGCAAGTCGAGGAGAAGAATATCGGGCTTGAGCTTGGCGAGGAGCTTGATGCATTCCGCGCCGTTCTGCGCTTCGCCGACGATAGTGATGTCTTCGTCGGAATCCAAGAGTTTCCTCAGACCATCGCGAAAGATCGCATGGTCGTCGGCTAGTAGTACCCGTATCTGCGGTTTT
>DATKEN010000160.1:0-10706 GCA_035512155.1 Terriglobales bacterium | reverse complement strand
GCCGGGACCGTGATGGTGAACGACACAGTTTCGTGCTTCGGCATCAGTGAGGCTCCCCATGGCGGAGTGAAGGCAAGTGGATTGGGCCGCACGCATGGGCGGTTTGGCCTGGAAGAAATGGTGCGAATTAAGTATGTGGATTCCGATCGCTTGCCCTACCTGAAGAAAGTCTGGTGGTACGGGTACGGGGAAACATTCACCCGGCAGATGGAGGGTTTTCTCGATTTGCAGTTTGCGGGTGCGCTAGGCCGACGATTGCAGGGAGGGCTAAGAGCGGCAGGTGTCCTTATGGGGAAAGGGAAGATTCGACGTTGAAATGCGACAGTGGATTCTTTTGGGTAAAATGAGATCTGATCTGACGCTGGCGGACCCTGCGCCACGGCGACGAGGATAGCTCCTTTGGCCACAACACAAACCGGAACCTCCGCGACGGGTCCTCAACAACTCCCACATCACAAAGTGAAAATCAAAAAGCAGGGACAGCGCTCCTGCAATGAGAAAGACGCCAAAGGTAAATTCTGCGGCGGACATCTGAAGCGCTGGTCCTACGCTAGTGACGTCGTGGAGCAAGCTTGCGGCGATATAGAAAAGGCCTGGGGACGGAACGCCGAAGTATATCGTTGCGAGCATTGCAAGACACTCTACTTGCCCAATCCGTTGGAGGCGGGTGGCCTGAATGTGGCGGGGCCGGGACAGACTTCGGTGTTCGGACTGACTTTGCCGGGGAAAGATGGGAAGTAGGCCGATCACGTGAAAACTTCCGATCTCATCTACGACTGGAACCAGATAGACTCCGCGTCGATTCGTCCAGCAGGCGCAGTTTTGCTCAATGATGAGACTCTGCGCGACGGCTTGCAATCTCCGTCTGTGCGCGACCCCTCGATCGAAGAAAAGATCCGCATTATGCATTTGATGGAGGGGTTAGGCATCAATTCGCTCGACCTGGGTCTTCCGGGAGCGGGGCAACATGCGGTCGACGATATACAGGCGCTGGCGCGCGAGATTGTTCAACATAAGATGAGGATCCGCGCCAATTGCGCGGCGCGAACGCTGGAGAGCGACATCCGTCCGATTGCGGAAATTGTCCAGAGAACCGGACTGAAAATCGAGGCAGCAACCTTTCTGGGATCGAGCCCGATTCGCCGCTATACCGAGGACTGGACTGACGACTTTCTGCTGCAGACCACAGAAAAGGCTGTGAAATATGCGGTGTCCCTCGGCCTTGATTCCATGTATGTGACCGAGGACACTTCGCGCTGCGATCCTGCGATGGTCAAGCGCCTGTACTCGGCCGCGATCAACTGCGGCGCTCGCGCCATCGTGATCTGCGACACCGCCGGGCACGCGACGCCTGTGGGTGCGTTTGCCCTGGTACGGTTTGTCATCGCTGAAGTGGTGAAGCCGTCCGGCGAAGAAATTCGCGTGGACTGGCATGGACATAGTGATCGCGGCTTTGCCGTCGCTAACTCCATGGCCGCGCTGGTCGCGGGCGCCGATTGCGTGCACGCCACCGCACTGGGAATCGGCGAGCGCGCGGGCAACACCCAGATGGACCAGATGCTGGTCAACTTGAA
The DNA here is from genome assembly GCA_035512155.1 of Terriglobales bacterium. Classification (GTDB taxonomy): domain Bacteria; phylum Acidobacteriota; class Terriglobia; order Terriglobales; family Acidobacteriaceae; genus JABCYV01. Next base: position 9,132 of record DATKEN010000160.1, on the reverse strand, counting down.
ACTCATGGGCATTCCTCCCTGGACGGACCAGGATCTAACCAAGTTGAAACAATATTGCCAGGCGGTATCGAATGCTACAGGCGTGCCAATCCCACCGAATTATCCTATCGTCGGAGAGGATGCGTTTCGCACTGCAACTGGGGTGCACGCCGCCGCGGTCATCAAGGCCTATAAGAAGAACGACATCGAACTAGCGAATGCCGTTTATTCCGGTGTGCCGTCGCAACTGTTCGGCTTGGAGCAGGTGATTGAGGTTGGCCCGATGAGCGGCAAGTCGAACGTGTTGTTCTGGCTGGAAAGGCACGGTATTGCGCCATCCGATGAAATTGTCGAGCGCATCTATACACGCGCCAAAGCATCGAACCATACTCTGAGCGAAGCAGAAATTCTGGAGTGCGTGGAGAAAGTGAAGACGAATTAAGGGCGAGGCGAACCGTAGTTTCTTAAGGCCTCTCCTTAGGTGACAAACCATGAAGTAACTGTTACGTCCCTCCAGTAATCCGCAGTCTCCCGCCAAGCTAACCCCAACTTCTGGCGTGGCGTTGTAATATTGCGAATTAGATCCAATGGCTCTCAGTCCGCGCGCAGAAGTGTCGGAAGGCTTCTCCGGCCTGCAGCAGGAAGTGGCTCGGCTTTCTGCAGCGCCAGAAATCCGTTCGGCTTTTGCCTGGCTGCGCGCGCAGGAACCACAGTTCGCGCACTGGCAATTGGAACTGGCGCGCATCGCGGCGCCTCCGTTCGCGGAATCTGCACGTGCGGAGTGGATGGCGGAGAAATTTCGCGAACTTGGCCTCGACAATGTTCACAGTGATGACGTGGGCAATGTTTTCGGCAGTCATCCTGGATTCGGCAAGAGCTATGTCGCTCTGAGCGCCCACATCGACACTGTTTTCCCCGCCGGAACGCCCTTGAACATACGCCAACAAGGAACCCGACTCTACGGGCCTGGTGTTTCCGACAACGGAGCAGGCGTGACCGCGATGTTGGCGATAGCAGCACTTTTGCGTTCGGTTCGAATCCGGCATGTTCTGCCGTTCCTGTTCATCGGAAATGTCGGCGAGGAAGGAGAGGGCGACCTTCGCGGCATGCGCCACATTTTCTCTGCGCCGCGCTGGAAAGATTCGATTGATTACACCCTGGTGCTTGACGGCGCCGGGGCGGACACCATCGTCGCCGAGGCGCTGGGTAGCCGCCGTTTTGAAGTGATCGTGCGCGGACCCGGTGGGCATTCCTGGAGTGATTTTGGTGCGCCCAATCCAATCATGGTACTGGCGCGGGCGATTCAGGATTTTGCCCAAACCCCAGTGCCATCCTCCCCCAAGACTACCTTCAATATTGGGGTAATCCGCGGCGGCACTTCGGTGAACTCTATCCCAGAATCTGCCAGCATGCGGGTCGACATCCGCTCCACCTCGATGGCTGAAATGGAACGCCTGGAGCGTGCGCTTCGGCAGGCGCTAGAGCGAGCCGTGGAAAAATCGTCGCCGCCTCCAGAAGAACGTTCTACGTCGCAACGCCGGCCTCTCGGGGTCAGTTGTGAGATTGTGGTTATTGGCAACCGGCCTGCCGGAGAGCTGGATTCCAATGCCCGCCTGCTGCAGGTGATTCGTGCCGTAGATGCCCAGCTCGGAAACGCAGCACAAGTGCAGCGCGCTTCCACCGACGCCAACGTTCCATTGTCGCTAGGACGGGAGGCGATTGCGATCGGAGGCGGCGGCGCCGGAGGGGGGGCGCACACTTTGCAAGAATGGTTCGACTGCAGCGGACGCGAGCTGGGCCTCAAGCGCATCTTGCTGACTCTTCTGACGCTGGCCGGCGTGGGCGCATGAAGCTGAGGAGAGAAATGGTCTTTCTAATATGGGCGACTGCCATCCCTCTCGGGCAGGAGCCGCAAACCCGGCCGAAAGCCGACGTGGTCTTTCTCCACGGCAACATTTATACGGGGATCGCGGTCAACGCGTCGTTTCATGAGCTCAAGCGTGCCGACGCCATGGCCATCCGCGGTGATCGCATTCAGGCTATAGGCAAGGAGGAGGACATCGTCAAATTGAAGGGGCCACAGACCGAGGTCATCAACTTGGGTGGCCACTTTGTGATGCCGGGATTCAACGACGCTCACATGCACCTGGCCGCAGCTGGCCTTCAACGGCTGACCGTTAATCTGGTAGGGGTGAAGTCGCTAACTGAATTCCGCGACCGAATCCGCTCCCGTGCGGAAACCGCCGAGCCCGGCGAGTGGATCGTCGGCGGCGGCTGGGACCACACTCTATGGCCGGTGAAAGAACTACCGAGCCGTTGGGATATTGATGAAGTCACAACCGATCATCCCGTGTTTCTGCAGCGTATCGATGGGCACATCGCGGTCGCGAACACCAGGGCGTTGCAGTTGGCGAGTATCACGATCGCGAGCCACGATCCTCCAGGCGGACAAATCGATCGCGACTCCACTGGCCAGCCGATGGGCATCCTGCGGGAAACCGCGCGCCAGGCGGTTGCGGCGGTGATTCCGACGCCGAACCACGACAAGCGTCGGCAAGCCCTAGAAGCCGGGTTCCAGGACTTGGCGCAGTGGGGCGTCACGTCAATCCAGGACTACTCCAATGCCGAAGATTCGCAAATGTGCTGGGAAGAATTCCAAATCATGGAAGAAATCGAGCGCGAAGGCAAGCTGACCGCGCGTGTCACGGAATGGCTGGCCTTCAACGATCCTCTAGAAACTCTGCAGGCGCATCGTGCCGCCCATCCGCAGTCCGACAACATCCTGCGCACCGGCATGCTGAAAGGTTTTATGGACGGATCACTCGGATCCAGAACGGCGGCAATGTTTGAGCCCTATTCCGATGATCCCAGAAATTCCGGACTGCTACGCTACGACCAGGCCAAGCTGACGCAGATGACGAAGGAGCGCGTCGATGCCGGATTTCAGGTGGGATTCCACGCCATTGGCGACAAGGGCACCCAGATGGCATTGGACGCCTTCGCCGAAGCGGAAAAAGAAGCACGTGAGAAGAAAGTGAAAGCGGCGTATGGCGGAGAAGACTACCGCCTACGCATCGAACATGCGCAAGTGACGACAGCAGCACAAATCGCGAAGTTCAAAGAGCTGAAAGTAGTTGCTTCCATGCAGCCCAGCCATGTCCTGACTGACATGAACTGGGCGATCGACCGGCTGGGTCCAAAGCGGGCGGCGCATTCTTATGCTTGGGCCGAATTTTTGAGGAAAGGCGTGCCGCTGGCGTTTGGGACCGACTATCCAGTGGAACCGGTTACCCCGTTCCGGGGTTTGTATGCTGCAGTCACGCGCAAGAGCGAAGATGGCAAGAAAGAATACTTTCCCGAGCAGAAGCTGACCATGGAGCAGGCGATTACTGCGTACACGATTGGGTCGGCTTTTGCAGAATTCGCCGAGAAAGAGAAAGGAACGCTGGCTCCGGGCATGCTAGCGGATTTCGTTGTGCTCGATCGCGATGTCACCTCGGTAGCCCCGGCGAAAGTTCTGGGAACTAAGGTGCTGCGCACTGTGGTCGGTGGGAAAACGGTGTATGAGACCAAGTAGAACCTAAGATTTTTTGCTTTGTTACTCTAGGAGCGTGTCCCGCTCGCTCAAAGCTCACATCCTGCTAGTGCTTACCACGGTGATCTGGGGCGCCACGTTTGTAGTGATCAAGAATGCACTGGCGGACATCTCTCCGCTCCTGTTCAACGCCATTCGCATGAGCCTGGCGGCGCTGGTGCTGGGCTTGGTTTTTCACCGCGAGCTGCCGCGTTTGACGGCTGGCTCCGCGGTGTCCGGGTTGCTGGCGGGCAGCCTTCTATTCCTCGGGAATGAGTTGCAAACTACCGGCCTGAAGTACACCATGCCTACGAAATCGGCCTTCTTGATCGGTATGGCGGTGGTGCTGGTTCCGGTGTTTCTGACGCTTTTCTGGCGGCGAAAAATAAACCGGTGGAGTGCTTTCGGCACGCTTGCTGCGTTCCTGGGGCTCTATTTGCTGACAGTACCGTCCGCAGCTGCCGGCAGTTTGAACTTGCAGAGCATCAACCACGGTGACCTGCTCAGCCTTGGCGCCGCCGTGGTATTCGCGTTTCACATTATAGTGCTCGGACACGCAGCCCAGGCGCATCGCTGGCAGCAGATCACCGTGGTGCAGGTTGCGGTTACGGCCGTGCTGATGATTTTAACGGTGCCGCTTGCAGAGAGGGTTTATGTGGTCTGGTCGCCGAGGGTGATCTGGGGGATCGGGATCACGGGGTTTCTCAGCCTCGCGCTGGCCTTCTCGGTGCAAGCTTGGGCGCAGCAGTTTATCCCCACCACACATGCCGCTTTGATTTTCACTCTGGAGCCTGTGTTCGCGTGGCTTACATCGTTCATTTTTCTCGGAGAACGTCTGGGGGTCCGGGCCGGATTGGGTGCCTTGTGCATCTTGACTGGTCTTCTGATCTCAGAAGAGAAGGGAAGTGCGGAGTCCATGGCGGTTTCCCCAGATCACGCTGCTGTTCCTGCTCTGCCCAGAGACGACTCCGTACGCACCGAAGCAGAATAAGCCTGAAAATACAGCAACATACTCAAGTACTTATGCGTCTAAGATGCAGGGGATCTCCCCAAGCGCTTTAGTGCCTGGAGTTAGCGAAAAGGTATAATCTAGGCTGCATAATTTTCGGAGGAAGCAATTATGGACCCGCGCGCAAGCGCTTTTTGGGTACGTTTGAAGGCCAATCGCTTCGCGTACACCCTCACTATTCTGACTACGCTGGCCGTCGGCATTCTGATTGGAACTGTGATCTCCTACGGAGTGAAGGGGCAGGAGGGCAAGAAGGCCTCCGACGCTACTCCTCTGACGATACCTTCACCCACTCAGCTCTCAAACCAGTTCTCGCAGATTTCTAAGCAACTAGAGCCGAGCGTCGTCAATATCAACACCGAGTCAACGATCAAGAACACGCGGCCACGGCGGCGAGGCGCTCCGAACGCTCCCGATGGAGACGACGAAAATCCATTCGACGACTTCTTCGATCGTTTCTTCGGGGGGCCAGGCGGGAACGGAGGAGCAATCCGTGAGCGCTCGCTGGGTTCCGGCGTCATCGTAGATGCTAAAGGCTACATCGTTACCAACCGTCACGTGGTCGAGAAGGCGGATCGCATTCGGGTCAAGCTGCAAGATGATCCGCCGGGCGTGCTGCACGACGCCAAAGTGGTCGGATTGGACACGGAGACCGACCTGGCGGTAATCAAAATTGATGGCGATAAGACGTTGCCTACCGCTAAGCTGGGCAACTCCGACAGTATGCAGGTGGGTGACTGGGTTCTTGCCGTCGGCAGTCCTTTCGGCCTGTCGGAGACGGTGACGGCCGGCATTGTGTCGGCCACGGGCCGGAACATCGTTCCTGGCCGGCAATTCCAGTCGTTTATCCAGACCGATGCGGCCATCAATCCTGGAAACTCCGGGGGGCCGCTGGTCAACATGGCCGGCGAAGTGATCGGCATTAATACGGCGATTCTTACCGACACCAACGCCTACGCGGGTGTCGGCTTCGCTCTTCCCTCAAATACCGTGGTGCAGGTTTACAACCAGCTTATCGGGCCGGATCATCGGGTATCGCGGGGATCGATTGGCATCATGTTCAATGCTCAGGAAAATCCAGCGATTGCTCGCGTCTATGGCGCCGGTTCGGGTGTGACCATCTCCGATGTGACTGCAGGCAGTCCGGCAGAACAGGCCGGCCTAAAGGTCGGTGACACCATTATTTCGGTGGATGGAAAGCCGGTGAAAAACGGCGACGAGTTGGTTGCCGATATTGCCAGCCGTAAACCAGGTTCAAAAGTGGTGCTTGGATTCATCCGCAACAATAAGAGACAGGAGGCCTCGGTCACCGTTGCCGACCGCGCCAAGCTATTTGCTGCCCGCTTGGGCGAAGATGAGGAAAGCGGCGGGCAAGCGGGCCCGAAGGAGAGCAAACTCGGCCTCAGTGTCCGTGCTCTCACCCAGGAGATGGCGGACCGGCTCGAAGTTCCGGCGGGGAAGGGCGTAATTGTGCAGGACGTTAAACCCGGCTCGTTCGCCGACGACATTGGGGTCGCTCGCGGCGACGTGATTCTGGAAATCAACAAGCAAGCCGTGAACAGTGACGATGATTTCAACCGGATCTCGTCCACGCTGAAGAGCGGGCAAGATGTGGTCCTGCTCGTGCGCCAGCGAGGCGCTGGGCGCCAGGGCGGCACTGTATTTCTGGCCGGTACACTTCCGTAACCTGCGGCTGGCCCGAAAGTGACTGGCACAGGAGCTCTGCTATCGGAGATCATTCCAATTGCCCCTCGCTTCTGGCAGGGTTTGGGTAACAGTCGTGGACATTACGACGCCATCGTCGGGAAAGATAGTCGCCGCAGCCTGCACCCTTATATTGGTGTGCACACTGGTGTCGGCGGGCACCGACCAGCAATCTTCGACGGCGGGCAAGAAGACCAACTCCCACTCGCAGACTCCAACTCCGCACGCGACCTCCCACAAAGGCAAGAAATCCAAGAAGAGTGCGGGGAACTGGCGCCATCGCGGCCAGCAGAAAATCGATCCGCAGCGCGCTCGCGAGATTCAGGAAGCTCTCATCCGCGAGCACTACTTGGATGGAAAAGCCGCAGGCGTCTGGGACGCTTCCTCACAGAAGGCGATGGAACGCTACCAGTCCGACAACGGTTGGCAGAGTAAGACGGTTCCTGATTCACGCGCATTAATCAAGATGGGATTGGGACCGGACCACGAACATTTGCTGAACCCAGAAAGCGCGATGACTACGCAGCCCAAGGCGCCAGCCGCGGTCTCAGTCCCCGCCCACAGCGATGACCCAGCCAGCAATAACCAACCGCAGAAGTAAGCAGGACGTCGGACTTCAGACCTCAGACTCCGGAACTTGAACCTTCATCGGAACGACAAAACCTCGCTAAGGCAAGGCGCGCACCTTGATCCATGTCAGCCATCCGAAACTAACCCTTCGTGACCGGATCTGGAAAATAAGGCAGCGGCAGGCCGCTGATGATGGCTCGCGGATTGTCGTCAACTAAAGCCCGCGCGACATCGGGGACGCAGAATTCTTCGGCGGCCTCGCGAGCCCCAGAAAGCCGCGGAGTACGGTGTTTGGAATCGTGCGCGTCGCTGGCTAGCACGTGGACTGCATTATGTTCGAACAGCCACTTGGCCGAGCGCCATACTTGCTCGCCCCATTCCCCGGTCAGCGCAGACGCCGTTACCTGCACAGCGCAGCCCAGCTCTACCCACTGCAGCACGCGCTGCGGAGTGCGCTGCAGGATGGGGTTGCGCTCAGGATGGGTAATCACTGGAGTGATCTTCTTATCGCCGAGTTGGGTGAAGCATCCATCAATTTGCGCAGGAATGCTGAAATTGCTCAGCTCCACTAGCAAATAGTGGCTGCCCTCAATGGTGTAGAGCTCCGGCTGTGCTAGAACACTCTTCAGATTTTCGTACGACAGGTGGAAATCGCAGCCTAGGCTGAGATGTAGGTCGTTACCGGCCATCCGGCGCAAGTAGTCAAGTTGCCCGGCCAAGTATTTGCGGTCGTATGGATAGCGCTCGTTGGCATGCGGGGTGGCGACAATATGCTCTATGCCATCGGTCACCGCGATGCGGCACATTTCCAGCGCGTCGTCCCAAGACTTGGGGCCGTCGTCCACTTCGGCAAGAATATGACAATGGGTGTCAATCACAGAGGGGCTCTCAGGCTATGACGATTTAAGCAGAGTTAGAAAGAAAGACCAAGCTGGCAGTGTTGTTATACTGAGCGGATCTGGCCTTGCTTGCGAGAGGCCAGAGAAGTCGAGGCATCCCTGCTCTCTTAAATTCTCACCGGGAATAGCGATTCCTCGCTCCGCTCGGAATGATAATAGGGAGGTTAAACGCTTTTTCCGTATCTTCCCTGGATAAACTCGGCAATCGCTGCGTACGCTTTAGTCAGCGTCGTCTCGTCGGGCAGGAAAACAATGCGGAAGTGCTTAGTTCCCGGCTTCTGGCCGAAGCCGGAACCGTGGACCGCCAGCACGTGCTTCTGCAGGCATAGTTCCTTCACAAAGATGTCGTCACCTTCAGGAATGTCCAGCCGGGGATAAGCATAGAACGCGCCGCGCGGCGGCACACAGCTCAGCCGCGGGGTCGAGTTGCACCACTTTACCGTGAGGTCACGGCGCGAACGAAGTTTCCGGCGTACCTCGACCAGGTGGTCTTGCGGACCTTCCAGTGCGGCTTTGATCGCGTACTGCTCAGGATGATTCGCGCACAGGCGCGCTCGAAGAAGCCGATGCATGCCTTCGATGTAGGGCTTTACCGTGGCCGCCTCGCCGCTCACGATACCCCATCCGATCCGCCATCCCGGCGCAAGATAGTTTTTAGACAATCCACCAAAAGTTACGACCGGCAGGTCTGGTGCTAAGGAGGCCAGGGACATGTGTTCGTCGTCATCGAGAATCAGTTTGTCGTAAATTTCATCGGCAAAGATGACAAGGTTGTGACGCCGCGCCAGCTCCGCCATCTGTTCCAGCATGCGGCGCGAACAGACTGACCCGGTAGGGTTGTTTGGATTGATCAGAACAATGCCGCGCGTGCGCGATGTAATCTTTCGCTGGATATCAACCAGATCGGGCTGCCAGCCGTCGTCTTCGTTCAGGAAATAAGTATTGAGCTCAATACCAAGCTTGGCCAGTACCGCCGAATACATCGGGTAGTCCGGGCACGGAGTGAGAATGTTTTCTCCAGGATTAACCAGCGCGGTGAGGCAGATATCCACCGACTCGCTCACACCATTGGTGACGAACACGTCCTGCACACTGGTGATGCGTTTGTGCGCGGCTTCGCTACGAATCGCGTCCAGGGCCTCCTTAACGCCGGGCGATGGCGCGTAACCGTTTCTACCATCCTTCATGGCCTTGTGAACGGCTTCGATCAGATGAGAAGGCGTCTGAAAATCAAAACTAATGGGATCACCAATATTGAGCGGCAGAATCTTATGGCCTTGCTTGATGACTTGGTCGGCGACCGACGTGAGATCGCGGATGGGGTAACGGACATTCTCGAGACGCCTTGCAGCGGCGATTTCGCGGGCTTGGGTGATAGGCACCTTTCACTCCTGCAT
>DATKEN010000159.1:0-74890 GCA_035512155.1 Terriglobales bacterium | reverse complement strand
TTATACTGAGCGGATCTGGCCTCGCTTGCGAGAGGCCAGAGAAGTCGAGGCATCCCTGCTCTCTTAAATTCTTACCGGGAATAGCAATTCCTCGCTCCGCTCGGAATGATAATAGGGCGGTTAAACGCTTTTTCCGTATCTTCCCTGGATAAACTCGGCAATCGCTGCGTACGCTTTAGTCAGCGTCGTCTCGTCGGGCAGGAAAACAATGCGGAAGTGCTTAGTCCCCGGCTTCTGGCCGAAGCCGGAACCGTGGACCGCCAGCACGTGCTTCTGCAGGCATAGTTCCTTCACAAAGATGTCGTCACCTTCAGGAATCTCCAGCCGGGGATAAGCATAGAACGCGCCGCGCGGCGGCACACAGCTCAGCCGCGGGGTCGAGTTGCACCATTTCACAGTGAGGTCGCGGCGTGAACGTAATTTGTGTCGCACTTCGATCAGGTGATCCTGCGGCCCTTCCAGCGCAGCCTTGATGGCGTACTGCTCAGGATGATTCGCGCACAAGCGTGCTCGAAGAAGCCGATGCATGCCTTCGATGTAAGGCTTTACCGCGGGCGCCTCGCCGCTCACGATGCCCCACCCGATGCGCCATCCCGGTGCAAGATAGTTTTTAGACAATCCACCAAAAGTTACGACCGGCAGGTCTGGTGCTAGGGAGGCCATGGAAATGTGTTCGTCGTCATCGAGAATCAGTTTGTCGTAAATTTCATCGGCAAAGATGACAAGGTTGTGACGCCGCGCCAGCTCCGCCATCTGTTCCAGCATGCGGCGCGAACTGACCGATCCTGTTGGATTGTTTGGATTGATCAGAACGATGCCGCGCGTGCGTGACGTGATCTTTCGCTGGATATCTACGAGATCGGGCTGCCAGCCGTCATCTTCGTTCAGGAAATAAGTATTGAGCTCGATACCCAGCTTCGCCAGCACTGCTGAATACATTGGGTAATCCGGGCACGGAGTGAGGATGTTTTCTCCGGGATTGACCAACGCGGTGAGGCAAATGTCTACGCACTCGCTCACACCATTGGTGACGAACACGTCCTGCACGCTGGTGATTCCTTTGCGCGCGGCTTCGCTACGAATGGCGTCCAGGGCCTCCTTAACGCCGGGCGATGGCGCGTAACCGTTTCTACCATCCTTCGTTGCCTTGTGCACGGCTTCAACCAGATGAGAAGGCGTGTGAAAATCAAAACTAATGGGATCGCCAATGTTGAGAGGCAGAATCTTATGGCCTTGCTTGATGACTTGGTCGGCGACCGACGTGAGATCGCGGATGGGGTAACGGACATTCTCGAGACGCCTTGCAGCGGCGATTTCGCGGGCTTGGGTGATAGGCACCTTTCACTCCTGCATAAGCAAATCAAAAACTTAACCGCAAAGTTCGCAAAGGGCACAACTAGATCGCAGAGAAATTGGTTGTTCCTTTGCGAATCCCTTGCTTACTTCGCGGTCAAAATCTTCTAATCCACTAATCCACTCTATCAATCTGCGCTTTCTGCAGCTTGTCTGAATAATCCACGTAAATTGATTTCCATTCCGTGTAGAAATCAATCGCGCCCATGCCTCCCTCGCGATGGCCGTTGCCTGTGGCTTTGACACCGCCGAAGGGGAGGTGGACCTCAGCGCCAATCGTGGGCGCATTGATGTATGTGATGCCGGCGTGCAGGTCGCGCATTGCCGCAAATGCCTTGTTCACGTCTTTAGTGTAGAGGGCGGACGACAATCCGTATTCAATGCCATTCGCGATTTCAATCGCATCTTCCAGATCGTCGCAGGGGATGATCGAAACTACCGGGCCGAAGATTTCTTCCTGCGCAATTCGCATCTTGGGATCGACATCGATGAACACAGTCGGTTCCATGAAGCAGCCGTACTGGTATTCGCCTTTGTCCAGGCGATTGCCGCCACACTTCATCTTGGCACCCTCGGCGCTGCCGATCTCAACGTAGTTGAGGTCGGTCTTAAGCTGGCTTTCGTTAATGGCCGGACCCATTTCTGTGGTCTCATCCAGACCGTTGCCGACTTTCAGTCGCTTGGCGCGGTCCACGTAGCGCTCGACAAACTCGCCGTAAATGCCTTTCTGCACAATAATACGGCTGGTCGCGGTGCAGCGTTGGCCGGTGGTGCCGAAGCCCCCCCATAGTCCGCCTTCGATGGCGAGATCGAGATTGGCATCGTCGAGCACGATCATGGGGTTCTTGCCACCGAGTTCCAACGAACAATGCTTGAAGCTCTTGGCCGCGGTTGTGCCCACAATCCGGCCGACGGCGGTCGAACCGGTCAGTGAAATCGCACGCACTTCAGGGTTCTCCATTAACGGACCGCCGACCTGCGGGCCGAAGCCGGAAACAATGTTGATCACACCTTTGGGGATGCCGACATCGGCCAGCACGCGCACCAGATTGAAAGTCGAAAGTGGAGTATCCTGCGCCGGCTTGATCACGCAAGTATTGCCGCAGACGATGGCCGGCAAAAGCTTCCACGAAGGAATCGCCATGGGAAAATTCCACGGCGTAATCATGCCGCACACGCCGATGGGTTGACGCACCGCCATAGCAAACTTGTTGGGGAGCTCAGAAGGTGTGGTGGGGCCAAACATTCGCCGGCCTTCCCCGGCAAAGTAGTAGGCCGTGTCAATGGCCTCCTGCACGTCGCCGCGAGTCTCCTTCAGGATCTTGCCCATCTCGCGGGTCATGTCGCGGGCGCACTGTTCTTTGCGCTCGATTAACATTTCGGCAGCGGCAAAGACAATCTCGGCGCGACGTGGAGCGGGAACTAAGCGCCACTTGGCAAACGCCCGCCGTGCAGCTTCAACGGCCTCGTCTACGTCCGCTTTTCCGGATTTCTGGAAGATGCCAACCACATCGCGAGTGTCGGCCGGATTCCGATTTTCGAAAGTTTCTCCGGTCGAGGACTCGACCCACTCGCCATCAATAAAGTTCTTATAGACCCTTGCTTTCGTGCTGGTTCCGAGCATGGCCGGGCCGGCCAGAGTATCTGTCGCCATAATTGCCTCCTGAGTGGGCGGGAAGAATGCAAAGAAACTCTTCCATGCTACAGCCCGGGAGCAGCATGCAGCAAGTGAAGGAGATGTCTGATACGGATCTGCCTTGACGAGTTAGCTCGCTAGCAGATGTCCGAGCCGGGCGTGGACGATTTAGGTGTTGCAGGGTTTTCGCGAGCTGAATTCCGTGACAGGATGAGATGGTTCAACCGATTGTTCGAGGACCTTCGATATTTCCAGGTTTCCGCGCCGAGATCAGCAGAAACAGTCCCCACCGGCGTCCCATCTTCTTCACCAAGGCGCGCGGATAGAGCCGCCATGCCAGCCGGTATAGGGATGATTGGAAGCGGGCCGAAGGGCGATTGAGCAGCAGGTCGCCAGGGCTGAAGACCTGACGCATCACAAGATCTTCAAATCCCGTCGCCATCATCATTGAACGGACTTCGCCTTCGGTGTAAATCTTGGTACCGGGACTCTCGAGATGATCGTAAACCGCGCGGCGCGGCGATTTTCCCCTAAAAATGCCGAATCGTAACCACAGCATTGCGCCAACGAGCGACGGGTGGTGATACAGCATGATCCGGGCCTGACCACCGGGTTTGAGCACCCGCCAGGCTTCCTGGAGGCATTGCGCGGTATCTGGACTATGGTGCATCACTCCGTAGGAATAGACAACGTCGAAGGTATCGTCGCTGAAAGGTAAATGTTCCGCGTCGGCGACACGCAAGTCTGGCTGATGCCCCAAGAGTGCACACCGGCGACGCGCCTTTTCGATCGACGCTGCCGAAAAGTCTACGCCAGTCGCTCGCGCGCCGGCCTTTAACCACTGCAGGTAATCTGCCCCCATGCCGACTCCAACTTCCAACACTTTAAGGTCGCGTGCCGAAGCGAATTGGGCGAATTCTGGAATATGCGGCTCCAGCAAATAGCGCGCGCGGGCGTGAGCTTCAAAGTCGTCCGCGTTCTCCAGATAGCGGCTGCCGCAGGGCTGGGAGTTCCAGAAATTTCGGACTTCATCCTTGAGATTGGGATCTCTCAGCTCGTGGATGGCGCGGAGGTTGGCCATGCGGCAGGTGACACTTGAGCCGGATATTAACACAGCTCCATCAACCCATTCGCTCCGTTCGGGCTTAGGGATGCCGACGGGTTCGGGTAATATGTTTGGAAGCGAAACGCCTTTCTCATGCCGAAACTAGAGGACCTCGGGCAAGTGCAATCCGTGGTGCCAGCCGTGTCCCTGCCTGTCAGCGTGATCGTGCCGGCTCGGAATGAGGCTCACAACCTGCCTCGCTGCCTTGAATCTCTTCGCGGGGTTGGGGAGGTGTACGTTATCGACTCCCACAGCACGGATGAGAGCGCAGATATCGCCCGGTCGTTCGGCGCAAAAGTTGTCCAGTTCCACTACCGAGGGGGCTGGCCGAAGAAGCGGCAATGGGCCATGGACACACTACCCCTGGCTTACGCCTGGATTTTTCTTCTGGATGCCGACGAAGCGCTCACGCCGGAACTAGCGGCAGAAGTTCGGCAAGCTATCCAGAATGTACACTACGACGGCTACTACATCGCGTTGCGGATGTTTTTCCTCGGACGTGCACTCCGCCATGGTGACGCGAGCTTTTACAAGCTTTCGTTATTCCGACGTGGCAAAGCGAAGTTCGAGTGTCGGTTGAAAGATCAGGACACCTCCATGTGTGACGTGGAAGTGCACGAACACGTTGTGGTTGATGGACAGACCGCGAGACTGGAAAATTCGCTTCTCCATCACAATGCCGAATCACTTTCCCATTACATCCAGAAACATGACGAGTATTCGAATTGGGAAGCACGGGTTTGGCTATTCGGCGACGCAAGTTCGGGCGAATTGACGCCATCGCTTGTTGGGAACCAGGCGGAGCGTCGCCGCTGGCTCCGGAAGAAGTTTTTCAGCGTCCCCGGATCGCCGGTCTTATTCTTTTTGTACAAATATTTCTTCCGTCTTGGATTTCTGGATGGTGTGCCCGGGCTGATTTACTGTGGCCTGCAGGGCATGCAGTTTTTTCACATCAAAGCCAAGATTTACGAGTTGCGCGCTAACACCAGGAAGGGTTGACAAGGTATGTGCGGGATAAGCGGGCTGGCCAATTGCGGGGACCAAGAAACTTTGCGGCGTATGACGTCCGTCCAGGCGCATCGCGGACCGGACGACTCCGGCCTGTGGGAACGACGATTTCCCGATGGTTCTTATATTGGTCTGGGTAGCCGCCGTCTCGCGATTATCGATCTTTCTGCGAACGGCCACATGCCGATGTGCAATGAGGACGGCAGCGTCTGGATCACCTACAACGGCGAGATTTACAACTTCGCTGAGCTGCGGCGCGAGCTGCAGAGCAAGGGCCACCGCTTTGCCTCTAACACTGATACGGAAGTGGTAATTCACCTGTACGAGGAGGACGGTCCGGATTGCGTGAAGCGGCTGAATGGCATGTTTGCGTTCGCCGTCTGCGATCTCCGCTCCGGGATACCGACCCTGTTTCTAGCCCGCGACCACTTCGGCGTTAAGCCGTTTTATTATTTTCACCAGGGCCGGCGTTTTGCTTTTGGTTCGGAAATCAAGGCCCTTCTGGAAGTTCCCGGAATCGAAGCTGAGTTGGACGCGGAATCATTGCATCAATACTTGACGTTTTTATGGGTCCCGGATCCCAAAACTATGTTTCGCGGGATTTACAAACTTCCCGCGGGCCACTATGCGCTTTTTCATGATGGTCAGCTCAGCATCAGCAAGTATTGGGACCTGACATTTCCTGCCGCGGATGTGCCCTATATGCGATCGGAAGAAGATCTGGCGGAAGAAATTCGGCAGCGCTTTCGCAGCTCCGTGCGAGCCCAGACGATCAGTGATGTTCCGATCGGCGCGTTTCTCAGCGCTGGGCTGGACTCGTCGAGCATTGTGGCCATGATGTCGCAGGCGAGCCAACCGGTTCGGACCTATACCATCACGTTTCCGCCGAAATATCGGATCGGCGAGAACACGCTTGATGATCCTGATGTTCCTGCTCGGCTGGCGCGCCACCTCGGATGCGAGAACCACTGCATCGTGGTCGAGCCCGACGTCGCGGATTTATTGCCTCGGCTCACCTGGCACATGGACGAGCCCACAGCTGATCCTGCGATTATTGCGGCTTATCTCGTGTGCCGGGAAGCGCGCAAGCAGGCGACAGTGTTGCTCTCCGGAGTTGGAGGCGATGAACTTTTCGCAGGATATCGTAAGCACGCTGCCCATTACTGGGCGCAGGCGTATCAGCATATTCCTTCGGTCGCACGGCGATTGATGGAAGGATTTCTGGCTGCCGCGCCAAGCCTGCGCGGTACCCCGATGAAGGGGAGGGTGCGTTTGGTCAAGAAAATGATCCGCAGCGCCTCACTCTCGGCAGCGGATCGGTTTGTGATGAACTGTACTTACTTAGATGCCCAGCAAAAATCCGACCTCTATGCGCCGGCTCTGTGGGACGAACTCTCGATTTCAGATGCTTCCATGCGCCATCGTGACAGTTTTATGCGGGTCCAAGACGCAGATTTTCTCAACCAGATGCTCTATGTCGACACCAAGATTTTCTTGGCCAGCCTGAATCTGACCTACAACGACAAAATGAGCATGGCATCGTCCGTGGAAGTTCGCGTGCCGTTCCTCGATCGTGAACTCGCTGAATTTGTGGCCTGGAACGTGCCGCCGCATTTGAAGCTTAAGGGCTTTTTCCGACCCACCACAAAGTACGTTTTCCGCAAAGCAATGCAAGGTGTACTGCCACGGGAAGTGCTTCAGCAGCCCAAGGCCGGTTTCGCCGCTCCCATCGATTACTGGCTGGCACACGACTTGAAGGAGATGGTGGGCGATTTGCTTTCTGAATCGCGTCTTCGCCAACGTGGGCTGTTCCGCCCCAAAGCTGTCCACGCGTTTATCGACCAACACCGCGACGGCGCGCAAGATTGGTCAATGCAAATCTGGCAATTCCTCACCCTTGAACTGTGGATGCAGACCTTCCTTGATGGAGGCGCCAGGCAATTTTCCGCGAACGTCCAGACCCCGCAGGTAGCGACGGCATGAAACAGTTTCTGCAGCACGCTCGAACGGGTGAAGTCGCGGTGGTCGAAGTCCCCTCACCCAAACTACTCACGGGCTGCGTCTTGGTTCGGATCGCCGCCTCACTGGTCTCCGCCGGTACGGAGCGTGCATCTTCTGAGTTTGCCAGCAGGAATCTGCTTCAGAAAGCTAGGGCGCGCCCCGATCTGGTGCGCGACGTGATCGACAAAGTCCGGCGCGATGGCTTGTTTTCCGCTGCGCAAGCGGTTCGCACCCGGCTCGATCAGCCGCTCGCGCTTGGATACAGTAGTGCGGGAACCGTGATTGCGGTGGGTGAGGGCGTGACCGATATTCAAGCCGGTGACCGAGTTGCTTGCGCCGGGGCCGGGTATGCTGTTCACGCGGAAATCGCATGCGTACCGCGGCTGCTGGTCGCACGAATTGCAGACGTGAACGTCACTTTCGATGAAGCGGCCTTTACCACGGTGGGGGCGGTTGCGCTACATGGCATCCGCACATCGGGTGTGAGACTGGGTGACATAATCGCCGTAATCGGACTCGGCCTGGTCGGTCAACTCACGGTCCAAATGCTGAAGGCGGCGGGCTGCCGCGTCATCGGCATGGATATCGCGCCGCAACGCGTTGAACTGGCAAAGCATCTCGGTGCGGATCACGCGTGCGATGCGGTCCCGGTGTTCGAAGAAATGTGCCGTGCTTACTCCGGTGGCCACGGCGTCGACGCCGTTCTTATCACGGCCGAAACCTCCAGCAGTGGGCCGGTGAATCTCGCAGGAAAGATAGCGCGCGAACGCGGCGTGGTCGTAGCTGTCGGTACCGTGGGCATGGACATTGACCGCAAAGCCTACTATGAGAAAGAACTTGATTTCCGGATTTCACGGGCTTACGGACCTGGACGCTACGACGCAGCGTATGAGCAAAAGGGCCGGGACTATCCCATCGGATATGTGCGCTGGACCGAGGCTCGCAACATGGAAGCTTTTCTCACGCTGCTGGCGGATGGGAAGCTGAACTTGAGGTCGCTCATCACTCACCGCATTCCCATCGGGCAGGCTCGCGATGCGTACGACCTAATCGCAGGGAAAGTGCGCAAACCATTCCTGGGTGTATTGATCACGTATCCCGAGGAGTTCGAAGAGAATTCGCACCTCAGATTGGTAGAGAAGGCAAGCGCACCTTGGCTTGTGGGTAAGAGATCGGTAGCCATCGGCCTTCTGGGAGCAGGCAATTTCGCCATGGGCACGCTTCTGCCCTCGATCAAGCAGATTGATGGAGTCGAACTAGTCGGAGTATGTGCTGCGAACGGATCGCATTCTCGCCATGCCGCATTGAAGTTCGGTTTCCGATATTGCACGACCGACGAAGAGAAAATTCTTAGCGACCCCGATGTGAACACGGTCGTGATCGCCACTCGTCACCACCTGCACGCCACTCAGGTGTTAAGTGCCCTGCAAGCTGGCAAACGCATCTTCTGTGAAAAGCCGCTTTGTCTGACCGAAAGCGAATTGGCCGAGATTGTTCGCGCCTACCAAAATATGGCAGTTCAGCCGGTTCTTATGGTCGGTTTCAATCGCCGGTTTGCCCCGATGGCAACGCGGATGAAGGCTTTTTTCGCTGAGATCAATGAGCCGCTCGCCATGCACTATCGTGTGAATGCTGGGTCGGTTCCGCCCGATCATTGGGTGAACGATCCCGAGCAAGGTGGCGGGCGAATTCTTGGTGAAGCATGCCATTTCGTCGATTTTCTGAGTTTCCTTGCAGACGCGCCGCTGGTCGAGGTTCAGACTCGGGCATTGTCCCGAACAGAATCTGCGGCCGATGGCGCCGAAATCTGGTTAAACTTTGCCAACAGATCGCAGGGTACGGTTCGTTATTTGACAAACGGGGACAGGTCTTACTCCAAAGAAAGATTGGAAATCTTTGGTGGAGAAACAGTCGCCGTGCTCGAAGACTTTCGTCGCTTGGAACTTGTCGGCCGCGGCCGAAAGCAGGTATTCCACTCGCGATTCCGGAGCGACAAAGGTCATCGCAGTGAATGGCAAGCCTTTGCCGCCGCCATCCGCAATGGAGAACCGGCTCCAATTTCCTTCCCCGAGATCGTCGCTACTACCTTGGCCACTCTGCGAATCGTGGATTCTCGTTCTTCGGGACAGCCGGCGGTGGTTGATGTGGAGAAATTTATCAAGGCAAGCTCCTAACGGCACCGCGCACCAACTGACATGTCAACCCCAAAGAAGGCAATCTTCAATTCATGCTGATACTCGGCATCAACATGTTTCATGCCGATGCCTCCGCCGCGATCGTGCAGGACGGAGAAGTCGTGTTTGCCATCGCCGAAGAGCGGCTGAATCGCGTGAAACACTATGCAGGCTTTCCCGCGCTTGCGGTCAAAGCTTGTCTTGATGCCGTCGGCGCCTCGATTATCGATGTTGACCATGTTGCGGTGGGCCAAGACACTGACGCGAATCTGGCAGAGAAAGTGGAGTACGCTCTGGCGAATCCCGCCAAAATTCTGAATTTCATTCGCCTCCGCCGACGCAAAGAAGCGATGCGGGATGTACGCTCACTGCTGGCAGAGGCACTCGACATCGATGCGAAGCAATTGCATTTTCGGGAGCATCACGTCGAGCATCACATCGCTCATATTGCTAGTGCGTATTATTGCTCGCCTTGGGATAAAGCTGCCGGCTTCAGCTACGACGGCTCCGGGGACTTCGTTTCCACCATGATGGCCCGTTGCGAAGGCAATGAGATCGAAATCCTCGAGCGCGTATTCCTGCCCCATTCGTTGGGCAGTTTCTACACCATGATTTGCGAGTTCATCGGCTACAAGAAATATGGCGACGAGGGCAAAGTGATGGGCCTGGCGCCGTATGGCAAAGATACGTACTGCGAGCAGGTGCGCGCGATTGTAGGCCTGAAGAACGGCGGATTTCAGCTCGATCTCAGCTACTTCAAGCCTTTGGGCAGCAACCAGGGCATGCAGTTGTTGCCCGACGGAACTGTCCGTATGGCTCGACACTTTTCTGATCGCATGGTGAAGCTTTTCGGTGAACCCAACGAGACCCACGCCGAGATCACGCGACGCGACATGGACCTCGCATACGCCATGCAGGATCGTTTTGAGGAGGCCTTCTTTCATTTGCTTGACCGACTGCACCAGCGGGTATCTATCGAAAACCTCGCCATGGCTGGAGGGTGTGCGCTGAACAGCGTTGCCAACGGGAAAGTCTTCTCGCACACTCCTTTTCGGAGCACCTGGATCCAGCCAGCCGCGGGCGACGAAGGGCTGGCCATCGGTGCCGCTCTTTACACCTATCACTCGGTTCTCAAACAACCGCGCTGCTACATAATGAAGAATTCGTATCTTGGTCCGGAGTTTTCGGACTCGCGGATCGAATGTGATTTGAAGAAGGCGAACTTGAGTTTTCGAAAACTCGAGCGCGAACCACTCCTAGAGGCCGTGGCCGAGAAGATTGCCACGGGAAATGTCTTGGGCTGGTTTCAAGGACGGATGGAGTGGGGACCGCGCGCTCTGGGGAACCGCTCGATCCTGGCGCATCCCGGGCTGTCGAAGATGAAGGATATCCTCAACGCCCGTATAAAGCACCGGGAGTGGTTTCGTCCGTTTGCGCCGTCAATTGTGGCAGAGCGCCAAAGCGAGTATTTTGACCACGATCATCCATCGCCGTTCATGCTTCACGTATACAAGATTCGCCCTGAAAGGCGGGCGCAGCTTTGTGCGGTAAACCATGTCGACAATACCGGTCGTTTACAGACCGTTAGTCGTGACGAGAATCCGCTTTATTACGATTTGATCCGAGCCTTTGAGCGCAACACGGGAATCCCGATCGTCCTCAACACCAGCTTCAACGAGAATGAGCCGATCGTTTGTGCTCCGGCGGAGGCCATCGACTGCTTCAAGCGCACGCTTATGGATGCGCTGGCAATTGGACCGTTTCTTGTCCTAAAGAATGAGAACTGACAATAGGAAACGAGGGACTGGGCAAATAGGATGGCCGTTCATCTAGCCTCCGCAGTGCCATCGAGGAAACCCGGTGACTTGACCCTCACTCGAGTGGCTGTCTTTCCACGGCTACGCGCCGTGGCTTGGGACGATGATGTCTTGTTCGCTTCTCGAGGCTACGATTTGCTTCGCGCCCGAATTGACGCAAATCGGGCTGACGCGAATAACCTCAGCGCAGGCGCCATCGAATGGCACCACGTGGCATGCTACCGGACGGTGTGGTGGCGGAATCTGAGTGTAGCGTCACGGCTCACCTTCCGCCTTTGCCGCGACGGTTTTCATGCGCTCGCGGCACTCTCATCGGGTCATCTCATAGCTGCCGTTCCGGGAGCGATTGTCACGCTGGCTCCGGGAGAGACAGAATTTCAGGTATCTCACAGATTGCTGCGGGGCACTCGCCCCCTGCACATCGCGGTTACTCCAAAGGATCACATCTTCTGGGGCGAATACTTCGATAATCCCCAGCGCGACGAAGTACACATCTACGCTTCCACAGACGGTGGCGCCACCTGGAACGTCGCCTATACTTTTCCTCGGGGCACAATCCGTCACGTCCATAACATGGTTTACGACGAATGGGCCGATTGTCTCTGGATCTTGACCGGTGACGACGACAAGGAATGCCGCATTCTTCGAGCCTCCTGCGATTTCAGAAATATCGATGTGGCGTTGTCTGGAAACCAGCAGGCCCGTGCGGTAGCCTGCGTTCCCACGGCCGAGGGAGTGTACTTTTCTTCGGACACGCCACTGGAAGCCAACCACGTCTATCACCTCGATCGTCGGGGAAGGCTTTCTGAACTCGGGGACCTTAGCACTTCCTCCATCTATGGATGCAAGGTTGGGCAAGCAATCTTTTTCTCTACCATGGTCGAGCCCAGCAAAATCAATAGCGATCACAACGTACGCCTCTACGGCAGCAGTAACGGCCAGCGCTGGCAGCCTTTGTTGCAATGGAAAAAAGACGTTTGGCCGGTGAGACTCTTCCAATACGGCAATGCCTTTCTTCCGGACGGACGCAACACCAGTGGATTGCTGGCAGTGACCACCATCGCAGTCCAGCATGCCGATCTGGAGACTAGCCTCTGGCGGCTGAGCTCGTAGGGCCGGGTGCACCGCGACTGATTCACCGCCATGCTATAGTTCGAACAATTTCGCTATGCCGTTAGCCAGCCGACTGCAGTACTACCGGCGCATATTCAGCGCGTATCTGAATCCGGGCAAGAGCCAACTCAGCTTTTGGCATGATCATCCGCAGGTGAATCCCAATGCGTCCGTTGCCAGCCTCGGCGAATACTACATGCTCTTCTCGGAGAAGGCGGACTATTCCGGCAATGTCGACGCCGCTGGCATACCGATGCTGGATTACCGCGGCCAGATTGGTCTGCAGTACAACCCGATTGCCATCGCTCAGTGGGGGCTTGGGAATTACAACCGGTTTCGCCGTGACAAAAATGAAGAGCGGAAGGCCAAGTTTCTGATGTCAGCCAACTGGTTGTGCGCTAACCTTGAGCGGAATTCGTCCGGAGTCTGGGTATGGAACCACAATTTCAACTGGGAATACCGGACTCCGTTGCAGGCACCTTGGTATTCCGGTCTCGCACAGGGTCAGGGCATTTCTCTGCTAGTGCGCGCCCACGCCGAAACCGGTGCCGGCACGTACTTGGAAGGCGCGGAGCGTGCTTTTGTCAGCTTGCAGAAATCAACTGAGGAAGGCGGTGTCAATTTCATTGATGAGCATGGTGACCTGTGGTTCGAGGAGTATATCGTATCGCCGCCGACTCACATTCTTAACGGCTTCATCTGGGCCGCCTGGGGTGTGCACGATTTTTTTGTGGCTACACAAGAAGCCGTGGCCGAGCAGCTATTCGCAAAGGCTGTTCAGACGCTTCGCAACAACCTCAATAGGTATGATCTTGGCTTTTGGTCTTTATACGAACAGTCAGGGACGCGGCTACCCATGGTGGCCAGCCCTTTCTACCATCAGCTGCACGTTGCGCAATTGCGCGTCATGCATCGACTGACCGGGGAGGATTTCTTCGCTCGCTTCGCAGACCGCTGGGAAGCTTATGCTCGCAGTCCATCCAAGCGGACCCGCGCTCTATGCTACAAAGGCGCGTTTAAACTTTGTCATTACTAGGACCCGTGAAAATTCTCTACGTTTCGCAATACTTTCCACCGGAGATGGGGGCGCCTGCCGCTCGCGCTGCGGAATTGTCTCGATACTGGACGGAAAATGGACACGAAGTAACCGTCCTGACTGGGTTTCCGAATCATCCCACGGGCGTTGTGCCCCTCGAATATCGGCGCAAGTTTCGGCGGCTGGTGACTAAAGAGAAGGTGGACGGCGTAAATGTGGTTCGCACCTGGCTGCTGCCGTTCCCCAACCGCAAGGCATATGAGCGTATGTTGAACTACAGCTCGTTCTTTGTCTCGTCCGCGAGCACAGGCCTCTTTCTATCGCGCCCGGATGTGGTCATCGCCACTTCACCGCAATTGCTGGTTGGATTCTCTGGCTGGTGGCTGGCTCGCTGCAAGCGGGTGCCTTTTGTCTTCGAAGTCCGCGATTTGTGGCCGGAGTCTCTGGCTGCCGTAGGCATGGGCAACCAAGATTCTCTGCTGCATCGTTCTCTGGCCAGAGTTGCAGGGTTCCTTTATCGAAATTCGGAGCGGGTAGCCGTGGTGACTCCTGCGTTTAAGGACTATCTGGTTGAGCATTGGCACTTGCCGCCGACCAAAATAGCGGTCGTGCAGAACGGAGTTGACACAGAACTCTTCAGTCCCCAAGCGACAAACCCTAACTTAAGAAGCAAACTGGGGGCCGAAGGAAAATTTGTAGTCAGCTACATCGGCACAATGGGCATGGCTCACGCGCTGGATACTCTAGTCGAGGCAGCGGACAGGCTGCAGGAGTCCTATCCCGAAATTCTTTTTCTTTTAGTCGGGGACGGCGCCGACAAAGAACGAATCGTATCGTTGGCGCGCTCTCGACGTCTAAGCAACCTTCGCTTCGTCGATCAGCAGCCGCGGGAGAAGATTCCGTCCTACATCTGTGCTTCGGACGCCTGCCTGGTGCTGCTGAAAAAAACTGATCTGTTCAAGACCGTTATTCCTACCAAAATGTTGGAGTTCATGTCTTGCGCCCGTCCTGTGATTCTGGGCGTGGATGGCCAGGCGAGAAAGATCGTCGAGGAAGCGCAGGCTGGAGTGTTTGTCGAGCCAGAGAATGCAGACGACCTGGCGCAGGCGGTGAGCGTGCTGGCAGGAAACCAGTCGTTGCGCGAGTCTTTCGGCCGAAACGGCCGCCGCCACATACTGCAAGGTTACTCACGCCGACAGACCGCGGAAGCCTATATAGAAGTCCTTGAGGAGCTCGCGGGGAATAACCGCCGGCGTACCAAGCTGGCTGCCTGACGTTGGCTCGGTTCCTTAAGGGTGTACGGCCACAATGCTTACTGCGGTCGCAGCTTGCATGGCGGCGTCGAAGGTGCGCCCGGCGAAAACCTTGCCAGCGCTGCTGGGGACAAACAGGATGTCCTCCGCTTGCATGGGTATGTCCTGTGTCTTTGCCTGCAGAATCTTCTTCAAATGGACCGGCGTCTCAGTCATGCCGTTGGGACCCTTCCGGATGATCGTCGTACCATTCAACTTGGCGGTTCGATTCGTACCTCCGGCGAGCGCGATCGCTTTCAGCACCGTCAGATTTTCGATATCCATCAGAAAGCCACTGGGTTTTCCCACGTCACCCACTACGTAAACAAGGTCGGCTTTACGCACGATCACGGTATCACCGGGAAACACCTCGACGTTGCTTTGTGGATTGTCAGTTATGTTTCGCGACAGCGCCACCGTCACTGGCTTGTCCGGTTGGCTGCGATGGGTGATGGTCACGCTGCGCCCGGCTCTGTCCGTAAAGCCACCCGCCGAGGAAATAAGATCAAACAGCCGCTGATCACCTAAGAGAGGATAGACGCCTGGCTTGCCGACCTCACCCAAGACGCTTACTCCCTGGGATGCATACTGATCGACAAAGAGCGCGACATGTGGATCCTTCAAGAAGCCACCGTCCGAGAAGCGCTTTTCGATCAACGCTTGAGCCTGCTCGGCAGTGAGGCCCCCGACGTGGACATAGTCGATCAGAGGCAGGTAAACGTCGCCGTTGTTGCTGACGCGGGCCTTCGTAGCAAGCTCAGGCACGTTGTAGACGCTGATTTCCAGCAGATCGCCGGTTCCCAGTCGCAAAGACGTGTCAGAAGCAGGGACACTGCCCACGCCGGAGGATCCCGTTCCAGTTCGCTCCGTGTGCGCAGCTGACGTCGAAGGAGCTGTCGCTGGGGTCGGTACCAGCGGAGCAACCGGCGCTCCCGTGCTCCCCGTGGGTTGATTCTGGCAAATCCCTAGCTCCCACGCTGATAACACAACAGCATTCAGCAGTAAGAGATAGAGCAGATGGCAAGGTCGCAAAGACCGCATTACTAGGCCTCGTGACATTTTGAAGAGGACAAAAGTCTAGCACAGCGGAGATATGGCGGATAGGCTGACCTCGCATCGGTTCGACGTAAACCAAGGCGGTCGCGTCGTGCGGTAACCGAGGAAGAGTTGAGTTTTCCACAGACGAATCAAGAAAGCCGATTGCCCAGCAGTTTCCCAAGCTGCTATAGTTCGCCGCAGTTCTCTCGACTGCGAACAAGTAAGTGTTTTGCCTTTCAGCCGTCGCACGGACGGAGTAGTGTTTCTGGCCAAGAGGGAGTCAGTTGACCGTCTTCTACCTAGGGGTCTTCGCAGCATCCGTGCTGTTGTCGTTTATTCTCACCAGGTATGTACGGAATGTGGCCACGGTCCGTGGCTGGGTTGCAGTACCCGCTCTCGATCGGCATCTTCACAGCACTCCGCTGCCTCGATTGGGTGGGGTCGCCATCTTTCTGTCTTTTCTTCTGAGCCTAGGAATCGCTCTGCTGATCAGCCGTTGGTATCCCAATCTCAGCTTTGGATTTTCCTCGAAGACGCTGGTAACCGTTTTGCTGCCGGGGCTGTTGATCTTCCTACTTGGAGTCTATGACGACATCCGGCCTGTTGGTCCCTATTTCAAGTTCGCAGTACAAGCTGCGGCCGGTGCGATGCTCTTCGCTGGCGGACTTCGCATTCTCGATTTGCCGGTACTATTCGGTGATCACCATTTTTCCGGATTCGTTGGTCTGCCGCTCACCATCCTTTGGGTACTGGCTATCACCAATGCATTCAACCTGATCGATGGACTGGATGGTCTGGCAGCGGGCTCCGCATTTTTCTCCACCCTCGTGGTATTCGTAGTAGCGCTGCTCAGCCAGTCCTCCTTGGTGTCTCTGCTGACGTTGGCGCTGGCCGGTGCCATTCTGGGCTTCTTGAGATTTAACTTCAATCCGGCAACTATTTTTCTCGGAGATTGCGGTAGCCTTTTCATTGGTTTCATGCTGAGCGCACTGGCGCTCCAGGGGGCGCAGAAGGCGCCGACGATCATTGCCGTGGCCATCCCGGTGGTTTCGTTTGGCTTGCCTATCTTGGAAACAGCACTCTCCGTGGCTCGGCGCTTTATCAGTGGGCGTCCGGTATTCACTGCGGACCGTGAGCACATTCATCACAAACTGCTACAGCGTGGCCTTTCTCACCGGCAGGTTGTAATTGTGCTTTATGCCGTGTCCGCGATCTTCGCCTTGCTTAGCCTGTTTCTGTTGTGGCCGACTGGCAGCACGCTCGGATTAGTTCTCGCTGTTCTCGGTACTGGAGTTTGGATCGGAGTACAGCATCTCAATTATCTGGAGTTCGGCGAACTCCGGAGGGTCGCGCATCGCACCATGGAGCAGCGGCAGATATTCGTCAACAACCTCGCGATCCGCCGAGCCACCGAAGAATTGAAAGTGAGTTCCGACTACGATCAGGTTTGCGGCATTCTGGTGGCTGCATTTAGCAATAACGATTTTGATGCTTTCGACTTGCGACTGCTTCATCTGTCCGGTGAATTGCCCCGCGGCCACGGCTTGGAAGTGGTCTCCAGCACGGATCCGCAGCTCTGCTGGAAAAAGCCAGGCAGTCATTTGGGTCACCAAATGCTCGCAGCGTGGAGTATGTCTCTGGATCTGGTAGCCGCGAATAACCGGCGTCGTGGCTGCTTGACAATTTACCGGCAATACAGCGAACGGGATTTGCAACTCGACGTGAATCTTCTCACATCCGTGTTCCCAGTGGCATTGGCGGACGCGCTCGAACGGACGATGAGCCAGTCGGCGGTCGTCGTTGCCACCGACAACACCGGTTTGATGGCGGCGCGAGCGGGATAGTTCTTCGCACGATTTAAGTTTTCATCCCCTACGAGAGTTTGAGACAGCACTCGCACTGGAAAAGACTCTGGTTCTTATCCACAACCGGAACCAGCCCTGTCACTTACCGCATTCACACTTTCCATTTAGTTTTCTCGTTCGCTTTTCGGCAAGAGAAAATCTCGCACAAGGAAATCGGGCAAGAATGGGCTGGGTCAGGTCGCGGGACATCAACTTTCTTTCGTTACAAACTGCTACATTTTGCGTGGCGTGCGAACTCATCAGCGAAAATAACACACCTTGCTGCCTCTCCTGTGGAAGCCAAGCGGTACTGAGTCTGTCTCGAGTGCTGGGCGGATCGTTGCTGGGAGAGCAGACTGCGCACGTCATCGAAGATGCCGAACTGGATCGCCTGGTGCGGGAACTGCTTCGCACCGTTCCGACGTCTGTGCCATCGGCTTCGGAAAATCACGTACCTGCATCATTCGCGGCTCATGCCCCGGGGCGCCATCATGCTCGGGCGTTGAGATTGCATCCCGCTGTAGGCTCAGTGCATGTGTCGGGATCGAATCATGAAATTCATCCCAGCGAAATCAACTTGGAGCCGGCAATTAGCGTCATTGCCGAGCGTGCGCAGGCCTTAACCGGAGCCACGGGAGCAGCTATCGCGCTCCGTCACGGAGACGAGATTGTCTGTCGTGCGCGCACTGGACGTACCGCGCCCGATCTTGGTGTCCGGCTGCAGACTGATTCCGGCATTTCCGCAGACTGCGTTCGAACCGGAGAGGTAGTGCTTTGCCATGACGCCGAGAACAATCCTCGCGTCGATCTGGCGAGTTGCCGACGCCTGGGAGTGCGGTCTATTCTGGTTGCCCCACTGCGTCACTTTCGCCGGACCTTGGGCGTATTTGAGGTGCTCTCCGGCACTCCTTATGCCTTCGACAAGCAGGACGTTGCCACCATGCAACTGCTTTCCAGCATGATGGTCGCGGCCCTGTCGCGCCTGTCTAGCATCAGCCTGACACATCCTTGACGCCGACGCTAGTTTACCGCCAGTTTAAGTGTCAATGTGTATCAGCGATTCGGAGTGGCTTTGGATGAGGCGGTTGACCCGGCACTGGGTGGTTCTTCTTTAGGTGCGCTGCGCTTTTCTTCTGCATCGACACCGAACAGCATGAAGTGATCGAAGCTGTGACGACGGAAATAACGGTGCCGCCGGAAATCGAAGTAAAGGTCAGCGCTCTTAGGCAACCAGAGATCAAGGTCTCTCTTTTGGAAGTGGACGGGGCCATATTCGACGATCTGGTGCTCACTGAGGAGCCGGATCTTCGGCATTGGACTCACCATTTCCGATTCCACTCGAACGATCTGAAATTTGTCCGCACTGATCCAGGCGCGTCCCTTCAGGTTCACGGAGTAGACGTTCTCGCCGATTTTGTAAGCGTGAATGCGATTAGGCCGATCGTCGCGTTGCCGGAAATGAACTAGCCAGCTCGCCTGCCCATGCCAGTCGCCCAAGCCTTCGCATGTCATCTGAAAATTGTCACGCATGTCGGGGTGGAAGACGAGTGCCAGTGAAGTAAAACCGTGACTGGCGATCTGATCGGGGTAATCGGCAATGCCAGTTACCTCATTGCGATACTCATCGACGGCAAGAAAGCCGGGCTGGGCCTCAGAGATTGAAACCACGTAGTTGAACTTCCGGGTTTCGTGACTGGTGGGATGACCGAGTTCGTCGAGCTTCTCGTGCGTCAAGTCTTCGATAGCCGAGAATTTAGCGACGTCATCCACAAGTTGCTTTACGCGCTCCCCGGCCATTTCGATCACCTGCTCGTACGGGCAAGTGACGCCGGCAGCGAAGGTCGGTTTTGTATCATCAATTCCGGCGGGCTCCCAAGTCTTTATTGAAAGCCTGAGGTCGTCCATTCCCACATTTGGATCTGTACCCGCCACAGAAGAAACGAGCTTGGGCGTTGGGTCAGTAGCCTTTGGGGGATTAGCATCGCGCTGTTCGAGCTCAGCTATGAACTTGCGCAGCTGCGGTGCGGCGGGGCTGTCCGGGGTGACTTGCAGGAAGGTCTTGAAGGCTAGTACCGCCTCCTGGTCCCGCCCCAGATTTGCCAGCGCTTCTCCTAAGACGAGCTGGACGCCGCTCTCTCCACCCTCATTCTTCTGTACCGCGAGTTGCGCCTGTTCCCGCGCCTTCTCATATTCATGCTGCTTTAAGTAGGTATCAGCCAGCAGCCTGTGCGCCATCCAGTACTCGGGATCGGCCGCGGCCGCCTGTTCCAGCACGGTTTGAGCCGCGGCATAGTCTTCACGCTGAAGTTGTAGGCGCCCGAGTAAGGTGAGGGCCCGCGCGTTGTGGGGATCAAGCTTAGCCGCAGTACCCAAATAAGTCTGTGCCTGATCGAAATTCTTCTCCTGGAAGGCAACGTATCCAAGCAGGAAATTCACGTCGGAGCTGGAAGGGGCTGATTTATAAGCCGAATCGAGCTGCTTGCGCGCTTCTTTCAAATTGCCGGATTTGAGCGCAGTAACGCCACGCTGAGTTTCCTTGCGCGCCTTCGAAGGCATCTGCGAAACGTTCGAAGTTTTCAAGTCCACAGCGGAGGGGTCTGGCTTTAGAACGATTTCCTCATGATAAGTATGAAGTGCACTTAGAACGTTGAAGTCCTTATGGGCAGTCAGGTACCCGACCGCGCTTACTTCGATTTCGTACTGCCCTACGACCAAATCGCCAAAAATCGCAAGAGACTGATCTTGGGTGGTCTGCCAGAACACATCCTTAGTGTTCTTGTTGTACAGCTTGACCACTGCCTGGCGGTCGAGGGGAGACCGGTTCTCGCTCAACACCGTCAATTGGAGGATAGCGGCCTGGGACTTGTAAAGCTGAGGTTCGTCGGGTTGGTGGATCGTGCTGTTGGCAAACGGGTCATGTCCTGCCTGGGCTGAAGCCCCTACCCCGTAAAGCAAGCACAGGGGAAATAGCGCGCCAGCGAGCCAAAGTCGAGGATTCACACCCCACCCCACCGTGTGGAGTCTTCCATCTGTGGTTGGTAAAGTCAACCCACTGGTAGCATTAGGCCATGCATTGGTCCCAGCCGCGATTGTCACAGCAAATGCAACTTCCTGATTAGACAACTAGCCGAGCTGGGGTAATATGTACCAGACTTCTGTATGGATCCCACCGGAACCAAGCCGGCCCAGCCCAGCCGGGAATGGAATCCGCCCATCCGCGAGCGTCGCCGTCGGCTGCGGCACAAGGTGCACACTCCCGCCTATGCCAGCTTAAATGGAAACTCCAGCGGAATAGTTCTGGAGCTCAATGAGATTTTGGACATAAACGAGGCAGGCATGTCCATCCAGACCTCGTCCGTTTTGGAGCCCAGCCAAAGCCTTAATCTGTGCCTGGATCTCTCCGATACCAAGACTTACATCCACACCAGTGGGCAGGTAGTTTGGTCTGAACCTTCAGGGCGCAATGGAATCCGGTTTCCGGAGATGCCGGACTCGTCTCTTCACCGGTTGAAGGAATGGCTCCTCCTGAACACGATTACCGCCTGCAATCACGCAACCGTGCTGCATAAGACCAGTGCGCTGCAAGAAGCGCCCGGCGCCACTGCTCCGCCACCCCGAACCCTAGCAGTCCCAGAATATGCGGCGGTTTTGACGGCCCTCACCGCAATTGAGCACAAAGTGCAATCGAGCGGAACAGATCTTGATGCATCTCTCCGATTGATCGTCGAGCGGGCCCTAACCTTCACCGGTGCAACCGGGGCTGCGATCGCTCTCACACAGGGCGGCGAGATGGTTTGCGCGGCCAGCGCTGGGTCAGATGCTCCCGGCCTCGGCACCCGGGTAAACGCCGAATCCGGTTTCTCGGGCGAGTGTATTCGTACCGACAGTTTGCTGCGCTGTGACGATTCTGAGACCGATCCACGGGTCGATGTGGGGAGTTGCCGTGCCCTCGGAATTCGCTCCATGCTGGCAGCTCCAATTCATTCAGCCAACATGGTAGTCGGGCTGATCGAGATATTTTCGGAACGGCCCAACGCTTTCGGCGTCGACCAAAGCGATATTCTTCGAAGACTGTCGCAGATCACCTCGGTCGCCGTAAACAATGCAACACGAGATTCCGGTGCGAACAGCAAGCAAGCTGATACTTCTCCGGTCGATGTTCCGGATCTGCCGATCGCAGAGGTTCCGGCGCCGGCGATTACGACCGCCGATCGATCGACGCCCGCCCGTCCTCACAAGATACTCCTCTATGCGGTCGTGGCCACTCTAGCCGGCGCCTCAATCTGGCTGGTTGCTCCTTGGATCGAGAAGTGGTCTCGCGTGCGGATGGACGATCGAACCAACGTGTCCTCGGCTTCTAAGCTGCAGACTTCTGCGGCCAAAACACTCGCGCCGATCGTAGCGGATGCCAAGGGCTTGGTCGGTTTGCGGCAATTGGCTGAACAAGGCGACGCCACGGCGCAGTTTGCCATGGGCGTCCGATACGCCACCGGAGATGAGGTTGCTCAAAGCTATCCTGAAGCTGTTCGCTGGTTCTCCATGGCTGCCGAGCAGGGCCACATCAAGGCACAGGGAACGCTGGGAGCTTACTACCAGTTCGGACGGGGCGTTCCGGAGGACCTAAACAAGGCTTATTTCTGGGCCGTGCTGGCAGCGGCGGGTGGAGACGAGATCAGCAAAGACCGGGTTCCTTCGCTTGCTTCCCGCATGACTCGCGTTCAGGTCATCGTGGCGAGGCAGCAAGCCAATGAGTGGCTAACGATTCATCGGCTCCAGAGCAACAATACATCGGCTTCTCAGTAGGCCTTCCCTTTTCATCCTATCCGGCAAGCCTCGCTTGATCGTTTTTTTACACGTCGCCGGGTCTAAAATAGACCCAGGGGAATGCCGTGCCCACCCTTCGAGACATTGTCCATGGCCACGTGCGTGAGGGCGAGCTCTATGAGAAGCTCGACCGAAATCGAGTGCGCTGCTATGCCTGCGGGCATTGTTGCCCTATCGCAGATGGCCAACTCGGAGTCTGTAAAGTCCGGTACAACGAGGGCGGCACTCTTTACGTTCCCTGGGGATACGTGGGCGGCGTGCAATGCGATCCTATCGAAAAGAAGCCGTTCTTCCACGCGTATCCGGGCGCTCTGGCCTACAGTTTCGGAATGTTGGGCTGCGACCTGCACTGTTCTTACTGTCAGAACTGGGTGACGTCGCAAGCGCTACGCGATCCTAACGCGGTTTCATCACCCCTCGAAGCTACGCCCGAAGTGCTGGTTCGCGATGCTCTGCGCCAGGGTGCAAAGGTTCTAGTCAGCACTTACAACGAGCCGCTCATCACTAGCGAGTGGGCGGTGGCGGTCTTCAAGGAGGCCAAGGCCGCAGGTCTGATGACTGGATTCGTTTCCAATGGTAACGGCACGCCGCAAGTGCTCGAATATCTGCGTCCGTGGATCGACTTGTACAAAGTGGACCTGAAGAGCTTCGATGACCGTCACTACCATCAGCTTGGCGGCCGCATCGGGCCGATTCTCGATACCATTCGACGCTTGCACGAGATGGGCTTCTGGCTGGAAATCGTCACGCTGCTGATTCCGGGCTTCAACGACTCCGACGAAGAACTGCGCGGGCTGACTGATTTCCTGGCCAGCGTTTCTCCCGACATCCCGTGGCATGTGACTGCATTTCACAAGGATTACAAGATGGACGATCCCGACAATACGGGCCCCGAAGACTTGCTGCGCGCGGCGGATATCGGCAAGAAGGCAGGCTTGCGCTACATCTACGCTGGAAACCTGCCGGGCATGGTAGGTGATCTCGAAGACACGCACTGTCACAGTTGCGGCGAAATCCTGGTCAAGCGATACGGATATTTCGTTCAGGATTATTGCCTGACTCCGGATGGGCGCTGTCCATCTTGCAGTACGGCGATCCCGGGACGCTGGGCCGCCAGGTTCGAAACTCAGATCACTGATCGTCCTTTCTTACCGCGTCGGAGTTCGGGTTTAGTTACAATCCTCAACTAGCTGAACCCCAAAGTTACAGTCCTGAGTAGAGTGGGCTGCGTTCGCTCTGCGAAATCAGTCGCTTATAGTTAAAGATTAGGCAATCGAGACAGGTGCTGGTAGGGATGCTTCGACTCCCCAGGCTCCGCATTCGCGTAGCCTGGGTTCGCTCAGCATGGCAACTATGAAGACGACTCGCCCAGTGTCGATATTTCCTTTCTTAGTCGTTGTCATTCTGTTGCTCGCTTCCTCTGTACGCGCAGAGTCTCTGGACGATCTCGCGCGTGACTTCTGGGCTTGGCGAACAAGTGAGCAGCCAACTACTTCTGACGACATTCCCCGCCTCGAACGTCCCGCCGGATGGCTGCCCGACTGGTCTCCCGCCGCTGTTGCACGCTATCAAAAGCAACTCGAAGAATTCGAAGCTCGCTGGAAAAAGATTGATGCGTCGTCATGGTCTGTGGCGCGTCAGGTGGACTATCGGCTGATGGGGTCTGCAATCGCCCGCGTCCGCTGGGAACTCGATGTGAATCGCAGTTGGCAACGGAACCCCATGTTCTATGTAGAGCAGAGCGCAGGTTCGTATTTGAATCTTCTTCTGCAGCCTCCGCCGTTTGACGCCACACGAAGCCGGTACATCCTTGCCATGCTGGGCTCGATTCCGCGGACGTTGGAGGACGGGAAGAAAAATCTCACCCAACCCGTCGCCCCCTTTGCACGTCTGGCACTCGATCATCTGCGCGACCTCGGGCCTCGCCTTTTGCACTCGGTTCGCGAGGTGAAGCCTCTACTTGAGCCCGAGGCCGCAGGTGGTGTCGACGCCGCGGGGGTGCAGGCTGTTGTCGCACTAGAATCTTATCGCGAATGGTTGAACCAGCGCTTGCCGGCGATGGCATCTGAAACTGCGGTTGGTCGTGACGCGTACATTTTCTTCCTCAAAAACGTCGCGCTGGTGCCGTTCACCCCTGAGCAATTGCTGGCCATGGGACGCCAGGAATGGGCGCGGTCGGTGGCATCGCAGACCTACGAAGAACATCGCAATCTTGGTGCTCCCCAACTGACACTCTTCAAAACCCTGGCCGAGCAGATAGCTCACGAGGAAAAGGATGAGTTGGCGGTGCGAGCTCACCTGGAAGCCAAGGACATTCTCACCGTGCCGGCATGGGTGCAGCACTATCATTTCGTGCCCATGCCTGAGTACATTGCGCCGCTCACCGATCTCGGCGAGCCTGATGACTTCACGGGACCCAGCCGTTTGAAAGATGGAGGGACTCGCTACGTAAGTCCGCCTGGTCCTGATCTAGGCTACTTCTCGCTCAGCATGGCGAAGGATCCTCGTGCCATCATCGTCCATGAGGGAGTGCCGGGGCACTATTTTCAGCTGGTGCTTTCTTGGGTGCATCCCGATCCCATTCGGCGCCACTACTATGATTCCGGTGCCAACGAAGGGATCGGGTTCTACGCAGAAGAGACGATGCTGCAGGCTGGACTATTCGAGGACAGTCCGCGCAGCCGCGAGATGATCTGGAACTTCATGCGCCTGCGGGCGCTGCGGGTAGAAGTGGATGTCAAACTGGCGCTGGGTGAATTCACCATGGAGCAGGCTGCCGAATATTTGAAAAACACCGTGCCCATGGATCCGCAAACCGCTCGGGCCGAAGCTTCAGCGTTTGCCTCAGGGCCAGGCCAGGCAATTTCCTATGAGATTGGCAAACTCCAGATCTACAGATTTCTCGCCGATGCTCAGCGCCAGAAGAAGGACGCCTTTAGCCTGCGGGCCTTTCACGACTTCGTGTGGCAGAACGGAAACGTGCCCATTGCCCTGCAACGCTGGCAATTTCTCGGCATGAAAGATGAAGTGGACGCGCTGGATCAGTTGCGCTGAAACTGCAGGAACTTGAAATGTCTACTCTCCGGCAGGCTTGCGAGTGGCGCTCGCGATATCCACCCGGCGGAAGGTGGTGGCGTAGTGCGCGATGCCTTTATACAGCGCCTCAGCGATCTGCTGACGATATTCCGAACTCTTCAACTTGCTTTCATCTTCGGGACTGCTGACAAAGGAAACTTCGGCGAGGATCGCCGGCATAGATGTTCCGGTCAACACCACATAGGAAGCCTTCTTGACTCCGCGGTTGCGAATGCCTGGAATCTTCGCCGCCAGCATGCTGTAAAGCGAGTGTTGCACGCTGGCCGCAAACTGTCGTGACTCCTGGACTTTTTCACGGATATCCACGTTGGTCCAGTTGACGTTCTGAAGGGACTTATCCTCGGGATCGGTCTCACGCGGCCGCGCTCTCACGGATGAATATGTGTTGGTGTAGTAAGTCTCGGCACCACGCGCCGAAGAGTCACCACTGTAGTTGGCATGAACCGAGACGAACAGATCGGCTTTCGAAAGGTTCGCGATTTCGGCACGCTTTTCCAGCGCGACATAACTGTCGTCTTGACGTGTGTAGATGACCTCAGCGCCCAGTCCGCCCTGGATTAGGTCCCCTACTCGTTGCACGATGTCAAGAACCAGATCTTTTTCCAACAAGCCTTTGCGGCCGACCGTCCCCAAGTCCCATCCGCCGTGACCAGCATCGAGCACGATGCGGATCTTCGGTACTTGCGCCCGAAGCTGCCGCTCATTCGGAGAAGCAGATTGAACAGGAGAAATGAGCGGCTCGGGCTTGGGCGTAGCGCCAGGATTGACAATCTCCGCTTTTATCCTGATCTGGGTCGCGCTCTGTGTCTTGGGATGGGTATTCG
Source organism: Terriglobales bacterium (assembly GCA_035512155.1). Taxonomy (GTDB): domain Bacteria; phylum Acidobacteriota; class Terriglobia; order Terriglobales; family Acidobacteriaceae; genus JABCYV01. The sequence goes on along the minus strand of DATKEN010000159.1, from coordinate 48,729 downwards.
TTGCGGCGCGGTGGACCTCGACGACCAGGCGATAGGGACTGGACTCCAGTCTGACCGAAAAATCGGAGGCAGCGTTGGTCTCCAGCACCACCCGAGTCACGCCGCGCTTGGGCTGCGCAATGCGCACACGAGCCAGTAGCGAGTCTTTCACCTCGAGAGTCTTGCCAAAAAGACCCGAAGCCAATCCGGTGTCATGCAGATCAACGTAGATTCTCTCCGGATTGCTAAGCCGATGGGCCTCGTACTGAACCGGGTTCTGCAGATCAACGACTACTGTACTGGAATCGGGTGAGGATGATTCCCTGATAGCGGTAACGCGAGGCAGCGTCCCAGGTTCTTCGGGATTTGAAGAAGACGGATCAACCGCGTCGGTTGCGGCATTCTCGGTTTCGGATTCGGCAGGCTTGCTTTCTGCTGGGGAGGGCTGCAAAACGCCCTGACGCGGGACCATAACAGGGGCTTTGGTCTGGTGCCGAATTCTCCACCACAGTCCTCCTGCCAGCGCGACTGCAGCCAGCAATACCAACAGCACGACCACGAGGCCAGGCCTCGAGCTTTCCCTCTTGCCGAGTGCCGAGAAGATTGTGGAATTGTCGTCCGGTTGGGGAGTGTCCTCGTCAGAGCTTGACTTTTGGGTTTCGTGGACTTCGCTTTGAACTTCGGGCTCGGAAATTTCGATGGACTGCCTGGCTTCGACTTTATCTACAGGAACCACTCGCTCCGATATCTCGGCCAGCCGATCTTCCTCTTCCGGCTTCATGGCCGCCAGGATCAGCTCGGCGAGTAGGCTCAGGCTGCGAACGTCACTGTCGTTGAAGCCATAAGCTGCGCTGGAAAAGGCTTCCAGGAGGCCAATCACGCTGCGCTGTCCCGCCAGCGGCACCGCAACCATCGAACGCGTGCCTAACCTGCGGCAGGCTTGCACGTTCACCCGCGGATCGTTCTCCACGTCATCGCAGCGAATGATTCGAGCAGTGCGCAGGCAAGCGCCGGAGAATCCTGACTTCGGATCTAAGCGGGCTCCGGCGTCGGGGGCGATTGTTCCAGCCGATGCCCGACAGACGATCGCGTCGCCTTCTGCCAGAGCAATGGCGATGCCATCGGCACCTGTGATGGCTAGAGCGCGCTCGGCCACCAGATGAAGAACTTCATCTAAAACGAATTGTTCCAGTTCCCAAACATCAGTTGGGTCTGAAGCTACTCCGTTATGCGCTTCGCGCACTCGGCGCTGCCGTATTTGCTCGTGCAAGGAAGAAAAGGCAAGAAGGGCTTGCAGAGCCTCATGACTCGGCGCCAGCACCGCGGACGCGGATTCGGCCTTAGGTATCGAGGCGGCGGCTGATTCCGGCATCTCGCTAGTTAACCCCGGGTTCGCATTGTGCGGACTCGCGCTCATGAAAACAGTGGTAATCCCTGTGACTACATGCGTCAATCCCAGTGTGCCACAGGAAAAAAGCCTGTCAATTCACGGCTTGCGCACCCCGCAAGCAAAGGTCGCCTGCCAGGGCCCGGGGGATGCCGGTAGCTGTACGTTACAGGTGTTTTGTCCTAATCGCAATATTTCCTTGCTGAACCAAGGTGGGAAGCAGTGATGGGTCTTTGGTAAGCCACAGCCTCGTTGCCAAGCTACCCTGCCTCTTCGACCTATTGCGCTCGGCTTGGATTTGGGCATATCCTTAGATTTTGGAAGTGTTTACGGGCTGTGGTCGGTGAGTGAGGAAAACAAGAAGTCGCGCTGGGCCTGGCCTTTGGGCCTGGCTACAGGGGTTGCGGGCGCCGCTGTAGTGCTCCTCCGCGGTTGCTGGCACGGAAAAATGAGCTGGCCCGTTCGTGCCCAGGGCTACGCCTATCAGGTATGCCTTGGGTGTGGCATTAAGCGCCTGTTCGACGAAAAGAACTTTCAGGCTTACGGGCCTTACCGTTACGACCTCAATCGCCTTATTGCCTGGGATCATGCGCAGCGGGAAAAGGCTGAACCCGCCATTCCTCCATCCGAAGAACGTCCGGCCTCTTGACGCCCCCCGAACCAGCGCGGTTACTGAGGCGCTTCCGTTCCCCCGCTTAAGATTTGACCATGGAGTATCGGTCGGATCTGTCGCCATCCGGCGCCGCTGCCGCCGCAGCAGTTGCGCCGTACCGAAAGCGTCGGCATTTCCGCCAGAAGATTCACAATCTGGCGTATGTGAACCTGGATCAAGCTAACGGTGGCATCATCCGCAACCTTAGCGAGGCCGGCATCGCCATCCAGGCGGTAGCTCCATTACGGGCAAACCAGCAGATTTATCTGCGCTTCGAATTGCTGAGTCCGCGCACCCGGATGGAAGCTGCAGGTCGTGTCGCTTGGGCCGACGCGATGGGCCAGGCTGGAGTTGAGTTTCTTTCGATTCCGCAACGTTCTCGCCGACAGCTGAAGGAATGGCTCTTCACCCAGCTTCTGATGATGGCTCATCACGGCGTTTGGGACTCCGTCTTCTTGCATAGCAAGCGGACCGGAGAAGCCAGAGAATTGCTATTTTCCGCCGCTCCTCGTCCGGCCATCCGCTTGCAGGCGGAGGCAGCGATTTCTCCAGAGCACTGGGGACTTAGCAAAGACAAGCCGAATCCACCGCCAATAGCAGAAGCGTCGCACCGGCCACTGCAACTCTATGGTTTTCCCGTTCCCATTTCAGCCCGCAGCCTTTCGTGGCTAGCGGACGGGCTGATCCTTTTGTCCGCGGTGTTGCTTTTTTCCGTCGTCTCCCTCGCCATGACCCACACTTTTCCTGCTTGGTGGTTCGCGCTGGGGATCGCATTCGGGGCTCTATGCCTGTTTACGGTGGCTTATTGGTTCCTATTCGTGATCTGCAGCGGAAGCACGCCGGGCACTCATCTAGCGCAGCTTGCCACTGATTCCGATGGAATGCGTGCAGAGGCAGACTTCAGGCCGCGATTCCGCTAGGGTTAAGCCATTCTCTTAAATGACCAACGAAGACGAATCTAATTCACAAAGTATTGCCCCTCCAGCCAGAGTTGCAAGTCTCGCTTGATGCGCTGATTTGTATCGACAAAACGGATGCCGGCATTGCCCTGGGGGTCCATCCAAGCCACTTCTCCCTCCACCTTCATCGAGCGCCGGCTTCCCGGCAGAGCAAACCTGACTTGGACTGGACCTTCGGTTGGTAATGGCTTTCTTACGTGGATACCGATGCCGCCCTGGCTGAGGTTGATGAGATGGGCGCGCAAGCGCTTGTTCGATCCACAGGTCAGCGACACTTGCAGATCCAAGGCCTGGCGATGGTAGCGGAGCCTCTCATCCACAATCATGTTCCGAGCCGCCGACAAAGTGTGCACCGCTTGCTCAACCGAGATTGGCTTTTCGAACACGAAAGCTCCTCTTTCAATCTCGCGCCGCTTGCGGCGGCTCGATCCGCCCATGATGAGCAACGGCACCGAACTCCGGATGGTCTTGTTCTCCTTACCGAGCAGTAAACTGGCGGCGCCGCTCAGATCGCAATCCACAATCAAAGCGTCGATCTTCGACTTGGCCAATTTTGCCCGAGCACGCTCCGGTTCCGATTCCACATCCACGGCAATGTGCAGACCGCCAAGAATACATTCCAATACGCTGACTTCTTGCCAATCGCGCGAAACCAAAAGGGATGAGAGTGTCATCTCGACACTCTAGCCTTGCAGCTAACTGTCCCCTAGATCACCGAGGTAATGAAAGGCGGTCTCGGGCTCACACTTTGAATTCGTGCTTTGATTCAACAACCGCGTCCGACATCGTACTGCCGAAGTCCGACACCCGACCCACGGAGCCTGATTTATACCATTCGATGGTGCGGCGCAATCCTTCCTCGAAATCCACTTTCGGTTTGTACCCCAGGTGCTTCTGCGCGCGAGACAGGTCGGCGAGGGAGTGTTTTACGTCACCCGCGCGCTCGGCCTCGTATTTCACATCGCCAGTGTAACCAATTAGTTTTTTCAGAATCCGGAAGGTCTCATTCAAATCAGTCCGCACTCCAGTGGCTACATTGAAAACGCGTCCGGCAACCTCGGCGGCTGGGGCCTTGCAAGCCAGCAGGTTTGCAGCGACTGCGTTGTCCACGTAGGTAAAATCACGACTCTGCTTGCCGTCGCCGAAGATAGTGGGTTGCTCGCCTTTGAGCATTTGAGTAATGAACTTAGCCAGCACGCCCGAATATGGCGAAGTGGGATCCTGACGTGGCCCGAAAATATTGAAATAACGCAGGCACACCGTTTCCAAGCGGTAACAGCGATAGAACGAAACCATGTAATACTCGCTGGCCAGCTTGGCGACGGCGTAAGGCGATATCGGGTCCGGTGGCATGGCCTCGTGCTTGGGAAGAGTGGGCGTTTCCCCGTAAGCGGAGGACGACGCCGCATACACCACGCGCTTGACTTTTGTGTCTCTCGCTGCCACCAGCACGTTAACCGTGGCATCCAGGTTGGCGCTGTTGCTGGTCAGCGGATCTGCCACGGAGCGGGGTACGGAAGGGATTGCGGCCTGATGCAACACATAGTCCGCGCCTTGGCACGCGGAGCGTACAGCATCGAGGCGCAGCAAGTCAGTTTGTCGAAAATCGATGCGATGTAAAATCTCCGCGAGATTGTCGCGCTTGCCAGTAGAAAGATTGTCAACTCCTCGCACTTCGTCACCCTGCGCCAGAACCGCCCGCGCCAGAGCCGATCCAATGAAGCCGGCAATGCCGGTTATCAGGTATGTAGCCATAAGCAATTCATCATAACGGATCGGCCCGGAATGCCGAAAAGCGACCGAAGCCGTATCAACAAGCGAATGCTCAGGTAACGGTTATCTGGATGATGTTGTTGCAGGTCTGTCCTCGATCAAACTGGGCGCGAATGGTTTGGTCCATGGGAAAAAAGCTGCGCTGGTCGCCACAAAATCCGATCACCGATGATGTGCCATTCTGAAGAAATGTCACAAACGTGACTTGGACGGTACCATTTGTACCCCCGACCTCGCTTAGTTGCACAATGCTGACGAGACCGCTCACAATCCCCGGCTGGATAGCACCACGGACAGATATGTTTCCACAGGCAACTGATCCAAAGATCAGGAAGACCAATGGAATGATGCACGGGAGGCGTTTCACAGATTACCTCCGACGGAATTAAGAGAATTTTACACCCAAGAGCGGGTGCCGGCTTGTCAGTGTCGGCGGCTGGCTAGCGCCGCGCTTGTCGATCCCGTTCCTGGCTTTGGGTGAGCAACTCGGTGAACTCTTCGCGCGATAACGCGCGGTTGCCTTGAAAGAATTTCGCCACGGCGCTGAGAGCCGCAGCCGGATCGGTGATCATCAACAGATCGGGTACCGCGGAGGCGGCTGGGGATGAAATTGGCTTAAGCTCGGAGTGTGAGTTTCCGCCGGACAACCTCAGCACGATGTCCTCAAGTCGCGCTTGATCGGCGTCGGCGATTTCCGTGAAAGCAATGCCCATGCCCAGTAACGGATAGGAAGTCCTAACCACGCCTTTTCCTCGCGCTCGAATACCGTTTACTTCGATGACCATATCCACGTGCGTCCCCACCTGCGATGTGGCCTGCATTTCTACGTAGCATCCGCTGCTACTGATGTCAGTGACTGTGGCCCAGGTACGCACATCGATGCTTTCTGTTCGGAACTCAACGCTGCCTTCGCACTTATATCGCGGATGCCTCCGCTTGTCCGTACTCGGGGACGATCCTGTATTGCTTCCAGCTCCGGGCATGGTTATCGCCGAGAGAGATGGTATCGGCTCAGCCGTGGCCAAGCTTTCGTTGCTTCGCCTCAGGGCGCGTAAGTACTCTAAGTTGCTGCTAGGGGTGGTTTCCTCGCCATATTCGGGCATTTCCATTCGAGAATCCATATCCCTGCTTCTGGCTCAATAGAGAGAACCCAACGTTGGCGCTAGTTCTACTCTGGAATCCTACGAAAGTTTGCCAGCAGTGGAAAACTACCGCGTTAGCTGCGGCTTACGGAGGGTGGGAGGCGTTCCCACAACGGGAAGCGGTTCACAATCGGGCGCTGCTGTAGTTCTCCACCGCGGAGCGGATTTCGCGCCAAAGTTCGTCCCGCCCCGCCCCAGTCCTAGCTGAGTATGGGACAATGCGCGCCGCGGGATATTCTTGCCTCAGCTTCTGCAAAGAATTGCTCAATTGGTTGGAAGAGAGGCGGTCGCTTTTGGTGGCCACGATCAGGAGTGAACGATCGCTGGCGGCGAGGAAGTGCAATAACTGGGCGTCGCTGGCCTGGGGTGGTACGTTGGCGTCGACCAGCGCCAGACACAGCGCCAGACAATGCCGCTCCTTGAGGTAGGGATCGATGAAAGCCGGCCACTGGTTCGAGATCTCACGTGAAAGCTTGGAGTAGCCGTAGCCTGGCAGGTCGGCAAAGATCAGCTCAGGCAGCGGTTTCCCAGGCCAGCGGATCTGGTAGAAATTAATGGATCGCGTCCGCCCGGGTGTAGAGCTAGTTTTAGCTATCTTTGATCCCAGCAGTGAATTGATAACGCTGGATTTCCCCACATTCGATCGCCCCAGAAAGGCCACTTCGGGCAGACCGGGATCAGGGAAGTGGCCGGGATCACTCGCGGCGAGCAGGAACTGCGACAGAACACGCATGCAACAGTTTGCAGTTTTGATGCTCTAAGTTGCAAGAGGGCGGGCGAGAAAAAAGAATAGTTCCATGGAAAATTGTTCAGAGTAGCCCGCTTTTTGCTATGATCCTTGGCGCTGTGGGGCCCCGCTGTTGCAGCTCGATTCGCTGTCTTTGCGCAATTCTCTGCCTAATCCCTGTCGCTGCTCACGCGGGTTCAGCTACTCTCCCCAACACCAGCGAGCCTGCCGCGACGCCGCCGGTCATCGTGATCGGTTTCGTCGGCGGTTTTGTCAAACACGACGACGCCGTTCACAGCGCGGTCCAGGTGGCGGCGCGGCTCCGCGGACAATATCCGTCTGGCGTGTACGTGGAGGCCCTAGAGAATCGTAATAGAAAAAAGGCCTACGGCGAAATCTTGCGAATTGTGGACACCGACGGCGATGGGAAGTTGTCGATGGAAGAAAAGCAAAATGCCCGTATCATCCTTTATGGCCACAGTTGGGGCGCCTCGGAAGCCGTTACTCTGGCGCGACAATTACAAAGGAAGGGCATCCCGGTGCTGCTCACGGTGCAAGTGGACAGCGTTTCCAAGCAAGGGGAGGATGATAGCGTCATTCCTGCCAACGTTGCGCAGGCAGCAAATTTCTATCAACGGGATGGCCTGCTGCACGGCCAGCCAAGGATTCGCGCCGCCGACCCAAACCGTACTCAGATCATCGGAAATTTCCGCTCCGACTACAAAACCAGTCCCATCAGTTGCGAGCGCTACCCCTGGTACGATCGTTTTTTCATGAAGTCTCACATCGAAATTGAATGTGATCCTCGCGTTTGGGCTCAGGTGGAATCCCTGATCCACTCACAGTTACCGTCGCAAAAATGACAACGCGTTGAATTGGACCTACTGCGAGCCGGCCGTGGCTCGAGTGCGCTGTTCGTTCGTGGAAGAGAGTGTGCCTGCAAATTCTTTCGGCCGATCTGAGAGAAGTTGTTGCAGAAGTGCTAGATCGTGTTCCACGTCACTGTGCGCAGTCTTACTGGCTGCGCCGGGACGCAATTCCTGATAAATCCGAGCCTCCAGGACTCGCGCCGCTAATTGCGACGATTCAGACCCGCTCACGATATCTCCTCGCGAAATTCCTACCTGCGTTGCTTCGTTTCCTACCCGCACCTCTACCACAGGTTGGCCGGAGGGGTTCAGTTTTGGCTCAGCGGCGGCCTGCAGGTGCTCCCAGTTTTTCGTCTCCTTCGAGGAATCATTGACAGAGTCAGTTCGGCTCAGCTCGTCTAACCGGCTCTGGAAGGAGCGGCGGTCGGCACGAGTGATAGGTGTGTCCAAGTGATGACGGGAATCGAGGATCGGGGCATGCCGCGCCGGGTCGAAGCGTCCCTCACTCAGATGTCCCGCGACCAGACTGCCAGCGACGTAGGGTTGAAGGAAGAACAAGGGCAATATGTATTTCTTGGCCGCTACGATGGACTCTAGTCCTCCGTGAACGGGTTTGCTGCGCCGGACCGTGCCTGGGACCTGCGGTATCAGGAAGGTCGAACTTTCCAGTTCGGGATGGTGACGGCTGTACTTAGCCAGCGCCTTCGCTATTTGCTTGGGAGTGGTGATGCCGAGGTCGCCGATCAGGCTGCGATGCACGGCGTGCGGATAGTAAAAATTGATCACCTCGCGCCCAAAATCAGCGCAGTTCCTCTCCACGAAGTTGTAGCGCTCGCGGTTGGGACGACTGTTGAACTTGCTGATCAGCAGAGCATCCTGGGCCGGGCTGGTCTCAATCTCAAACCCATAAATCGTCCGGTCATAAGAAGCCCCAATCAATTCATACCAGTTTCCGTCCGGCGTTCCGCCGTCGGAGCGATCCGGAGCCAGCGCTTCGAGATGCGCGCGCCGGTATTGATCTCTGAGGAAAGCGACCAGTTTGACGTCGGTGAAAAGTGGTATGGCGTCCGGTTGATCGACCGCGTAGAGGTAGGGGATCAGCGGAATAGCAATCCAATCGTAACCCGCGATGCCATCGTAACGGCTGAGGACTACACCCGATTCGCCCACAGTACAGGCACGCAAGACCACGGGAGAAGTTGCGCAAACATTGCTCAAATACACCGCAGCGTGGCCAGTCCCCGCGAAAGCGCCATCGTAGCTGTATGGCTCTTCGAGAAAGAGTGTCGCATTGGCGTTCGCGCGGGGAATACTGCAAACGCAAAAGAGCAGAACAATGCACGCGCTCCCGAGTTTCCGGGAAACTCTTCGGGCAGCGACTTTTGCCAAAGTATGAATCGTCATCGTTGATGACCTGATTGTTGATGACCAGACGAGCCGTGGCGCTGCCTAGCTCTATGGTTACCAACCCACTGGTGAAGAATAAGTTGTGTGGTACTCAGGCAACCAGTTACCAAAGGTTTACGCAGGAATTGGACTTCCTAGCCAGAGCTGGGAAACGCGTGTTCACCAGAAAAAAGCCGCTGTTAGCAGCGGCTTGGTCCTGAACGTGAATTGAATGCAGTCAGAATTACTCGTGCTTGTCTTTGTAAATCTTCCTACTCTGGCGGTTGGCTTCGCGATTCAGTTGGCGCTGGTCCTTCTTGGTGAGATGCCCGTTGTTCGCCGCCATGTCTTTCTTCTCGTTGTTCACGAGGCGCTGTTGGCCCTTTTCCAGCCTTGCAGCTTGCCCCGGCGTGAGCTTGTCGTTCTTGATGCCATTTGCAATGCGATTCTGCTGATTCTGTTCGCGCTGGTTGATCTGGTTCACGCGAGGATGATTGGGATCATCGACGCCGGCGCCCGCGCCTGAAGTATTTGAGTTAGTTTGAGCAGCGGCGGAACCGGCTAACATCAGACCCCCGACTGCGAGGACTAAGAGTGAGTTGGTGATTTTATTGATCATGCGAGAGAAACCCCCCGCCGCACAGGTTAGTTCTGGGCTTTAGTGCGGGGATAGGTTACGAAAGTCTTGACGAAAGTAACTGTGGTGCGCCGGCAGCAGACTTGAGCTACGGTAGATTTTCATCCATCCATCTTCCGATAAATCGACACTTCTATTCCAGCCCCAACGGACGCTTGTGCTCGACCGATGATTCCTTGACGGGCTTGTGCTGGTTCCAAAAATAGAGGATCGCAGCTACGACGATTCCAATTCCCAGACTGATGAGGAAGAACCAGCGATAGGCGGGTAAGGCAATGAGCAAGACGACGACCACGGCTACGGCGACGAGCAGGCCAGTCTTGCCTCTGAGAAAACTCTTAGCTTCGACAGGCGGAGGATTTGGTTCCATACGGCACCCGACTGATGCTTCTATTGTAGGACGGTTGGGTGCTGTGCGAGGTTGTGCTACCAGTTATTTTCCGCGGCGAAACTGTTTGCTGAGCGTAAGTGCCTGCCTTTGATAGGAAGAACCGATCTGCATGCCATAAACCTTGTCGGGTCGCGATAACAGAGGCATGTAGGTGAGGCGGCCCACAAACTGTCCGTGTTCGATCAAGAACGGGACTTCATGCGCCCGAACCTCAAGCACGGCAGGTGTACCTTTGATGTCGCTCGTACCGTATCCGAAACCGGGATCAAAGAAACCAGCGTAATGGATGCGGAACTCGCCTACGGAAGGATCGAATGGAACCATTTCAGCCGCGAAGTCCGGGGGCACGCGAACCCTCTCCCGAGAGGCGAGAATGTAGAAGTCGCCAGGCTCGAGGATCAAATCTTTGTTTGCGTTTTGCTGACGAACCTCCCAGAACTCTTCGGGTGAATAGTAGTCAATTCGATCCAGTTCGATGGCCGGGGCATGTCCTCTGGCTTTATAGGCCACCATCTCGCCGGGTTCGGAGGCTTCGAGGTTCACAGTAATTTTCAGACCCCGATCCACGCGTGCTTTGGCTGAGTTCTCTTCGTCCATGTAGATCAAAGTCTCTTGCTCATCTAAATTGCTGATCAGGTTATCGGTGAACGTCGGATTCCCGCGTACAAAACGGAGTTGATTCAGCCTCATTCCGGCTCGTACTGCCACGGTGAATGTGCGGGAAACCACCTCCGCGTAGAGCTTCCCCTTGTAACCGGCGGGGACGCGCTCGAATTCGACGCCATAATCGGTTATCAGACGAATGAAGACGTCCAAACGGCCGGTGGTGCTTTTGGGATTTGCCTTCCCAGAAATATCAGCGGGGAGATTCAATTCCTCGAGCAAAGGAACAATGTAAACGCAACCTTTCTCGAAAACGGCGGCGCTGGTCAAGTCGACCCGCGTCATCCGGAGTTCTTTGATTTTCGCCTCCACCGTACCATTCGGCCCCGGCAGGAAGCTGGCACGAACGCGGTGAGCGATGTCCCCGAGGCGTAAATCGAGACTCGCGGGCTGGATCTGTTCGGGTGTGATCGCCCGGCTACCAAGGATGCGTCCTTTGCCAACCAAGTCCCGGATCGCCTGTGATGGAAGCACGCCCGTGGTCCGAGCTTCACTTGTCTCGGCCAACAAATCGGGAAACAGACTAACCTCGCTGTTTCTCTCGGAACTTGACATCGTTCAGGACTCCCGCCGTTTGCCGAAGGCTTCGAACAAATCGCCGCCCTCGATTGTGTCGCGCTGGTAAAGGCTAGCTAAGCAGTTCAGGCATAGATAGCTGGAGGATTCTCCTACTGGTGTGCTGCGGGACTCTCTCCGGTTTGGGGCCCGATCGGGGTGATCGGCTGGGCTGTGGCCTCGGTCAGTTGCGGCAAGGGTCCCTCGAGGGCCACAGCAAGCACCTGGTCCATGGTATCCACGAAGTGCAACTTCATGGCATTACGCAGATTCTCGGGAACTTCCGCCAGATCTTTTTCGTTGTCCTGCGGCAGAATGACTTCAAACAGCCCGGCACGGTGGGCAGCCAGTAGTTTCTCCTTCAAGCCGCCGATGGGCAGAACCTTGCCCCGCAGCGTGATTTCGCCCGTCATCGCGAGATCGCGGCGCACTGGAATCTTGCTCAGCGCGCTGGCGATGGCGGTAGCAATGGTGATGCCGGCCGACGGACCGTCTTTCGGGATCGCCCCCTCGGGGACGTGCACGTGAATGTCGAGAGTGCGGTAGAAGTCGCGCTGCAGACCTAGGCGATTCGCGCGGGAGCGCACATACGACATAGCGGCCTGCGCCGATTCCTGCATCACATCGCCCAGCTTGCCGGTGAGGGTCAGCTTGCCTTTGCCGTCGACTACGGTGGCTTCAGTGCTCAGAATGGAACCGCCAACTTCCGTCCAGGCCAGTCCCGTAACCAGGCCGACCTCGCTCTTCTCGTGAGCCAGCGTGTCGCGGAACTTGATCACGCCCAGGAAGTCGTTGACATTTTCCTGGTTGATGCCGATGTTGTAGGTCCCGCCTTCTTTAACTACTCTGCGCGCCACTTTGCGGCAGACGTTGCCGATTTCGCGTTCCAGGTTGCGGACGCCGGCTTCTCGCGTGTAGGAACGGATGAGCGTAGTGATGGCTTCATCGCCGAACTTCAGATTCTTATCGGTCAACCCGGCTTGCAACAGTTGCTTCTTCACCAGGAACTGCTTGGCGATTTCTACTTTCTCCGGTTCGGTGTAACCGTGCAGACGCAGCACTTCCATGCGGTCCTGCAAGGCCGGAGGAATGGTATGCATGACGTTGGCAGTGGCGATGAAGAAAACTTGCGAGAGGTCGTACTCGACGTCAAGGTAGTGATCCACGAACATGAAATTTTGCTCGGGGTCTAACACTTCGAGCAGCGCCGCCGAGGGATCGCCACGGAAGTCCATGGACATCTTGTCGACTTCATCCAGCATGAAAACAGGGTTCTTAGTTCCTGCTTTCTTCATCATCTGGATGATCTGACCCGGCAGGGCGCCAATGTACGTGCGGCGATGGCCGCGGATTTCAGCTTCATCCCGTACGCCACCTAGCGACATGCGAACGAATTTTCGGCCAGTGGCCTTGGCGATGGACATTCCCAGCGAAGTCTTGCCTACCCCAGGAGGTCCGACGAAGCAAAGGATCGAGCCCTTGGGATTTTTTACCAATTGGCGCACGGCCAGGAACTCGAGAATGCGTTCCTTGATTTTCTCCAGCCCGTAGTGATCTTCGTTGAGAGTCTTTTCGGCACGCGTGATGTTGCGGATTTCTTTAGACCGCTTTTTCCAAGGCACCGCCAGTAACCAGTCCAAATAGTTTCGCGAGACGGTGGACTCGGCCGACATGGGCGGCATGGCCTCCAGCTTTTTCAACTCCTGCATGGCCTTATCGCGCACGTCTTTGGACATGCCCGCGCCGTCGATTTTCTTCTTCAGCTCGTCGAACTCACTCTTCTCGCCACGGCCCAGTTCTTTCTGGATAGCCTTGATCTTCTCGTTGAGGTAGTACTCTTTTTGGGCCCGCTCCATCTGTCGCTTCACCCGCGACTGGATGGTGCGATCCATGTTCAATTTCTCAATCTCGATGTCCAACACGTCGCCAATGCGAGTAAGGCGCTCGGCGGGATCGAAAATTTCTAATAATTCCTGCTTTTCTTCAATCGAAAGCTGCAGATTGGCGGCAATCGTGTCGGTAAGCTTGGCCGGATCTTCCATCCGCACGGCCGCGATCATGGTTTCGTAGTTCAACGACTGACAAAGCTTCACGTACTGCTCGAACAGAGAAGTCACGCGCTGCATCCCAGTTTCGATCTGCGGACTGGTTTCAGTCGCGTAACGCGCCACCCGGATCGAGACCTGCATATAGCCTTCGCTCTCGCTAATCTGCAGGATCTTGCCGCGCTCGATGCCCTCGACCAGGACCTTGATATTGCCATCGGGCAGCTTGAGGCTTTGGACGATATTGACGATCGTTCCAACCTGGTAGATTTCGTTGGGCTTGGGCTCGTCAATACTGGCGTCGTGCTGAGTCGCCAGAAAAATCTTCTTGTCTGCTGCCAGCGCTTCTTCCAGCGCGTGGACGCTCGATTCACGACCCACCACGAAGGGGGTCATCATGTAGGGAAATATGACCACGTCCCGAATGGGCATCATGGGCAATTTCTTGGTTTCGAATTTTTCTTTCGGGGTGGTCAATTTAGGTCCCTGCTTCTCCGATCCACTTGGGTTTGGCACTAGCCCGCCTTCTCCATCATCGCCAAAGAGACGGCGCGCTTTTCCACCATCTCTCGCGTAACCTCGAATTCCTTCACTTTCTTCTGGCTAGGCAAATGGTACATCAGGTCGAGCATCAATTCTTCCAGGATCATGCGTAGACCGCGTGCGCCAACTTTGCGGGCCATGGCCTGCTTGGCGATTGCCTTTAAGGCTTCGTCGCTAAACTTCAGCCGCACGTTCTCAAACTCGAACAGGCGCTGGTACTGCTTAATAATAGCGTTTTTGGGGCGTGTTAGGATTTCAATCAGAGCAAATTCGTCAAGATCCTCCAGGACGCCAACCACCGGCAGACGCCCGACAAATTCGGGAATCAGGCCAAATTTAATGAGGTCTTCAGGCTGAGTGTCGCTTAGCAGCTCAAAACTTCTTTTGCGGTTGACAGCGGGCGCCTCTTCCTCGGGGCCTTCTTCGCCAGCCTTGAAGCCGAGTGATTTCTTGCCTACTCGCCGCCCAATGATCTTTTCCAGGCCCACGAAAGCGCCGCCGCAGATGAACAGAATATTGGTAGTGTCGACGGGAGTGAATTCCTGGTGCGGATGCTTACGGCCGCCTTGCGGCGGGACGTTCGCAATCGTGCCTTCCAATATCTTCAGCAAAGCCTGCTGCACACCTTCGCCGGAAACGTCTCGAGTGATTGACGGGTTCTCATCCTTGCGGCCAATCTTGTCTACCTCGTCAATGTAGATGATCCCAGTCTGCGCTCGCCCAACGTCGCCATCGGCAGCCTGCAGCAGTTTGAGAATGATGTTCTCAACATCCTCGCCAACGTAACCGGCTTCGGTCAGGGTAGTGGCATCCACAATCGCGAACGGCACGTCCAGCATCCGGGCCAGAGTCTGCGCCAGCAGAGTCTTTCCGGTGCCGGTCGGACCGATGAGCATGATGTTCGACTTGGCCAGTTCTACGCCATCACCGCTACGCTGGCGGTTCATAAAGATCCGCTTGTAGTGGTTGTAGACTGCCACCGCCAGTTTTTTCTTGGTCTGCTCCTGACCGATAACGTACTCGTCGAGGAAAGTCTTGACTTCTTGCGGTTTGGGAAGCTGATTGGGAGTAGTTGCGGGAGGAGTTGCCGTGCGGTCGTCCTCAAGAATGGAATTACAGACCGCCACACACTCATCACAGATATAAGCGCGGGGATAATCGCTAGGGGATGAAATCAGCTTGGCTACTGCGTCCTGCGATTTGTGGCAGAACGAACAGCGCAACATCTCCTCGGTTCCGGTCCTATTTTTCACTCCGCTTTACTCCTTTAAGCCCGCTGATCTCGGTCGGCGGAAGACCGATCATACCCTTATCTCGTCTTATAGATGATATCGTCTATGATTCCGTATTCCTTCGCTTGTTGTGCATTCATAATGAAGTCGCGCTCCACATCTTTTTCTACTTTGTCCAGCTTTTGACCGCTGTGCTTGGCCAGCAACTGGTTTGTAATCTCCCTCATACGCAGGATTTCACGAGCGTGGATGTCAATGTCGGTGGCTTGTCCGGACAGTCCTCCCATAGAGGGCTGGTGGATTAGAATCCGCGAATTTGGCAGCGCTAGGCGTTTCTTGGGTTCTCCGGCCGCAAGCAAAAGCGCCGCCATGCTGGCCGCCTGACCGATGCAGATCGTGGTCACATCGTTCTTTACATACTGCATGGTGTCGTAGATCGCCATGCCTGCCGTGATTGATCCCCCCGGCGAATTGACGTAGAGCTGAATGTCTTTCTCGGGATCTTCCTGGGCCAGAAAGAGCATCTGAGCAATCACCAGGTTGGCGATGTTGTCGTCAATGGGGGTGCCGATGAAAATAATGTTGTCCCGCAGCAGACGGGAATAAATGTCGTAAGCTCGCTCACCCCGCCCGGTCTGTTCGATGACCATCGGTACCAGCATCATCCGTCCTTCCTTCACATTCACTGCGACACTCCTATCCGAGACAACCTTGGCTTTCCGGGGGGAGAGTCGAAAGTGGCCCGCATCATGCGGACTGGTGATACAGAAAATCGAGGGTCTTTTCGCTGCGGATTCTATTTCGGATTCTATCGAGCGCTCCATCCCGTGTCAAACGTGCCCGGATCTCTTCCGAGGTCTGTTTTGATTGTTTAGCAAGAGCTTCGATTTCCCGATCAATTTCCGCGTCGCTGACTTCAATTTTTTCCTCCTCGGCAATCCTGTCCAGCAACAGAGAAGCTTTTACTTCCTGCAATGCCTGCTCGCGCTGGCCGGCTCGCAAGCGGTTGAAATCCATCTTCTTGATCTCTTCGGCTTTCATGCCTTGCGCCGTCAGGGCGCGCAAGCCACGCTCCAGCCGGATATCGACCTGGCGTTCTACTAATGCTTCGGGGACTTCGAATTCGTTGCGCTTTACCAGCTCCGCAACTAACTTATCCTTGGCTTCGCGCTCAGCGTTGTGTTTGCGTTCGGCCTCCATGCCTTCGCGGATGCGCTTGCGCACTTCATCAAGATTGGCGAATTCCCCCAATTCCTTGGCGAACTGATCGTCCAACTCCGGCAGACTTTTCTGCTTGATGCCTTGGACCCGCACGGTGTAGGTGAAGGTCTTGCCTGCGAGGCGTTTGTCGGAAGAATCCTCCGGATACTGGACGTCGAAGCTGCGCTCATCGCCGGTGGAAGCGCCACGCAGATTCGAGGTGAACTCGGGCATTGTGTTTTTGCCCGCAATCTCGACCAGGATGTCATCCATGTGTACCGGCTTACCTTCGCCATCTTTGGGCTCGCCATCGAGCGACACCTGAGCAAAGTCTCCGTCGGCCAAGGCCCGACCTTCCACCGAAGTGAAAGCTGCGTGCTGTTCCTGCAAACCTTTCAAGGATTCCTCGACTTCTTCGTCAGTGATGGAGATCGCCGGTTTTTCCGCCCGCAGTTCGCGATAGCCTTCAGCCCGGATAGTGGGCATGATTTCAAAGCTTGCCTTGAAGCGCAGAGGTTCCCCGTCGTGCACGTGCAGATCGGTCACTCGCGGCTGAGAAACCGGCACTAACCCGAGCTTGTCGGCCTCTTTACGAAAATAACGCGGGACCAACGTGTCAACCACGTCGTTCTTAATGTCCTGCGAGAAACGTTGACGGATAACGGACGGAGGGACGTGTCCGCGGCGGAAGCCTGGAATGCGCGCCAGCTTCTGATATTTCTGAATTAAGGTTTCGGTTTCGCGAGTTACTTCTGACGCCGGAATCTCAACCTGGATTTCCCGTTTGGTGCCGCTGCTGGTTTCAGTGGGACTCACATTTGCCTTTCGCAGTTCGAGCCGGGATCACGTGCTTTGCCAGAGTCAAACAGGGCCCAATCCGCACGGCTATCTGGATTGAGTTTAAAGACAGAAGGAGAGTACCGTCAAACACCCGAAGGTAACTCATGCCCGATTTGACACTGGCTGCCTAGAGGACGCAGTCTCAAACGCAGGCGCGGCGTGTCCCGAATCCAGGGATGGTCGCCGCTGCTGCCACACGACCATGCCAAACGACTGGCTCACTGAACTCAACCGTGAAGTCATCTCTTGCAAGCGCTGTCCCCGACTCGTGGCTTATCGCGAAATGGTAGCCCGGGAGAGACGCCGCGCTTACCGCGATTGCGAATACTGGGGCAAACCGGTCCCCGGTTTTGGCGACCCCGATGCTCGCGTGCTTGTGCTTGGACTGGCTCCCGGCGCCCACGGCTCAAACCGCACCGGGCGTCCATTCACCGGCGATGCTTCCGGCAAATTCATGTATCCCATCTTGTACCAGGCGGGATTTTCCAACCAGCCGAATGCCACGGATTGCGACGACGGACTCAGGCTGCACGATTTATACATCACCGCGGCGGTGCGCTGCGTTCCTCCTGACAATAAGCCTCTGCCGCAGGAACTGGCCAACTGCGCCCCCTATCTGGACCGCGAAATCCTTGGATTGGCGAGAGTGAAAGTCGTGGTGGCTCTGGGAAAGATCGCTTTCGACGCTTACTTGAATTTCCTCAAAGGCCTAGGTTTGCTGCGGATCAGGAAAGACTACGCGTTCGGGCACGGAGCCAGTTACAAAATGCCAGATGGTAAGACGTTGCTGGCTTCGTATCATCCTTCGAACCAGAACACGCAGACGGGAAAGCTTACGCGGCCGATGTTCCTACGCATCTTTAAAGAAGCGCAGCGACTGGCCGATGACTAAAGACAGGCGGCTGCCGCCGGGGCCGGATCTTCTACCCACCCCACGCATGGGGAGATAAAAATCAGGGGGACGAACCGGAGCGGCGCCGCTCTCCTGCCATTCCATCAATACCCTTGAACATAGCCCGAGCGAAGGCGCTCGCTCCTACATGAAATTCAGAATCCGACAAACACCGGCTCCGGTTCCAGCCGAATGGCCCAGAGATCTTCCACCCGCTGCTGGATGTGGTCTTTCAGCGCCACGATTTCGGCCGCCGTTGCATCACCGCGGTTCACGATTGCTAGAGCATGCTTGCGGGAAATGCCGGCACGCCCAGTGGTATAGCCTTTGCTGAAACCGGAGTGTTCGACCAGCCAGGCGGCCGAAACCTTCTTCTGAGCATCGAGCGCAGGATAGCTGGGAATTCGTAATCCCTTGGTGGCTGCACGCCTGGTTAATTCCTGATATTGATCAGCCGAGAGGATGGGATTCTTGAAGAAGGAACCAGCGCTGCGGCAGTCTTCCCCGCCGGGTGTGATCAGCATGGCTTTACTGGCCCGAATCCGGCGTACCGCCTCCCGGGTGTCCGCCAAGGTCGGAGTTTCATGCCAGCCAACAAAATGATTCTTCAAGTCGGCGTACTGAATGCGCGGCGCGCCACCTGGACTAAGTTGGTAGGTAACACGAAGGATAATGTACCGTCCGCGTTCGCTGGTGTTGAACATGCTGGTGCGATAACTGAATCCACAGGCCTCAGCGCAGAGCTCGTGCATCTGGCCGTCGTTTAGGTCCAGGGCCAGGACGGACTCGATCGTCTCTGCCACGTCCTGGCCGTAGGCGCCGACGTTTTGTACTGGTGTGCCGCCTACGCTGCCTGGAATTCCGCTAAGGCACTCGACGCCGGCGCAATTGCGGGCCACAGCCCGGGCCACGAACTTGTCCCACTCCTCGCCTGCGCCAACCTCAAAGAGACGCTTGCCATTTTCGTTGTGTTCGTCAATTCCAGAAACGGCGACTCTCAACACCAGGCCGGGCCAGCCGGCGTCGGAAACCACCAGGTTGCTTCCTCCGCCGAGAATAAATAAGGGAAGATTTTGGGCGCGGGCGAACTCGACGGTCTCACCTACTGCGGCAATGGTTTTGGCTTCAGCGAAGTAGCGTGCTGGCCCGCCCACCCTGAGAGTGGTCAGCGGCGCCAGCGGCACATTTTCCTGAATGAGCATGCTTTATGGTCTCAATATATATGACTTGCAGAGATTGACTCTGACCGCTACCGTTCCGCTTGAGTCTGTCCGATTCCGCGCTAAGAATCGGGCAGCCGTGACTCACACACCAGGGTCCATTGCTCAAAGCGATTGTTGGGTAGTATCTTCAGAGGCATGTGGCGTATCGGCTTCCTGTTAACGTACGTCCTCGCTCTGGGCACAATCTGTGAGGCCCAAACCGTAACGTTGACCCTCCAGGAAGATCTCAGCTCGAAATTGCCCACGGGGACTGCTTTCACAGCTGCGGACGCCGCGGGTAAGGTCTACAACGGACATCTGGTGACGCATCCAGCTCGACACATACTGCGGCGCGGCTCAATGAGTTTGGTATTCGATGATCCTGTAATGCCAGTCACTAAAGATCGTGAAGGAATATTTCGAGCGGGGAACAAGATGCGGCTGCTCAAGCTCGGTGGCTCGCTCGCGGCGGCGAAATTGGCAGACGATTCCGTCGATGGTGCTATTGGAGCGACCAAGGCTCGGTATGTCGGAGCCGCTGTTTCTGCGGCACTAATCATATTTCAAAAAGGTGGCGAAGCTAATCTTCACAAGGGAGACACAATCGAGGTCGAACCTAGACGCGAGGCGCTGGCGTTCTTATCGGATTGCCGCGATCCTTGCCCGCCGTATTAGAATGAATGCAGAGGAGAACCAATGTATCCAGAGCTTATGATCGTTCCCATGCGAGAAGAGTTAACTCGGCTCGGCATTCAAGAAATGCGTTCAGCCCAGGAAGTCGATCGCGCCCTGAACAATCAGGCGGGTACGACCATGGTGGTGGTCAACTCCATTTGCGGATGCGCGGCTGGCCGCATGCGCCCAGCGGTCCGCGCTGCCCTCCAAAATTCCAATCGGCCGGAGAGAATGTTCTCGGTCTTCGCCGGGCAAGATACCGAAGCTACAGAACGCGCTCGTTTCTATTTCACTGGATATCCGCCTTCATCCCCCTCGATCGCCCTGTTACAAGACGGCAAACTTGTCCACATGATGCAGCGCAGCGATATTGAAAATCGCGAAGCAGCAGACATCGCGACTGAACTCAAGAAAGTGTTCGACAAGCTCTGCGTTAAGCCCGCGCCGGCAGCCCGGTAACTCAGAACTGTCAAGGACAGCCTCGAGCTCGTGAATCCCTCTGGTGGAACTTAAGATTGCTGCGTTGTATTCTCGGGGCGTGCCGCTCTCGCCTGGGCCTCGCCGCTCTCCGACTTCAGGATTGTTCTTGGGTCTGGTTATCACGCTGGCCGCCGTGGTGGCCTATTCGGTCTACATCACTCGCCAGATTTCAGGCCTGCGCGAGCTGCAGAGCAATCTGGTCGATCGCAATCGAAAAGATTCACTCCAGCTGCTTCGAATTCAGAACGAGGTGAACGCACTGGCTCTGGCTATGCGCGACATGCTGGCTAACGATGAACCGTATCCGCTGACCGCCTGGAGGGCGCAGTTTCAGAGGATTCGCGCCGATCTCGACGACGCTCTTCGGCTGGAACAGAAATTTGCGGTGAGTGATCGCACTCCGGAGCAGAGGCAGTATCTGCAGGCTTCACTGAGTCAGTTTTGGGATGCTGTGGATCGCACCTTCGCGTTGGTGCGAGATGGCAAAGAAGCTGAAGCCCGCACCCAAATCCGGATTTCTCTGCAGGCCCGGCAAGAGGCGTTGAGCTCGGCCGTCGCCCGGCTGTTGGTTCAGAATAACGAAAGTGAGGAACAAGCGGCGTTGCACATTCGTCAGATTTATGACAGGGTGCAGCGTCAGGTGTACCTGTTTCTGACCGCGACCTTGATAGCAATCTTGCTTACCAGCTTGTATTTGATCCGCTCAAACCGTCAGTTGTTTGCGCAACTCGCCCAGCTTTCTGAACAGCGCTCCGAACTAGCCCAGAGTTTGATCTCAACCCAGGAATCCACTCTGCGCCACATTTCCCGCGAACTGCACGATGAGTTTGGTCAGGTATTAACCGCAATTGGGTCCATGCTGAGTCGAGCTGGAAATCAAGCGCCGGAGGGATCGGCCCTGCGCGCTGATCTGCGTGAAGTCTGCGAGATCGCACAAGGTACGTTGAACAAGGTCCGCAGTCTTTCGCAGGCGCTGCATCCGGTAATGCTCGACGAAGCCGGGCTAGAGAGCACCCTGGACTGGTACCTCCCCGTGCTGGAAAGGCAAACCGGAATTCACATATCCTATGAGAAATCGGGCACAGCTTTGGCAGTGGATGGCAACGCGGCCATCCACGTTTATCGCGTGCTGCAGGAGGCTCTGAACAACATCATCCGGCATGCGGAAGCCAAAGAGGCATCGGTGCGTCTGCGATTTCTGGCTGAGGGTCTGGAGCTCGACGTCGAAGATCATGGCAAGGGGTTTGTCGCACTCGCTGGGAATCCAGGGATGGGAATGGTGGCGATGCGCGAACGCGCAGAGCTGCTCGGCGGGACCATTGAGTTCATGAAGCCATCCCAGGGCGGAACGCTGGTTCGACTCAAAGTTCCAAGAGAGAAGCTCAACTCGCATGCGGAATAAAACCTCCGTCTTACTGGTCGATGACCACAGTCTGGTGCGCCGGGGATTCCGGAAGATTCTGGAAGACGAGGCGGACATCGCCGTCGTCGGTGAAGCGAAAGACGGCGAGGAGGCAGTGCGACTTGCGAGTGAGCTGAAACCGCAAGTGATTGTGATGGACTGTGCCATGCCCGGGATGAACGGTTTGCAAGCCACGCGTCAAATCCTGGAAAAGAATCCGCAGATTCTGGTGCTCATGCTGAGCATGCATCCTGAGGACACGCTGGTGCGCCAGGCGCTAGCCGCTGGCGCTCGCGGGTACATTCTTAAAAATGCGGTGGATCTAGAGCTGGGAGCCGCGATCCGCCGGGTAGTGGCTGGGGAAACTGTGCTGGATTCACAATTGGAGCGTCCGGCCGCGCTCAAGGGCGAGCGCAACGCGGCGCTGACCCGGCGCGAACTCGAAATCCTGCAGATGATCGTGGATGGCAAATCGAACAAGGAAATCGCGAGCGTGCTCGATCTCAGCGCGAACACCGTTTCCGTCCACCGCGCCAACATCATGGATGCTTTGGGAATCCACAAAACCGCTGAACTAGTGGTTTACGCTATCCGCAACGGCCTGGTAAATCTGCCGTGAACCGACGATCTTTCTTACAAGGACTCGCTGGCATTGTTTCCGCTTCAGCGTTCAGTCCAGTGAATGCCTTTGCTGTTCCCGCGGCCCAAGCCTCAGCTCCAGGCTTCCGTTTGGTCGATGTCACAGCTCCTGCAGGTATCCAGTTTCAGCACAACAACGGCGCTTACGGCGGCAAACTTCTCCCCGAGACCCTGGGTTCGGGATGCGCTTTCCTCGACTACGATGCCGACGGCTGGCAGGACATTCTCCTAATCAACGGCATGGATTGGCCGGGACACCAGGGTGAACAAGGCGCGCTCAAGCTTTATCGCAATAATCGCAACGGCACATTTTCCGATATGACCCATAGCGCCGGCCTCGATGTGCAGATGTATGGAATGGGCGTCGCAGTCGGAGATTACAACAACGATGGCTATCCCGACCTGCTGATCACCAGCGTCGGTCAGAACCGGCTGTTCAAGAACACAGGCAAGGGAACATTCGTTGACGTGACTAAGAGCAGCGGTTTGGGTGGACGGCTGGCATTCAGCACTTCCGCTTTGTGGTTCGATTTCGACCGCGACGGTCTGCTGGATTTATTTGTTTGCAACTATGTGAAGTGGTCCCTTGAGCACGACGTTTTCTGCAGTCTCGATGGAAAGCGAAAATCGTACTGCACGCCCGAAGCTTACCGGGGAGAGACTTGCTGGCTCTTTCGCAACCGCGGCGACGGAACATTCGAAGACGCGACGGCAACCAGCGGAATTTTCGACAGCAGCTCCAAATCGCTAGGCGTCGCCATGCTCGACTACGACCAGAATGGTTGGCCAGATCTGCTGGTAGCCAATGATACCCAGCCCAATAAGCTTTATCGCAACCAGCGCAATGGCACCTTCAAAGATGTGGCGGTGGATGCTGGCATCGCTTTCAGTGCGGAAGGAAAGGCGCGCGCCGGCATGGGCGTGGATGTAGGCGATTTTGACAACTCCGGGATACCGGGCGTGGCCATTACGAACTTCGACAACGAGATGATCGGGCTGTTCCAAGCATCAAGCAGCGGAAACTACTCCGACGTGGCGATGCAAAGCGGCGTCGGACTCGCATCCAAGGATAAGTTGGGATTCGGCTGTCTCTTACTCGATGCCGATTTGGATGGTTCTCTCGATCTGGCAGTCGTCAACGGACACATCGACGATACGGTGCGCAACGTCCGTAATGTGGGTTACGCACAGCCGCCGCAGTTGTTCCTGAATAATGGAAAGGGAACGTTTCGTGATGTGGCTTCTGAACTGGGCGGCGGATTCGCTCAACCAAAGGTTGGGCGCGGGCTGGCATATGGCGATTTCGATCGCGACGGCGATCTCGACCTGCTGATAACTTGCAACCATGGCCCCGCCTATCTCTACCGCAACGACCAACTTGCGGGAAACCGAAGTATTCGCATCCGGCTGGTGGGCACGAAATCAAATCGCGACGCGATCGGCGCAAGCGTGCGGATTTTTCATGGTGGCAGCAGTCAATCGCGCCTTGTCAAGGGCGGATCGAGCTATCTCTCGCAATCCGAGTTGCCGGTTACATTTGGGCTGGGAAAACGCGACAAGATCGATCGTCTGGTGATTGTGTGGCCCAGCGGCCGGACCGAAGAATACAAAGATCTGACCGCCGGTCGTGCCTATCAGTGCGTGGAAGCGAAGGGAATAAAGGCGCTCACGAGATTCTAGAAGCTATCTGCCCATCTCAATAATTGTGATGCTTGGTAGTTGCTAGTGAATGGCAATTTTACGACAGTTATCATCTAGCGGACCCTTTCACGATGAAAAATTCGGGTGAGGAAACTGTATGGATCAGGCCTGGGCTGGACCCGAGTGTCAAGGGTTTCAACGAGTAGCGAAGGAAAAATCTGTACTTTCCTTCTCGCTGCCGTTTCCCAAGCGAGTCGCCAACCACGAAGTGCTTCGGGTTGTCCCAGACATCAGTTGAGAGCTGCCAATAGACCTGGACGCTTCGTTCGGTTTGAGGCTTGATTTCGATCGGGATTGTGGGATCTTTGACCGTGCCGCAGCCGATTCCCCAGTCGCCAGTCTCCCATTCACCCGTTGATACGCTGAACCTCTGCAATTGCGCTGACCCGTGTGGCCAGATTCTGCTGAGAAAAACAGACTCTTTCCCTTCGTTCACAAGGACAGGCTTGATCTCATCGAAACTCATGTAGTGGGAGGAAACATGTTTCCATCTGAGCGTGGCGGGTGATTGAGAGGCATCCTGAGCGAACAAGCTGATTGCGCCCGAAAGCACCAGAACGAGAAGTTTTCTCATCTCACTATTGCACTAATGGAACGTAATCGGCACCTTTGAATCAGACAGCCACAGGATAATCTAATTGAATAGACACCCGTGACCACCGGGTTCCGACACTTGACAGTCCAAGCCTTTGGGATACTGTTGTACTCAGGCCTTTACACCAACTACCCTCCCCCAAATAGCCAAGCCCCGCCTGTGATGAGATTGCTTCTAGTATTTTTTCACTATTGCACCTCTTCGTCCGCGCGACTACCGTGGGTCAACTTTCGCTTCCTCATTCTCGGCTCCCGGCTGCAGATTTGAGGCGTACACCCCACACCGAGGTAGGTTTGGCGACCTACCTCGATTTTTCAATCTAAGCAGTCTGGCTCAGGCAACTAATTTCTATTTTTTTGTTGGGAGATGCCAAATGAAGTTGAGTGGCAAATTCGCGAAGTTGATCGTCGCCTCGGTATTGGCGTTGACGGCTGTGGTCCTAGCCGCCTCGACAGGCAAGCCCGTCACGGTGAAGGGCTATGTACTCGATTCGGCCTGCGCCTTCACCAAGGGTCTCGATAAGCCAATCAGTGCGGAGTGCGCCCGAGCTTGCGCCAAAGCGGGTTCACCGCTGGTGATTCTGGCAGAAAATGGCGATATTTACTGGCCCATCGCCGACACAACGCCCTCCAGCGGCCAGAACGACAAACTGTTGCCTTTTGCGGGGCAGAAGGTGACGGCCAGTGGCCGGGTTTTCCAACGAGGCGGATCAAGTGCGCTGGTCATTGAGAAGATTGAAGCTTCGCCCGCTGAGAAATAGATTCAAAGAACGCAGCTCCGAAATTCAATCCCAGTTCAAAGGAGCCCACCCTTGCGCGTGTGGCCGATCTCTCCCGTGGTGCGAATCATAACCCTGACGCTTTCGAGCTTGGTGCTGATTTTGGGCGGTGCGCACGCGCAGGAACTGGGCACTGCGATCCTGAATGGCGATGTCACGGATCCTCAAGGAGCAGTGGTAGCGAACGCCCAAGTTAGCGCCCGTAACGCCGCCACTGGAGCTCAGCGAACGACCATCACCGGCAGCGCCGGTCTCTTTATTCTTAACGATCTGACTCCGGGCGTTTACGAAGTGCGGGTGGAAGCAACGGGTTTTCTCCCCTCCGTGACCACTGCGCGACTGCAGGTGGGACAGCAAGCGAATCTGAAAATCCGTCTTACCGTTGAAGGAGGGAAGACCACCATCCTTATCGACGACACTGATAACGTGCCACTGGTCAACACCGTGTCTTCGGTGGTGGATGGCGTCATTAACGCGCACCAGATCGAGAACCTGCCCCTCAACGGCCGCAACTTCCTGGAATTGGCACTCCTGACGCCAGGCAATACCATCGCACCGAATTTTGACCCCACCAAAGCGAACACGGTTGTGATTTCCTCGGCCGGGCAATTGGGTCGAGGCGGGAACGTCACCATCGATGGCATGGACGACAACGATGACGTGGTTGGCGGCATGTTGCTCAACGTGCCCGAAGACGCGGTGCAGGAATTCCAGGTGGCAACGAACCGCTTTTCTGCGGAATCAGGGCGCTCGGGCTCAGCGGTAGTGAACGTGGTCACCAAGGCGGGGACGAACACGCTGCACGGCTCGGCATCGATCTACGAGCGCGATAAGAGCCTGCAGGCTGTGCCGGCGACCTTCAACCCCTCTTCCGCCGGCGGCGAGACGCCTCCATTTAGCAGGCAACAATATGCCGGTACGCTGGGCGGCCCGCTGGTTAGAGACAAGGCATGGTGGTTCGGCGCCTTCGAGTATCGCGACGAACTGGGCGGCGTGCTGGTGGGAACTCGCGACCCGGTGAAGCAAACCATCACCAACAGTTTTGCCTCGGAACCCTCGACTGATCCCATGGGAACCATTCGGGGAGACTGGCAAGCCTCGGGTAAAGACATGCTCACGGCGCACTACTCAATTGAGCGTCAAAGTGCGACTGGTGCCGCCAGCTTCCTCTCAGGTCAGCCCATCGGCTCCGCATCGCAACGGCAGGACGCCCGCAACAACTTCCAGACCTTCCAGACCTCGTGGACGCGAGTGCTAAGTCCCGCTTTGCTGAATCGGGCCAGTCTCAGCTTCAACAATTTCATCAATATCACGGCCCCATTCGCACCTGGGCCAGAACTGGATTTCCCCAGCATAGCCGACGGCGCCTCTTACCGGGTGCCGCAGCAAACCCGCCAAAAGCGTTTGCAATGGGATGACGGCATCGATTGGACTCGTGGCAAGCACAACCTCCACTTTGGGGGTCAGTTTCAGCGCATTGGCGCCGACTTCAATTTGGGTGTGTTCCAGCACGGCGCGATCGAGTTTATTCAGGATTTCGCGAACCAGGACCGGAACGGTGACGGCGTGATCAACGACAACGATCTCCTCTTCGCCGTTGCGGTTCGTAGCGGAATTCCAACGACGCCGCTGATCATTCCCAACGCCGACAATAATCACGTTGCCGGATATGTGCAGGACGACTGGCACTTGCATCCTCAACTAACCCTTAATCTGGGTCTGCGCTACGAGATTGATACTGACGTGAATAATGTTGGCCACTACAGCCAGATCAATCCCATCCTGCTGCCTTTCCTGCACGGAACCCGGCACAAGGATGTCCACAACTTCGGTCCGCGCGTCGGCTTCAACTGGGCGACGAGGAATGGCCAGTTCAGCCTGCATGGTGGCTACGGCATTTACTACGATCGAGTGACGCTCGAACTCCAGTCGCTGGAGCGGGGCTTGGACGGCCGGGCCCTCCCCATCAACGTCACGCTCGGGAGCGCAAACATCCTCGATGGTAATGGGAACTTCATTCCTGGCGTGACTCCAACCTATCCCGACACGGCTTTCAGCGGACCTATCATTCCGGGAGCGGGCGGCGCTTCCGAAGGCATCAACATCATCGATAACAACATGCGGAATCCGATGGTGCAGCAGTTCAACTTAGGTATTCAATATGAGTTCGCCAAGAACTGGGTGGTGAAGGCTGACGGCATTCACAACCTGGGCACTCACTTTATCCTCGGAGTACCGCTGGGCTCGGTGTTCAATCCTGTCTCGGGTGGACCCGAGACGGTGACGGCACTGCAATCCAGCGCCAACACGCACTACGACGCGCTCTGGCTCACCGTGGACCATCGCTTCGCACAGCGCTTCCAACTGCATGGCGCATACACGCTCTCCAAGGCACTGAACTATGCCAATTACGACCAGGTTCCGTTCGGTTATCCGCCGGTGCAGCCCACCAATCTACGCCGGGAATATGGTCCCACGCCCAATGATCAGCGACAGCGGCTAGTGCTTCAAGGAGTTGTTGATCTGCCAGTTGGCTTCCGTCTCTCACCGATTTGGACCTATGGTTCCGGAGTGCCCATGGACATTCTGTATACGACTCAAAACGGAAACACTCGCGTTCCGCAGTTCGCGCGTAACGCCGGTGGTCGCGAGTTTCACAGTGCATCCGAGTTGAATGCCGCGATCGCCGATATCAATGCGGATGGAGGAGAAAACGGAACGCTCTTGCCCTTGGTCTCTCCCAATGCGCGTTTCAGCGACGCTTTCAATTCATTCGATTTGCGTCTCTCCAAGGATTTTCACTTGGGGGAGCGCTTCACTCTGCAAGCCTTGGCGGAGGCCTTCAATTTGTTCAATAAGACCAACATCCTGGGCGTGAACAACGCGGACTACTCCGGTTTTTTCAATGTTCTAGTGCCGGACCGCACCAATCCCAATTTCTCCTCTACGTTCGGAAAACCGGTTTCCACCGCCGGCGGAGTGTTTGGCTCAGGAGGACCGCGAGCGTTTCAACTGGGGGCGAAGCTGTCGTTCTAGGGTCTAATTTGCTGAAGAGACAAGCGCTGACGAGGTGGCTGGTGCGTCGAGCTCCATTTTGCAAATCAAAATGTTGGACCCAAACTTCCGTGGATTGTAACAACCGTACGGTCTCAACTCAGCGATCCACAGGTCTTCGTGCCAATCAATCCAGCCTGACTGAAACATCCATATCTCTCGCGTAGGATCCAGGCTGTGGCGGCGTCGCATTTCCTCCACCGTGCCGGGAAATGTATCCGGATCAAAGGACCACAATCTTCGGGAAGGTGTGACCGTTTGATGGGTTCCGCAGTGGGATTCCATGAAAGCTTGAGGCTGGTTTTCGAATGGAACGATCGCGTTCCCGCAGAGGTAGTAGCTCAGCAGCAAACCACCGGGGTCGTCGACGTACACAATAGATCCCCGGGGAACGGATTGGCGGATGAATTGTATGGCCGCGGTCATGAACTTCCGGTTTTGATTCTTCCGCGGGATGAAGGGCGGGACAGGATGGGGGAAGAGATGGCAGATGGCTAGACCAACGGCAAGCGCGGCTGGCGTCACCCACTTCGAATCCCACGGAAGTTTGAACCGCGCCGCGCCGATGCTCACTCCGGATATCGCGAAGATCGAGAGAATGGAATCATGACGTGTTCCCCCGTATGGATAGATACCGGTGAGCGCGGCAACCAAGGTAATCAGAAACGGAAGCACCAGTAGCAGGGCGAGCTGGCGCGGAGTTGGCTTGCGGAAGTTTCCCGGAGAACTTTTCTCCCTCAATAGAAGCACAATTGCCAGAATAAAAAGCAGCAAGGCCATCACGCCAATCGTGCCTTGACTGAAGAGATATCGGAATAAGCGCGTGCTTCTGGTCAAAATGAAACTGGCAAGGTGGTCCTCTCCGCGGTGAAAAATCGACACCCTGAGCCAGGTGTCGGCGATATTCTGCGGCAATCCTTTCTGCCTGAGTACAGAAACATGGCTCTTAACTAGAAGCGCACAGAGTGCGAGGGCGCCGGTCTGGCCCACGATCCAAGTGGCAATCAACAGAGTTTGACGTTTTCTTGTGAGCAATCGGACCAATGCGTAAATTCCCAGCGCGAGGGCAAACATCAACGACGAATAGTGACTCAGCAGTGCGAGATAGAGTGCGAACGCTGAGAGCAGCATCATCCATGGCGAACCCGCATCGAGTGCGAGCTCGAGAAGGTAAAGACTGGCCGAGCTGAAGAACAGAAGCAGCGAATATTGGCGGACTTCCGCCGAGAGCATGATCAATGAAGGCGCGAACAAAAGCAGGGTCAGACCGATCAATGCGGTGGCTCTGTCTGTCACTCTTTTCAACCAAAGAAACATAATCCAGCAAAAGACGGTCCCGGTCAGCAGAGCTAGACTGCGTAATGCGAATTCGGAATGTCCCAATAAACGCCAGTAGTGCAGAACCAGGATCAGCAGCGGGGGATGCGCTGTGGTGAGACTGGCTTCATAAGCCAACCGCAGCGAAGGTTGATCCGACAGCAAATAATGCAAAGCTTCGTCGGGATTCAAAAATGTCTCCCGGGCGAGAATCAAACGTGGCACCAACCCGCATGCAACCAGGAAAACCGGAAGCCGGATCGAATCCGATTGGATTCGTGCCCGGGGCGTTGGAGCGGTGGCAGAAGATGACATTTAGCTCTTTGAAGGCCTTCTATCCTACATGGCCCGATTGGCGACAGACTAGTGACGCGCCGGGCCGAACACAGCCAAGAACTTGAATTGTGAGAGCATAGGGTATGTGGAATCGCCTGGCCAGGCACATCGGATGACCTCCAGCGCTCCCGCTTCGCCATCGCAAACACAGTCAGTAGTCTCAGCGCCGATCGTCTCCGCTGGTTCTCTTACATCGCTTGCTATATGGTTCGGAATTTTCACCGGATTGACCGAAGGTCTCGGTCTATTGATCTTCCAGCGAATCAATTGGCGCCAGTGGGGAAGAATCATCCATGTTTCGAAGGAAATCGTCTGGATTTCGCCTGTGGTTGATGTGCTGTTTTTTGTGATGGTCGCGGTGTTGGTGTGGTTGGTTTCCCGCCCGTGGCCGCGCCTCCCGGTGGTCCGAGTACTTGCCTTCGTGCTGACCTTCCTGGCGGTTTACGATTGGCTCACATTAACCAACCGCCTGTATCATCGCGCCTGCTGGTTACTGGCGTTGGGCGTGGCGGTTGCATTCATGCGATGGCTGGCCAAACACGAACTGGTCGCACTGAGATTTTGGAGAAAGACCGTGCCTTGGATGGTTGGACTCTTTTTCATATCTCTTTTAGCGATTCAAGGTGATAAATGGATGCACGAAGAGTACGCCGTAGCCAGGCTGCCGCAGGCCGCTGGATCGCCTAACGTTCTGGTGATCGTCCTGGACACCTTACGTGCCGATCATCTTTCCTCATACAACTATTCCAGACCAACCAGCCCCCAAATTGATCGCATCGCTCAGCAGGGAGTTCTTTTCGAGAACGCGGTAGCGACTTGTTCCTGGAGTCTTCCGTCGCACGCCTCCCTCGTAACCGGCCAATATCCTGCGCAGCACGGCCTTCAGAATGTGCAGCCCATGCCGTGGTTGGGGTGGGGAAATGGCAGCATGGCGGGTTATCCCACGTTGGGAGAAGCGCTGCAGCGGAGAGGATATCGGACCGGCGCTTTTTCTGCGAACCGGAACTTTTTTACCAGTAACGTCGGCCTGGGACGCGGCTTCCTCCACTTCGAAGATTACTTCGACTCACTTGCTGATTCTTTTATCCGCACTCTGTACGGAAAAGAGTTTGCAGGCCTCTACCTCAACCGCACCGAACATAGCAAAGTGATTCGCGCGCTTCGCTATTTGGGAATCGACTCTATTCTTGATAAAGACGATGAAGGATCAGGCAACTATGGCGGGGCATTTGCCGTCCGCAAGCGTGCCAGCGCGGTGAACCAGGAAGTCTTACGATGGATCGAGCGCGACCGGCAACGCCCTTTTTTTGCTTTCCTCAATTACATGGATGTGCACTATTCCTATGGGGGACCGCGAGGCTATCCAAAGCCTGAATGGGACCGAGGGACGACCGTGGATGAATACGATGCCAGTCTGAGGTATGTCGACGATTATCTCGGTCGGCTGCTAGCGGATTTGCGACGGGATGGACTAGCCGAAAATACTATCGTTGTGATCACATCTGATCATGGGGAATCGCTTGGCGGGCACGGCATGAATTATCACGGCATCTCTATGTACTGGGATCTGATCCATGTGCCCTTGATAATTTTCTACCCGGGACATGTTCCGGCCGGTCTCCGAGTGACGACCCCAGTAACGAACGCGGCGATTCCGGCCACAATCCTGCAGCTTGTCGGGAGTCCTGACTCGGCGAAATTCCCCGGTCCGCCTTTGGCCGCCGTTTGGACCAAGCCCGAGGTAGGACCAAAGTGGCCCTATCCTCTTTCGGAGCTAGCCCGGAACGAGTTCATTAATACCGATGACAAGGCGGTGGTTGGAAAAATCCCTACGGCGGCGGATGGCAACATGGTATCGATGGTCACTCCACGTTGGCATCTGATTGTGCACGAAAAGCTCGGAGCCCAACTTTATGATTGGACGGCCGATCCTCGCGAGCTCAACAATCTCATCGATACGCCTGAAGGCCGAGCCCTTGCTGTAGGCTTGAGCTTAGAACTAAAGTCGGGAATCAGTCGGAGGGACGGGAATTAATGATTTTGTGAACGCGCGCTTAAGGCGAAGACGATTGGCTGACTAGAATTAGAATCCGAGCAGAGATCACTGCCCCGCGCGTAGAGGTGAGATCAGCAGTCGGCCGGTGGCCTTTTTCTTAGCATCGGTCTTGTCATGCTCATACGCAAGGTCCATTGAACCCTCCCCGCTCGTGGAAGCCTGCGCCAGGAGTGCGGCCAACGAGCGAAAAGAACGTCCCATGTCCTGCGCCTCGTGGAATGCCACCGGAAGTCCCTTATCAATGGCCGGAGCGATTGACTGATAATTGTTGGGGATTTTCCAAAGCAGTTTGCAATTGGTGGCTTTTTCGACGTCTTCGTCGGTGAATCCCGGAATCTTCTTGTAACGGTTCAGCACCAGGCGCACGCGGTCGCGGCTGCCGCCTTCTTCTAGAAAAGTGCGGATGCGGCTCGCACTCCATAAGGAGACGACGTCGGCCTGGGTAACAAGCAAGACTGCGTTCGACAAATCGCAAAGCTGCCGGCCAGTCGAGTCCAGGCGGCCAGAGCAATCCACAACCACATAACGGAATTGCGACACGAGGAGATCGAAGAGCCGGGCCAATTCAGCAACAGACGGAGTCAGTGACTGAGGCTGCTGAGGACCCGCCAACAGTTGTAACCCGCCTTTGCAGTGCGTCATCAAGCCTTCCAGCAGCGATCCGTCCATGCGATGCAAGTTCTGCAAGGTGTCGGTGATGCCGAATGTCGGCCGGGCGTTCAGATGGAGTGCCGCGTGGCCCAGGGGGGCGAAATCGACCAGCAGCACGCCGCCGCCGTGGGCTTCCTGCAAAGCTATAGCTGTGTTCACCGCGACCGTCGTCGCCCCTGCTCCTCCCTTGGCGCTGGTCACAGTGAAAACCCGAGCCCGACCGCTGGAGGTTCGGGCCTTGCTTCGGGAAGCAGCGAAAACTGTGAAAGCCTCAACCAGGGCTTCGGCAGATACATCGCGTTCGAGGTACTCGCGAGCTCCGGCGCGCATGGCCGAGACGATCGTCGATGGATTGGCCATCTCACCCACCGCGAAAATAACGATTTCGCTCGTGTTGTGGTGAATCAGTTCAATGGTGTTGATCGCCTGCTGCGCGTTTTGCGGGTCGATATCGACCAGTACTATCTCGGAACGGACGTCTTGGATCTGACGGAGGACGGAGTCGGTGGCGCTAGCCGGAAATCCCACATGACTGAAAACATTCCGGCCCATCCGCGTTCCCTCCAGCCGATGCTGGAGGATCGAAAGCCGTTCTTTGTCTTCTGTAAGAAGGGTAACCGCTATGCCCTGCATGGCCGGGGCCTCACTCTAATGTCCGGTATCAGCATGTTATGGAGTGATGACGATCGCGCCAAATGACTTCGGTAACCCTGGGTGAACACGTTAACCACAAGTTGCTCCCTTGCAAGCGCTGTAATCTCGATCTCGATGACTAAGTGGAAACCACCGGACCTCTACACTAGCGGTGTTCCTGAAGAAGAGGAACCCCGCCGCGAACTAGCATTCTAAGCAAAATCAACCGGATTTAAAAGGAGGAAAACCGGGAAAGTGCTTAACCCGCGGGCAGTCCGCAGGATTTCATCTCGAAAGCCCCGAATTTATTTCCACCAAACTAACGCAGCGCAGCAATCCGGCGATCGAGTTCCTCTGCAGTCTTCTCTTCCCGGTTTTGCTGGTGCAAAGCGGAGATCCTGGCGAAACTTGCCGAAGCCTCCCCCGCGGTCTCGGCTGCAGGCAGGTACTCGTAAGCTTCCAAATAGACAGCCACCCCGAACGTGTTCCCTGCCACGGGCTGAATCACACGCTTGACTGTGCCGGAGCAACGGACGCGCATATCCTCGCCCAACGTAATTTGGGACGGCATCACTAGGGTCAATTCTATGGCTTCACCGACAGACAAGGGCAGATCGGTGTACAACAATGCGCCGCGCGCACTTAAATCCTGGGTGAAAGCAGAGGCTTCGCGCGCACTGCGGGGCAAGCGCAGGAAAACGGGGAGATGAAGGGCAAAGCGTTGGGCGGCGCGGCGCTCCAGATGAACCGGATCAGTGCTCATGGCTTCTCCCATCGATGGCGTGGCGACGCGAAACTTCTCAGGAATTCCACAATCGTTGTTGCCGCTATACTGGCCGTAGGGCAACGAACTGTGCCCCGACCGATTGCTGTCTGCCTACTTTACTCCAGCTCGCGGCTGCTAGGAAGTTCTAAATTGGTGGCGAAGGCGAGCACGGTCGATTTTGGGAACGTAACCCGTCGAGCGACCGCTCTTCGGCATCCAAAATTTACGGACTGAAGTGACCGACTCAGCCATTTCGAAATCCGCTGTTGATAGGGCGCCGTCTAGCCTCAATGCTGCGACGGAAAATGGCAGATTGCCCCCCACCTTGCGTGCGCTCCGACATCGCAACTTCCAGCTCTTCTTTGCCGGACAATTGATCTCCCTGATCGGGACGTGGATGCAGAGCGTTGCCCAGTCCTGGCTAGTGTACCGCCTGACCGGTTCTGCGCTGCTGCTGGGCTCAGTCGGATTCGCCAGCCAGATTCCGGTGTTCCTGGTGGCCCCAATCGGCGGCATAGTAGCCGACCGCTGTAACCGGCAGCGGGTCATAATCGGCACCCAGATTGCATCGATGATCCTGGCTTTCATACTCGCGGTGTTGACGCTCAGCAGACTCATCCAGGTGTGGCAAATCTTCGTTCTGGCTGGATTGCTGGGAGTCGTCAATGCCTTTGATATTCCCGGAAGGCAGGCGTTCCTGGTGGACATGGTGGGCAAAGAAGATTTGATGAACGCCATTGCCTTGAACTCATCCATGTTCAACGGAGCGCGGATTATAGGTCCGGCGATTGCAGGAATCCTGGTAGCGAAGATTGGCGAAGGCTGGTGTTTTTTCGCTAATGCAGTGAGCTACATCGCAGTGATCATCGGACTGCTCATGATGCGGGTGCCACCGCGCTCGTATCGGAGGTCGAGTGGCTCGCCGCTGGCGCACATTATTGAAGGTTTCCGTTTTGTGCGCCACACGGCGCCGATTCGCGCGATTCTGCTGTTACTTGGGCTGGTCAGTCTGGTCGCCATGCCCTACACCGTCCTGATGCCGGTGTTCGCCGACAAAATTCTGCATGGGGGAGCCCGAGGCTTAGGTATCTTGATGGGCGCAACTGGTGTAGGAGCTCTGGTGGGAGCACTGACGCTGGCCACTCGCAGTGGAGTACGGGGATTGGGACGCTGGGTGGCGTTTTCCTGCGGCGGATTTGGAGTGAGCCTGGTTCTGTTTTCGCTGTCGCGTTATTTCTGGCTCTCGGCGGCCCTCCTCCTGCCAGTGGGCTTTTTCATGATGCTGCAAATGTCATCGTCTAACACATTGATCCAAGCGATGGTGCCCGACCATTTGCGCGGCCGGGTCATGGCGGTTTACTCCATGATGTTTATGGGCATGGCACCGTTTGGAGCACTGTTCGGCGGTGCGTTAGCCGATCGACTAGGAGCGCCGATCACGGTCTCCGTAGGCGCAGTAGCTTGTATCGGAGGCGCAGCGTGGTTTGGCCGGCACCTGCCCAAAATTAGAGTCGAAGCGCGAAAGTTGATTGTGGCCCAAGAAGCTGCTGGCGGTGAGCCGTCCCAGGAGGTTACCGCGAGAGTCTTTGAAGATTAAGCGTGGGAATCCTTCTATCGTCCTGTGCGTAACTGGCGAACCGCCTCGACTAACGAGAAATGTCCGAAGGGTGCCGGTGTTAGGGTGAGAGTCAGCATAAGCAATCCCAAGACCGCGAGCCAGCGCCGGCCCGTGCTGATTCCGATCCATTCCTCTACCATTGGGTGCCGCATACCGCTGATGCGAAGGAGAACTGCCCAGATCAGCCAGCCTGACCAGAAATAAATCCCCATCGGAATCAGCGCGAGTATGGTCAGACGCGAGATCATTCTGTGTGCACGAGGCGCGAGAGCGAAAACGATGTGTCCGCCGTCGAGCTGGCCGCCGGGGAGAAGATTTAGCGCAGTGGCGAACATACCTACCCACGCCGCCATTGCTGTAGGGTGCAGGCATATCTGATCGAAAGGCAAATGGGAGATGCTGCCGGCGAGACCTGCACCCGCAAGCATATTCCGCACGAGTTTGAAAATCAGCGGAAAGCCCGGCACAAAAGCAGAATCGGGTAGGTACGACGCTGCCGCCAAAGGCTTAGAAAATCCCAGGGCCAGCACCAGCACCGGCAGCGCAACCAGGAATCCAGCAATCGGCCCGGCAATTCCGATATCGAAGAGCACGGAGCGCGAACGAATGGGCGACCGAATACGAATGAACGCCCCCAGAGTCCCAATCAGCGTGGGAAATGGAATGAAGAAGGGCAGGGTCGCTGCTACGCCATAGTGACGGCAATAGAGGTAGTGTCCCATCTCGTGCGCCAGGAGAATCAGCATCAGACTAAAAGAGAAAGGAATCCCCAGCGCGAGATGCGCGGGGTGCAATGCCCAACTCAAGGGAAAGATGTCCAGTCCGCTGTCACCGATATAGAGCGTGGGCAAATTGTGCTGGAAGTTAAACTGCATGCGCGCGCCCACTACGAGCGTGGTGAAGATCGTCGCCAGAAAAAGAAGCAAGTGGAGCCAGTAACGCTGCTTCAATGGAGGGACAACCAACACCTCAAGCGGCCGGTAGTACTCGGTAGTCGAAGAAAATGGGGGAGTAAGTTCAGACATCTGGAATTCCGCCGGCGGGCCATCCTCAACACGGGCGGGTCGCTTTCGGCCACGTCGAGCTATCGCGCCCACGTAACATCAGTCGATCGACTGCAACTCCTTGCCCGGTTTGAAGCGCACCGCCTTACCGGGCGGGATGGAAACTTCCGCCCCCGTGCGGGGGTTGCGCCCGATGCCGGTCTTGCGTGGCCGGACGTTGAACACGCCAAAGCCCCGCAGTTCAATGCGATCGCCCTTGGCCAGCGAGCGCTTCATACTCTCGAACACCGTTTCCACGGCCAGTTCGGCCTTGGTCTTGGTGATGCCGGTCTTGTTGACTACTTCGTTGATGATGTCGAGCTTGATCACGGGCGGCTCCCAGCGGCGGAGTCACAGCAAGTGCACCAAGTGGTTGATGCTAAGGGAGATATGTGAGATTGTCAACGGGAGGTCCCGCGAAAGGAAACTGAGAGAGCCTCGCGAAACGACTGAGGCTTACTTCCTGCTGTTTTCCCCTTCTTTGTACATGTACTTGATGGAAGGCTTGTAGATCATCAGATTGGGCTGGCCGTTGCGGTTGAGTTTCAAGCAGGTCTTGTCATACCACTCGATGGTCCCGCGGATTTCCTCGCCATCTCGCAACACGATGACCATGGGAGTCTTGGATTGCATTTGCTTCTGATAGTAGAAGTTTTCCGCGTTGGTTTGCTCGGGAGGCGCGTTTTTGCGGCCTGCACCGCCACGATCGCTTCGCTCGCCGCGCTCCGGCCGGTCGCGGCGTTCGACAATTGACGGCTGGGCGTGATGATGCTCAGTGTGATTCAAAGACGGCCGGATCAGTTTGCGGTTGGAGAAGCTTTCCGATTCGACGGGCCGCTCGGCTGGAACGGAATCAATCGCATCTTTCATGGCATTACCCCGTTCGACACGCTTTTTCTCGCGGGCCACAACACGGCGCTGCTGTGATTGTGGGTACTGAAGGCGTGAAATTTCTCTTACCGTAGCACAGGGAACTGGAGTCTGACAATGCTCAAGTTCCGCTGAAAGAAGCGGTTAGAGGTTGGTCCTTAGTGGGTTCCTGCAAATGATGAAACTTAACTGCTTTTTTCCAGCGCTGTCGCAAAGGCATCGAGCGAAAGAGACCGCAACAAGTTGCGGCGCATGCCGCGCTCGACATCGTTCAGACGGTCGGCGGCGAAGGCGATCCAGGCGAAGTCTGACAATCCGGACAGCCTTTTCAATTCACCTAGGATGTCTGTGTTGTGGACCAATTCTGGCACGCCGGAACTGAGGAACATTAGGTCTTGCAGAAGCGCATACAGCGTGCGCAGCAGATTCGCCGTCTTTTCGCGGCCCTCGGCACCCGCACGAAAGGTTTCAGTTACTTTAAACAGCTCGCTGTGGTCGGTACTCCGTAGAGCCGAATTGAGAATGGTCAGGGCCTGGGAGCGGGCGGCGGTGTAGGCGTTAAGATCGAAGTTGCAGGCGCGTCCGACGGCGCCTTCGGAAAGACGAGCTGCCAGCGCGCGCTGTTTCACATTCCAGTCCGGACGATGCTTCGCCAGATACTTTTCGATCTCCTCCGGGGGCAAAGCAGCTAACGAAACTGTCATGGAACGCGAACGAATCGTGGGCAGTAATTCACCAGCATTCTCAGTCAGCAGAAATATGGTGGCAAACTCGGGCGGCTCTTCAAGTACCTTCAGCAGGGAATTGGCCGCTTCTTTCATGAATGCAGAATCAGTAAAGATGTAGACTCGCTCCTTCGCGTCACCGGGCCGGTAGTAAATGGTCTCAATCACGCGTCTTACCTGGTCCACCTTGATCATCATCTGCGGCGGATCGGGCGGAATCACCAGCACGTCAGGGTGCGTCTGTACAAAAATTCGCGTTTCTTTCTTGTCGGTATCGCGCAGGTTCTCGCGGGCTTCGACGGCCTCACTGAAGCCGGCTTGCAGATCCTCGGACTGCGCTATGCGAACGCAGTTTGAGCACTTTCCACAGAAATCAGGCAGGCCATCCGCGAAGACGGGTGAAAGGCAATTCATCGCTTTGGCCAGCATCAACGCGAGCGTGTATTTGCCCGAGCCAGCGGGACCAGCAACGATCACCGCTTGAGGAAAGCGATTGCGCGCCAGCATTTCGCGCAAGCGATGGACTACCTCGGAGTTACCCTGGAAGTCAGCAAATCCCATTATGCTTTCTCACAGCGGCGCCGTTTGAGTACTCTCCGGAGCGGCCGCGCAACAGAGGGAAATCGGAACTCGACTTTAATTCATGCCGTTTTCGCTGCCAGTTTCAATCGTTGCCGTACAATTTCCAGAATCCGCGCGTGAGTTTCCCCAGCGGTCCCGCGTGCATTTACTACGACGACCCTTTGCGGCTCGCGGGTAGCGATTGCCAAGTAAGCGCGTCGAACCCGGACAAAAAAGGCCCGGCTTTCCTGCTCAAAGCGGTTCTCATCGGTTTTCCCGTGTCCATTTCGGCCGGCACGTGTGTTGTTGCGGCGCCGGGCGCGTTCCACGCTGGCGGCAACATCGGACTCCATCAGAATCGTCAAATCAGGTTTCAGATCTCCGCACAAGATCCGGTGTAACTCCAGCACCGGCCGGCTGCCGAGTTTGCGACCACCGCCTTGATAGGCTTCCGTCGAGTCGGTGAAGCGGTCGCAGAGCACCACGCGCCCTTCGGCGAGCGCGGGCTGAATGACTTCTGCAATGTGCTGTGCGCGCGAGGCGAACATCAAAGCCAGCTCAGCCAGCGGGGACAGGCCGGAGGTCCCGGTGTCGAGCAGAACGTCTCGGATTTTTTCTCCCACGGCTGTTCCACCCGGCTCGCGCGTAACCACCACGGAAAAGTCATGGGCTCTCAGCACCTTGGCGAGCTTTTCCAGTTGCGTGCTCTTGCCGCAACCATCCAGGCCTTCCACAGTGATGAACTTTCCGCGATGAGCATGAGGTGGCAAGAGAGAATCATAGCATTCGGAAGTCGGCAGGTAGGATCAAGGACCAAACACACGAAGGTCAATCGCTGATCTGTTCTTCGGGCTTGGCTTGTCTTCTGCTATATTCTCTGCCCTTGATTGATTCTTACTCTAGTAGCCATAAAAGGAGCGTGTTCATGATTGTTCTCGCCCGCCGAGTTTCCGGTCTGGTATGTCTCCTCATAGTCCTGTCCAGCTTGCTTCTTGCCGCAAACCCTCCCCATATCACTCTAGAGCTGGATGCGACGCAGGCTCCCCGCAAAATGTTTCACGCCCGCATGACGATTCCGGCCAGTCCAGGCACGCTCACTCTTTACTATCCCAAGTGGATTCCTGGTGAACACGGGCCAACGGGGCCGATCGAGGAGTTGACGGGCCTCAAATTCACCGCCAACGGCCAAATTCTGAAATGGCGGCGGGATTTGTTAGATGGTTGGACCATCCACGTCGAGGTGCCGGCGGGCGCTGCGAGCGTGGAGGCATCATTGGATTTTGCTTCGCCTCCAACTGCCGGGGGGAAGTACACCGCAGGTCCTTCAGCCACCGACAAGCTGGCGATCATCAACTGGAACACGATGCTCCTCTACCCGGCGGGATGGAAGTCAGATGAATTGATCTACGAGGCCAGCCTGCGGCTACCCGCAGGGTGGAAGTTCGGCACCGCGCTGCCGATTGCCACGCAACCCGCAGAGCAGCGCAACAGTCCGCCGCAAATTACGTTTAAACCCGTGTCCCTGACCACATTGGTGGACTCGCCCGTGAACACCGGGGAGTTTATGCGGGTGGTGGCACTGGGTGAGAATCCTCATCACGAAATGGACATTGCCGCCGACAGCGCGACGGCTCTTGATGCTCCGGCTGAAGTTTTAGACCACTACAAGGATCTGGTCACGCAAGCGCAAGAGTTGTTTGGCACCCATCATTATCGGGAGTACTACTTCCTTTACAGCCTGAGCGACCATGTGGCGCACTTCGGCCTTGAGCACCATGAATCGAACGACAGCCGGCGCCCGGAGCGGGCGCTGGTGGATCCGGACTTGCGGATGTTGTCGGCTGGATTGTTGCCGCATGAGTTCGTCCACTCCTGGAACGGCAAATTCAGACGGCCGGCCGACCTCGCCACACCGGACTATGAAAAACCCATGCAAACAGATTTGCTCTGGGTATACGAGGGATTGACGGAATACTTGGGAGAAATTCTGAGCGCACGCAGCGGGCTGGCCAGCCCGGAGCACTTCCGCGACGCCCTGGCTATGAACGCGGCAGAACTCGATCATCGTTCCGGACGCACGTGGCGCGACTTGCAGGACACAGCGGATGGCGTTCCAAGTATGCAGGAAGCGCCGCATGAGTGGGAATCGTGGCGCCGCCCCCTCGACTACTACGAGGAGGATGAACTGAACTGGTTGTGGGCGGACACGATCATCCGGCAACAGACCAATGGCAAGAAGTCCATCGATGACTTTTGCCATATTTTTCACGGAGGTCCGGCCGAACCGCCGCAAGTGAAAACCTATACCTTCGACGATGTCGCCAACACTCT
This sequence comes from Terriglobales bacterium, assembly GCA_035512155.1. Lineage (GTDB taxonomy): Bacteria > Acidobacteriota > Terriglobia > Terriglobales > Acidobacteriaceae > JABCYV01. Next base: position 7,424 of record DATKEN010000159.1, on the reverse strand, counting down.
CAACCAGGTTGCTCCCTACGACTGGCGCGGTTTCTGGACGGAGCGACTGACCAGTCATGGACCAGGAGCGCCGCTCGCCGGGATCGAAGCCAGCGGTTGGAAACTGGTGTATGACCAGAATCAATCCGACCGTATGCGTGCCTGGGAGATTGAGCAGCGGGAGATCAATGCGGAATATTCAATCGGCCTTCTGCTGAAGGATGACGGCGAGATCGTAGATATTGTCGAAGGAATGCCAGGCGCAAACGTGGGCATCGGCCCGGGCATGCGGGTGGTCGCAGTCAACGGGCGCCGGTTCTCGCTCGACGTATGGCATGACGCCCTGCGAGCCGGGAAGAATACTTCGGCTCCGCTCGAACTACTGATTGAGAACTCAGACTATTACAAGACCTACCAGATCGATTACCACGGAGGAGACAAATATCCGCATCTGGTGCGGGAGGAATCCGCCAAGGATGTACTGAGTTCGATCGTCAAGCCACGGTGAAGGCTTTTTGCGTCTACAACGCGTGCCTAAGAGTTTTCGCTGATTCCGGCGAACAGATCGGTTTCTGGCTCAACCGAACCCGATTTCATCGTGGCTGCGAGGTGAAACAGCTCACGGGCTCCACGCTTGCGCATGTGTCCCTCAAAGAGTGGCAAAAGCGGTGACTGGCTGCTGTGAGCTTTGAAGGCAGCAATCTTGGTTTCGACGTAGGCGCTAATGTCAATAACGGCAGTCGCAGGAGATAGCGTGATGGGCTGGCGATCGGGCAAACTGAAAGTTGCGGTCGCGTAATACAACTTCTGCGTACGATGAGGAACCAGGCGGTCGTGAAGCTGGTCGGGAAAACGATTGTTGCGACCCGCCCAATGAAAGGCGAGAGTGGCGAAGATGGAGGCCATAGAATGATCCGTGTGTCCGGTGACCCCACCCTCCGGACCAAAAGTAAGCATCACCTGCGGCTGAAATTCCCGGACTTGAAGTGTTAGGTCGCGGACTGCATGGTAGATATCCTGGCGATGGAGCTGGCCGTCGGGATAGTCGAGCACGATTCCTCGCGAGACATTAAGAATTTCGCAGGCAGCGGCAAACTCTTTGCGGCGGATGGCAGCGAGTTCATGATCGCTGCGGGCGCCGCCCCTGTGGGTTGCAGCTTGGCCAGGAGTGAGGCAGACGACATAAGTTTCCACGCCGCGATCGCTGTACAAACGAAGAGAGCCGCCAAATCCGCCGGCTTCATCATCCGGGTGGGCCGTGATGACCATCAAACGCATCTTCGGGATTGTACAGTGCTGGCATTTGAAATCTTGACTACGACTGGAATCTAACCTGCCTGCTCATTCACTTCGTCCAAAGAGTCGCCACCATTTTCCGCCAGCATAAATGCCAAAACTTCCTGCGGTACCGGCGCATTCCACACTGGAGCAAATGACTGGCGATGTAGCGGAGACGGCCCGTGCTGGCGCAGAGCTGCGAGATGATGAGGAGTGCTGTATCCCTTGTTCGAGGCCAGCCCATACACCGGGAACACCGGGTCCCATTGCCGCACCATGCGGTCGCGCTCAACTTTGGCCAGGATGGAGGCAGCGGCGATGGAGGCAGAAAGCGCATCCCCGTGAATGATCGCTCGCTGTGGTAGTTCGCAATCGAGGCGGAGTGCGTCAATCAACAAATGGTCGGCACTGGGCCGCAAGCTCAACACCGCTTGGCGCATGGCAACGCGTGAAGCCTGATAGATATTGATCTGATCAATTTGGGCTGCATCCACGGCGGCGACTGCCCAGGCGATGGCATGCGCGCGGATGCGCTCGGCTAACACCTCACGCCGTTCCGCCAGCAACAGCTTGGAGTCGCGAAGGCCACGCACGCGATATCCGGGATCGAGGATGACGGCGGCTGCGACTACGGGTCCGAAGAGCGAGCCGCGTCCGACCTCGTCGACTCCGGCCACCAGACGGGCGCCACCGATCCAAGCCCTTTTCTCGAACTTAAGAGTGCAGCGGAGTCTCTTCAGTAGCCGAAGCTTGAGGGCGGACGGAGAGAGTTTCCGCTCATTCGCGACTTTGACTTTCAGGGACACGGAGCAGGATTAGCCGAGTGACTAGCTAAAGGCTTATCTTCGCTGAGTCGAGCCAGCGGTGCAAGTGTGGAAAACCAGGAAAATCAATCGTCCGGTGCCTCCCGATTTGGTGGCCCATCGGTAACTCCGTGCTTGTTACTGGGGTAAATTGACCCTCGTCGTCCCCGATTGTTACTTTCAACTCAAGGGGTTGTCCCCGGGGGACCTATCTTGGCGGAAGAGATTTCCAACTCATTGCCTGAGCGCTTGGCCCGGCGCATCCACGTTGCCCTTCCTGTCCGTGTTACTTACTGGGATAGCGCCATCAAACCTTGCCTCGAAATGGCGTGTACCTATGATATTTCCGAAAAGGGTGCAAGGGTCACGGGTCTACGCAACGTCAAGACCGCGGGCGAAATCATTGCGGTTGAGCGCGGACGCAACAAGCAGTTTTGTCGAGTTGTCTGGATCGGCGAACCGAATTCAGAGTTGGATGGTCAGATCGGAATCCAGTGCGTTGAATCGGATCGCACGATGTGGGACGCGGAACTGCGCGACATGCACGAGGTCTATGATCTGATCGTGCGAGAAAGCAGCGTGCGGCGCTCGAATTTCTCAGCCGGCAGCGCCCAAAACAATCGCCGGCGTCACGAACGCTTTGACATTGAAGGCCTGGCGGAATTGCTCAAGGACGGTCCCAACAGCACCTGCGGCGAAGCTGTTTTGAGAAATCTGTCGGAACTGGGTTGCTTGATCACCACCAAACAGGACCTCCCGCTGGGTACCGAACTGAAATTGGTTCTCAATGTTGACAGCTATGATTTGAGTGTCAAAGGACAGGTCCGGCATACTGACCACCAGTTAGGGTTGGGGGTCGAGTTCCAGGAGATTCGCAAGGGCGATCGCCAGATCTTGCGGTTCCTGCTGCGCAAGCTGGCTGAGCAGCAACTGGAAGAAAACTTCGAGCTAGAACTGCAAGGCTAAATCTGCGCCACCAACCTGTCTCGACACCAGCTACTGCGGGACCGCCTCAGCCGTGACGCGTTCGCGTTCAATGTCTTTCAGGCGGGCAGCTTTCCCTCGCAGGCTGCGCAGGTAATAGAGCTTGGCCCGACGGACTTTCGAGGAGCGCAGCAACTCCACTCTCTCGATTACCGTTGAATTGACGGGAAAGATGCGCTCAACGCCGTGACCGAAGCTGATCTTACGAACAGTGAAGCTGGCTTGTGGGCCACGGGTGCGTGCGATCACTACCCCTTCGAAGGCCTGCAGACGTTCCTTGTCGCCTTCCTTGATCTTCACCTGAACCCGGATGCTATCGCCCGGAACGAAATCAGGAATATCAGCGTGCTTGGCCTTAGCCAGAAGTTTGTCAATGATCAGGTTGGTCATGATCTTGTCCCCTCGTTCTAATCATTCTGCCCGTCGTCTGGGCCAGGAATTCTTTGTCCTCAGTGCTGAGCGTTGCCCGGTCCAAAAGATCAGGTCGATTGCGCATTGTTTTCTCGAGCGCCATGCGACGCCGCCAACGCCGTATTTCCTCGTGATTACCCGAAACCAGGATTTCGGGTACGGGCAGTCCCCGAAAATCCGCCGGGCGCGTGTAATGCGGATAGTCCAGCAATCCGCCTGAACTGCAAGTTGAACTAGGGCCGTTCCCGGACCGCCGTTCCGTCTGTGCAGTGAACGACTCCTGCCGCGTAGAAGCTTCGTTGCCCAGCGCTCCGGGAAGCAGCCGCGTGACTGCATCCACAATTACAGCCGCACCCAGTTCGCCCCCGCTCAGAACGTAGTCTCCAATCGACAGCTCGCGGTCGGCCATGTGTTCGCTGACGCGCTCATCCACGCCTTCGTAACGCCCGCAGATCAGGACCATGCGCTCCAGAGCCACTAGTTTGTCGGCTTCACTCTGATCGAAGCGTTTTCCCTGCGCCGAGAGCAACACCACGCTTTCCTTGGCCTTGCCTGCAAGTCGCTCTTTGCGCGGCATCATCTTCAGTGCTGCAATACATTCAAAGATCGGTTCCGGCTTAAGGACCATGCCTTCGCCACCGCCAAACGGGCGGTCATCCACCGTGCGGTGACGGTCATGCGCAAACCCCCGCAGGTCGTGGACTTCGATTGCCGCCAGACCAGCTTCGCGAGCCCGGCGGATAATTCCGTAATCCAGAGGCCCGCGAAAAAAGTCGGGAAAGATCGTTAAGATGTCGATCTTCATTGCGCGGCCCTGACCACATTGTTATGACGAGCGGCGGAGCGACTGACTCAAGATGACAGCTTCCTGATATTCCTCTGTTGCCCTTTCTCTTCTTCGCTTAGCGGCGCGTTCACCTCGAGCAAGCCTTCCGGCAGCCTCATCCAAATCTTCTTGGCTTCGAGGTCAATGCTGGCCAAATAAGCCTCGGCGTAAGGAATCTCGTATTCGAGCGATCCTGCCTTAACGATCAGCAACGACGCTTCTCCAGCGCCGAACCGGACATCATCAACTCTGCCAATCTCGCGGGAGCCGTCGAAGACGACGCAGCCCACCAAATCGCTGACGTACGTCCAACCCGATTCAAGCTGCGCCCGCTGATCTTGCGGAACCTGCAATTCACAGCCAGTGAGCGACTCAGCTTCAGAGATCGAATCGACGCCCGCAAATTTCAGAACCAGCCGCCCTTGATGCGGCCACAGAGTTTCGACTTGCAGTTCTCGTGGAGCGCCATCTTTCGCTAGTGTCAGCAACCTCATCCCTTCCACGAATCGCTGTGGAGCGTCGCTGAGCACCTCAACCGCCACTTCGCCGCGCCGGCCCTGTGTCTTCAAAACGCGGCCCACGGTGATGAACTCGCCGGCTATTCCAGAATCTCCAACTCGAAGTGCTTGTGCAACCTGAGCCCAGATGCGCTGAGCAACGTGCGCATAGCTCGGGCAGTGCGCCCCTGCTTCCCGATTACCTTGCCCAGATCGTTGGGGGCCACCGCGAGCTCGAGTACGGTCTCTCCCCTCTCCTCGACCTGGTTAACCGAGACAGCGCTCGGTTCGTCAACCAGCGCCTTCGCGACCTGCTCGATGAGGGCCCGCACATCACCGGCCGGCTCGCTAATCTTTTGTTCGCCCAAGCGCGTTCCTAATGCGAGAAAATTTTCCGATCAGCTCGGCAGATCAGGCGACGGAACTAGCAGCGGCCGGAGCTGGCTTGGATACAATCTTGCTGACCCGGTCCGACATTTTGGCGCCCTTGGATACCCAGTAGTCAATGCGCTCGCGCTTCAATTCTATGCTGGCAGGAGTGGTGCGGGGATTGTAAAGGCCCACGACCTCGACCGGCCGGCCATTGCGCGCGCGTTCCTTTTCAATGACGACTACCCGATAATGCGGTTGCTTGCGCGCACCCGTGCGCGATAAACGAATCATTAACACAGAACGTAAGTTCCTTTCCTAGTTGCTTCTGGAGGGATAACGCAAACCATTATTTTCACAGAATTGAGCGCGATTAGCAAGTTGCGATGTTGGTGGGTGGTGGTGCAATTTGATTGTCATCCTGGCGCAAGCGCTCTTCGCGCCGCGAAGGATCTGGGCGAGCCGTGCGAAGCGTCACGCACTTTGCGACGCAATATCGCACGCTTGGCTCGCTTCCTTGTCAAACTGCACCAATACCCGTCGATATTGGCGTTTCCGGACTTTGCACCTCTTCACCGGGCATCATCACGAAATCCCGCAGTTTGTCCGGGTGAGAGCCTGCCCTGAGGGGAGTCGAAGGGGATATTGTGTGGAGGTCTCCCCACCCCACTTCCCCGGGAAGCGACGACGGATGAATCCGCTGTGGATGAAAGTCATTGGGACCGAGCCAGCCACCACCGCCGCACCGCTACCAGCGACCACACAGCCTCCACGACTCCGAATGGCCAAGCCCCCTGGAGAAATCCGTACACCGAACCAAGGGCGCACGCGCCTGCGAACCCCAGGATGAACCACGCACTTCGCTTCTCCAAAGCGTAGCAAACTAGCATCAGCGTCACGGCAAACAATCCGAACAGAGCCAGTGGCTTCACGCCGTCACTCTAACATCTTGCTTGAAGTCTCATTTCGGCATCTCGAATCGGTAACCACAGCCCTAACTTGCAACTCACGCCGGGTTTGCATAGGTTAGTCGAATTCAACGACACCGTCTGAGCCTGCAAGTCAGACTATGAAAGGGAAGAATCCATGAAGAAGAAAATGATGAGCACCTTTACAGTAATGGGTCTGATGCTAATGCTGTCCATGCCTTCACCGGCATTCGAACCGCATCCAGAAATTCACGAGGCCCTGGAAGCCCTGCACAAGGCCAAAGCTCACCTGGAACGTGCGAGCCACGACTTCCATGGCCATCGCGTCGATGCGATCCGTGCCATCGATGAAGCCACTCGCCAGCTGGAAATTTGCCTGCAATATTGACAAAAATTGCCACGTGACGAATCCTGCGCAGCGTTCCTTTTAAGCCGGAGGGGAGCGCTGCTCTATTTCTGCCCTTCAGATCTACAAACTGGAGTCGCAGTGCGGAAGAGGGTCTGCAGGATATCCATTGGCTCCGGACGGTTTCGGTAGTCCTCGTCCGCGGCGGTGTAGACGACCGTGCGGTCGCGGTTCAGGATGTAGCTCGCTGGAATGGGCAGTTCCCAACTTTCATCTCCATTCGCGAATGGCAGGTTGATGAAGGCTCGGCGAAAGACCGCCTGCTGATATTCGGGGACACGATAGACGAGTCCAAATTGGCGGGCGACTTGATTGCTGGCATCGCTCAATAGCGGGAAGCCCAGCTTGTGCTGGTCGGCCATGAAGAATGACTGCTGCACAGTCTGGGGAGAAATCGCCACCAGCGAGGCTCCGGCCTGCTCAATTTGTGGCAGGATGAGGTTCATAGCTTCCAGTTGCCCCACACAGAAGGGACACCAGCGTCCACGAAAAAAACAGACCACGAGCCGGCCCTTGGCCAGCAGATCGCCCGAAGAAATCAACTTGGCGTTGTGATCTTTGAGTTCAAACGAGGGCGCCTTCGCACCCGTCGGGAGGGCGCCCCCGGCAATCCCTTTTTGCTTGAGCTCAGTGATCACTCGGGCGTGAATAGCCTGCGTTTCCGCAGGAACGTATTTGGCAATGAGTTCCTTGCGCTCGGCGAAAATCTCGTGCAACGGGCGAATGTCGGTGCCAGGTGCCGATTCTTCGAGCGAGCGCCACTTCATAAAGTAGACTTCGGACGTCGGATCTCAGACTTCAGTCCTCGGGGCGGACTCCGATGGATATTGCCCCCATCCGGGAATTCGCTTGGCCGTTCTAGAAAAGAAACACTTGGGTTCCGGAACAGGCAGGTGCCGAAGTCCAAGGTCCGAGGTCCGACGTCGGTTCTTACATTCCCGG
>DATKEN010000158.1:0-3119 GCA_035512155.1 Terriglobales bacterium | reverse complement strand
GGCTACATCTTCTATCAACGCCACGAAGAGCAGCTGGCGGTCGAGCGCAAGAAACGAGCAGAAGCCGTCGGGTACTCCAACGCCGACTATTACGTGAATCCGAAGAAGCTGTATCCCTACGATCTCAAGAGCGCCAAACAGCTTACGCAGCAGCCGGTGTGGGTTAAGGAGGGATACCGCTATACATATTTTGCATATCAGCCCGCGAACAAACATGTCGACTTCGGCCACGATGCCGGATTGCTCGGGCCCATTGATAAACTCGCGATCACCGATGTGGTGGTGGCCAACAATATAGTCTCGGGACAGCCCAAACAAGTTGTTGCCACTTTTCAAAAGGAAGGAAAGAGTTACGCGGTGCCGATCGGATACCAAACTGCCGATGGCGAATACAAAATTTACTCTGACGAGATGCTCTACATTCAGGATCCGCACGAACTCTACAAGCACTGGCCGCCCGACGTGTGGCAGGCGGTCGAGCAGCATCAGGTGAAGCCGGGTATGAATGAGATGCAGGCGGACTTCGCGATCGGGATGGGTGTGCCCGACGCCGGGGACACCTCTTATCAAAAGACCGTGCACTATCCCAATGGTGGCAAGCCGCTGGTGATCGTTTATCACGAGGGCAAGGCGGCCGAGATCAACCCAGGGACACCACCTTCGTAACCGCCAAGGCCCTGTTTTCACAGCGGTTTGACACGCGCTGTGCTACTATGCCGGGCAAAGTTCGGAAAAGCCCGGAGGTGTCATGACCACAGCACTCAGGCCGTTGAGTACTGGAGAACTGCTCGACCGTACCTTCTCGTTGTATCGCAGCCACTTTGGGTTGTTCGTCGGCATCTTCGCGCTGCCACACCTGGTAGTTCTTGGCGTTCAGTTTCTGCAGCTCATGAGTCAAAGGCCCTTTGGTCGGACGCCAGATGTCTTCGCTTCACTTCTTTGGTTGGCGGCAATTTCGTTTGTGGGGTTGGTGATGGCCGCTGCATCGCAGGCCGCTGCGGTGGTTGCGGTTTCCGATCTTCACTTGGATCGTCCTGCCAGCGTCATGGACGCTTTTTTGAGAGTGAAGGGGCATCTGCCTGGCGTGATGGGTATCTCGATCATTGTGATCATTGGTGTGTGGGCGGGCATGGTTGCGTTGATAGTACCTGGTATTCTGCTGGCGATCATTTGGTCCCTCTCCGTACCCGTAAAAGTCTTGGAAAACAAAGGGGTGGTTTCGGCAATGTCGAGGAGCGTGGACCTGACAAAAGGTGACTGGGGTCGCATATTTGTCGTAGGGTTACTGGTTGTCGTTTTGTCTTATGGTGTTCGGATTCTGTTGCAGGCGCCAATTCTGATCGCGACATACATGAGCGCGAAAGCGGGCATGAGGACCGCGGTGCTGGGATGGCAGATCGCATCACTGGTTGCTGCATTCGTCGCTGAATCTTTAGTCGGCGCTGTCGGGACGATTGCATTCTCCCTTGTCTACTACGATGAGCGTGTGCGCAAAGAGGCGTTTGACCTGGAACTGATGATGTCGACTATCGATGCCGCTGCACTGCCAGGTTCCCCTGCACAAGTCGGCGCATGACGTCATGGCGGACCTACATCCTGGCTGGCCTTGTCCTTGGGGCATCGTTCTGTCGCGCTGACTCGACTGAGAGCCGCGCCGTAACCACCGACGAGTACCGAGCTCAACTCGATGGATTGCTGGCGGCAGCTCAAGGACTCGACAGCTATGGCCGCGAAACCCCCAAAGCTTTGGAGAACGTGCCGCAGAGTTGGCCGGTTCACACCGAACACGGCAATTTCCAGATCTCCACCGAGGGACTCCAGCGCGACGTTCGCCGCTACAACAAAGACAAGAATGCAGCCAATGCTATCGCCGTCCGCACGCGCCTCGAAAGTCTGCGCCGAGAGGTGGATGGGTTCGAGAAAGCACCGACGGACGCTTCTCGAAGCCGCGCAGCATTAGATTCAATTCTTGCTCAACCGGAATTTGCAGGAAGGGGTCCCGGGTGGTTCCAGAAGATCAACAAGAAGCTCGAAGCTCTGCAAAAGACGGTCAGAGATTGGTTCTTTAAACTGGTGCTCGGATTCTTTCGTTTCCTTCAACGGCTGTTCGGCTGGAAGTCGTTGCCGACTGTCGGAAAAGTTTTTATTTACGGTTTGATGGGAGCCGCGGGTCTAGCTTTGCTGTACCTGATCTATCGAAGCATCTTCCGGAACCCTGAATTCGAAGAGGTCGTTCCCAGAGATCTTCCAGTCTCAGCCAAAGAGTGGTCCATCTGGCTCTCGGAGGCGCGTGCGGCGGCGGCCGGAGGCGACTGGCGCGACGCCATTCATCTGGCCTATTGGGCTGGTATTTCCTTCCTGGAGCGCGAAGGATTCTGGAAGCCAGACCGCGCGCGCACTCCCCGGGAGTATCTGCGATTGATTTCAGCGCAAAGCGAGCAGCGCGAGATCCTGACTGTATTGACCCGCCTTTTTGAACTCGCCTGGTACGCCAAGCGTGACGCCAGTGAGCAGACGTTTTCGCAGACGCTGGAGCAACTGGAGAAGCTCGGATGCCACTGAAAATTGACCCGCGTGACCGCAAGCTTATTCTGGGATCGGCGGTCGTGTTCATTCTCCTGATTGCTGGGGCGGTGATCTTTGGCGGCGATGCGGGTCAGCGGCAGGAAGCCCCCACCAGCTATTCGACAGCCTCGGGCGGCGCCAAGGCCGCCTATCTGCTGTTCTTACACTCGGGGTACAACGTCCAGCGATGGGAAAAGCCTCTAGTCGGTCTCCCGAAGACCGCCACAGTGATTCTTGCTGATCCGCTGGAGGCCCCGACTCGCGACGAGCGAGATTCGCTCAAGAGCTTCCTTTCCGACGGCGGCCGGATCATCGCGACGGGGATGTTTTCCGGAACCTTCCTGCCCGAGAACGACTCTGTCCCCGATATGTTGCTCGGAATGACATCGAAGAAGGCCGCAGCCGTCTCGCCCTCCGCGATCACCCGCGCAGCCCCAGAAATCACGATCGCCCCGCAGGCACGCTGGCCATCCTATTCCGCGGCGTACTCTTTGTATGGAGACGGAGATGAGATCGTCGTCGTGAAGTATCCCTATGGGCGTGGGGAAGTCTTG
>DATKEN010000157.1:0-9876 GCA_035512155.1 Terriglobales bacterium | reverse complement strand
ATCGCAGGGGACAGATCATTTGTTCTCGAAGCTGATGCTCACGCTTTGAGGAAGCGTCTGCCTCCCAAGCAGGGGCGCTACCGAACTAATCTGGATTAAATTCCCCGGAGTAGGACAATTTTGTATTGCACGCTTTGCGGGACCAGACGCCGCGTATGCGAGTCGAGTCCGGCGATTACCTCCGGGTTGCCGACTACTCGTTCGGAATCCGTCGAACGTGACGCCCAACGCCAGGAGTTCGGCTCACTTTATGCTTCGGCCTTCAGCATAAAAGGGCAGTTTTTATTGGGTTTTGGTAGGGTGGGGATCCTGTTCGATCTCTAACGACGGTGGCCTCCACTCACCGAGTCTGTTGTGGCCACCCTCGTTCTACCACTGAAAGCGCAAGCTGAACTGAATCAGCCGTGGGTCAAATGTATCGCCGATCTTGCCCACGCCGCTCTGGTCAAGTTGGTTTTCAGGTAGCTTGAAATTCGCATGATTGAACAAGTTGAAGAACTCCGACCGGAACTGCACTTGCTTGTTCTCTTTGATAGGGAACCCTTTCAGAACTGCGAAATCCTGGCTGACGAAGTGCGGACCGATAAGAGCGTTGCGCCCGACATTGCCAACACTTCCTGCTCCCGGAAAGGCAAAGACTGTGGGATCAAAGGCATGGTCTGGATAGCTCCTATTGGTGGGCACAGTGCTCACACCGGGCTTGAGGTTGACCCGGTCTGAAAATTGGTTCAGTCCGCTGAAGTCCGTGCTCAAGCTCGCGAAAACCGTGAAAGGGAACCCGCTCCGGTAGCTGGTTATGCCCGAGAGAGTCCACGCTCCCACCAGCTGGCCAAGAAAGCCATGCGTGCGTCCAAGCATCGCGTGATTGGGCCCAAGGGGCAGCGCGTACACCCAAGAGGCAATGACGCGGTGGCGCACGTCGAAGGACGACAGGCCGTAGTCTAGCTTGCGATTTCGCATGTCTGCGAAGCCGCCTGTTTCCCCATCTGAGCCAAAGATGCTGGAATTGTCGTCCAGCGATTTGCTCAGCTCATAAGAAGCACTGATACTGAGGCCGTAGGTGGGTCGCTTCCGCACCCTTAAGACCATGCCATTGAAATTGGAATTACTGACGAACGCAGCCTGAAAGATGTTGGAGTACTGTCGAAAAGGGAAGGTGCGCACGTTCGGTGCCTGATCGCCACGTTTAGTGGGATCGTTGACCGTGACAGTAGGCTGGTTGGGATCTACAGTGACGGCCAGCTTCCGGCCCTGGGAGCCAACGTAAGAGACGTCAATAGAAAAATCCTTGCCGAGCTGACGCTGGATTTCCAGCGCATAATTCGTCGCATAGGGACTGGGAGGATTTATGTCCCAGGCGTTGAAAGTAAGTATGCCCCGCTCACCCTGCGGCACCACGGTCGGATCCGCGTTGAACAGCCTCCGGTTTTGGCTGAGCACGGTTGCCCAGGTGTAGCTACCCGTCGGGAGGGTGGTGAAAAGCACAGGTGGGAAATTCACTCCCATGCTCGCGGGGACGAAGGCAAAAACATCGTCGTAGCTGAGCCGAAAGCCCGTGCGAATCACGGTCTTGCCATCGCCAAACAACCTTCGCGAGGATTTCGGCATGTAGGCGATGCCCAGAAAGGGTCCGAAGTTCCTACTTGCGACGCTGAACTGCCCCGTGTCGGGAAGCCGGGTGCTTACTGGAGTCAGCAGCAGTGCAGCGCGGCCAAGTTGCGTGGGATCGACATCGATGCGCGAGTTGCTGTCGAGCACCATCTGACCCACGCCGGGAACGAAATTGCTCCCGCGATCGCGCTTTTCGCTCATTTCCCCGGGATACTCCCACCGCACTCCGTAGTTGATGGTGAGGTCGGTGCGTGGCTTCACGGTGTCTTGGGCGTACAGGTAGACTGGCAGGCGGAACCAAGTGCGAAAAGTCCCCCCCAGACCGGTCCGCAAGTCGCCGCGCTGGGGTTGCCCAGAGGCGAAAGCAGTCCAATTCGGAAAAGAGATGGTGCCCCGGTAGTCTGCATTCAGGAAGCGATTGTTAATCTCGCGACATATCTGCACACCGAGACGCAGCGTGTGCCGACTGTATCCCCAAGGCCCAATCAGCGACACGTCATCAATGAGCTCATATGTGTTGCTCGCGCCACCCTGAGGCACGGTGATATTGGCCCCTAAGCCTCCATTGGTGAACCCGGTGATGGTGATCCGCGGCAACCCACCGTCCACGGGGTCCACTCTTGTATCGATGTAACCTGGCAGCGGGTTACCGACAGCATCGGTAAAGATTGTAGCGGAGTTAACCGTTACATCGGCCGGCTCGAAGAAGGCCCGATTTCGCGAATAGCCCAAGCGAAATTCGTTCACCAAACTGGCTGTGGCATAGGTCTCCTGGAGGAGGATGGAGTGCTGCCCAGGCCTGTTGGTGACCGGACCGTCAAAGACGAAGGGGGTGGCCAGCTTGGCGTCTGTAGTACCGCGGAACCATGCATAGCGGCCCGTCAGCCGATGGTTCTTGTTCAGGTTGTGGTCGATCCGCCAGAAGTACGTCTCATCCCTAGTTTCATTGGGAGTAGTTCCCGCCCAATTCCGGCCGGTCGCGGCCAGCAATTGAGGCGTGTTCGCGCGAGGCCAGAATCGCAGCAGCCTCTGGGAGACAGGGTCGCTGACCACTGAGCGCTCAGCGTCCGTGGGCACGCGGGCTGTAGCCGGGTCCTGGACGGTTTGGCGGAAGCCCTCAAAGCTGAAAAACCAGAACGTCTTGTCGCGGCGGATGAACCCGCCAAGCGTGCCGCCAAACTGATGCCGACGCAGTGGATTCTTGGGCTGGCCAGCGCGATTAAGGAAAAAGGGAGTGGCATCGAAGGCGTCATTGCGATGGTCATAGAAGAGCGTGCCGTGATACGCGTTTCCGCCGCTCTTCGTAACAATACTCACCTGGGCGCCGCTGTTGCGCCCTACTTCGGCGCTGGCGATGCTGGTCTCGACGTTGAACTCCTGCACCGCATCGGACAGCCGAAAAAGGTTCAGCGGGCCGTTGACGATGGGGTCGTTATTGCTAATTCCGTCCAAAGTGTAGTTATTGGACTGGCTCCGCATCCCCGCGACTGTGAAAGTCTCGACCGATGTTGCTGCGATCCGGGTTCCCGGTGCGCCAGGGATCGTTCCCGGCACGGTAAGAGCCAAATTGAGAAACTGTCGATCCTGGAGAGGGAGGTTCTGCATGGAGCGAGGATCAACAGCCGTGCTGATAGAGGTCTTGTCCGGCTCGACCAACGGCGTCTCGGCTTTCACCTCCACGGTTTCCTTCACATCGCCCAGATCCAAAGTAACGTCCAGACGCACCATCAGCCCAACGTTGACAACAATGCTGCGCTCCACTGTGCGTCGAAAGCCTTTTGCCTCTACCGCCAAGTCGTAGGTTCCTGGGCGCAGTTCCAGGAACTCATAGCTCCCTTCTGGTGATGTCGACGTGCCTCGTGGATTGCCAGTTGCTGTGTCATTCAGAACGAGTTGCGCACCTGGCACCGTTGCCCCTGTCCGATCGTAAATGGTTCCCACGATGCTCCCGGTCGGCAGTTGGCCCAGCAGCGGTGTTGTTGCAAACACCACTAACAATGGGATGAAAGGGCTCACTTTCTGCTTTGTTGCATGCATTGCTGCCCCTTATCCCGGACATCATAATTCAGACGTGCAAGCCCCTAGGGTGAGAGTCCCAGGCGGCGCACTAGGTCGGCAAATCGCGGGTCCCCGTGTAGGGAACGCAAACCGGGCGCCACTTTGAGGTTCGGCATAGTGAGAAAGCGCTCCCGGTAGGCTTTTTCCAACCAATGAAAAGCCGCATCTGTATCGCCGATCTGCGCAGATAGCACTGCCATACGGAAATAGTTCGGGGCGTCAGTTTGTCGCTTTTCAAATTCGAGCCTTTTTCGTCGATAACCGTTGATACCAGACTTTGTATATGCCCGCTTGAAATCGGCAATAACCGAGGCGTCTACGCCTCCGAGAGTGGCTGCTTTCTGATACTCCGCAACGGCCTCATCATAGCGGCCCATCTGTTCATAAGCCATGGCCAGTGAAGAATGTGCATCGGAGGAAGATGGATCTAAATCAATCGCCTTGCGCACTTGTTTTGCAGCTTCCTCGTAATGGCCGGCCCAGTAGAAAATGACACCCAATTCACTGTTCATGAGCACCGAAAACGGGTCGAGTTCAACGGCATGTGTCATAGCGCTGATCGCTTCGTCGTGCCGCCCCAAAACCCCCAGGTACATCGCATAATGCAAGTAGGAGGAGGGGGCATTGGGGACTAATTCGATTCCCCGCTTGAATTCCTTCCCGGCTCCGGACCAATTCCAGTCGTACCTGAAGAGCACGTTTGCCATGGCGATGTGAGCTTCGGCCAAGCCATCGTCCAATTGCAGTGCCTTGGCCGCCAACTCCCTTGCCTTCTCCATTCCCTCGTGCTTGGGCGATGGGAAATTCCTCAAGAAGTAATAATCAGCCAATCCGGCATAAGCCGGCGCGAATTGAGGATCTCTTGCGATTGCTTCTTCGAAGTACTTTTCAGCGGCATGGGTCGCATTTGTAGAGTTATCGTAGAAATAGTAGCGACCCTTAAGATAAGCCTCGTATGCCCCGGGATTGACTGACAGGCTTTTGGTCAAACGCCCCTCCACCTCAGGTCTTAATTTGACGCGAATTTCAGCGGCGACCGCTTGGGCGACATCATCCTGAAGACGGAGCACGTCTTCCACGTTGCCTTCATAAGTCTCTGCCCATACGTGCTGGTCGGTGGCTGCCCGGATCAATTGCGCAGTGATCCGCACGCGGTTTCCGGAACGCAACACCGTGCCCTCAATAATGCCATCCACGTTCAGCTCTCGGGCCATCTCGGGCAGCGATTTGTTTGTTCCCTTGTAGCGCATCACGGAACTGCGGGAGACCACCTTCAGCGTTTGGAGCTTAGCGAGGCTAGTAATCAGCTCGTCTGTCATTCCGTCTGCGAAATAATCTTGCCCCGGGTCCCGAGAAAGGTTTTCTAACGGGAGCACCGCCAAAGATCGAATGTTGTTCTCCGCGATGGGTCCTCGCCGATACCTAAAGAAGGAAAGCAAAACTACCAATGACAATACGAGAAGCGCAGGCAAAAGCGCTCGCCGCCACGTAATTGACGCTGACCCGGCACGCCCAGCCGGGAAGCTGGTCACGTGCGTTGAAGGCATGCCATTCGTTGATGTTCCCGACGTTCCTACGGGAGCAATGAACCGGTACCCACGGCGCGGAAGTGTCTCAATAAACCGCGGTTTTCCGTGAGAATCACCCAGGGCATCGCGCAGCTTATTGATTGCGATGTTCACGCCATGATCGAAATCCACGAAGGTATCGTTCCGCCAAAGCTTTTTTCGCAGTTCCTCCCGGGAGACCACCTCGCCCGCGTGTTCGATTAGCAGCGCCAGCACCTGACACGGTTGCTCCTGGAGTTTGATCCGCTTGCCCTCTCTGTACATTTCTCCGGTGCCCAGATCCAACTCGAACTGGCCAAAGCGCAACAAGCGTGGCAAATCGGCGGGGCTTGACATGGAATTATCCCTTTAGCCCAGAGGATAGCACACGCCTCAGTGGGCCGGAATGCCGAGGAGATGCCGCCCAATCCGCTGATAGCAGACGATTTTCGGGTAGACACACGGTTGACTCACGGTAGATGCGCAGTGAATTGACCCACACGCAGACCTAATCAAAACTCGGCGCCAGCACGCGAAGGAGAATCCCATGAACAACCAGGCGGTGCTAAAAGGAGGGCTCGCAATTTTGGGAATTGTGAGCCTTGTGTTCGTTGCTGGATGCGGAGGCGGCACGAGCCAGTCGCTCAACAATCAGCCTCCCCCTCCCACTCCAACGATCACCACAATCTCGCCGAATACTACCGTTGCTGGCGGTGCGGCTTTCACGCTCACGATCACTGGCACAAATTTCGTCGCTACGTCAGTAGTTAACTTCGGCGGAACTGCGCGAAGCACCACGTTCGTCAGCTCCACGCAGTTGACTGCCGTCATCCCCGCTGCCGCCATAGCCTCAGCCGGCACGCCGGCCGTGACAGTGACTAACTCCGCATCTGGCGGAGGTACCTCGAATGGCGTGAACTTCACTATTACTAGCGGGACGAATCCCGTCCCCACGATCAATATGCTCGCTCCAAGCAGCGCCGCCGTTGGAGGACCGGCCTTTACTTTAGTTGTGGATGGTTCGAACTTTGTATCCAGCACGGTCGTGCGCTGGAACGGCAGCGACCGGCCCACAGCATTTG
This sequence comes from Terriglobales bacterium, assembly GCA_035512155.1. Taxonomy (GTDB): domain Bacteria; phylum Acidobacteriota; class Terriglobia; order Terriglobales; family Acidobacteriaceae; genus JABCYV01. Next base: position 3,578 of record DATKEN010000157.1, on the reverse strand, counting down.
TTAATAGCGGCGAGATCCACGCCCAGATTTCGTCGAGTGACATTGCTGTGGCTGGGACAGCCGCGGTCACAGTCGTCAATCCTGCACCCGGCGGGGGCACCTCGAACGCGGTGAACTTCAGCATCACCAAGGGGACGAATCCATCCTCAGTGGCAGTGGCGCCGGACCCAACCGGCAAGTTCGGCAAGTTCGCTTATGTGGCGAATTACGGCTCGAACAGCGTCTCGATGTATAGCATCGATCCTGTCACTGGCGCCTTGGCATTTATAGGTACCGTAGCCGCAGGATCGTCCCCCGTGTCAGTGGCTGTGGACCATTCTGGCCAGTTCGCTTATGTGGCTAATAACGACTCCCACGACATCTCGATGTATACCATCAACGCCACGACCGGAATCTTAACGCCCATAGGAAAAATCCCCGTAGAAGGCCGTGCCACCTCGGTAACCGTGCATCCATCCAGCAAGTTCGCCTACGTAGGGGAAGGCTATACTCTGCCGAACGGCACTCCTGATAGAGTCTCGACGTACACCATCAACGCCAGCACGGGTGCCTTAACGCTTGTAGGAACAATTGCTACGGGCTCGCCCGCTACCTCTCTAGCTGTCAACATCGCCATCGATCCGTCCGAAAATTTCGCCTATGCGGCGGGTGATGGGTGCGCGCTTGACACTTACCCTGGCTACGTGTCCGTGTATACGATCAACTCCACTACAGGGGCACTAACGCCAATAGGGTCGCCGCTGCCCGCAGGCTGGTGTAGTAGTTCGGTGACCGTAGACCCCTTCGGCAAGTTCGCCTATGTGGCGGATCAGGGCGGCCCTGACGTGGCAATGTACACCATTAACGCCAACACTGGGGCCTTAACGCCCATAGGGTCGATCGCCGCGGGAATAGGCCCTAGCTCTGTGGCCGTGGATCCTACGGGCAAGTTCGCCTATGTGACCGATTATTATGATGGGGTTTTCGGCCATGACATCTTGATGTACACCATTGACGCCACCACCGGGGCCTTAACGCACATAGGAACGATCGCCGCAGGAGCAGGCCCTAGCTCTATGGCCGTGGACCCTACGGGCAAGTTCGCCTATGTGACGAATTTCGGCTCGAACAACGTCTCGATGTACAGCATCAACGCCGCCACCGGGGCCTTGACCCTCATTGGGACGGTAGGCACATGAACGGGTCCCACCACTGGGTGACGAATCCTGGCTTCTCCGGAATTTGGGTGAATCGCAGTGGCTCGATTTTTTATTGCTGGAGGTGAGGTCATGACCGAGAAGAAATTGGGTACGAAAGTCTTGTGGAACATGCTCAGCGTCGCCGTGCGGGCCTTCGGACTGAGCGCATTAATCATACTGAGCGTGGCGACTGTTCGAGCGGATACTGTTCTCGACTGGAACGTCATTGCACTGAAGACGACCGCTGCGGCCCCCTTTAACCCGCCGCTCGAGTCCCGCAATCTGGCAATCGTTCATGCGGCAATGTTCGACGCGGTCAATTCGATCATAGGCGAATTTCACTCTTACGCCGTGGAGTTCGGTGCGCCGAACGGGGCATCGCCTGACGCCGCCGCTGCTACAGCCGCTCACTTCGTACTCGTACAGCTCTATCCCGCACAGCAAGCGGTTTTAGACGCCGCATACGCAACCTCTGCTTCAGGGATTCCTGATGGCGCGGCGAAGACGGATGGCATAGCGGTCGGTGAGGCTGTTGCCGCAAAGATCCTGATGATGCGAGCCAGCGATGGCGCCGGGGCAGCAATCGTTGCCCCGTACACACCGGGTTCGCAGCCGGGTGATTGGATTCCAGCCCCGCCAGCGTTTCGGCCCGCGCTGGATCCGGGCTGGGGCACAGTGCGACCGTTCTTCCTCCGCGAAGGCTCACAGTTCCGCCCAGGGCCGCCGCCGGCATTGATCAGCTCGCGATACACGCGAGACTTCAACGAGATCAAGGAAATCGGGCCCGCGACTAGCAGCACACGGACGCAGGCTGAGACCGATCTTGCCCGTTTTTGGGTATCGACAGCCCCGCAGATCTGGAATCCAGTTGCGCGGCAAGTCGCCATCGCACAAGGTTTGACAATATCGCAGAACGCTCGCGCGTTCGCTCTCTTGAATCTAGTGGGAGCCGACGCGTTCATTGCCTCGTGGGACGCCAAGTTCACCTACAACCAGTGGCGTCCAGTGACTGCCATCAGAGAAGCAGATTCTGACGGCAACCCTGAAACCATAGCGGATCCAAACTGGACGCCGCTCCTTGTCACACCGCCGTTCCCAGATTACATCGCCGGCCACACAACATATGCCGGAGCTGCCGAGGAGGTGCTTGAGCATGTGTTTGGGGAGAATCCGGGCATCGTCATCACGCTAACAAGCGCCACAGCACCCGGTGTGATTGAGAGCTACACCACATTCGATGAGATTGCGGAAGGCGTGGTTGATGCTCGCGTCTTGGGCGGCATTCACTGGCGGACGTCAAGTGTGCGCGGAAGGCGAGTCGGTCAAAAGGTAGGAGCCTTCGCCGTTCGCCATTTTCTCAAACCAAAAAGTGAGGACGGTAACGGTTCACTGTGAGTAGCAAAACGGCAGTAATGAGAGCGTGCGTAATTTTGGGAGTGCGAGCCCATTGAATTCCTCGGTGAACGCGAAGGATGGATTTTGCAACCACAAACACATAGGCCCATGACCCCGTCGCGGGTTCTTTTCAGCGGCGCCGTTAGAGGAGGCAACAAATGAACGCCGATATACGCAAGATAATCCTGTCAGCTGTATCACTTACTGCGCTTCTTGGTACGCCCGCACCTAACGCTCAGACCGCAAAGTCTGAGACCAAAGTAGCAGCGCACTCCGACGGCGGTAATGACACGGTCAAGATCACACCAATTGGCCAACGAACGGGCGAATATTGCGCTCGTGATCGCGCGTTGCTGTTTGAAGACCCAACTGGAGTCAGGATTCTCTACGACCCTGGCGTTACGGTGACAGGCGGTGGAGATGGTCGACTAGGAGAGGTCGACGCGATTCTCGTCAGTCACAGCCACTTTGACCACCTCGGATACAGGAGATTGACGCAGAATCCAGATGATCCCCAATCGCCCTGCGACGATACCCTTCAGACGACTCGAACCGGCAATACGACCACTGCGGAGATTGCTGCTTTCAAGAATTCTGCCATGTTAGTGAACGGAAGCATGACAGCATTCCTTAGCCGAAAAATGCAGAATATCCTCGGTGTTCCAGCGGGTGGGTGCCCCGGCTCAGGAGTGGGAAGATTTGGGGACAACGAGACGGTCGTTCCGCTATCCTCGCCGTGTACGCTGACCGCAGCATTCGGATCGTTAGTGATTTTTACTCGTGCTGCCGGCGCTCCTGGCGTGCGTATCAATACGGTGGCCGCTCTGCACAGCGACAGCCTGTTTAATCCGACTCTCTTATTCCCGGCCGATAGTTTGGGGAAGTTGCTGGACGATAACGGTCTGCAGGGCTACGACGGCCTGGCTAACGGATTCGTTCTTACTTTCACCAACGGCCTAAAAGTCTATCTGACTGGAGATACCGGTCCAACGAGCGACATGGCAT
>DATKEN010000156.1:0-2794 GCA_035512155.1 Terriglobales bacterium | reverse complement strand
AGGATTAGGCTAAACAGGATCAGGAATGGGATGGGGTCGAGGATGACCCGCTGATGCCTCATCGCCTGCATGGGCTTGCTTGAGAGTATGGCACAACGCGAAAGGAGTGAAGAGTGGCCCGATATGCTGGCGGTGTTACGGCCACTGCCGCCACACCCACACCGTGAGGACGGTGATATCCAGAGCCACGAGGAACCCAACCAGGAGCGTCATCGGCTGCAACCTCCAAGCGGCGTCGAGAGAGTATGTCACGATGCCGGCCGGTTAGCCCAAGTTCGTCAGTGAACGCCCCAAAAAGCAGGTAAGTTCTTCAGAATCCGTTCAGGCTACCGCGAAGTCTGCACTACATTGCTGATTGAACTGAAGCTGCTCGGGCAGATCGATGCCGAGTTGGTTCAAAAGCTGCTGCTGCCTGGCAGTCGGCTCGGTGATGCGCCGCAGGCGAATCTCGCGGCCGTCGGTCGTGGGCAGAACGATATCCGCGCTTTGCAGCGTTGCCAGTTCTGCCAGTGCCCGCGTGGCCGACCACTCCGACTGCTTACGCCGCAGCAAGTGCTTCAGCGTGACCCACAACGCGTAGCCCAGAAACCCCACCATCACGTGCGCCTTGACGCGCCGTTCCAGTTGATGAAACAACGGCCGGATCGACAACTCGCTCTTCAACGCCCGAAACGCAGCCTCGACTTCGGTCAACTGCATGTATTTGGCCCACAGTTCTGAGGCTGTCGTTGCCGTCAGATTCGTCCGCAACAGATACGCGCCCTCGCGTATCTCCCGCCACTGCCGCTGGCCGTCCTTCGCCGACCATTCGAGGCTCAGTTGTCCGCTCACTTCCTGCACCGCGACTTGGTATAAATCCGCGACCTGGGGATGCGAAGCTAGAATCCGGCCGATCCGCACATGCATCTTGTCCCGGTTTTTCAGCCGGCCCGCCTTCACCTGCTTCTGCAAGCTGTCCAATGCCGCCTCCATCCGCCTCGCGAACCGGTTGCGGATCGCATGCTCTTTTTGTTGCCGTCCTTCCGTCTTGCACAAGATGAACGTCTCCTGTCCACCCGGAATCGAGATCAGTTTCACCTGTACCTCGTCGCGCACCTGCTCCCAGTTGGCTTCCTCTTTCAGATGCGCCTCGAACTCCTTCATCTTGCTCCGCGGCGTGCCCACCAGATACTGGCCGTCCCGCTTCCGGATCGCCGCCAGATTCGCTTCGCTAACGATGCCGCGATCCATCACCCAGATCCTCCGCGCCTTTCCATACTTGCGCTCCACCATGCGCAGAATTACTTCCAACGTCGTCACGTCCGCGCGGTTCCCGTTGAAGACTTCATAGCTGCACGGGAACCCCTCCGGATTCACGATCAACGCCAACACCAGTTGCTGGCAATCCGGACGATGATCCCGCGAATAGCCGCGCCTCATCATGGGATTGGCTTCGGCTGCACCCTCCACATAGGTGCTCGTCAGGTCGTACAGCATCACATCGAACTCGGCGCTAAATAGCTCGCCGTAGCGTTGTTTCAGATGCTGTTCCAGTTTTGTCTTCTGCGGCAGAATCCGATCCAGGCACCGGTAGAGCCGCGTATCGTTGATCTTGCCTTCTTCGATGTGCAAGATGTCGCCCAGCGACGTGCCCGGATACCACTGCTGTTCCAGCGCCAGCTCGCTGCCTGGCGCGCACAGCCGGTTGATTCCCAAAATCGCCGCCACGCGCGACCAGGCCACATCGGCTCCATCGGTGTCGATCGCACCCTGGAAAAACTCATCCAGCTTCAGCCGCCGCCATAGTTCCCAACCCAGATAGCACGGTCCCAACTGCCGCGTTCTCTCCAGCCGCACTTTCTTTACCAACACCCGCGCCACATCTGGATCGTTTTCCGGCGGCTCTACTTCCGAGGGGAACAGCTTCAACTGCGTGCTCTCGCCTTCGGCGTTGAAGACTTCGATGGTCTTCAGCCACCGCGAATGCGCGGAGTCGTTCAGTTCCCCCAGGTAGCACAGCCTCCGCTGCCGCGGCCCATCCGGCGTGCGCACCGTTTCCACCAATGACCAGTAGCTGTGTTGCTTGCCGTCCTTGCTCCGTCGATGCGAGCGCAAAAACATTCCTGCCCGATGTTGTCATGAACCATGGCAGCCTTCAAGAGGGTGGGTCTGCACTACATCGGCTTTTGAAAAAGCGGCTCAACCCGTTCAATCACTTGCCCCGTTCAGCACCCCGAAAATTGCCGGAATCCGTGGTTCAGTGCCGAACTTGGGTTAGGGAAGGGCAGGCGCTCGATGGTTCGTGATGATTCGCCCAAACAACTTGACAACTGCAAACGTTTGTAGTATAATGATTGGATATGAAATCCAAGAAACCTGATCCCCTCTCCGCCGCTGCCAGCGCCATGGGCAAGAAAGGCGGGGCACGGACTCTGGAATTGCATGGCAGCGAGCACTTTTCAAAGGCCAGCAAAGCGAGGAAAGTTTTTGGAGGCGGTTACCCTAAAGGCCGACCGAGGAAGCCGAAGGCGGGCAGCAAAAAAGACGGAGGAAAAAAATGATCTACAAACGGGACAAGCACTGGCACGTGGATGTCACTGTTCACGGTGTTCGCTACCGGGAGGCGCTGGACACCAGTGATAGACGGGAGGCGCTGGCGCTGGAAAAGAAGCGCGTGGCTGAGATTCTGGCAGGGAAAGCGGCGTCAAAGAGCGGTCGGGAATTTGACCGCAAGCCATTCGGTGAAGCTGCCAAACTGTACCTTGAAGAGCGCCATCCCCACGTGGCCGAGCGCACTCAGCAATTTGAGAAAGAA
>DATKEN010000155.1:0-3237 GCA_035512155.1 Terriglobales bacterium | reverse complement strand
GAAAGCACCACAATAGCGGTGAAGCCGGGATTGAGGCGCAGTAGCCTGAGGCCGTAGCGAAGGTCCTGCGCGAGAGAATGCAGCCAGCCACTGAGTTTCATGCCAGTATGACGCTCGGCTAATATATACGTTTCACAATTTCTAGCGTTCGCACACACCCATGCCGCCGCCACCGAGCTTTTCCAGGATGTGGTAGTGGCAAATCGCTTGCTCCAGGCTTGACTGGGAATCCGGCATCACAGGGCCATGATAGAAAGCAGGCCATCCCAAGTCAACGCGGTCCAATGTTCTGGCCGGATGGTCGGCAACTCTTACCTCATCCCGTTTACTTCAGGGTTGCCCGTGATTCGGGAGCCTGCGGCTTCGAAAACACTCACGTTCAATCACGGTTCCAGCCCGACGCCGCGAACCATCTCTTTGAAACGCGGTTCTTCTCGCAGAGGATCAAAGATGGCGTCTACTTTCAGGCTGACCATGCAGGGTTCGTGATCGCGAAAAGCCCGTTCCAGGGCATCCAGGGCCCGCCCTCCTTCGTCCAGGCCAACCCAGGCCATAGCCAAGAACCAGCACGGCACGTATTCGTACTCCTTCAACAGCTGATCCAAATGCTGCTTTGCTTCTTTCTTTTGGCCTGCGTGCCCCAGTCCGTAAATCAATGACGCCATAGAAAATACATTGCCCGGTTCTCTTTGCACCGCGGCTCGAAGTGCGGTGATCGCCTCCGCAAATTGTTGCTACTGAAGCAGCGTCAGGCCGAGACCAAAATAAAGTTGGTCCCACCCAGGTTCGAGTTCTATCGCCTTTTGCATCTGTGCGCTTGCTTCGCCAAATCGCCTTGCGTAATAAAACGCAAATCCTACTTCCAGGATTGCAACAATCGAGAGAGGGTCAAGCTGCTCGGCACGGAGATGCACTGAAACGGATTCATCGTAGCGCCCCGCATACCTTAATAAAACTCCACGCTTCCAGTAGACGTAGGGATCGCCCGGTGCGAGTTCGATCGCACGCAGCGTCTCCTCGTCTGCCGACTGCCAATCCCAATCATCCAGCAACCGCAACAGCCCTAGTGCAGCGTGGCCTTCGGCGCACCCCTCGTCCAGACTCACAGCTCTCAGCGCTGCTGGCTTGGCCTCCTCAAACGCCTTTTTCGGGTTCATCCCGAAGAAATAAGCTAGCTCGATCAGACACTCCGCCAATCCCGCGAAGGCAGGCGCATAGTCGGGATCGCATTGGATCGACCTTTGAAAATGAAGGATCGCCTTGCGCTGCCCGTCTTCCGTCAGAACTCGTGCAAAGTATCGTCCCTTCAAATACAGCGAGTAAGCTTCGGGATCCACCTTGCGGCTTACCGTCAACCGCGTTTTCTCTTCGCGGCTGAGTTGCGTGCGAATTCCTGCGGCAACATCGCGTGCCACTCTGCTCTGCATCTCCAGCACGTCGGCCATCGCGCAATCGTACACTTCGGTCCAGATATGCTGATCGCTGCCGGCATGAATCAGCTGCACCGTGATACGCACGCGATCGTCCGATTTCACTACTGAGCCTTCCAGAATCCCGGTGACCCGCAACGCACGAGCGATCTGCGAAACAGGTTCAGCCGCGCCTTTGTATCGCATAACGGACGTGCGGGAAACCACACGCAAGCTGCCTATCTTTGCCAATTCAGTAATCAGAGCTTCAGTGATCCCATCGGCGAAGTACTCCTGGCTTGGATTTCCGCTCAAATTGATCAACGGAAGAACCGCAATGGAGTCGATGCTGCATGGAATCTCGACTGTGCGCACCGCGCCGCCAAACCGATACCCGCGCCGCGGAACAGTATGGATGTATTCGCTGCCATTTTTTGCGCCGAGCGCCCGCCGCAGAAGGAAGACCATCTGGTTCAGATTGGCTTCCTCCACGAACGTTTCTGGCCAAACCGTCGCCATTAGCTCTTCTTTCCCAACGACTTCCCCGGGGCGCTTGACTAGTTCGGCGAGAACATCCACCGCCTTTGGCGGCAAGGCGACGGCTTCGGCCCCGCACCTGAGGCTGCGCCCAATCGCATCAAGGCGATATGGTCCAAACTCATATGCGGGGAATCCAGGTGCCTTCATAGCCGGGTATTCTATTGAAAATTTGATAGTTTCTTGAGGACTTTCTTTCTGCCTTAGTGCGACGGTCTAAACGTCATTCTTGATTCAGTGCGTCAGACTAGGGGGTGTCCATGATCCCAGATACCGCCGTTCGGCAGCTGAAGTCCTCACTTCGCGGACCAACCTTTTCTCCCGGCGATCTCGGCTATGAGCAAGCTCGTACCGTTCCCAACGCGATGATTGATCGTCGTCCCGCCATCATCGCGCGCTGTGCCAGTGCCGCCGACGTAATCGCGTGCGTGCGTTTCGCCCGCGAGCAAGATGTGGTTGTTTCGGTCCGTGGCGGCGGACACAGCGTAGCGGGAAAATCCGTTTGCGAAGCGGGCATGATGATTGATCTCTCCGCAATGAAAGGGATCCGCGTCGATCCGCTCAAGAAGACCGTCCGAGCCGAAGCAGGCCTAAAGCTCGGCGAGTTTGATCGTGAAACGCAGGCATTCGGTCTGGCCACCACGCTGGGGGTTGTTCCAGATACGGGCATTTCGGGTCTTACGCTTGGTGGCGGTTTCGGCAACCTCATGGCCATGTACGGTCTAGCCTTGGATAACGTCATCGGAGTCGATGTCGTCACCGCCGACGGCCGCCTGCTGTCGGCTAATGATTCCGAAAACAGTGATCTCTTCTGGGGCGTGCGAGGCAGCAGCGGCAACCTTGGCATCGCAACCTCCCTCGAATACCGGCTGCATGAGGTCGGTCCCGTGCTGGGCGGCGCTGTCTTTTATCCCTTGTCGAAGACGAAAGAGGTACTCCTCTTCTGCCGCGAGTTCGCTGAAACTCTTCCCGACGAAGTGGTGCTCCAGGGCGCGGGCTTAAATCTTCCGGATGGCACACCGGTGTTCGCGGTCGTTGTGTGTTATTGCGGATCCTCCATGTCAGAAGGCGAGAGAGTGTTGCAACCACTCCGCAAATTCGGTTCGCCAATTACCGACGCGATACAGGTCATGAGCTACGTCCAGATCCAGGGCATGTTCCAACCTTTCTTCCCGCCGGGCCGTCGCACCTATGTAAAATCCAACTTCATGCAAGCCCTGAACGACGAAGCCATCGAACTAATTGCGGGGTTCGCTGGCAAGAGTCCTTCGGGTTATTCGTTTGCTCCAAT
>DATKEN010000154.1:0-4130 GCA_035512155.1 Terriglobales bacterium | reverse complement strand
TTATGGTCCTGCTTGCCGGAATCGAGCATGGTCATTAACCCGATGGCGCGCGCGTGGATGATGGTTAGCGGGACGACGGCTTCCTGGCACAGTACGAGTACGTCGAGAGGGTCGTCGTCTTCAGCGAGAGTCTGCGGAATGAATCCATAGTTCGCGGGGTAGTAGACGGCGGAATACAGCACGCGATCGAGTTTGATGAGCCCGCTGGCTTTGTCCAGCTCGTACTTCACGCTCGAACCAAACGGGATTTCAATCACGCTGCTGAACTCGGCGGGAAGCTTGTCGCCGGGAGTTACGTCGTGCCAAGGATGAATCATGCAGAGCGACCTCGAAAGATGTGAACTCGAAAATGTGACCTCGAAAAATGTGAACTCGAAAAAATGTGACCTCGAAATAATGTGAACTTGTCATTCCGAGTGCAACGAGGAATCTCGTTCTTTGACGCCCGGCGGGCTCAGCAGATTCCTCTCTGACGCTCCGAATCACAAGCCTTGAAGTACCGGCATTCTAGCAGTAACGGGAGGTGCAATTTGACCCGATGCGCCGGTTTAATCATTTTAATTCTGTAGTTTGCGCGGAATGGGCAACCGGGTTCTTGCCCGATTGTGTCTTGACCCGGACACGGGCTGCGCGTAAAGTTGGGTACAAGCCTCGGGGAAATCCTTATGTCGAGCGAAAGCAGCAAATACCTGAAATTCGGCGGCGCTACGGTTCTGATCCTGATGATGCTGGGCTATCTTGCCTACACCGGGGTGCAAGAGAGCAAGAGCTATTACGTCACGATCAAAGAGCTGCGGGGGCTTGGCGACAGTGCTTACACCAAGCGGCTTCGCGTGGCGGGCAATGTGCAGGCAGGATCGATTAAGCGCAGCGGCACGCATGTGGATTTCATTCTGGTGGAGCAGGACTTGAGTCTGCCGGTGAGCTATGCCGGTACAGAGCCACCACCAGACACGTTTAAGGACAACTCGCAGGCGCTCGCGGAAGGCAGCTTTGGCAAAGACGGCGTTTTCCATGCCAAGGGGCTACAGGCGAAGTGTGCTTCGAAGTATGCGCCGGCCAAGCCGGGTGATCCTGCGACAGGTACTCCCAATACGGCGCCCCCTAAGACCATGACCGAGACGCAGGATTCCAAGGGCGTCACCCTGTAGCACGCGGTTGGCTTCTCCCACATCCGACTGTGAACGAGCCCAACACGGCGCAGACGAATCCCATCATTGCAGTTACCAATCTAGTTAAACAGTTCGGACGCTTCGCCGCCTTGCGGGGCGTGAGTACGTCATTTGAAGCCAGCCGGTTCTATGGCATCCTGGGCGACAACGGCGCAGGAAAGACGACGTTGCTCCGCATCCTTGCTGGTCTGGTCCCGCCCACACGCGGCGAAATCTCCATTCTGGGCAAGAAAAATCCGCGGGAAGTCTGCCGGGAGTTTGGTTACATGGCGCATCCTTCGCTGCTCTATGACGAAATGACCGGCATGGAAAACCTGCGCTACTTCGCGCGGCTTTACGGGCTTGAGGATGAGGCGCGCTGTGCGCAGGTCATCGCGGCTGTGGGACTGGATCCGGCATTGGAGCGGCCAGTTGGACAGTACTCGCAGGGAATGCGGCAGAGGATGTCGCTGGCGCGGGCGCTGCTGAATGATCCCAGGATTCTTCTGCTGGATGAGCCCTTTTCGAACGTAGACATTCGCTCGGCGCGGGAGATGGTGAAACTGCTGGGCGGCATGCGCGATCAAGGGAAGACGATTTTCGTGGTGACGCACCAGGCATCGCTGCTCGAAGGCGCAGCGGATGAGTTCATCTGGATGGATGCGGGACAGATTGTCAATCGCACCCGGGATTTAACGTTCATGGAGACGGCATGAGTGCGCCGACTGGAATCACCTGGGCGACGCTTACGAAGGATGTGCAGCTGGAGTGGCGATCGAAGGACGCCATCAACTCCATGCTTTTTTTTGCGCTGTTGGTGGTAGTGGTTTTCAGCTTCTCGTTTGACCCGGAGGCGGAGGAATCGCGCCAGATTGCGGGCGGACTGGTGTGGGTGGCGTTCCTGTTTGCGGCGGTGGTCGCACTCAACCAGACGTGGGCACGGGAGTTGCGGAACCAGGTGCTGGACGCGTATCGCGTTTCACCCGCGCCCGCCAACTCATTATTTGTAGCCAAAGCGCTGGGGAACTTCATCTTTGTAAGTGTGCTGGAAACGCTGATGACCCCGCTGTTCATAGTTTTTTACAAGCTGCGGGTGCTTGGTCCGGCGTGGCAGTTGATTCCGGTGGCAATTTTGGGAACGTGGGCAATCGTGGTGAATGGGACTTTCTTTGCGGCGATGTCGCTGCGGACGAGGAGTCGCGAAATCATGCTGCCCCTTTTACTTTTCCCGATCACGATCCCGGCGTTACTATCGATGGTGGAAGCGACCACGACGATTCTGGTGGGCGATCCGTCTACTTCGGCTAAGTTCTGGATCGTATTGCTCGCGACCTATGATGTGGTGTTTACTACTGGCTGTCTGGCCTTATTTGGAACGGTCTTACACGCGGAATGAAGAAAGCTTTTCCCATTCTCGGATTGCTGACAGCGGCACTGCTGAGTTATGCGCTGTACCAGGCGCTGGTCGTGGCCCCGACCGAACAGACCATGGGCGATGTGCAGCGGATTTTTTATTATCACGTGCCCTCGGCGTGGACGGCGTTTCTGCTGTTCTTCATTAACTTCCTGGCATCGATCCAGTATCTGGTCCGGCGAGATCCGAAGACGGACACGATTGCGAACTGGGTAGTGATCGCGCTGGGCGTGTTGGTGTGTATTGCGCCGTATGCGTTCCGGACGCTTTTGCCTGCGGGAGTTTACCCATCGTCGATAGTGACTACGGGAATTGCGTTCGTCGGATTGTATTTTTTGATCAAAAGACTGTTTTCAGAGCAGCAGACCGACATGCTGGCCTTGACCACCGCGGAAGTGGGTGTGGTTTTTTGCACGGTGGTTCTGGTGACCGGGCCATTGTGGGCGAGGCCGGTGTGGGGTATCTGGTGGACGTGGGACGTGCGCCTTACTTCGACCCTGGTGCTGTGGCTGATCTATGTGAGTTATCTGGTGTTGCGGCGTTTTTCGTCAAGCGGACAGACACCCGTGCTGGCAGCGGCGCTGGCGGTGTTCGGCGCGCTGGACGTACCCCTGGTGTACTTTTCGATCTGGTTCTTCCGCACCCAGCATCCGCAGCCAGTGGTTGGGGGCGGAGGGTCGATTGATCCTCGCATGCTGCGCGTGCTGCTGATCAACTGGGTGGCGTTCTTGTGTTTCGCGTTTCTGGTGTGCTGGTCGCGCTATCGACTGGAGCGGACTAAGCGCGAGGTGGAAGAAACGCAAGCTCTGGAAGCCTTGCTGGAGCCGAGGAGCGCCCTCCGATGAATTTCCTCTATGCGGCGTACGCAGCGACCTGGACGATCCACATTGTCTACCTCATCACCGTGGTTCGCAGGTATTCCCGCCTGAAAAAAGAAGTGGACGAACTCAACAAGAAGATCTAAGGAAAGTCTGCTGTGCTTTGAAAGGGACGGCTGCTTTGAAAGGGACGGCCTTCAGGCCGTCCGCTCACAGCCCGAGAATTGCGGGCTTCAGCCCCTGAGGTCATCTGCATCGAGAGTTAATCAGTACCTCCCTGACCCCTCAAAAATCTTTGCGGAAGCCCCAAGTCATTGTGGGTCAGGATTCATTTTCCATGCCTGCGGCATAGAAGCAAAATCCGACGCCGGTGTAGTGCGCAGGAACTCGTACTCCTCGATGACGGCTGCGATCCCGATACGCGCAGAGGGCAGCGGCGTTTCCACGCGGATGACGCGGGCGGCGAAACGCACCCGGACGGGATCGGTCAGCGTGACGTGTGGCGGAAACGTGAGAGTGACTTCGATGCGGGAGCCGGAAGCGACCGCGCGATCAAGGTAAAAGAAGACGCCGCGCGCGCTGACGTTCTGGGTTTCGGTGAGGAATTCGTTCGCGCCATCGCCGTTGAGACGAATGGCGGCGGGCAATCGCATGTCGAAACGTCTCATCGATCGGCGGTCTGGGGATGTTGGCAGCATGGAACGCTTTCTCCGCGGCAGTCGTTAGTCAAAAACACAGCTGATCCCT
>DATKEN010000153.1:0-2824 GCA_035512155.1 Terriglobales bacterium | reverse complement strand
GTCAACCACAGAGCTCAGATTCCGCTCCCCGGACCCCGTGAAGCCCGCGCCATGCAAGAAGGCTGCAACGCCGATTCCCTTCTTGCTTGTTCCCATTCGATTCTCTTTTGAGAAACGCTTCTTCTTCGAGTGGTAGTCCGAGAGCTCCAATGCCCGGTCGAGAAGTCTCTCCAGATCAATGTCTTCGCGGATGGTTTGTTCAGTGGTGGTTGTCTGTCCAGGCTTCAAGAAATTCCGCCGCCGGATTTCAATAGAGGACAGTCCCACCACCTGCGCGATGCGCTCCATGTGCCGTTCCATAGCAAACAAACTCTGCGGCGCTCCGAAGCCGCGAAAGGCGCCGTGGGGCGGTGCATTGGTGGCCATGGCCTTAGCGCGAATTCGAACACTGGGCCAATGATAAGGGCCGCCGGCATGAATTGTGCCTCGCGAAAGGACTACCGGCGACAGCGTGGTGTACGCGCCGCCGTCAATCGCAAATTCAATTTCGCCGCCTAGGATTTTTCCGTCTTTGGTCACGGCGGTGCGATGGCGCGTCCGCGAGGGATGCCGCTTGGTGGTAGCTGCCATATCTTCCATGCGGTCGTAAATGATTTTCACTGGCCGTCCGGATTTGATTGCCAGAAGGGCCGCATGTCCTGCAATCATTGACGGATACTCTTCCTTGCCGCCAAAAGCACCTCCAGTCTCCACTTGCACCACTCGAACTTTGTCCGCCGGCAAGTCGCACAGCGCCATCAAAGCCTTGTGGATGTAGTACGGACACTGGAGTGAGCCCCACACCGTGACGCCCTGCTCTGGATCGTAGGTGGCGATCATCCCATTATTTTCGATATACAGCTGCTCCTGCGCCCCCGTGCGGTATTCGCCTTCAACGATGTAGTCAGCTTTTCCCCAGACGCCATCAACATCGCCCTTCTCGACCAAATAGGTTTTGAAAGTGTTGTTCTTTCCCCAAATGATTTGGGCGCTACTCTCGCTTTCTTCGATCGTGAACACGGCAGGAAGTGGATCGTATTCGATCGAGATCGCATCAATGGCCTTGGGGAGCATATGCCGGTCCGGATGGGCCAACAGGACAATCGGTTCCTCGGAATGGTTCACAATCCCATCCGCCAGACATGGTTGATCGTCGACGATCAGAGCGATGTAATTCCTTCCCGGGATATCTTTTGCAGACACAACAACAAACTCGTTCCATGCGATTCCCGAGCCAAAAGTTATCTTTTTAATCTTGCCGCGCGGAACGCGGCTGCGAACAGTAGCACCGTAGAGCATGTTCGGCAGCGTCATGTCATCGATGTATTGCGCTCGGCCAGTAACTTTGTCGCGTCCCTCCTTGCGTGGAACTGATGTACCCACAATGCAATCATTTTTCATCGATTGATTATCGCACCAGGAGTCTCCGCTACGGGCGGGACTCTTGACCGAAGGGCTCGCCGGGAAACCTGCCTTCCTGAAATACGAGCTGCCCGCGCAGATAGGTGGCCTTCACTACTCCACGCACGGTTTCTCCCAGATAGGGAGAGACGGGGTGACGATAATGCAACTTATCCTCCCTGATCACGAACTCGCTATCCGGGTCAAATATGACCAGGTCGGCGTCGTATCCCTCTGCAATCTGACCCTTTCGCGTAAGGAGCCCCGCCAGTTTGGCTGGGCCCTCTGCCATCCAACGCACAATATCCCTGAGCGTAAATCCTCGCCGGCTGGCCTCGGTCCACATCACGGGAAGCGCGACGGAAAGGCTCGAGATACCGCCCCATGCGGTCCTGAAGCTTCCGTCCTCGAGCTGCTTAAGGGCCGGCGGACAGGGAGAGTGGTCAGTGGCTACCAGATCGATGACTCCATCCCGAAGGCCCTGCCACAAAGCTTCGCGGTTTTCGCGGGTGCGGATTGGCGGCGCGCACTTGCACAGCGTGGCTCCGTCAGCGATGTCCTCGGCGGTCAAATGCAGGTAATGCGAACAGGTTTCCACGCTCACCGCAAGCCCCTCAGCGCGTGCGGCGCGTAAATCGCCGAGCGCCTTGCTGGTTGAGAGATGGACAATGTGCAGATGGAAATCGTATTCGCGGCAAAGTGACAGCGTCATCCGGATCGCCGCCAGCTCTGCCTCATCAGGTCTTGATTGCAGATAGGTTGCGTAACTTCTCCAATCAGCACCGGCCAAATGTTGTGTAGCCGCGTCGATCGGTGTCGCGAGCTCGGCGTGCACCAGTAGTGGCAACCCAGTTCCCGCAACATGGGGCAACGCTGCCCGTAAGTCCTCTTCGCCAACCATGGTGAAGCCATCGATCCCGGGATGAACGAGAAAGCATTTGAACCCCCTCACACCTGCCGCCGCCAGGGCTTCAATGTTTTCCGCGTTGCCCTGCACTATGCCACCCCAAGCCGCCCAGTCGACCCAGCACTCGCCTTGTGCAGCTTGACGCTTCACCTCAAGTGCAGCCACCGACGTGGTTGCCGGCAAACAATTCAGCGGCATGTCCACCAGCATGGTGTAGCCACCTGCGGCAGCGGCGCGCGTTGCTGTATAGAACCCTTCCCACTCTGTTCGTCCGGGATCGTTAATATGCACATGCGAATCCACTAGTCCGGGAAGAACGGCTGCGTTCCCGAAGTCTTGCACCTCGATGTCGACCGGCACCTGGTTCGGAGGAATGACTGATCGGATCTTTCCGCCTTCTACGACGATGGCGGCCCGCCGAATTCCCTCCGGAGTGACCACCTGACGGGAGAGGAAGGCCCGCAAACTCATGTTCTCGATCTTCCCTTCTTCCAAACAATTCTTGAGTAAGGCCAAAGCGTATCGTGGCGAAATCAG
>DATKEN010000152.1:0-62821 GCA_035512155.1 Terriglobales bacterium | reverse complement strand
TTTGGTGACGGGGCAAGCGGGAAATTTCCTCAGTCCCTATTACATGGATCAATGGAAAGCGTGGTATGACGGCATCACTTTCACGCTGCCTTTTTCGGCGCCCGCCATGGAACGAGCCCGAGCACACAAACTGTTGCTGGAGCCAGGAAAGTAAATCGGACCTCAGACCTCGGACTTCAGACCTCGGACTTCAGACATGAGGTCCGGAGTCTGAGGTCCGAGGTCTGCTTCTCTCAATCCACCGATTTCACGTCCACAGCTTGCCCGCGGATCGTGACCTGCGTGCTCTGCAGCATATCGGTGGTCGTGTCGTAAATGAGCAAGCCTCCGTTCTGACACACGTACACAACGTTCCGATTCCTGATCGGTTGGATTCCGGTCACGTCGCCGCTTTGCGAGGGAATCACGGCGGCGGAGTTAGAGGTATTGAAGATCGACAGACAGGCACTGCTGCACGTGCGCGCACCAACAAAGAGTTGCCCATTGGCACCCAGTTCCATGCGGTAGTGGTAGCCATCAGTGATCCTGATTGGAGGCGCGGCAGTGGCTGCCTTAACATCCACTACCTGCAGCGTGCCGCAATTGCCGCAAGCCGTGCCGGACGGGGTGCCGGCTACATATAAGCTGTTGCCGTTAAGGAGGCCAATAGTAGCGGCAGAAACCGGTATGGAAGTTCCGAGAGCGTTCGTGGTCATATCAAGTAGAGTTATCGAAGCCGAGGTTCCTCCGCATTCGGCGCCGCAACTCAGGATGTATGCCGTGGAATCGTCAGTACTGAAAACGCCCCACACGGGATGATCGAAACCGCCGACGATTTTGCGGGGATCCATGCTGTTTCCAATCAAGCTCGGATTAATAACGGTAACGATGTCGGAGTTGTCGCCAAACGCCAGGAGTCGGCTGCCATTGTGGCTTTGGACGATATAGCGGGCATTGGGGACGGGTAGGGTGGCGGTAATGCCGCCGGTCGACAAGTTCAAGACTTCAACCGCGCCTGGGGGCTGTCCTGTTACCGGAGCGATGGGCACGGCAACGTACCCGGTGCCGTTGTCGGTGCCCACCAGCATACTTTCCGTCGGCCCAGGGAGCACAATGCGGCCCAAGTTACTGCCAGTGGTACCCGACGCCACGGCTTCCTGTGCATTATCAATTTCGGCGATGGAGTTGTCCGTGGGACTGAAAACCAAGGTGAAGCGCTTTGAGGGAAACAGTGCCACGAGGCCGGGGTCATTGGTCAGCGAAACCGTCGCCGTAGAAAGCTGATCCAGGGTCGCGTCCACGATATTCAGAACCGGCGCGCTACCCAACGCGGTCGGCTGCAATGGATTCGAAACAAAGGCACGAAATCTCAGGCCGCTGGTTCTCGTTTGTTTGGAGGAACTTCCACAGGAAACAATCGCCACACCACTCGCTATGAGCACGGCAATTGCAATCAAGGTTCTGTTCAAACCCGGGACTCCGAAGAGGATGAAGGATGGAGATTTAGATGCAAAAGGTGGGATTATAACAGAGCCGGTTGCGATCAATTTCCGCACTCATCGAAGTCCGCGAGAGTGATGCAAAATCAGCCCTCATCTTGTATTCTCAAACACTATGGCTGCTGATTTACTGGCTCGCCTCAATAAGTCCCCGGTGCTTTGCGATGGCGCTATGGGCACGCTGCTGTATGCCAAGGGGATTTTCATCAATCGCTGCTACGACGAGCTGAATGTCTCCCAGCCCGAGCTGATTCGGAGCGTTCATCATGAGTATTTGCAGGCGGGCGCGGAGATCATTGAAACCAATACTTTCGGGGGAAGCTCTGTCAGACTCGCCCGCCACAGCCTGGCTGACAAGGTGCATGCCATCAATTTTGCCGGCGCACGGCTGGCGCGGGAAGCGGCCAAGAGTTTCGACGTTTGGGTGGCCGGTTCGGTCGGTCCCTTAGGAATACGGATCGAACCCCTGGGCAAGACTTCGTTCGAAGAAGCCCGCGCTGCCTTCCGCGGACAGATCGCCGCCCTGGTTGAAGGTGGGATAGACCTGGTGATGCTGGAGACGTTCGGTTACCTCGAAGAGCTGCACCAGGCGCTCCTGGCTGCCCGGGATGTAAACCCCCAGATTCCCGTGGTGGCGCAGGTCACCATCGATGAGGACGGAAACTGTCTCGACGGTTCGACTCCGGAGACTTTTGCTCCCCGGCTGGCCGAATGGGGCGCGGATGTCATTGGCTGCAATTGCAGCGTGGGTCCTGTGGACATGCTGGACGCGATCGAGCGTGTGCGCGCCGTCAGTTCCCTTCCCTTATCCGCGCAGCCCAACGCCGGTATCCCGCGGTCCGTCGAAGGCCGAAACATCTATCTTTGTTCACCGGAATACATGGCCAGCTATGCCCGCAAGTTCATCGCCGCGGGCGTGCGATTGGTGGGCGGATGCTGCGGGACGACTCCCGAGCATATCCGGGTAATGAAGTCCGCCCTAAGGGTTGGAGAAGCCCGCTCGAAGGTATCCTCAGCAAAAGCAAGCGGCCAGGCCACACCCGCCTCCACTCCTACTCTGCCGCTCGAGAGGCGTTCCGGTTTGGGTACCAAGCTGGCAGCCGGCGAGTTTGTGACCATGGTCGAGATTGTTCCCCCCAAGGGAACAGACATTCACAAAGAGCTGGAAGGGGCTCGTTTCCTAAAGTCGGTGGGCGTAGACGCCATCAACATTCCTGACAGCCCACGGGCCTCGGCCCGCATGAGCAATCAGGCTCTGTCACTCCTGGTCCAGCAGGAGGTTGGAATTGAGGCGATCCTGCACTATACCTGCCGGGACCGTAACGTGCTGTGTATTCAGTCGGATCTGCTGGGAGCGGCGGCGACCGGTATTCGCAACCTGATCTGCATCACCGGCGATCCTCCCAAAATGGGCAACTATCCGGACGCCACGGCAGTGTTTGACGTCGATGCCATCGGCTTAGTGAATATCGTACACAACCTGAACCGGGGGCTCGACATTGGCGGCAATCCGATCGGCGCCGGCACCGCGTTCGTGATCGGCGTAGGCGCCAATCCTGGGCTGAGCGACTTGGATGAGGAGATTCGGCGCTTCGAATACAAGGTGGAAGCGGGAGGGGAGTACGCCGTGACTCAACCCGTCTTTGATCTTTCTCTGCTGGAAACCTTCCTGCGGCGCATCGAGCATTGCCGGATTCCCGTGGTTGCTGGAATCTGGCCGCTGGTGAGCGTCCGGAATGCTGAGTTCATGAAGAATGAGCTCCGGGTGTCGGTGCCCGATGCGATCCTGGAACGTATGGCCCGGGCCAAGACCCCAGAAGCGGCGCGCGAGGAGGGAATCCTCATCGCTCGGGAAATGCTGATAGCGGTGCGCCAAATGGTCCAGGGAGCCCAGATCAGCGCACCCCAGGGGCGCTACACCTCGGCCGTGGATGTGCTGGAGGCTCTGGGTACTTCGCGGGCGACCGTTTAGGAACTGGCAATATCTCACCGTAAAGTTTTTTCTCTTGACGCACAGTTGTCCCAAGTGGACTAAAATAAGCGCAGGAGCTTCCAGTTGCCCAAATTTGAAGAATGCCTCCAGCGTCTGGAGAAGATTGTGCATGAACTGGAGAAAGGGGAAGTGCCCCTGGAAAAATCTCTGACGCTTTTCGAGGAGGGAATGCAGCTTTCCGCGGCCTGCCGCAAAGAGTTGGAAGAAGCGGAAGGTAAAGTGGAAATTCTGCTGAAGCAAAATGGCAAGCTCCAGGCTGAACCGTTCGAGTCTCTGACTGAAAAGGCCCCGAGCCGAAGGTAGGCACGGGCCTTCGTCGTCGCTCGTAAATATTTAATGTCTGCCGCGGTGTCCGTTCTAATGGAAACTGCGGCAGCGAGTCGTGCCGTTGACGACGGTGAAACTCAGAGGAAAGTATGCAGTCTTCCAGTGTTGTTCTCTTACAAAGCGATCCAGGGCTGGTGCAATGCCTGGCCGCTTCCTTACGCAATTCGTTCCATTCGGTGCGGTCTACGCGGTCCCTGGACGAATTTCGGACAAACATCGCGAAACATCATGCCGAGGTTGCGATTCTCGACATGGAGATCGCCTCCATCTCCGAGGTGGGACGGCTAGCCCGCGAATTTCCCGGAGTCTCCATTGTCTGCACTCACCGACTGGCCGACGAAGAGATGTGGACGGCAGCGCTGAACGCTGGCGCGGCCGACATTTGCCCTTCGCAGGATACCCGGGGCATTCTCACGGCGGTGATGCGTAGCGCGTCGCGATCACAATCCTTAGCAGCGTAATTGCGCACTAAAACCAGGAAGGACGCCCAAGTGGGCGTCCTTTGCTTTTGTAGCCAAGCTCTCCGTTTGATTCAGACGCTCGCCGCGCGAGTTACAGTTTACGAGATTGTTATACTCAGACCTTAATGCTCAGCGACACTCTGGAAAAAGGCCGCGTCCTCACGGATGCGGCATTGGAGCGCCTGTTGCCTGCGGCGACGGAGCATCCAGCTTCCATTCATCAAGCGATGCGCCACAGTGTGTTTGCCGGAGGCAAGCGGTTGCGACCCATTCTGTGCATGGAAGCCGGCCGCATGGTCGCCGGTTCCCTTCCCGCTGGCATCGAAGACCTGGGCGCAGCGCTGGAAATGCTGCACACTTATTCCTTGATTCACGACGACCTGCCAGCACTGGACAACGACGACCTGCGACGCGGACGGCCCACCTGCCACAAAGTCTTCGGCGAAGCCGTCGCCATTCTCGCGGGCGACGCGCTGCAAACGCAAGCGTACGAAACCCTGGCGCGCTTGCGTTGTCCGGCGGAAGCGCGAGTACGTATCGTCGGGGAAATCGCACGTGGGACAGGCACCGTGAACGGCATGATCGGCGGCCAGGTCGTCGATTTGGAAGCCGAGCACAGCAAACCTGATCTCAAAATGCTGGAGTATATTCACCGCGCGAAAACCGCCGCTCTGATTACTGCCAGCGTGGTCAGTGGGGGATTGTTTGCAGGAGCGGATGATGGTGGTGTCGCCAACTTGCGATCGTTTGGACAGTCAATTGGACTGGCGTTTCAGATCGTCGATGACGTCCTGGACGTCACCCAAACCTCCGAACAGTTAGGTAAAACCGCAGGCAAAGATACCGCAGCGGAGAAGGCAACCTATCCGGCGCTATTCGGCGTGGAAGAATCGCTGAAAAAAGCAGATGCGCTGGTGGAAGCGGCGCTTTCCTCGCTGACCAGCTTCGGCTCTCGTGCGGCCGACCTCAAATCCCTGGCTCGCTTTCTGGTCGAACGAAAAAGCTAGTCAATGTAGACGCGGGCGTCTCGCCCGTGCAGGCTAGTTCTCTGCGTCCTCGCTCAGCTTTCCCTATGTGCTCCTCTGCGTACCTTGTGGTAAAAATGACTTGTCACGGCGATGGAGTTCGCCATAACCGCCTGCGCTTACGGAGTCACCATCAGGCTGATAACTCCTACAACTATGTAGGGAGAGCTCCATCGTGCCTGGTCTACCGATAAACGATATCCTCGCCATATCCCTGGGCGCGATTGTCGGCGCCAACGCCCGTTACCTTGTGAGCCGCTACGCTGCCCGCCTGCTGGGACCCGTCTTCCCTTATGGCACGCTACTTATCAACATCGCGGGAAGCCTTATCGTCGGCTTCTTTGTCATCTGGACTACGGAGCGAGTGCTAGCCGATCCGCGTTGGCGCCTGCTGGTAGTGGTGGGCTTTTGCGGTTCGTTCACTACGTTCTCCAGCTACGCGTTCGAAACCATGGCCTATTTCGAGCAGGGACAATGGCTTCTCTTGTTCACCAACATTCTGAGCAACAATTTGTTGTGCCTGGGCGCGGCGCTGGCTGGCATGGCGCTGGCGCGGGTGCTGTAGAATGCCAGACGCAATGGCCGTCCAAGTTACTATCTACCTGAATGAAGCCGACCAGTGGCATCATCGGCCATTGCACATCGAGATTCTCAATTATCTGCGCAAGGAGAACGTGTACGGGGCGGCGGCGGTCCACGCCGTGGCGGGATTCCTAGGACGCCACAAGGTCGAAACCACACACTTGGTGGATGCAGGCGGCAAGCTTCCTGTGGTCATCACTTTCGTGGATACCGACGAGCACGTGAACCGCGTACTGCCCGCACTTAAAGAGATGGCGGCACACCGCTTGATCGTGCGAGAGAACGTTGTCCTAGAGCAGGGCAACCTGGACTGAAGTTCGTCGTGCCTTTCACGCTCAACCAAGCTTTAGCTAACCTGGAAAGCCATTGACGCACGCGCTTCGGTTAGCTCGTAAGCCGACTGAAGGTTCATCCAAAACTCAGGCGACGTATCGAATCGGCGGGCAAGTCGTAGAGCTGTATTGGCAGTGATCCCTCTTTTCCCTCTGACCAACTCGTTCAGGCGATTCGTCGAAATGTCTAATTCCTTCGCCAAGCTCGCCTGAGTCAGACCCAGCGGCTTGATGTATTCCTCCAGGAGCACTTCTCCTGGATGCGTTGCAATGCGCTCTTTGGGAATTGCCATGTTTTTTCCTCGTCCTATCCATCAATGAATATCTTGACAGCGAACATTCGTTGCGTTCCCGCCACTAAACTGGAAAATGACTCGATATTGATCATTCACCCGAATGCTCCAGTCACCCGCCAGGTCATCCTTCAGCCTTTCAAGTTGGTTTCCTGGACTCTTCAAGTCGTTTAGAGCTGTAGCCGCATTGAGGATGTCCAGTTTTCGAACCAGCACAGGCCAGATGCGCCTATCGACCTTTCTCGCCATTTTCGTATTGCTGCCGTTGTAGATGTCCTCAGTCGTTGAATCCGCAAAGGACGTAATCACTACTACATGGTACACATATATCGTGTACATGTAAATTATGTAGGTAAAACTACATTAAAAACATCTAGTTAGGTTAAGCTCAGTGCCACACAAAATCGCCTTGCCGGGAGCCGATTATGTCCACCTCTTCGCTCGACATTCTCGCCATCGCTGCTCATCGTGACGACGTGGAGCAGACCTGCGGCGGGACGCTGCTGAAAATGGCGCAACGCGGCCATCGCACCGGGATACTTGATCTGACCCAGGGTGAGATGGGGACGCGTGGTACAGCTGATGAGCGAGCGCAGGAGGCAGCAGAGGCGGCGAAGATTCTGTGTGTTTCCTGGCGGCACGCCCTCGACATTCCCGACGGCCGGGTCGAGAACACCTGGGACAACCGGCTCAAGGTCGCCAGCGTGATTCGCGAACAGCGGCCGCGAGTGGTAATTCTTCCCTACTGGAAAGGGCGGCATCCAGATCACTACAAGGCGTCAACGCTGGGGTATGAAGCGTGCTTTCTTGCTGGATTAGCGAAGCTGGATGTGAACCAAGCGCTCAGCGTTCAGCACTCCTCTTTCAGCGAGGCGATTAAGTGCGGAACCGGCCCACACCGGCCGTTCAAGATTCTCTACGCCACAATCTACTACGACGTCCGGCCGAGCTTTGTAGTAGACATTACCGATCAATTCGAAACGCGTTTTCACGCGCTGATGGCGTACAAATCGCAATTCAGCGATCAGGAGGCGGGCAAGGACCTCTTCCCTGCCCAAGCCGAAATTCGCGCGCGCATCGAGTCAATGGCGCGCTTTTATGGCATGTTGGGGGGCATCACTTACGCCGAGCCATTCCTGCAGAAGGAAGTGGGGCTGGTGGAGGATTTGACGCTAATTCCGGTAAAGTCGATTTAGGAGTTGCAGAGGAACTCAGAAATCTTCGAATCAAGATCATGCTTTTCTATATCAAGAAGTTTCTCAGTCTCGAAATCGCAGTGACCTTGCTGCTCGGTGGACTGGGCTACTGGGGTATCCGATGGAAGGGACTTCCGCTAGTACTCTTACCTGGAGCCCGAACGATCATTCTGGGATTTGCAGGCGCATTCTGGTTGACGATCTGGACTCTGCTGGTCCAGTACGGCTACGCGGTCTTGAAAGGCAAGGCCTACGCTCAACGGTTAACCGGTTCCTTGGCGAAAGAATACGCTCAGACTGGCACACTGCAGATCGTCCTGGGAGGTTTGACAGCGGCCTGCGGTGAGGAAATATTCTTCCGTGGATTCGTGCAGCAGGCTTGGGGTCTGATTCCAGCGTCATTGCTGTTCATGCTGGCACACTTCGGCAAGCGAGACATCCGAGTCGTCAGTTTGTGGTCCATCTTTCAGGGGTTCTACCTCGGATTGTTTTTCCTCTGGTCCAAGAACCTCCTTGTGCCAATGATTGCTCACGGACTGTTTGATTTTGGCGGAATGATTTATTTTCGCAACTTCATGCGCTCCGAGAAGACGGCTTGAATATTCTCATCACCGGGGCCTCGGGTGATTTGGGCTCCCGCACCGCTAGACATCTCCTGCTGAGCTCTCATCGGTTGTCTCTTCTAAAGCACAGAACAGCGCTGCCGTCCGACCTTGTTATCCACTCCGATGTCACGGTTCGGGAAGCGGATCTCGCGCAACCGCTGACCCTGAACCAGGCATGTGATGGTATCGATTGCATTGTGCATCTTGCTGGAGTCCTCTTCGCGTCCCAGCCTGAGAACTTTCTGCCAAAGACGAACATCGGTTACGTGAAAAGCACAGTCGAAGCTGCAACCACTGCAGGGGTCAAGAAATTCATTCTCGTCAGCTTCCCCCATGTGGAGGGAGAAACAACTCCTCAACGTCCGGCAGTCGGGCGACTCGACGCAACTCCCAATGTGATTCATTTTCGTACCCGGCTGGAGGCAGAACGATACGTAATCATGGCCGGTGAGACCAGTTCAATGATTCCGGTCGTGTTCCGGGCTGGAATCGTGTACGGGGACAATATCAAGCTGATGAGGGCTGCGCGATGGATGCTTCAGCATCACCTGATGGCTATTTGGAAAACGCCGACGTGGGTGCATTTGCTCGCTCTGCCAGATTTCTTAGCAGCGTTGCAAGCAGCAATTGAGAATGAGCAGGCGCACGGAATTTATCAAGTATGCGATGACGCCCCGTTGCTGTTGCAGGATTTTGTGGACAAGCTGGCGGATCACTGGAAGTGTCGTCGCCCTTTGAGATTGCCCGACTGGATTTTTCCTGTAGCTGGAGGTCTCTGCGAAACCGCAGCGTTGGTCTTGCGGACGGCGGCTCCATTGAACCGAGATATCGTCCGCGCCGGCATGACGTCTTGTGTTGCGGATACTTCGCGCATGAAGCGTGAATTGCTGGCCGCGCTGGCTTATCCGAGCATTGACGATGGATTACGCCTGCTCTGAGACGTCCGCCGGGCCACTTTGTATTTCCGGAATCTACTTGCGTTGAGCTAGCCCGGACTACCTCTTCACTGCCACTGCTACACCATCGCGAATCGGCAAAATGGTCGTGAAAAACTCGGGCGAGCCGTAGAGCAGGCGGTTGAATTCAACAATCGCTTTGGTTGTCTTGTCAGGATTCTTCTGCACAACTTTGCCGCTCCATAAGACATTATCAGTAACAAACAGCCCCCCCTTGCGCAGGCGCGGAAGGATCAGACGGAAGACGCGCGGATAGTCATCTTTGTCCACATCGTTGAAGATGATGTCGAATTCCTGTTTCTGCTCCGAAAGAAGCTCTAGCGCGTCGCCGGTTTTGATGGTGATCCGATCGCTGACGCCAGCACGCTGAAAATAGCCTCGGGCTTCGGTCGCGTTCTTAGGGTTGCCGTCGGTGTAGATGACGCGGCCGCCTTCCCCTACCGCGCGAGCCCACCAGATGGTGGAATAACCGACGGCCGAGCCCATCTCAAAGATTGTCTTGGCGCCGATCATTAGGGCCAATTGATGAAGGATGCGCGCGACAGCGGGACCAACGATAGGAATCTTTCGCTTTGCGGCCTCAGCTTCGATCTCTGCAAGAACCTCGTCGCGGGGAGGAAGCATGGAGTAGAGATAATCTTCGACAGCGCTGACGGTGAAGCCGCCCATGCGCCAGTAGGCGTTGTCGCTCTTCTTAGCCAATTTGTCTCCGATCTTACGAAACCGTGACGCCTGGTTTCATTTCGACTACTTCGATATTCGGCACAAGTTTCTGCAACTGGCTCGGCCTTCCGGTCAGCACGGAAAAGGTGCCAAAGTGCATAGGGATAACGGTTTTCGGCTTGAGCAGATTGCAGGCATAGGCGGCCTCGCGCGGCGACATGGTGAAGTGATCACCGATCGGCAGCATGGCAATTTCGGGAGCGTAGAGGTCGCGGATGATCTGCATATCGCCAAAAACGTTAGTATCGCCGGCGTGATAAATCTTCACACCGTTGGAGAATTCGACGACATATCCGCAGGCCTCGCCCCCGTAAACCAGCTGATCCCCATCCTGAATCCCACAGGAGTGATCGGCGTGGACCATGGTAACTTTGATGTCGCCCACGGCCTGAGTGCCACCTTTGTTCATGGCCGCAGTCTGCTTAACGCCCTTTTTCTCCAACCAGCCACACAGCTCAGGAATGCCGACGACCTTCGGATTATGTTTCTTTGCGATTTCGACCGCATCACCGATGTGGTCGCCATGCCCGTGAGTGCACAGCACGACGTCGACTTGCTTGACGTCCTTGTCTTTCTCCGGACACATTGGATTGCCCAGGACCCAAGGATCAATCAGAATGGTTTTGCCGCCCGGGGTCTCAATGCGAAACGTCGCGTGACCGAGCCAGGTAATTTTGATGCCTTTGAGGTTCATGCTTATCCCGCTTATAGACGGCGAACTAGCATTCTAGTGAGGAGTACAAGCAGACGCAACGGCGTGACTCGATAAACCCTCGCGAGCGAGTTTCTGTGGGTCGAATCACGCCCTCGAGAGTAATATAAGTCGCCATGACGGAACTGAAGGTTCTGATTTCGCGGGCGCAGATCGCCGACCGCGTGGCGGCAATGGGCGCTGACATCACTCGCGATTTTTCCGGCCAGGCGGTGATACTTGTCGGCGTGTTGAAAGGCGCGGCGATTTTCCTGAGCGATCTGGCACGGCACGTTCAACTCGACTCGACTTTTGATTTTATCGGCGTTTCGAGTTATGGAGTTCGGCCCAGCCCAGCTCAAGAGTTGAAGAGTGGATGGGACTCCACCGGAGAGGTTCAGGTAACCAAGGACGTAGACCAGTCTATGAAGGGCAAGAACGTGATTCTGGTCGAGGATATTCTGGATACTGGACTCACACTCACGTTTTTGAAGAAGCTCTTCCTCGCGCACCAGCCCAAGGCGTTCCGCATCGCCGCTCTGCTGGACAAGCCCTCCAGAAGAAAGCTGGCGATTAACGCCGACTACGTGGGATTCAGCATTCCGGACGAATTTGTAGTCGGTTACGGGTTGGATTATGCGGAACGTTACCGCAATCTGCCGGATATCTGCATAGTGCCGCGGGAGGGCTGACTACAGATCGATAGCCGACCTCGGTTTGGTTATTCGCCGTTGGGCGCCGTACTTTTTCCGAACCAATTCCAGTTATTACACCTCGGTGTACTTCCGTGGCGAGAAAGCTGTGGTGCGGCTGGTATCATTAAGGAACATTGCAAATGGCTGTGACTCAATCCGATCTGCGGGAACAAGTCGAGCCGCTTCTACTCGAAGTGGCAGATGCACTCAGCACCACACTCGATCTCGATACCTCACTGCGCCGGGTGGCCGAACTGGTGCGCAAGGTCATCGACTACGAGATCTTTGCCATCCTGCTCCTGAATGAAAAGACGCAAGAATTGCACGTTCGTTTTCAAATAGGCTACCCCGCTCATGTGGCCGAGCGTCTGCGGATTAAAGTGGGGGACGGCGTAACCGGTTTGTCAGCCCAGCAGCGAGAGGCGATTCTAGTCGGCGACGTCACCAAGGACCCACAGTACATTGCGGCGGTTCCCAATGTACGCTCGGAGTTGGCTGTTCCGTTGATTGTGAAGAATCGACTAATCGGCGTGATTGATATCGAAGCGCAACAAGCCGATTACTTTCACGAGGAACACAAGCGACTTCTAACCTTGATTGCTTCACGGATGGCTGTGGGTATCGAGAATGCTCGCCTGCACACCCGCACCTCCCGTCAGGCCCGCACGTTGATGCTCCTGAATGAGATTGCTCGCGAGCTGACCTCTATTTTGAATTTGGACGAACTGCTCAAGCGCATTGCCGAACTGCTGAGCCGACTGATTGATTATCAGATGTTCAGCATCCTGCTGCTGGACGCCGCTGGTGAAAAGCTCCAGCACCGCTTTTCGCTGCGTTTTCAGGAGAACATTCAACTCAAGCACGATGTCCCAATCGGCAGCGGCGTTGTGGGGTACGCCGTCCAGCACAAGCAGACAGTGCTGGTGCCAGATGTGACCAAGGATTCGCGTTATATCCGACTGAACCCGGAGACCCGCTCCGAGTTGGCCGCGCCATTGATATACAAAGACAAGATCATTGGAGTGCTCGATCTGGAGCATACCCGTCGCGGCTTCTTTACCGATGATCATAAACGGACGGTGAGCACGCTGGCGGCCCAGGTGGCGATTGCGATCGAAAATGCACAGCTCTATGAGCAGATTGAGCGCCAGGAAAAGCGCTTGGAACGTGATTTGGCGCTCGCCCGGGAGCTGCAATTCCGGCTGTTGCCGCAGTCGCTTCCCACATGCACGAACCTCGATGTGGCCGCGAAGTTCGCTCCTGCCCGAGCGATCGGGGGCGACCTGTATGATTTCATGACCTATTCGCTGTCGCGCCTGGCCATGGTGGTAGGCGATGTCAGCGGCAAAGGCGCTCCTGCAGCGATCTATGCGGCCCTGGTCAGCGGAATTCTACGCTCGCATGCACCCATCGAGCCCGGTCCCGCGGAGATGCTTTCGGCGGTGAACTTCTCGCTTGGAGAGCGCCGAATTGATGGCCAGTTTGTTTCTCTGATCTACGCGGTCTGGGATGATATCCACCGCACTCTGCAGGTGGCCAGTTCTGGACTGCCGCGTCCCCTCTACTGTCACGATGGAAAGATTGAAGTCATCGAAGCCACTGGTCTGCCACTCGGCCTGTTCGATGACGCTGACTACGACGAGTTCAGCTTCAAAGCCAAGCCCGGCGAGATGTTTGTGTTCTTCAGCGATGGGATTCTTGACGCACGCAACAAGGCTGGAGACATGTTCGGACGGCATCGGGTGGAGGAGATCGTGGCTCACTGCGCTGAAGTCTCGGCGGATTGCGTGGTTCAGTCGCTCTTCAAAGCAGTAGCCGAGCATGCTGCCGGGGTGGAGACCTTCGACGACCAAACCGTAGTCGCAATCAAAGTCAAGGGCGAAGCTGGAAAGAGCAAGTGAGTCGGGTCGCCAACCGGCGCCAGGGCCGCCCTCCTGGCTTCTCCTATCGTGAGACGTGGAAAGGATTGCTGCGTCGCCAATCCACGGGATCGGTCCTCTGCTGTGACCAGATTTCGCTAGAGCTCCTGGCGAAGCGTTTCGGCACTCCGCTATATGTCTATTCTGCTTCTACAATCCGCCGGCGCATGCGCGCTTTTGATCGCGCCTTCCGCAAGGTTCCGCACACCGTCTGCTACTCGGTAAAGGCAAACTCCAACCTGAGCATTCTGCAGTTGTTTGCGGGCATGGGCTGCGGATTTGACGTCGTCTCCGGCGGAGAATTGGAGCGGGTTCTGCGCGTGGATCGGCGAGCCGCAAAGAGGGTCGTCTTTTCCGGAGTGGGTAAAACAGCCGATGAGGTGCAAGCGGCACTTAAGGCCGGCATCCTTTTGTTTAACGTGGAAAGCGAATCAGAGTTGTCCACGCTGGCGGAGTGCGCCGAGCGCTCGAAGCAAAAGGCGCGGGTTGCTCTGCGGGTGAATCCGGACGTTCCCGCCAATACTCATCCCTACATTTCCACGGGTCTGCAGCAGCACAAATTCGGCATCCCCATTGGTGAAGCGCGGGCGTTATACGCTCGCGGTTCTGGGCCGAAGTACTTGAAGATCGCCGGAGTGAGTGTGCACATTGGCTCGCAAATCACCGATGTGAAGCCCTTCGCCGCGGCGATCGAGCGAGTGGCGGAACTGGTGCGAGAGCTGCGGGCGGATGGACATCAGATTGACTACGTAGATGCGGGCGGCGGCCTCGGCATTGCTTACGAGGAACCTGATCTACCTGAGTTCTCAGAGTACCTCGCAGCGTACGCGGAAGCCGTGTTGAAACCATTACGTGGGCTGAAGGTGCACTTACTGCTCGAACCCGGCCGCTTTATCGTCGGACCGGCCGGGGCACTGATCACACAGGTGCTTTACCGGAAAACAAACGGTACGAAGAGATTCTTGGTCATGGACGCGGCCATGAACGATCTGTTACGGCCGTCGCTTTATCAGGCCTATCACGAGATTGTCCCCGTGCGGTGGCATGCGACTGCAGCCACCGAAATCGTGGATGTCGTGGGACCGGTTTGCGAGACGGGCGATTTCTTTGCCCGCGACCGGGAATTACCCCTGATCAATGAAGGCGACTTGCTGGCGCTTCTGGATGCAGGCGCATACGGCATGGCGCTGGCTTCCAACTACAACACGCGACCACGCCCAGCGGAAGTGCTGGTGGATGGCAAGTCGGTCAAGATCATCCGCCGGCGCGAGGCGCTAGAGGATCTGCTGCGCACTGAAACGCGCATTTGAGATTCAAGATTTCCAGCGTGCAAAAGGTGAGATCGTGGAGAGCGGCAAAGCCCTCCACGATCCGGTGACCTATTGCATATTTGTGCTACAGCGAACGCAGGAAGTCCAAGATACTCTGCTGCTGCGTTGGCGTGAGCGCGTTGAAGTTGTTAATCACATGGTAGGCTTCCGAGCTGCAATTTCGCCGAAAGTCCTCATCGCGGAACTGGTCGTGCGGAGTCTGACCGCCTCTACAGCTAGCGTGAGACTGGATGGCCTGCAATAGATCGGAGGTCCGTCCGTCATGCAGGAAGAACAGGCGCTGCCCGACACCCCAGAGCGGTGCGGTGCGGAACTGGTCCCCACCGGCGGCACCCTGGTTAATACCGTCCGCCAGACCAGGCCCCATGTGGTGGAGTGCGTAATCGGAAAACGGGTGATAAGTTACATTGCCCATGCCCGTAAAAATCGAGTCCGCGGTGGTTAATGAAGGCGAATGGCACAAGGCACAACCGATTTGGCTGAACAGGCTCGAACCGGCCTGCGCAGAAGGGCTTTGAGGACCTGGCGCCGGTGGCGCGGAAAGGCGCATGAATACGGCGAAATTCCCCGTGTCGGACAACATTTCCGATGCGGTACCGATGGCGGTGCCATGGTTGGGGCTGGCGCTGTTGCCGTTCAGGATGACAGTTGCGTCCTCTGGGCCTTGATTGA
The DNA here is from genome assembly GCA_035512155.1 of Terriglobales bacterium. Lineage (GTDB taxonomy): Bacteria > Acidobacteriota > Terriglobia > Terriglobales > Acidobacteriaceae > JABCYV01. The sequence continues at coordinate 47,542 of DATKEN010000152.1, read as the reverse complement.
AAACACAGCCGGGTACGGCAGCACGTTCGTTGGGAAACAATTCATTGGATACGCCTTGCTCAACGTTATAAGCTTCTCCAGCGAAGATCAGCAGCGACTTGTTCTGCGCCTTCCATCCAAAGCGAGTAATCGTACCGTCATTGCCACTGGTGTTGAACGTGCCGCCGATCCCAAGCTGGAACCGGGCGGCTTGCGTCGCAGCCAGGTTCGTCCGCAACGTGGCATCCGGCGTGTTCTCGACCAGGCCCAAGCCAAACAGCGGAGTTGGGATGCGGAAAATCACATTGTTGAAAGCAAGTTGTTGGGCGAAGTTTGGCTGCGCGAGAGTGCAGCCGGGAGCGTCCGAGCGGCCGGCGATGGTGTACAAATCGTGAACTCCGCCATCCGGTGAGCCATCAGAATTCCGGACGAAGCGGGCCTCGCGCACCGGACCATTGGGGGTGATAAAGGATGGCACGGAGTTGGTGGCTCCGTCGAGACTAGCAAGCGCAACCTGCGGATTCGGGACCGCATGCTGCGGACTGGCCAAGCCCGGGCTGCTGCCGCCCAGGGCTGGCTCAGCATGGCACATCGTGCAGGCGTTTCCATTGAATGCCGGCCCCAAGCCGCCGCTATCTTCCCCGGCTATGTTTCCGGAAACCGACTGCACCTCCTGGAAACGAAGAAACGCCTGGTTAAAGAAATTCTGCTCGTTAGCATTGAGAGTTGGGTAAAAGCTCCCGGGTCCACCGGCTCCTGGTGGACCACCACGCGGCCCAGGGTCTTTTTGAGCCTGAACCGTTCGGGTGCTCAAGACAGCGGACAGAGCGAGACACACAAATGCCGTAAGCAATTTCGATCGCTTCATTTGCATCCTCCGTGCACGGAGCAAGACACACTCCGGCGGTAACGTAAAGTTGGTTTACTGGGAGGAGCGGCGCGAGGTTCATCCCAAGGTTCGGACCACCGACCGGGAGAGAACTGGTGTCACGCTCACCCGACGCGAGCGGCACCGTCCTGAGGCGTGGCGAACGCCCAAGTCGGACTGACTAACTTTGTCTTTCTACGGGCACCGCGAAAACTGTCGAGACTGTAGTTCCGAATTGGGAAAGCGTCAAGATGCCCAGAAGTACATCTCAGGCTGTGCAAAAAGCCCGCCGGTCAAGGCATTTGGGGCGAGGGGATTTCAGGAGATTGGCCAGTTGGGCGCACTCACTGAGAATTCAGGGTGCAGATGCGACGGCAGCATCCCAAACGATTTTTCCGCCGACGATGGTCTTCAGAATTTTGACGTCGCGAATTTTGGCCGGATTCATGGAGAAAATGTCATCACTTAGCAGAACCATGTCCGCGAGTTTGCCGGGAGTGATTGAGCCCTTTTCTTTTTCCTGGAACTCAGCGAACGCCGATCCCATGGTGTAGGCATCGACGGCCTCGGGCACCGTTAGTTTCTGTTCAGGAAACCAGCCGTCGGGATTCTTGCCGTCAAGAGTGGCACGAGTGACGGCGGCGTAGAGCGTAAGCATCGGGTTCAGCGGTGCGACGTCCCAATCAGTGCCGAAGGCGAGGCGCACGCCGTGATTTAAGAAGGTGCGGAAGGCATAGGTGCGGGTGGCGCGGTCGTGACCGATGCGTCCTTCGGCCCAGCGTCCATCATCAATTGCGTGGTAGGGTTGCACCGACGCGATGACCTGCAACTGCGCGAAGCGCGCGAAATCTTTGCCTGCCATGTGTTGGGCATGCTCGATGCGGAAGCGGCGGTCGGCATCGCCATGAGCCTGGACCACATCCGAGTAGAGGTCGAGAATCATCGAGACGCCCTGATCCCCGATGGCGTGGGTGCAGATTTGCAATCCTGCGGCGTCGGCCTTCATCATGCGGTCGCGCATAAGCGAAACCGGATGCATTTCGTCCGACAGCAGGCCGTGATTGGTTGGCTGGTCGATGAAAGGCTCGAAGAAATACGCCGTTGCCGAACCGAGTGAGCCGTCAGCATAGGCCTTCAGAGCGCCGATGCGGAGGTAAGGTCCACCGAACGAATGCCGGATGCCGATCTTGGCTTGGTCATCCACACTCATGATGTATGGTGCGGCATAAATACGCGTGGTCAGCTCGCCACGCTGCAGCAGTTCCGAGTACACGGCAATGTCCTCGTAGTCCGGATTCATGTTCTGTACACTGGTGACCCCGAGCGAAGCTGCGTGGGCCAGCGCGCGTTTCACGGCTTTCAGCCGCTGCTCGTGGGAGAGCGGCGGAATCACTTTGTCGAGGTAATCCATGGCCGCGTCTTTGAGAGCGCCGGTTGGATTTCCTTGCGCGTCGCGCACGATCGCGCCACCTGGAGGGTCCGGAGTTTGAGCCGTAATGCCCGCCAGTCGCAGAGCGAGTGAGTTCGCCAGCGCCATATGGCCGTCGTAGCGGGACACGAACACGGGTACAACTCCAGCGACTGGATCGATCAATTCTTTAGTCGGCAACCGGGGTGGACTCCACTTAGTCTCGTCCCAATCGCCGCCCAGGATCCACTCTGCTTTCGGCGTCTTCTTGGCTCGCTCGCCGATCCGTCTCGCAAATTCTTCTCCACTGGTGGCATCGTTCAACTGCACCCGGTCAAGTTGTGAGCCTCCGCTGACGAAGTGCACGTGCGCATCGTTGAAGCCGGGCAGCACGAGTTTTCCAGCGGCATCAATTACTCGGGTGCTGGCGCCGCGCCAGGTCTCGACATCGGCGTTTGAGCCAACCGACACAATGCGCTCACCGAGGACAGCTACGGCCTGGGCTGTCGGATGGCCTTTATCCACGGTCCAGACTTTGGCGTTGATGATGACAAGATCAGCAGCGGGTTTGGATTGTGCGGAGGCGCCAATCCCCAGGAGCAAAAATGTCAGGCGGAAAATGGTTTTCATCTTCTTTTTTCTGGTTCCTTTGGTACAGGGGCTCGCCTTATCGCTGTCCCCACTTCAGCTTGGTGCGCAGAACGTCGAAAAACGTCCCTTGGACATGCAGCAGCTTGACCTGGTACTGGGACTTGCGACAGCGCACGCGGTCGCCATCAAACATGGGCATGCCAACCTGGCCGTCGACACTTAGATAAGCCTCGTCCTCGCCGGTCTTGACTACGATTTCAATCTCTGCGGTGTCGCGGACCACCAGCGGACGATGGGTCAGCGAATGGGCGGAAACCGGCGTTATAACGAATGCCTCCACAGAAGGCATAAGTATGGGTCCACCGGCGGCCAGCGAATAAGCGGTCGAACCCGTGGGAGTGGACACGATCAGACTGTCTGCCTGGTACCGGGAGACGAAGAGACGGTCGACGTAAACATCGCAATGGTTCAAGCGCGCGATGGTGCCTTTGCCGACCACAACGTCGTTGAGGGCGTCATACTGAGCTATGCTTGTGTCTTGGCGCATGACATCGCAGCGCACCATAGAACGCGTATCGACGTTACAACAACTGTCTTCAATACTCTGCAGCGTGGTGTACAGATTCTCCAGCGGCACTTCGGTGAGGAAGCCGAGCGAACCCAGGTTCACACCCAACACCGGAATGTCGGACTTGGCTACGGCGCGAGCGGCGGAAAGCAGAGTGCCGTCGCCACCCAGCACGATCACGAAGTTCAGAGGACGAGAAGCCATGTCGTTGCGCGCAACAACTTCAAAACCAGCGGCGTAAGCTGCGGTCTCTGGATCCATCACAACCTGATAATCATGCTTGCGCAACCAGCCGAGCAGGTCGGGGACAACACGCGCCAGTTCGGGTTTGTCCGGTTTGGAGATGACTCCGGCAGATTTGCCGATCGAAGGAACTTTCGTGGCAGCCATAGTGAAAATCGAATTGTACAGAAAATCGAGAGAGAAGCTTTAACAGCAGAAAATCTACGGACTCGGAGACGGGTTAATCCCGAAGAATCAGCCACCCGACAAATGAAGTATGGTGTTCTCGACCTTGGGCCAGGCGGTCGAGCGGGGATCGATCAGGTCGTAGTGGCCTGAGGTCGAGATCTCTAAGTAGTGGACATCTTCACCGGTTGGCTTTTTGTCCTCAGCGTAGTTGCGGCTGAAGGGTGGAGGGACGACGTTGTCGGCGGCGCCGTGAATCAGCCACTGCGTGGCTTGAGAGATCTTGAGTTCCATGGGGTCGGCTTCGCGGTAGTGTTCCGGAACATCTTTCGGCGTTCCACCGAGAAACTCAACCACGGCGTTTTCGCTCAAGTGGAGTTCCCAGGCTTGCCGCAGATCGACAACTCCAGCCAGCGAAACGGCGCGCTTGAGTGAAGGCTCGTGGCCAGCGAGACAAAGCGTGAGCTGGCCTCCAGCGGAATGACCCATAACGACGGTCCGTGTGGTATCCAGACCGTATTTCTGTGCGAGTTGAGAGAGATAGCGGTAAGCGTTGCGAATATCTTCGAACGTACCCGGCCATCCTCCACCTTTATTTCCCACGCGGCGGTATTCCACATTCCAGGTGGCGAGGCCTTTGGCGGTCAGCGCAGCGCAGAGGTGTCCTGTGTGAGCCAGGTCATACTTGGCACGCCAGAACCCACCATGAATGTTCATAACTACGGGAAACGGACCCTTAGTTTTTGGAAGACGTAACTCTCCGAATTGGTTGGGATCAGTTCCGTAAGCGAGGCGGGCATCCGCCGGCGCCGGGGGAAGGGTCAGGATGTCGTCGGAAGGCATGGTTCTTTTCTGTTTTCTGTTTTCTGTTTTCTGTTCTCTGTTTTCAGCTTTCAGTTTTCAGGTTTCAGGTTTCAGGTAACTCAACCGTTCCTAAGTTCTCGGTTTCGAAACCTTAAGTCTTATTAACTTCGGTCAATTCCACAACGAGGCCCTCACCCCAGCCATACTTCTTGCGCGAAAGCTCCTGGACTGTGCGTTGCAATTCAATATCGAGTTCGGGCGACAGAACACGGGCGTGAGCTTTGAAGCTGCTACCGGCGACTCGCACCTGCACCTCGGGATTGGCACGCACATTCTCGACCCAGTGCGAGGTTGGATATTCTGCGACCACGTAGAAACGACCGTCGCGGTGCGTGAACCAAATCTCGATCTCGCGCGGCTGAGCAGTCTTGCGGCCGCGGGTGGTGAGATACAAGTATTGCTCACGATCGAGATTACTGTCCCTTAAGCTTGAGCCTGGATTTGTTTTCTTCAAGAAATTCGCGAAGTTTTTCGGACGCCTCGAGCAGCCGGGTCCATTGTTCGTAATAGAGCGTGACGGGGAAACGACCCAGCCCGTAGACGCTCACCCCACCTTTTTCGCTGACGCGGAATTCCAGGCTTCCGGTACGCCGCGGACCCTGCTTTTCCAGTTCCGCCAATTTGGCTTTGAGTTCTTCATAAGTCGGTTCAGGCATGGGCATTACCTCGAAGGATGACGTGATGCGTCCATCATAAGTCTTGCCTGCCCCTTCTCCAAATCGCGCGTTTGCCAGCGATTTCTTCTCGGTGGTATGCTCCTGAGGACTGGTGAGCGGGAGTAGTTCAGCGGTAGAACGCCAGCTTCCCAAGCTGGATGTCGCCGGTTCGATCCCGGTCTCCCGCTCCAATTTTCCAATCTCGCAGAAAACTTGCAGAAAAAATGAACCCATCAGTCGTTTCCGAAGGCTCGGAAACTCAGCTGGCCGTGGCGGTGCACGGATGAGGGGGCGGCGATCAGAGCTATGCCAGGAGTCTGATCACGAGGCTGCAGGGGAGCGGGTTCCTGGGCGGAAGAGCCGCCGTTACGCGGCGTTGTTTTTTCGACGTCCAGCGAAGCGATCGCCTGGACGAAGGAGCGCGTCCAGCGCGAGAGGTTGTGATCGCGCACAATTTCGCGAAGGAGGCGCATGCGATTTCGCTTCTCTTCCCGCGTCATTTGCGAAGCCTGGTGAATGGCCTGAGCCACGCCAGCGAAATCGTTGGGATTAACCAGCACGGCGCCGTGACGTAACTCCGAAGCAGCGCCAGCGAACTCGCTGATAATCAGAACTCCGCGCTCGTCCGCCTGGGCGGCGCAAAATTCTTTGGCCACCAGGTTCATGCCATCTTTTAATGGGGTAATCAAGGCAATGTCAGCAGCGCGGTAGTAGGCGAGAAGTTCCTCGCGGCCGAGGCTGCGGTGCATGTAGTGGATGGGTACCCAACCGTCCTGAGTAAACTCTCCGTTGATCTGGCTGACCAATAATTCAATTTCGCGACGAAGATCCTGGTAATTGGGAATGTCCTCGCGGCTGGGAACTACGACCTGCACCAGGGTGATCTGGCGACGGAGTTCAGGAAAACGTTTGAGCAGAAGGCTAAATGACTTTAGCCGCTCTGGGATGCCTTTGGTATAGTCGAGGCGGTCCACTCCCAGAACGAGTATATTTTCCAGCAGATCTCTCCTGATTTCGTCGGCCCGCGCGGCCACCTCGTGACGCGCTGCGTGTTGAGCGAATTCCTCAAAGTCGATGCTGATGGGAAACGTGCCAACTATTGTTGTGCGGTTCTGCAAGCGGAGGACCGAGTGAGGCTGCGCTTCTTGCGTCTGCACTTCCGGAAGCAGGCGCTGCAGGCAGCCTACGAAATTGCCACGATCACGGTCGGTTTGGAAACCAACGACATCAAACTGCAGCAAGGCCCTAAGAATCTGCTCACGCCATGGCAGCTTTTCAAAAACGTCCGGAGCAGGAAATGGAGTGTGTAAAAAGAATCCGACTCGGCCCTGCACTCCTGCCTCCCGCATATAAGCGGCGGAGAGCATGAGGTGATAATCGTGCACCCAGATGAAATCTTCACGCCGGGCCGCGAGCGCGGCAGCATCGGCAAACTTGCGGTTCACCCGCTGATAAGTATCCCAATACTCCGAATCAAAATTGCATCGCGAAGGCATGTCGTGAAACAGGGGCCAGATGATTTCGTTAGCGAATCCGGAATAGAACTTGGCGACCTCTTCTTCAGAGAGAATAACCGCCTGCAACTCGTAAGGACGACGTTTGGACGCGTGCGCCAGCAGGGGCTCTACCTCATGGCTTTGCGTAGTGCCTGCCCAACCGATCCACACTCCAGGTTGGTGGCGGAGGGCGGTATCGAGGGTGCCGGCCAGGCCTCCGGAGCTGCGTTCAAGCCGAAGCCCGCCCGCGTATTTGCGGATCACAACCGGCAGACGATTGGAAACGTTGATCAACCGTTCTTTAAGAAGACGTCCTTCTTTGCGGATCATAGTTTCCCTCCAGAGGCACAGAGCCACTCCTCAAGAAACTGAATAAGCTCCTGAGGTGGTTGTAGCCAGACCTCGGCTGCAGTAGGACGGTATTCCGGACGAACCAACACTGTGAGTCCCTTCCCATTCAGCGCGCGAAACGCGTCTTCGTCGGTGCGGTCGTCTCCCAGATAGGCGACAGCGGCATCCGGAAAGCTCTCGGCGAGAATGGTGCGCACGGCGAACCCTTTGTCACGGCCGGGAACGCGGATTTCCAAGCCGCCATCGAATTCGAGCAATGTGAGGCCGAATTCAGCAAGCAGAGGTGACCAGAGCCGCCGAACTCTTCCGATGATGTCTTCAGCGTCGGAGCGGCTGAGACCTCGGACATGGATGGCCACGCCGCCCGGCTTGACCTCGGCGCGTGACTCCATACCTTCGGACTGCAGCAGTTTGGCCGCCATGGCAAGGCCTGCCCGTTGCTGGCGGGACAACGCTTCCGATTCATAGCAGCCATCGGGCTTGAGCCGTTCGAAGCCATGACTTCCCCAGATCTCCGGCCGGGGATCGATGCCGCTAAGAACAGCCAAGTCATACGGCGCACGGCCGCTGATCAGGATGACTTGCGTTCCTGCAGCCCTGATGCGAGCAAGCAAGAGACGTATCTCCGGATAGGGAACGGCAAGATTACGATCAATTTGAAATGGCGCTAGCGTTCCGTCGTAATCAAGCAGCAGGACGCGGTCCGGAGCGGACGCAAGCCTATCCAGAAAAGGCCCGTAAGCGAGCTGATCCACTGTCTTCATGCCGGCTCCTGCCTCCAGCAACTCAACAACCTTCACAACTGTACGCGGCGCGAACTAGCGGAAAGAAACACCCCAAACTACAAGTGAACTGCAGATCGCGGAACTCGCAGTTCAGGCCAGACAGAGGCGCGAACTCGGTGCGACTGTCCGTCGGGGAACTGACGACGGCGGCTGGTGAAGCGGCGATTACAAGCGTCGGCGCCGCAAACATTTCGAAGAACCAAGTTCATTTTAACACGAAGATTTGACCGGCGAGACTCGGAAGTGCATCGCGCCGATTTAGGTCCAGCGGAACCAGCGCAAGGCGAGGCCGAAAGAAATCCCTCCCCAAAGGACGAGAACGAGCAACCGTCCTGACTGGGACGCAAGCGGAGCGCCCTGAAGGACGGTGGTACGCAGAGCATCATTAAGCGCCGTTAGAGGCAAGATTTTGAGCAGAGGTTGTACGACGGCGGGAAAGCGTTCATAGGAAAAGAACGTCCCAGAAAAGATCCACATGGGCATCATCACCAGATTGATCAAGCCGCTCACGCTTTCGATTTTCTGGGCGCGGCTGGCGGTAAGCAGGCCGAGACCCGCAAACGATAAAGCGCCGATCGCACCGATAAGGAGGATGGTTAAAAGCGATCCGAGAACGCGCATGTGGAATACCAGCATGCCAAAGCCGAGCAGAAGGCCGACTTCGATGGTCATCAGCAGAAGACGGCTGCTGGCGAGCGCCAGGAGGAAATCGCTGCGTCGCATGGGCGTGGCCACGAAGCGTTTCAGAAGTTTGCGCTGGCGCATATCCACCAGGGCAAAGCCGATGCCCCACATGGCGGCGTTCATCACGTTCATCCCGAGTAAGCCAGGAATGAGGAAATCAATGTAGCGCGACCCCGGCTCGCTAGAAGTCAGAGCGGAAGTGGGCAACAGATCTTTTCGGCCGGCGGCTGATTGCAGGACGTCGTCTACCTCGGCGCGGGAGAGCACGCTCTCCTGGCGAGCCGGGTCGTAGTGATATCGGACGCCTCCAGCGGCATCAGGCTCGATTACCAGATCGTATTTGCCGAGGCGGAATGCCTGCAGCGCCTCCTGCTTAGAGAGAATAGCGGCATGGATCGAGGAACTTTTCGGTGAGCGCTGGATCATGGCTAGAGTGTCGTACGCACTGGGTCCAGCAACGATGACGACCGAGGTGAGGTCGGTGGGTTTGTTGCGGAAGGCGATGCCAAGGCCCAGGGCCAGCAGGAGCGGGAATACGAAGACCCAGAAGATGACTTCAGGCTCGCGTTGGAGTTCCTTCAAGCGCGCCACCAGCAGATGTGTGAAGCCTGACCAGCGGCCATTGCGGCGTGGGGGCGTGGGCAACGTTTGGAAGTCGGCGGCAGGACTTTGTTGGGCGATCGTCATCATAAGTTTTGATGCTTACAGTTATCCAGGATCAGGAGAACCATCCAAAGAACAGGCCTACAATTGCAAACACGATGCAGCCGATCCCCCTCATCACCGTCCAGAGATGCTCTCTCGATGCTTCCTCTTCTTCCGGACCGGTTCTGGCGGCGTCATTGTATATGTACTCAGCGGCCAATCCGTACACGACCATGACTACCCCTGCGGTCCCGATTCCGATCCCGAACAGAGGCAGCTTATTACCAGCCATTTCAATCCTCCCGCAGGTGACGACCGGTGAGCCGCACAAAGACATCTTCCAGGCTGGCCTGACGAGTGGTGAGATGTAAGAGTTGCGCGCCCTGGCTCTCGACTGCATCGAGCAGCGCAGGAATGGTCCGATGCGGTTCACGGACGTTCAGGTTCATCAAACCGTCGTCGTGGCGAACCGATTCTACTCCGGGCAGGGCGCGCCAAAGGTCGAGTCTAGTGCTATCGGAGTTCCCGCTCACGGAGAATTCCACAACGTGATGGCCTCCCAGGCGGTCGATCAGGTCGGACGGGGTTCCTTCGGCAATGATCTGGCCGTGATCGATGATGGCCAGCCGGTCGCACAGGCGTTCGGCTTCGTCCATATAGTGGGTAGTGAGAAGGACCGTGCCACCGTTGCGCTGGAAGCTGCGGATGATGTCCCACAGCTGGTGGCGACTCTGGGGATCGAGGCCGGTGGTGGGTTCATCCAGAAATAGAACTTTAGGATTGCCAACAAGTGCGGTGGCGACCGCGAGACGCTGGCGCTGTCCGCCAGAAAGCTTACCCACCCATGCGTCAGTCTTTTCGGTAAGCTGTAGTTGTTCTAGTACCTCGCTAGATAAGCGCGGTTCGCGGTAGAAACTGGAAAACAGCTCGATGGTTTCGCGGACTGTGAGTTTTTCCGACAGGCGGGTTTCCTGCAAAGAGATGCCCAGCCATTCGCGCAGTTCGCGAGGATTCTGCTGCCAGGTGTGGCCCAGAATTGTGACTTCGCCCGAGGTCGGCTGGAGTAGTCCTTCGAGGATTTCGATAGTAGTGGTCTTTCCGGCGCCGTTGGGCCCGAGTAAGCCGAAGCACTCCCCGGTCTGGATTTCAAGATTCAGTCCTCGGACAGCTTCGACTTTGCCGTCATATGTCTTACGGAGATCACAACATTGGACGGCGGCTGGCATCCGACGATTCTAGCGGATTTGGGTTTAGAATTGATGCCTACGCAATCGAGTCATCTCTAATGCGAGTGCGACGACGCGGTTTCACTTGACGGCGACTCTCCTAAACGCCCGTGTGTCGTTCGCAAGCTGCCAGTTCACAGTTCCCAGCACTTAGTTATTAGAGCCACGAAAGGAAATTGTTTATGTGGTGCAAGACTACTTTATTGCTGCTTATGTGTGTTACGTCCGCTTTGGGACAGGACACGCGTCACTTTACATTTCACTATGGTTTTACAGTCAAGAACTTGCCGGCAGGCGAGCGGGTGCGGATATGGATTCCGGCGGCCCACTCGGATGCGTTTCAGGAAGTGAAAGTCATTTCCGCCAACGGTGATTTGACCCTGAAGAAGACGCACGAGTCCACGTTTGGAAATGAGATGTACTTCGCCGAAGCGGGCAGGCCAAAGCAAGCCGAGCTGCACTTCGAGATCTTATACGACGTCGTCCGCCACGAGCGCCTGACGCTGGGGGTGTCGACTCCACATTTGGCAGAGGTAAAGCTCAACGAGCGGGAAAGGAAACAGGATTTGGGGCCGGACAAGCTCGTCCCCGTCACGGGGTTGCCTGCGGAACTGGCCGTGAAGGTCACAGAAGGCAAGACTGTGCCGCTGGAAAAGGCGCGCGCAATCTACGACTACGTTTTCACCACCATGCGTTACGACAAGACCGGCAGTGGCTGGGGCCGGGGTGATGTGCTCTACGCTTGCGATGCCAAGAAGGGAAACTGTACGGATTTCCACTCGCTTTTCATGGCCATGGCGCGGTCACAAGGGATTCCCGCGAGATTTGAAATCGGATTCCCTCTGCCGCCCGATAAGCACTCGGGAGAGATTGCCGGATACCATTGCTGGTCTGATTTCTTCGAGCCACAACATGGCTGGATTCCTGTGGACATTTCTGAAGCATGGAAACATCAGGAGAAGCGGGATTATTTCTTTGGCGCGCACGATGCGAACCGGGTGCAATTCACCATGGGGCGCGATTTGGAATTGAGTCCTAAACAGGATGGGGCGCCATTGAATTATTTTGTGTATCCCTATGTAGAAGTTGCCGGAAAGGAATATCCCAATGTTTCGACGGCATTTTCTTTTGCGGATGTGGAGGGTGGAATGGCCGCGGCGAGGTGATGTCGGCCGTCATTACGGCTCCTCTAATCACCGTCGCGGGATGGCTTTTGCGGAAAGACTGCGTGTTTGGGCGCGGGCATGGGCGAGTTTCCCCTTCGGTCGCGCCAGAGAATTGCATTCAGTATGGCAGGGTTCACAGCATCCGGATGAGTGAAGTCCATTTTGGCCGATTCTTTTGCGCCTTGGCCTTTGGGAGGATTGATTTGGTAGATCAGACCATTGTCCCGATTACTCCAGTCGGCAGTAAAGGGCAGCTGGGTGCCCGGGCCGGAGAACAGTGGTGACATCACGGGAGCATAAGCATCGTTCTGATTCATAGGCGGCAGGCCAAGTAAGCTTTCCATAGTGTGCATCATGTTGACGGTGGTGTAGAAGCCGCTGTCGACGAACGGGTGGGTGGCTGATCCGGGAGAATATTTGCTGATCACAAATGCTATGGAGCGATGCGCATCGACATGGTCGGCGCCGTCTTGAGCATCATCCTCGATCGCGAAAATAGCGGTGTCATCCCAGTACGGACTGTGGGAGACGGCCTCGACCACTCGGCCAAGGGCAAGGTCATTGTCCGCCACAGAAGCGGCGGGACGAGGCTTGCCAGCGGTGGTGCCGTGAGTGTGGTCGTTGGGGAGATACAGCAGGACCAGGGCTGGCAGTTCGCTTCCCTTCCCTTCCTGGCGAGCGCGGACAAAACCTTCAAACTCGTTGAGGAATTCGTCGGCGCGAAACTGGTCAGGATATTCGGTGTTGAAGTCAGGGAATTGTGGATCGAAGTGGTCGCGCAGCACATCCTTGGTAGGCTTGGCGCGCTTCAGCACTGGAACCGGCCATGGCCAGGGACTCACTGAGCCGTGGGGCTGGCCGACGTTTGCAGGGAGGGGTTCGCCTTTATTAACAACCGGCCTCGGACAGGGCGCGGTCGGCATGTCTGAATCTTCATTCACTGCAGTTTTATTGCGCGACGCATTGCACCAAATGCCTCCGATGTACTCGCCATAGTCGCGATAGGAGATGGCGTGGCTGGCGGCGTTGTCCCAGATGTACCCGGTCGATGGAGCATCGACATCGGGCTCGCCGAGTTCCAAGGGGAGCTCGCCGGCGACGATTCCCTGGTAATCGTACGTGTGTTCCTTGGAACGATAGGTAATCTGCCAGGTTTTCTCGTTATAGTCTGAGGTGATGGCTGCGGTTGACCAATCGTGGCCGTCGCCGGAAACCTCCCCGCTATCGTAAAAATTGTCCAGCACGCCGAATTGCAATGCCAGCTTGTGCTCATTGGGCGTGACGTCCCATCCGTACATGGTGATGGTGGGATCGCCGTTGCCGATCTTTAGGTCGCCGAAGACTTGGTCATACGTGCGATTTTCCTTGATGACGTAAATCACGTGGCGGATAGGATTGGAGCCGCTCTGAAACTGAATCTTGCTGGAAGCGGAGTTCAGCAGATTGCTCTCCTCTACTTTGCGCGTGAGCTCAGGGAGATTTTTGTCGATGCCGCGAAAGTTGAGCCGGGCGATGGACCCAGACAGCAATGTCGGGATGTACGGAGTTTCACGGCGACGGCGTTCATAAGGAGTACCGCCGAGACGGTTATTCGGGCCGGCACCCTGGCCTTTGGCAGTAGCAATCAGCAGATCATCACCCGCGGTCGCCAGAGCGCTGGGATACCAGTCAGTGGGAATGAAACCGAGGGCTTCATTTGGAAGCGGGAATTCAATGCCAGGTCTGGCCAGCGCGGCGGTATCGAACACCGCAACCGCGTTAAGCGAGGCAACGGCCACAAACAGGCGCTTGCCGTCAGCGGATTGGGCCAGAGCATTGGGATAGCTGCCGGCGAATTCCTGCGCGCCAGGCTTGGTCGACGCAATATGAATGAGACTTCCTGTATCTGCTTCTACCACAGCGACCGCGTCAGCGTTGGAAAGAGCGACGTACAGTAACTTTTCGTCGGGACTCAGAAGAAGTGCGGTCGGATGCGAGCCCGGAAGGATTTTGGACTTTAGTTCCAATAGCGAAGTCCAGCCGCTTACGCGGCCGGAAGCGAGGTCCAGCTTGGCGACCTTGGAGGCATTCCACAGGCTGCACCATGCTGTGCGGCCGTCGCGGGCGGCGACCACGGTGTAAGGGAATGAAGACGGAATGATTTCGTGCGTGCTCAAATCGAACTGTTGCAGAATGCGGCCGCTGGCGGCATCCACAAGCACAGCGCTATCGGAAAGATTATTGGCGATGAGCAGCTTGTCGCCTGCTTCTCCGGCGATCACGGCAAGGCCTGCAGGATACGGAATCGAAGTTCCCGCCGGGGTTTTGCGTAACCCGAACGCTACTTTTTTTCCTTCGACGATCTTCTGTGGCGCGATCTTAATAAAGCGCTCAGGCGTGACTTTGCCTGGCTTAAAGTTGTAAACGGCGATCCCGTTTCCGGTGTCATTGGGTTTTTCGCCGATGGGATCGGTGATGGAAGCCATCGAAGCATAAAGATGATTTCCATCGGCGCTGAACGCCAGTCCGAGAAAGTAGCTTTGGTGAGCATCTTCGGGCAGGCGGTCATCGGGAAAGTCAGTGAGTTGGTTGGTTTGCAAATCGAGAATCGTGATCGACTGGCGGGCCATTGTCTGTTGGGTGCCGTAACCGTTGTTGAGAAGGGCGGCGTAGCGACCGTCAGGGCTAAGCGCGATGGTTGCGGGGAAGCTGTTTACGGAGCCGATCCGGCCGGGCGAGGGTGCGCTCAGGAGTTTGCTGGTGGGCAGCGGAATCTGGCGAGCGGGTGGGGAATCTTGAGCGAAGAGCAAGAAGGAAATCGAAAAAACCAGGGCAGCGAGGGCGAACGGTTTCAAAGGTCCTCCGCAAGCAGGGTCAAACGAAGTTTTTAGTATATAGACAGAAGGAACTATCGCCCTTAAGAGACAGCCCTTCCAGTGAAGTGCTGTTTCAGTGGCCTTCGGTGACCTCTTGTTGGGCTGGCGTTTCGGGCTGGACGTTGTGGCGGACGTCGGCGCCACGCACCCAGAAGATTACGTCCTCGGCGATGTTTGTGGCGTGATCAGCCACGCGCTCCAGGTTGCGGGCGACGAGCAACGAATCCAGAGCCTGGCGGGTGACGTCGGGACGTTCATTCATGGTCTTGACCAGGGTGATGAAAGCCTCGTCGCGCATGCGGTCAACGACGTTGTCCATTTCGAGCACGGCTTGGGCGAGCTCGGCTTTGCCTTCGATGAACGATTCGAGCGCCCGGCGGACCATAGCTGAAACCGCAGCTGACATGCGCGCAATGTCTACCGGAAGAGGGACTGCTGGGAGCTCGACCATGTCCATGACGCGCTCGGCGATATTGACCGCCTGGTCGCCAACGCGCTCCAGGTCGGAATTGATCTTGGTGACGGCGAGAATGAAGCGCAGGTCGACGGCCATTGGCTGTTGCATGGCGAGGAGGTCGAAGGCCAGTTCATCGATTTCGCGCTCGGCAAGGTTGATTTGAGCTTCGCCTTCCAGCACCATCTGGCAGCGACTGAGGTCGCGGTCAAGGTAGGCCTGGCAGGCGCGGTCCACAGCCTGCTCCGCCAGTCCGCCCATGCGAAGCAAGCGTGCCCGGAGTTCATCGAGTCCCTGCACAAAACGCGTGCGCGCCATTATCCGAACCTGCCTGTAATGTAGTCTTCCGTCCGTTTGTCGGAGGGAGTAGTGAAGATCTTTTCAGTCTTATCAAACTCGATCAGTTTACCCAAAAGGAAGAAGCCGGTGAACTCAGCTACGCGCGAAGCTTGCTGCATATTGTGGGTAACGATGACGATAGTAAAGCGTTCCTTGAGTTGGAAGATCAACTCTTCAATCTTGCCGGTGGAAATAGGATCAAGCGCCGAGCAGGGCTCGTCCATGAGAAGCACCTGGGGCTCAACCGCCAAGGCCCGCGCGATGCAGAGGCGCTGCTGCTGTCCACCGGAGAGACTGGCGCCAGACTTCTTGCGCAAATTGTCTTTCACTTCGTCCCACAGGGCCGAAACTTTCAGCGAACGTTCGACAATTTCATCTAGCCGTTTGTGATCATGAAAGCCATTGAGCTTCAGCCCAGCAGCCACATTGTCGTAGATCGACATGGTGGGAAATGGGTTGGGTTTTTGGAATACCATGCCGATGCGACGGCGGATGGAAACCGCGGAGGTACCGTTATATACGTCGAGATCGCCAATGCGGACCCGGCCTGCGGCCCGGGCCTCGGGGATGGTCTCATGCATGCGGTTCAGGCAGCGCACGAACGTTGATTTGCCGCAGCCGGAGGGCCCGATGACAGCAGTGGCGTGGTTGGCCGCAACCGTCATATTGATGTCATAGAGAGCCTGGGTCTTGCCAAACCAGGCGTTCAGCTTGTCGACCTGAATGCCGACTCCCATAATTCAGTTCGCTCCCTTGAGAGTACCGTGGCTGGCGGCGATGCGGACCGCGCTAACTGCCGCTACGATGAGCACAATCAAGATCAATGCACCCGCCCAAGCCTGGCGATGCCATTCGTCGAAGGGCGAAATCGCATAGGTAAATATCTGCAGAGAGAGCGCGGCGGTAGGCTGATTCAGCTTCCAGTTCCAAAACTGATTGCCGAAGGCAGTGAAAAGCAGAGGCGCGGTCTCACCGGCGACACGCGCGAAGGCTAACATCACACCCGTGATGACTCCGGAAGTAGCCGTGCGCAAGGTGATTGAAAGCGTAGTACGCCAGCGCGAAACTCCCAGACCGTAGGCGGCTTCTCTCACTGCGTGGGGCACGAGGAGAAGCATTTCTTCCGTGGTCCGAGTGATGGTGGGAATCATCATGATCGCGAGGGCAACTCCACCGGCCAGGGCCGAGAAGTGGCCTTGTGTCAATACTACAAGACCGTAGGCTACGATGCCGATCACGATCGATGGCACGCCATTCAACACGTCGGCGGTAAAGCGAACCAGATTGCCCAGACGATTGCGGCCGTACTCGGCGAGGTAAATGCCTGCGCCGATTCCTATAGGCACACCCATAAGACTCGCGATCAATAGGATCAAAGCTGAGCCGGCGATGGCGTTAGCCATCCCGCCGCCGGCTTCCCCAACCGGTTTTGGGGTTTGCGTGAGGAAGGCCCAGTTGATTGACCCAATGCCCTTGTACACCAGGTATCCAAAGATGGCTCCGAGAGGGAGCAAAACGAGAATTACAGCTCCCACCGCCAGGCCAGTTACCAGGTTATTGAGTCCGCGACGCCACAGGCTAACTGGAGCGGAGGCAACGGTGGTCGCGGGAGTAAGGGTCTCAGACATTGGCCCTCGCAGGGGTTCCGCGGGTAACCGTCCAGACCAGAAATTGGGCCAGAATATTCACGATAATAGTCACGATGAAGAGCGCCAGGCCTACCTCGACCAGGGCACTCAGGTAAACGTCGCCAGTGGCCTCGGTAAACTCATTGGCGATCACACTGGCCATGGTGTAGCCGGGGGCAAACAGAGAGCGTGCAATCTCTGGACGGTTTCCGATGACCATAGTGACGGCCATCGTTTCGCCAAGGGCGCGGCCCAACCCGAGAATTATTCCGCCGAGGATACCCGCTCGCGCGTTGCGCAGCACGCCGGTGCGAATCATCTCCCAGCGAGTCGCACCCAGGGCCAGGACGGCCTCTCTTTGATGGTTGGGAACGGCGGTCATCACCTCGCGCGTGATCGACGAGATGATGGGGATGATCATGATGGCGAGGATGACTCCAGCCGCCAACATTCCAATGCCGAAGGGAGTGCCTTCAAAGAGTCCAGTCCAGCCCAGATAGCGGGCGAGCCAAGGTTCCACGAAGAGCCGGAGTAGGGGCACTAACACGAAGATCGCCCACAGTCCGTAAATAACACTTGGAATGGCGGCCAACAATTCGGTGGTAAAGGCCAATGGGCCGCGCAGCCATGGCGGAGACATTTCCGTGATAAACACGGCAACCCCAACGGCTAACGGCACTGCGATGACGAGGGCCAGGATCGAAGAAACGATGGTGCCGTAGATAAACGGCAAGGCGCCAAACTGATCGTTGACTGGGTCCCATTCGCTGCGAAAGAAAAATCTCCACCCCGAAGCATGCCAGGACAGGCTGGATTTGGTTACCAGCTCGTATACGATAAGGCCAACCAGGGCCAAAACGCACAGGGCACAGCCCAGCATGGCGACGGAGAAGATACCGTCGGCGAGATGGCTGTCGCCGGCCTTGATCAAGGGCTCGGCTTGGGCCCTGGCTTGAACTGCAAGTTCTGGCTTATCAGGAGGTTGCGGTCCAGTCAGGCGAGGCGCTCCTAGAGCTCGATTGACCATCCATGGGGACGCTAGCAGAATCGTGTTACAGCAATGTTAAAATGACCGATTCTTCCTGCAGTTGCGGAAGCCTGCGTTGAGAATTCAGAGGGACTTGCTGTCGAGTTTGCCGTTCTAGGAGTTGCAATTCCGCCGACCAGGTTGTATTTTTCTGTGCCCGTGGTTAGACGCTATGCCGATTGACCAAGACCCCAGCCATGTTGCATTTCGGAAGTTGAGCCGTCAGTTAGCCAAGCTGACGAAAAAACCAGCGCCGGAGAATGTACACAAGTTTCGCACTTACAGCCGCCGGGTAGAAGCAATGCTGGACGAACTGGTTCCGAAGTTGAGCCGCAATGACAAGAAACTGCTCAAGCAACTGGCCGGGCTGCGCAAGAAGGCCGGCAGGGTGCGTGACCTGGATGTCCAGATCGCGGCGTTGCGCAGCTTGAAGATTCCGCAGGAACCGGGGCGCAAGTCACAACTGATGCGGACGCTATCCGAGGAACGCACACAGCGAGAAAGAACGCTGCCTGAGAATTTTGATCGAAAAACAGTCAGCCAATTGCGGAAACGTTTGCACCGCGCGGCCCAGGAAATGGCAATTCCGGAAAGCACAGACCTATTGAGGCTGGGGATGAGAGCGGTACTGCAATTGGGACGAGAGCGGGCTCCCCTGACCGAAAAAACCTTGCATCAGTACAGAATCGCGGGCAAGCGGGCGCGCTATATCGCGGAATTGGCGCGGCATGATCCGACGGCTGGGCAGGTGGTGCACCAGCTCAAACGGATGCAGGATATGATCGGCGACTGGCATGATTGGCTGAAGCTGACCCAGCGAGCTGAAGAACTCTTCGGCGGTGTCCGGGAGTCATCCCTGGTGGCAGCGCTACAGAACGTGACTCGAGCCAAGTTCCGCGAGGCAGTTTCCGCGCTGGCCGAAACGCGGATGGCGTTGTCGGAGAAGGTGCCGGTTTCAGTGCCGCCGCGGCCAAGACCCAAGCCACAAGCGCAGGCAGGAAGAGCGCGCGCAGCGGTAGCGTAGTGGATTTGTCTTTTACCCCCACACACTTTCTAATCCTGGCCACATTTTTTCCGGACATTTTCAATCACGCGGTAAACTGGGTCGCCCTCCCATGCCGACCTTTGCCGCCGTAGATATCGGATCCAATTCTGTCCGTCTGAAGATCGCGCGGCTGAGCGGGCGCCGGCTGCGCGAGGTCCACGAAGATCGCGAAGTTACCCGCCTGGGGGAATGGGTATTCCGCACCGGCTTTCTATCTCCCGACGCCATGGCTGAAACCATCAAGGTGCTGCGGCGTTTTCATCGCGCGGTGCAGGACAAAGGCGCGGATTCAGTGCGCGTGGTCGCAACCAGCGCTCTGCGCGATGCCCGTAATTCGCGGGCTTTTTTGGAGTGGGTGCGCTCGACGACGGGATGGACTGTAGAGATTATCTCTGGGGTAGAAGAGGCGCGGCTCATTCACCTCGGTCTGGTGTCGAGTCTGCGAGTGAAGGTCTCCCCAATGCTGATGATTGATCTGGGCGGGGGCAGCTGCGAGCTGACCGTTTCCAGCAATGGGCACATTCGGGACACGGTGAGCCTGCCGCTAGGGGCGGTGCGGCTGACCAGCGAGTTTTTCCACCATGATCCACCACGCAAATCGGAGCTGCGGCGGCTTCGAGGATTTGTGGCGCGAGAGATTGGGCGCATCTCGGATCGCATTGCCCGGGCCAAGCCGAAGGCAGTGGTGGCGACTTCCGGCACGGCCGCTTCGCTGGCCGCGGTCTGTCAGGGCTTGTACAAGACCACTCGACCGCGTGCGACTGCGGTATCTCAGTCGCAAATGCAACACATCGCCAAAATGTTGTCGCGGATGCCGATCGAAGAGCGCCGGAAGCTGTCTGGAGTTGGACCGCGGCGGGCTGAGATCATTGGGGCTGGCGCAGTGGTGTATGCCGAATTGTTGGAGCGCTGCGACTTGCGTGGTTTCCGCTACTCCCCGCTGGGCTTGCGTGATGGATTGCTAGCACAGATGGCGGCCGAATACGATCGCAGCACGCGCTCGGGAAAGCAGCTGGAGTCCGAACGTTGGGATTCCATCCGGGCCGCAGTGGAGCACTACCGGGTGGAGATGGGCCATGTCCTGCAAGTGCGCGAATCCGCCATGAGCCTGTTTGGCGCCCTACGGTCAGTGCACAGGCTGCCACCCGAATATGAGGAATGGCTTTCGGCCGCGGCGATGCTCTACGAAGTGGGGGACTACGTCAACCGCAACGGACGCCACCGGCACAGCTATTACATCATTGCGAATTCGGAAATCCTGGGATACACGCCAGAGCAAAGACGGATCATCGCGGCGATCGCACGCTATCTGGGCAAGTCACGGCCTACTCCTGGTGATAGTCCGATGAAGGTGTTGTTGCCCGCCGATCGGGAGTACGTGCCAAAAGCCTCGCTTTTGCTCCGGTTGGCGCGCGCGCTGAATCTTGGACGTGGCGGAGCGGTCCAGCGAACGCGAGTGCAGGTTCGTGATGGGGAAGTTAGTCTGGCGCTGATGGCCAAAGGGCGAGTTGGCTTGGACCTTGAGCTGTGGGCGGTGGAGAAAGAAAAAAATTACTTTCGCCAAATCTTCGGGCGGGAACTAGTGCCGGCAGCAGCGTAGTTGCAACCCTCAATAGCGAATTTATCGTACCAGTTTTGACGATTCTCTCCGAATCGTGTCGGACCGGACCACAAACAGTCGATATTGAATCAGCGTTTTGCCGTGGCGTAGAGCGCGCGCAGGATCTTCGGTGTCAGGCACCAATGAAGAACAGCGGAATTGCGCCCAGTCTCGACGCGGGCGACGGCCCCTTTTTTTAACTCAACGGAAGCCTCGCAGCCAGGTTCGCTGATGGAGCGTCCGAGAAACTCGCTCAGATTGGGATTATGGCCTACAACCATGATGGATTCGCGACGGGCGTATTTGTCGAGCAGTTTGCGAAAGTCAGCGAAAGACGCACCGGGGCGAAGCGCATCTTCGAGTTGCAGCTTACCTTCATAACCCATTTCATTGCCGACGAGAGAAGCGGTCTGGGCGGCCCGTTTCAACGGACTGGAGAGTATGACGTCCACCTGAGCGTCTAAGGCAGCCAAGGCACGTCCGACGTTGCCACACTGTTCGACACCTACCTCGTCCAGGGCGCGCTTCTCGTCCTTCTTGAGATTTTTCATGGGCTCGCCGGCACTGGCATGACGCAGGAAATAGATGATCATTGTGAGTCCGAACTCCTGTGATTGGCGGATGAAAAGCCAGGAAAACTTTCGAATTGGTGGCAACTATGCATACTGCCGTCTCACTTGAGTTCTCTTCCCCGGGTGGGGCTTGCGTGGGAGGGCGATGGGGATGGCGTCCAGGGATTGCTTCCCTTCGGCAAGCGCCATCAAGAAATCCTGGGCACTAAAGGCGCTGGGTCCAATTGGCGGCTTGCGCTTACCCTGGATTCGCCATACCCGATTATAGGTCCCATCCTTTTGCAACACGCGGGATTTCAAATTGTCTGCCAAATACGAGTGCAGGATTTCGTGGCGCACTCGCACCCGTAGCAATGCGTCCTTTATCGGGAAGATAACTTCTACCCGCTCATAGAGATTTCGTGGCATCCAATCCGCGCTGCCCATGTAGACCTCCTCCTGGCCTCCGTTCGAAAAGTAGAAGATGCGGCTATGCTCCAGAAAGCGGCCGACGATGCTGCGCACCCGGATGCGATCACTTACGCCGCGTACACCGGGCCGTAGAGCACACATGCCGCGGATGATCAGATCGATCTCAACTCCGTCCTGAGAGGCGCGATACAAAGCGGTAATAATGTTCTTGTCAAGCAGCGCGTTCATCTTGCCGATGATGTACGCCGGACGGCCGTGGCGGGCGTGCTCGGCTTCGCGGGCGATCAGGGCCAGACTGCGTTCTGCGAGATCGAGCGGAGAAACCAGCAGCGGCTCGTAGTTGGGATGTTCGGCATAGGCCGTCAGAAAACTGAAAACGTCATGGACCGCACCGGTAATCTCAGGATCGGCGGTCAGAAGGCTGGTATCCGTGTAGATGCGCGCTGTAGACGTGTTGTAGTTGCCGGTGCCAAGGTGAGCGTAGCGGCGAATGATCCCATCCGAGTCACGGCGAACCAGGAGCGACAGCTTGCAGTGAGTCTTGAGTCCGACCAGCCCATGGAACACCTGGACACCGGCGTCCTCTAGATCGCGCGACCATCGAATGTTGGAATCTTCATCAAACCGTGCCTTGAGTTCCACTACCGCGGTGACTTCCTTCCTTTCGGCAGCAGAAATCAGCGCAGGCACAATCAGTGAGTGCTCGCTGGTGCGGTAGAGCGTCTGCTTGATGGAGAGTACGCGAGGATCCTGGGCCGCCGCTTCGATAAAAGAGACCACCGCGTCGTAGGAATCAAATGGGTGGTGGAGCAAAACGTCATGCCGGCGCAATTCCTCGAACAGATCCTGGGACTTGGCGGTGAGTCGAAGTTCACGCGGAGCAAAAGCCTTGAATTTGAGTTCGGGGTGGGTGGTCTGCTCATAGATGTTGAACAGGCGTGACAAGTTGACCGGGCCCTGGACGGAGAAAACCTGCCAGGGCTCCAAATCGAAGTTCGTGCGCAGGCGTTCAATGATCTCGGGATCAGCGTCAGCCTCAATTTCAAGGCGCACGGCGTCGCCCTTGCGCCGATTATGCAGCTCGGTGCGCACCGACTCCAGCAAATTGCGGGATTCTTCCTCTGCCAAATACAGATTGCTGTTGCGAGTCACACGGAAGGCTGCCGAGGAAACAATATCGTACCCGTGATACATGCGCGAAGCGTGGTAAGCCACCAGATCGGCAAGAAAGATGAAGTCGTCCGTTCCCTCCGAGGGCAGGCGTACCAAGCGGGGCAAAGCGCGCGGCACTGTGACCACGCCGGTGTAGGTGAGCGAGGAACGACGGCGCCGGCGTAACAGGAAGGCTACACACAGGGCTTTGTTGATCACCCTGGGAAAGGGATGCGCGGGATCGACCGTGACCGGGGTTAGGAGCACATCGAGTTCGCGCTCGCAATATTCCTCGATGAAAGCCCGCGCGCCGAGATCCAGTTCGTGCAGACCCAGCACGCGGATGCCATGATCGGTGAGCGCGGGGCGCAGCTTTTCGTTCCAGCAGCTGTATTGGTCATCGAGGAACTCGTGAGTCTCGCGAGAGACCAGATCCCGCTCTTCCACCAGGGTCAGGCCGTCGGGTCCGGCCTCGGTGTAGCCGTCCTCAATCTTCTGCACCAGCCCGGAGACCCGTACCTCAAAAAACTCGTCCAGATTGCTGGCGGTAATGGAGAGAAATTTGAGGCGCTCGAGGAGCGGGTTACTTTCGTCCTGCGCCTCCTCCAGCACGCGGCGATTGAACGCTAGCCAGGACGCTTCGCGGTTAATGTAATAAGCCGGGCTATCGAGCGAAAGGCGCGCCATAACTCAGAGGGGACAACAGTAACCAGGGTGTCTCGAGGCTCTTACCCGTTCAGTTCTTGCCAGGCGGGGAATCGGTAGGGGGCTTCTCCGGCGCCGCGGGCCTGCGTTTTACGATCACCAAATTCCAAATGACTCCGCTCGGCTCCTGGACCGATATGTGGCGATTGTCGACTCTCGCCTGAATTTCCGAGCCGGCCGTCCACTCGTCGGGCACTGTATCCGAAGCGTGCCGCGGGGTATACTCCGCATCGTAGATTATATCGCTAAACTGGATTGATACTTCGTAATACGGATCGTCTTTTGTGACCGGGGTGTTAACCACGTAGTAGAGGATCCGTTCCCGGGATTTTCGTTGCACCGCAACAATCCTGCCGGTCTGGTACGGCTTATTGGCGGCGTGCAACGGCGGCAGCAGGAGCGCCAGCAGGAAAACGGTTCTTACTGACAACGACTTCATAAGCAGTCAGTATAGAACAGATAGAAGCGCTCCCGTCCCCGGACAGCTCCGTCTAAGCGCCGTTCTTTTTCCTTAATTCTGAGGACCTATTTAGTCAGTGAACCTGTTTGATTGTTTCTTTGACCTTGGAAGCGACGCTTCCAGGAAGTGGCGCGTAGCTGAGATCGGCAGTCATTTTCTGACCATCGTCCACCATCCAGTTCAGAAAATCAGAGATGATTTTTCCTTTGGCGGCGTCTTTGGCCTTCTCCGGGATCAGCAGCCAGGTGAAACTGGAGACGGGATAGGCATCTTTGCCGGGGGCATTGGTGATGGAAACACGAAAGTCCGCCGGCATTTTGGGAGCGGATGCGGCCGCTGACGTAACGCTGTCGAGGCTGGCCTTAACAAAGTTCCCAGAGGCGTTTTTCACCGATCCGTAGGGTATCTTGTTCTGCACCGCATAAATCAGTTCGATGTAGCCGATTCCACCTTGCATTTGGCGGATCATTCCGGCGACACCCTCATTGCCTTTTCCGCCGAGGCCGACCGGCCACCTGACCGAAGTTGAGCTGCCCACCTGGCTCTGCCACTCCGGACTTATTTTGGAGAGATAGTCAGTGAAGATGAAGGTTGTGCCGCTGCCATCAGAGCGATGGATGACAACGATGGGCTGCGCCGGTAACTTTACGCCGGGATTGGCATTCGTGATAGCGGCGTCGTTCCAAGATGTAATCTTGCCCAGGAATATCCCCGCCAGGGCTTCGGGAGTGAACTTCACCTCTCCACTCACGCCCGGAACGTTATAAGCCGGAACCACGGCTCCCAATACTGTAGGGATGTGTAGGATCTTGGTCTTAGCCTGAGCGAGTTGGTCGTTGGTCATGGGACCGTCGCTGGCGCCAAAGTCTACTGTACCCGCCAGAACCTGACGGATGCCACCGCCGCTTCCGATGGATTGATAATTAATCTCGATATCTGGATGAAGCTTGTGGTACTCACTGAACCACTTGGAATACATCGGGTAAGGAAAAGTTGCGCCCGCCCCGTTCAACGTGGTCTGCCCCAAAGCGGGGATCGCTAAAGCAACGCACAATAGCGCGATTCGACGTAGCACGCGAGGTTCCTCCGTTTAGTCTATTTGGGCTTAAGCTTAAGATCGGAATGTTACAGGATAGTTACAGAGGGGTAAATTTCCCGTGAATCACATTGCAGGGCAAGGACTTTCGCAGGGCGGCGAAGTGAGCTCTAAACTTCAGAAGTGCCCGATGGGGTTACTGACCGGCATCGAGGCGGGCGATTTCGCGGGCGAAGAGGGGGTTGCGAGGAAATTCATCCCGCAAAGAAGCCAGCAACTCGCGGGCCCGCGGTTTGTCCTTCTCACGCACGTAGGCGATGGCCAGCAGCATGCGGGCAAAAGGTGCAAGATAACGTCCACGTTTGGCCGTCACCTGCATTTCCCTGATGCCGGCCTGCCTGTCGCCGGAAACGCCCCCCAGTCGGACGATCCAGCGCACCGGCGCGGACATGCTGCCGATGATGTATTTGCTGAAGCCTGCAGCGATATGAGCGTCGTAACAGTTCGGGTCGACGGCGAGCAGCTGATCAGCCCAGGCATTGGCTACTTTTGTGTAATGGAGAGAAGCCAAGTTGCGCTTTTCGATCAAAGCGGCATAATCGGCTCGTAATCCCGATGACAGCGTCATGGCAAAGAGCGCGTCGCGGTCCTTCGGGTCAGTGGCCAATCGAGTTTTGGCCTTGGTTTCAGCCTGCTCCAAGGCGGCGTTGAAACGATCGCGAAGGGCAGGATCGGGATCAAGTTTCTTGCGCGCTGCGAAGGCCTGATCATTGACGTAAAACTGGCCTTCCAGCACGCCCAAGCGATGAAATTCGGAGAAGAGCAATCCGGCCGCATCGCAAGTTGGGCCCATCGGGTTCCCGGGATATTCATGCTGCCAGGACATGAAAACCTGGTGGGCCTGGTCGAAGTCGAGGTTATAGAGCAGAGTAAAACCGTCGTCCAAAGTGGGGCGCATCGTAGGAGTATTGGCCACGGGAGCATCGGCAGCAACAGCGGACAGGCAGAGGCCACCCACAATGAATGCCAAGCCTATGGCTGACAAAGCTCGTTTACGGCATAAATCAGTGGCCATGTTCGTCTTGAAAAGTTAGATGCCAGAAGCCCGAGCGATTTTAATACGAATTGCAAAAAGATTGTAAAAGGACCGGTTTGACGGGTTGGGTACCCTTTGCTACCTTTTAGGGTTTCCTCTCCCTCGATGGATGCGCCCGGTTCGCGGCGAAGAAACAGAAGTGAGAATCTCATGGCCCTTAAGTTCCGGGGAGTTGATTTCCTCAAGTTCGACACGCTGCTCACCGACGACGAGCGTCTGGTCCGAGATACGACTCGCAAGTTCATTGAGGACAATCTGATCCCGATCATTGAGGAGTGCAATCGAGCCGGCCGTTTCCCTCGCGAATTGGTAAAGCCCATGGCCGATCTCGGCTTTTTCGGCGCCAACCTCAAGGGTTACGGCTGCGCCGGAATGTCCAACGTGGAATATGGACTGGTGACCCAGGAGTTGGAGCGTGGCGACTCTGGGGTACGTTCGTTCGTCAGCGTGCAATCGGCGCTGGTGATGTATCCAATCTTTGCGTTTGGCAGTGAAGAGCAGAAACAGACCTGGCTGCCGGCGATGCAAAAGGGGGAAAAGCTGGGATGCTTCGGCCTGACTGAGCCGGACTTCGGGTCAAATCCGAGTGGTATGCGCACGCGGGCGCGCAGGGTTGGCAAAGAATATGTTCTGAACGGCGAAAAGATGTGGATCACCTCCGGGTCGATCGCGGACGTGGCGGTGATCTGGGCGAAAGTTGAGGACGAAGAGAATACGATTCGCGGTTTTCTGGTGGAAACCGATCGTCATGGCTTCCGCGCCGAAGACATACACGGCAAGTGGTCGCTACGGGCGTCGGTAACTTCGAGCCTCTCGTTGCAGGACGTACACGTGCCAGAATCGAATTTGCTTCCGGGGACAGGCGGACTGAAGTCTCCTCTCAAGTGCCTAAATCAAGCGCGCTATGGGATCGCCTGGGGAGCAGTCGGAGCGGCCATGGCTTGCTATGACTGCGCCCTGCAGTATTCGCTTTTCCGTAAGCAGTTCCACGACGAACCCATCGCGTCGCGGCAACTGGTGCAGGAGAAATTGGCCTGGATGATTTCCGAAATCACAAAGGCGCAGTTATTGGCGCTGCAGGTTGGACGCCTCAAAGATAAAGACGCGTCTGGCCCGCAACACATTTCCATGGCTAAGCGAAACAACGTCTGGATGGCGCTGGAGTGCGCTCGTATGGCGCGCGACATTCTGGGTGCGAATGGCGTAGCGGACGAATATCCCATCATGCGTCACATGATGAATCTGGAGTCGGTGAAAACCTATGAAGGCACACACGATATCCACACTCTGATCATTGGGCAGAGCGTCACCGGGATCGACGCATTCTAAGGATTCAAAATAGGATCGGGTCTATGGCTTCGTTGGAATCTACGGAGTTCCGTACAGCTGGCGATAGACGTTCTCATTGCGCAGGATAGCCTGCACGTACTCGCGAGTCTCAGTAAAGGGGATGGACTCCACAAATTCCTGCGGGTCACGGTATTTGCCTTGTCCCAGCCAGTCCCCAACTCGATCGGAACCGGCATTGTAAGCAGCCAGCGCGTACTCGAACGCGCCAAACTTATCGACCATGGCGCGGAAATAGCGGGTCCCAAGTTCCAGGTTTATCGCTGGTGTGAATAATTGTTGGGCGGAGTAATGTTTGATCTTCTCTTGTTTGGCCACTCCTTTTCCCACCTTGGGGAGAAGTTGCATCAGTCCTACAGCATTCGCGCGCGAGACTGCAGCCGGGTTAAATTCCGATTCTTGCCGGATAAGCGACGCCACCAAATAAGGATCCAGTGCGTTTTGCGAGGAGAATTTCTTCAAATCTGGCCAATAGGCTTTTGGAAAGAGCGCTTCCCAGTAGGCCCGCGGGAGGCTCGGCAGGTCCACGGCAAAGTAGCTGGGTACCGCCCGCTTCAGGACCTCGATCGCCATGTCATAACGTCCGGCGTCGTTGTACATGCGCGCGGTTTCGGCTGTCGCCCAGTTGCCCTTGTCCGCGGCGGCCGCGGCCTGCAATTCCCGGGCGGAGAAATCAAGCAGTGCGCCGTTCTCCAACAATTGCGCCTTTTGCACACGCAGATCGTCGGTTGGAACTGCATCGAGAGTCACTATCGCGCCGGAGTCAATCGGCGGGACCCTGTCCAGTAAGGCGTAATGTACAGGGTCGCTGTCAGGGGGAATTTTCTTCAGTCGCTGCCGCGCCAATTCGGCGTAGTAGTAGTTCCGGAACCGATCGGAGAGTTTCTGATAGTAGGCCCTCGCTGTGGCCGATTCGCCGTCTTCTTCCGCCAGCCGGGCTCGCCAATATAGCGCCGCCGGAACTTCGGCGGAATTGGGGTAGAGCGCGATCTGCTGGTCAAATCCATTCTTGGCGTCGGCATTTCTTCCCTGACGAAGGCTGAGCCACGCCACTTTCCAGTGGGCGTAGGCAGCTCGGCCACCGTTAGGAAAGCGTTCTTGCAGCTCTCGATAAGTATCAATCGCGTGGTCGTAATCGCGCTTCAGTAGATAAATATTTCCGGCGGAAAGCAATCCCTGATCCAGCCAGAGGCTGTTGGGCATGGTTTCGCGGAGCTGCCCCAGAATCTGCAGAAACGCATTTTCATCATCGGTCGCGCGAGCAATCTCTCCCAGGTTGAACAGGCGCTCGGCATTTACCTCTGGCGTTGGACTTGAGATCGACTCCAGCACCTGTTTTGCTTCCCGGTTCTGGCCGGCGTGTCGCAAAGCTGTTCCCAAAGCAAGTTGTACCTGGGGGCGTTCGCTGGCGCTCACATCGCCCACCAACCCGCGATACTCGTTGGCGGCATCGCTGAAGCGTTTGCCTTTGAGCAGCAAATCAGCACGCGTCCTCCGCCCGTTCAAGCCTGGTGGCGGTACCTGCGTGCTCGCAGCTAATTTCCTCAGTTCGAACTCTGCCTGGCCCGCCTCGCCGCTTAGCGGCATGGTGAAGTACAAGTTTCGTAGGGTGGTAACTGCTTTCTCGGTCTGCGCGGAGGCGGCGTAGGCACGTCCCAGCGTGAGTTCGATATCGGCGCGCGTGGGCTCGCGCTCTTTCTCCAGCAGCGTAATGGCTTCCTGAGCTTTGCCCTCCGCCAGCAACGCATTGGCTAACATCACATGCGCATCGCGAATCAACAGTGATTCCGGATAGGTCTGATCGAAGTTGGTGAGGCTGGCCAACGCTTCAGCGGTCCGTCCGGTCTGAAAGTACGAACTGCCGAGGTAGTAGCTGACGTAGTCTCCGAGATCGCCGGCGAGCGGCTTGGCCCGATTTAACGGGTCAATGGCCTTGGCATAGTCATGATCCAAGACATGGGCGTATCCCACCACAAGCCACGCCAGAGCCCCCGCATCTTCTTTGGAGTGACGGCGGGCGAAGATCTCAACTCCGGCGTATGCGGCTGCAGTACGGTCCTGCAGCAGCTGCCGCGCCATTGGCTTCAAGGTGGCCGACGCCACAAAGGCCTGATGCATGCGTCGCAGTCGCGGGGAGGTTCGCTTTCGCCTCTGGCTTGCAGTTTTCTTCGCGCTCTTCTTTTGAGTCGATTGAGTTGGGGTCGCGGTTGACTGTGCGTTGCTGCGGCCCTGATCAATACACAAGACTGCGAGGATTAAAACAAGTACCGAACGGAGAATCCATTGGGAGCGATGAGGAACCACTTCTCTCAATTATCGCCTGAAATTGGCGCCCATGATTGAACTATCATCCTCCGCCAAACTGCGGACGAGTTCCTGGCTGAAGTAATCGGTGTCGGCGGCCGCGGTATTGCCATATCGTTTCTTGTAGGTTCCACGGCTCTTCTCAATGTCTTCTTTCAGACGATCGTACAAGTCTTTGTGCTTGCGTCCCTCCGCCACTTTGGCCTGATTGTACAGTTTGATCTCGTCTACCAGGAGACGCGCGAAACGCTGCGCCTTGCGGTGGATGTCGGCTTCCTCCGGGGGCAACTGGGCAGATGCATCTGTCGCCGGCGCCGCTGCAGCAGCTACGGCGACCGCCACCGGTTCGGCCTCGACCACGGTTGCTGACTCGTGCATTGCAACTGGAGCCGGCGCAGTTCCACCCTGATGTTTGGGGGCGTGGGCCGCAAACGGGTCTGAAAAAGACGAGACTGTTTGTACTGGCGACGCAGACGCGGCCGTCGCTTTCTCAACCCCGCCGGCTTCCAGCCCGCCTTCTTTGTGTGCCTGCTTGCGTAGCGACGTGACTTCCAACCATGCGCTTGTCGCCATTACCAGCAGTTCCAAGGCCGCGGCATCGATTTTTCCGCCTGCTTCCAAACCGGCATCGGCATAAACCAGAGCCGCAATTTTCTCCTTGAGCAGAAGGGGGAGCAACATCGCTGAATCATCAAGCGGTGCTTGAAAGCGCAAGATAAATTGAGGATCCATTTCGCGGGCAGCGCCGTTCACGACCATCCGTGATTGCATAGCCCGAGCGACAAGGCCAGCGCTCACGTCGAGCGAGAAATCTTTGAGCTCGTCGTGCTCTCCGGTCTGGCTAAGTCCGCGCCCCTGCCAGCCTGTCGCGGACCCTGCCTTTATGACGAACAGGGCCGCACGCCCGCTGTAACGGACGGTATTGTCCAACAGCGCGCGCAGAATTTCCTTCTGCGAAGTGCCGGCATGGATGGCCGATATCGCTGCGAGTAAGTTGGCCGCGGTATCGTCTTGGGAGACAGCTGCGGAGGGAGGCGCCGAGGCCGGAAGTTCGTCTAGAACACGCCGCACCAAGTCCTGTCGAATCTGGCCAATATGGCCCTCGAGCACTTGAGACACAACTCTTTCGACGATTTGCGCAGTCCCGCTGGTTTCTGCCATTGCGAGTTGCTCGTCGGCCTCGGCACGACCGCTGGTCGACTTTTTTTGTCCCTTCATCTCGGCTAAACTATGATTATATGGCTACTTGGCTGCTCGTGTTCCTGTCACCGAAGGACGTGTTCCCCCCGTCGATCACCGCACTCTGGAATTTAGCGTAAACCTGGCAGTTATAGATACGTCAAAAGAGTTAAGCCACACACCAGGTTACCAAGTAAAATAACATTCGCTTCTACGGCCGGGCAGCTCGAAAATTGTTGCATCGGAAGGACAATGGGTACCATCCAACCTAAACTGAGTGAGCCCGTCAGTGATGAACTGGCGCTGGTCCAGGCGGCCAAGGGCGGCGACGTCACGGCGTTCGAGGAATTGGTTCGACGCTATGACCGCAACGTATTTCGCATCGCGCAGCACATCACGCAAAACCGTGAAGACGCGGAAGACGTGGTGCAAGATGCGTTCTTGAAGGCCTATGGAAATCTGAACCAGTTCCAGGGACAGTCCAAGTTCTATACCTGGCTGGTGCGGATCGCGGTCAACGAAGCGCTGATGAAGTTGCGCCGCCGCCGACCCGAGCGCATGGTTTCGCTGGACGAGGATGTTAAGACCGAGGAAGATTCGCTTCCTCGTGAAGTAGCGGATTGGAGCCCGAATCCGGAGCAGCAGTACAGTCAAGCCGAGTTGCGCGATATTCTGACTCGGACGATTCAGGGACTGCCGCCCAGTTTTCGGACAGTTTTTGTGCTGCGAGATGTGGAAGGTCTCTCGACCGAGGAGACTGCCGAGGCGCTTGACCTCAGCATTCCCGCGGTAAAGTCCCGGCTGTTGCGGGCAAGGCTGCAGTTGCGGGACAGGCTCAGCCGCTACTTCCAGAAACGTGAGAGCGGAGATGGCAAACAGTGAAATGCTCTGAGTTTTTGCAAGAGCTGACAAATTACCTGGACGGCGTTCTTGATGATCGCACCAAGTCTGAATTGGAAGATCACCTGGCTTGGTGCCACAACTGCTACGTCGTCTGCGATACCACCAAAAAGACCATTGAGATCTACCGCGATTCTCAGCTCTACGAACTGCCTGACGATCTGCGAAACCGCCTCCGATCGGCCATAGTTGCTAAGTGCGAGGCCAGAAAGAAGACCGGACCTCGGGAAGTCTGACCTCTCTGCAAAAGTTTTCTCCTTTTTGAGATGGCGACCCCCGCATTACGCTAAGCCGTGTATCCACAAGCGCTTCCTTCTGAATCCACCAAGGGACGGATTACGTACTTCCGGTAGGAACCTTTTAGGGCAAAGCTGAATCTAAGAGAGAGAACGCAGCATTGGGTACTCTCAGGCACGAGCAACGGGGCTGGCTGCGGGAGGTGAGCGATGATTGCAAAATTATATGATGCCTTATTTGGCTGCTGGCATACTCGTTATAGCTTTCCGCTCACAGTCCGCCCAGGCTCAGGTAAGCGTGGTTCGGCGGCCGCTCAGCATGGCACCTACGTGGTTTGCCTCGACTGCGGTAAAGAATTTGGATACGACTGGAAAGAAATGAAGGTCTTGAATTCAACGACAGTCGGTAGCAAGGCGATACCAGCACTCGCAACAAAAGAAGCTGTGTAAGTATTTTCCTCCGAAGTTGGTCCAGAAGGGCCGCGAGTTTTCTCGCGGCCCTTTGGTTTTAGTCTAGGAAATACTGGTTCAAAACAAAGCCGGCGGCCGAAGCCGCCGGTCAAAGAATCAACTAGGATGGAACTCAGTTTAGTTACTGCTACTGTCATCCCGACGCTTTAGCGTAGGGTGATCATCGTCGCTACCCTTGTTGTCAGTGCCATTCTTATCCGTCGAGGACGTGCGGCGCAAGCTGGGCTTCTTTCCGTTATCTTTCTGGTCCACGAGCTTGCGACGGTTCTCGAGGGCGGCCAGCCGTGACTTCACGTCATCGAATTCTGAGGTCGAAACCAGATATTGCGGCCGTGCAGGAAGGATTTGCGAAATCTCTTCCTGCGATTTTGCGATGCGATCCGGTGTTTGTGGATGCGTCGCGAACGCCTTGGCCAACGTGCCGGGTTTCTTCTTCTCCTGCGCCTGCACCTTTTCGAAGAAGCTGATGAAAGCCTGCGGGTCGTATCCGGACTTGTACATGTACTCGAGCCCGAGGTAGTCAGCTTCGGCTTCGAATCCGCGCGAGAAGTGCAAGAACGTCAACGGGAGGGCGAGACCAGCAGCCTCATAACCCGCGTACCCGACCGCTCCACCCACGAAGATCAACGGGATGGATGCCATCTGCATCAAATTTCCACGAGTGTTTTCTCGTGCCGCATGGCAAGCCGCCACATGAGCAATCTCGTGGGCCATCACACCGGCCAACTCGGCCTCTTCATCGGCTGCCAGAATCAAGCCGGAATTTACGTAGAAGAATCCACCGGGTAACGCAAATGCGTTGATTTCGTCCGCGTCAATCACCTTGATGGTAAACGGGACCTGCGCGTCTGAGTTCCGCACCAAGTTCTGTCCCAGCCGGTTGACGTATTCTGTAATTACTGGGTCCTGCACCAGCTTTACCGTGGATTCCACCTGCTGGGCATACTGCTTGCCCATGGCAATCTGCTTCTCCACCCCATACCAGTTCCCGACGCCCGTCTTGCAACCCACGTTGCGATTACCGACGGCATCCACGTCACTCTTGCCACCATCGTGTTTGACTTTATCTGGATCCGCAGCTTGAATAGGCGGTGTCGGAGGCGGAGCGGTTTGGTCGGTCTGAGCTGTCCCACTGCCCGGGACTGGGTCGACCGGAGGCGTGCCACCTTTATCCTGCGAAAAGCTCCATGGCACTGCGTAGCTGAACGCCAACAGCGTCCCTGCCAATATCAAGGTTCGATACTTCATAACTCACTCCCTTGTCCACCCATTGTTCTGATTATACGCCCGCCTAGAGACAGTACGCCGTGGATTTCCTAGCAGGTTGGACGCACAATTGCGTAAGAAGGTTATCCGGTGTGTCTGGAGCGACCTATATCGCCTTGGGCCGTGCGTTCGCGTAACCGGCCGATTCCACCAGCCTTGCGTTTGCCACATCTCGCTCCCCGCCGTAACATGACGGTCTTGGTGTCGGGAGGTGCCGTTTGCTTGACCGTCGCCGCTTTCTCACTGCCACCACTGGAGTTGCTGCCGCTCTTGCTCTCCGCAGCGGCCTCTGGACACAGCTCGAAAAAGTCCCTTCCACTCTGCCCGATCCTGCGCAGTACAACGGCGAGGCCTACTGGTCTGAACTGCGCAAGCAGTTTCTTATTCCCGGGGACGAGGTCTACCTGAACAACGGGACCGTAGGTTCCAGCCCGGCACCTGTTTTGCGCGCTATTTTCGATGGTTATAGCAGCACCGAGAAGATGGACCAGCAGGATCCGGAAGACTATCCGATTTGGGGATATGCTGCCTGGAACGAATTCCGCGACCCGCTGGCCGCATTCGTGGGCTGTAGCCGCGATGAAATCGCCCTGCTGCGCAATGCCACCGAAGCCAACAGCTACATCGCCAACGGCATCGACCTGAAACCGGGCGATGAAGTTTTGATGACCGACCAAGAGCATCCTGGTGGCGAGCACCCCTGGAATCTAAGGGCCAAGCGTTACGGCATTGTTGTCAACAAAGTCTCACTGCCCAAGCCAGTCAGCGACACGGCTCAGGTTCTGAACCTTTTCAACTATGCCATCACGCCTCGCACCCGTGTCATGTTCTTCAGTCATATCACCACCGTAACCGGGGTGGTGCTGCCCGCCAAGGAACTGTGCTCGCTCGCCCGCTCCAAAGGGATTTTGTCTGCCGTGGATGGCGCCCATGTCACTGGGATGATGGCTCTGAATGTCCACAGCCTCGGCTGCGACCTGTACTCATCGAGTCCGCACAAGTGGCTGCAGGCGCCGAAAGGTTCTGGCTTCCTTTACGTGCGCGATGAAGTGATTGACCGTGTCTGGAACACCATCGCCACCGAAGGTTGGGACGAACGCAAGCTGCGTGCCGAGCGCTTTCAGCGCATTGGGAGCTCCAACGTGCCCGCGCTCTGCGGGCTGCGCGCCGCGATTAAGCTGGCAAACGATATTGGCATGGATCGCATCGAGCACCGTCATCGTGAGTTGGCCAACTACATTCTGGGTGAAATGACGAAACGTGGAGCGGAATCCTGGACGTCTCCTGAACCCGCGCTGCGTTGTGCGATTGCAACGGTCAACGTTCCGCCGATTCAGCGCATGGATTTGGAAAAATGGATGTGGAGCACACATAAGATCCGAATCCGTGGTGGAGAGCCGTCGAAGCTGCGGTTGTCGACGCCGTATTATTTGCAGAAGAAGGATATTGATCGGTTTCTGGAGAAGTTCGATGAGTACAAGCGGGAGAGGAAGCTGTAAGAAACCAGGCCCGACGAAGACTTGTACGAGCTCTGGACAGACGGCCCCTTGAAGGCGTTGCAAAAACGCGTGGGCGAGGGCGCCCGCGCCACATCAATTCCGCGCCACACCAACCTAGTCGTAGTATTCCAGGCCTAAATGCGTGATCAATTCCTCCCCCTTCAGGTGCCGCAGTGTGTTCTTCAGCTTCATCAACTGAATAAACAGATCATGCTCGGGATATAAGCCGGGCGCACACATAGGGGACTTGAAGTAGAAGCTGAGCCATTCCTGGATTCCGATTCCTCGTAACTCAGAGGTGCGCTGCGCCAGGTCGAGGAAAAGTACCAAGTCCAAAACCAGGGGTGCAGCGAGGATGGAGTCGCGACACAGGAAATCCACCTTGATCTGCATGGGATAGCCGAGCCATCCGAAGATGTCGATGTTGTCCCAACCCTCTTTGTTATCACCACGCGGCGGGTAATAGTTGATCCGAACCTTGTGCGTAAAATGGCCGTAGAGCTCCGGGTAGAGTTCGGGCTGCAAGATGTGCTCGAGCACAGAAAGCTTGGATTCCTCCTTGGTCTTAAACGATCCTGGATCCTCAAGCACTTCGCCGTCCCGATTGCCCAGAATATTGGTCGAGAACCAGCCATTCAGTCCGATCATGCGGGCTTTGAAGCCAGGAGCCAGAATCGTCTTGATCAGGGTCTGACCGGTTTTATAGTCCTTCCCGCAGATGGGGGCCTCATGCTCGCGCGATAACTGATCCATCACGGGGAGATCGACCGTCAGGTTCGGAGCTCCATTGGCGAAGGGCACTCCTTCCATCAGCGAGGCGTAGGCGTAGATCATCGATGGCGCGATATTCTCGTCATTCCCTGTCATCGCTTTTTCGAAGGCCTTTATGCTTTGGTGTACAGCCGTAGGTTCAAGGAATGTCTCGGTTGATCCGCACCAGATGGTCACGAGCCGAGTGGCTCCTGAGCTCTTTCTGAAGTCACGGATGTCGGCGCGCACCTGCTCCGCCAAATCCATCTTGTTCTTGCCCTTCTTGACGTTGGGGCCGTCCAGCTTCTTCACATAGTTGCGGTCAAAGACTGCTTTGCGGGGCTTGATAGACGTGAGGAAAGGCTTTACCCGGTCGAGGAGTTCGCGCTCCAACACGCCGGCCTTGCTTGCCGCCGCATACATGTTGTCTTCGAAAATGTCCCATCCGGTGAATACGATGTCGTCGAGCCCGGCCAGCGGAACAAATTCCTTGACCCTTGGGGAACGGGCATCGGTACGTTTGCCCAAGCGTATGGTTCCCATCTGGGTGAGTGACCCAATGGGCTTGGCGAATCCCTTGCGAACCGCCTCAACGCCCGCCACAAATGTCGTGGCCACCGCGCCCATGCCGGGAATCATGATACCGAGCTTGCCCTTGGGCGCTTGGATTTCGCTTTCCTGGTGCTTCTGAGTCTCCCTCTTTACGTACTTCTGCCGCGTCGGCATATTTAGGCTGCTTCCTTATGAGTTCAGTTGGATGGATGACAAACGGTTATGTTCTCGTACTGAGCGGTGATTTGCAAATGAGAGCGGCCGAACGCGCAGAATTCCGCTTCAAAGGCGCGAGCGGGCGATTGAATGGAGGCTCTGCGGCGCGACCATTTGTGGTACAAAACATTACATGACCGCGTCCGAAAAAGTTGCGCTGGTTACCGGTTCCTCCAGCGGAATCGGCCTGTTGACCACAGTTGAGCTGGCCAAGAAAGGCTTCAAAGTTGTCGCTTCGATGCGTGATCTCGGACGCCGCGAGCGGCTCGACCAGGCGGCGGCATCGGCTGGGGTTCCCGGCCAGATCGATGTCCGCCAGCTCGACGTCACAAACTTCAACGCCATTCCGGCATTTGTTGAATCGGTGGTCCGCGACCACCGACGCGTCGATGTCCTTGTCAACAACGCTGGCTTCGCGGTCGCAGGGTTTGCCGAGGACCTGAAGCTCGAAGAAATCCGCATGCAGTTCGAGACCAACTTCTTCGCTCACGTGGCCATGACCCAAGCCGTGTTGCCCACCATGCGCCGTCAGCATTCAGGGCATGTCATCATGGTGTCATCCATTGCCGGGCTGCACGGATCAGTCTCGGTCAGCAGTTACTCCGCGTCCAAGTTTGCGCTTGAAGGCTGGAGCGAGTCGCTGCGCATGGAGGTTAATGCGCTCGGCATCAAAGTGGTGCTAGTCGAACCCGGATCATTTCAGACGGACATCTGGACGCGCAACGTGATGATGGGCCAGAAGGCGGTGGATGGCACTTCGCCCAACCGTGCCCGCGGCGAACGCATGCGGGATGCGATCCAGAAAATTCGCAAGCGCGATCCCATCGTAGTAGCGCAATTGATTGCGCGCATTGCGCAGGATCCGAATCCTCGCTTGCGATATCTCATTGGGCAAGACGCCCACATTCAGCTCTGGCTCAAGCGTGGGCTACCGTGGAAGTGGCACGAGAAGCTGGTGGCGAAGGTCCTGAAGCTTGATTAATAGGAGTCAAGCTCAGCAAACCCCAGTCTCGGTCACTTTCGGATTTATTTTCCTTCCAGATCCACAGTCCTGATGGGCAAGTCCCAATGCGCGTCCAGAATCTCAAACCGCCGCTGCTCTTCCTTTTCGTATGCCGTCTGGTCAGGAAATAGTTGTTTCTTGAGCGCGTCTTCATCAAATGGCTCGTTGGCCACGGTGGCATTCTTGAAGACTATGGTCACGCGGTAATCCCAGCGGCCATCTTCGGTAGTGTGATAGCGCGGCTGGTCCATCCAGACCTTGAGCATGCGTCCCATCTCGACTTCTTTCTTGAGCAGAGGGTAATGGTTCTTCTTGAACAGTCGGAGGAATTCATCGGCGTGTCCCCACTTGACCTTGTAGTAATACTCGACCACGAATGGTTTATCGGAAGGCGCGGGCGCGGACTGAGCGTGAAGAGCGGCCGGTGCATACACGATTAAGAGAAGTAGGACGGCCAAGATGCGGGACGTTGGGACCACGGAGCCTCCTCGTGTGCTCGAGTTGTTTGTTTGTACACTAGGCTTGTACACGAGAGCGTCTTGCGCGTCAAAGGAGAGAGTGGATGGAGCCGGCAGACGAGCACCAGATTCTAGCGCTTTTCGAAGATGGGGATCGGACTCTGATGAGCGCCGATATCGATAAGCTGTCGCGGATTTTCGCAGACGACTACGTTCAGTACAACGAGTCAGGCAGGGCGTTCACCAAACATGACGTGCTGGAAAATCTCAAGTTGGGCAGGATCCGGTATATCTCGATGGTCTCCACCGGCCGGCAGATACGCTTGTTCGGAGACTTCGCCATCGTCCACGGTTCCGAAGACGACGAGGTGGAGCAAGACGGCAAGCGATTCTCAGTCCGCTACGTTTACACGGATGTTGTCATCAAGCGCACTGGGAAGTGGCAGATCGTCGGGTCGCAATTGGCGAGGCCAGCCTGATCTCCATGCGTAAATGCGTCGGCGGATCTTACTGCGCTGCCCGCATCCGATTCTGCCAGTGGCTCCAGACGAAGTACGCCACGCCCGCCAGCAGGGCGACGCCGATCACGGCATCAAATTGATGGAAATACTTGCCCAGGGAGCGCCAGTTCTCGCCCAGCTTCATGCCCAGCCACGCCAGCCCCAGGCACCACGGCCAGGAGCCAAGAAAGGTGTAAAGGTGAAACCGTCCGCGCGGCATACGGGCGATGCCAGCCGGCAGGGCGATGAAAGTGCGGACCACAGGCAGCAGGCGCGCAACGAAAACCGCCAGATATCCCCAGCGCGCGAAGAAGCGATCGGCCCAGTCCAGTTCACGCCGCCCCATCAGAATCCAGCGCCCGTATTTTTCCACCAGCGGACGGCCCCCGTAGGAGCCTATCTCGTAGGCCACAAGCGAGCCCAGATTGCACCCGATCGCCCCAACCGTGGCCACCCATAGCAGCTTGAACGTGCCCTCATAGACCAAGTAGCCAGCAAAAGGCATGATCAATTCGGAGGGCAAAGGGATGCAAGCCGACTCAATCGCCATGAGGAGAGCGATACCGCCGTATCCGGTGGCAGCGATCACAGACTTAATGAAGAGAAACAGAACAGCGAGGATTCTTTCAGTCATCAGACGTGTTGGGAAGAATATCTACAGAGACGCAAGAAGTCACGCTTCACTGCATTCTGTACGAAGACTAGAATGAGCCTTCTTGGGTAAAGGTATACCCGGGCAGCGAGGCTCCTTCCGCGTTCTTGGCCACTTTCACCCGCACCGTGGGCGCCTCCGGCGCCGTGACTTCAGCAGGACGCAGTACGGCGTATTGAGTAAACACCTCGCTGTAAATCTTGGTAACGAGATAGTCCTGGCTGTCAGCGTCGTTGCGCCAGACCTGCCCGAGTTGGATAGACTTCACCGCCACTAGGGACTCCCTGTGCTTGGTGGATTCGCTTCCAGACTACCGGGAGGCGTAGGGCACGTCAATTGGCGTCGTGGTCCAGCGCCATTACCAAAGGGCGGTCATCGTTCGAGTGGATGCGCGGCATTTTGCTAACGACGCTTCTGCTAACATCTATCTTTCATTGTTTGGAAGAGGGAGACCATGCCCCGAGGTATCGTTCCTCGTCGGCCCGCCAAAACTGGACGTCACGAAGGTACACACGGCATCCAGCGAGTGCCGAAAGTAAAAACCGCCGGTTCTTTGAACCGGCACGGACGGGCGGGGGCGCCCGTCCCCACACGGCCCGCTAAGACGACCCGAACCGGCCGGACAGCAGCCTACAATCCGCTTGCACCCGAAAGAATCCACGAAATCCTCCAGCGGCTTGATCAGCTCTATCCCGACGTCACGTGTGCCTTGCAACACAAGAGCGCATGGGAACTCCTGGTTGCGACGATTCTCTCCGCCCAATCGACTGATGTAAACGTCAACCGCGTCACGCCCGAACTGTTCCGGAAATACCCAACGGTCGAGGATTTCGCTGCGCTTCGACCTGAGCAACTTGAGCCCGATGTCCGCTCCACTGGTTTTTTTCGGAATAAATCCAAGTCCGTGGTCGGAGCCGCCCAAAAAATTGTCGCCGACTTCGGTGGCCAGGTCCCGGACGAGATGACCCAACTCCTTACATTGCCCGGGGTAGCGCGAAAGACTGCCAATGTAGTGCTGGGAACCTGGTTTAAGAAGAACGAAGGCCTGGTGGTTGATACCCACGTTCACCGCATCGCTCGGCGCCTGGAACTAACTCGCAATGACGATCCCAAGACGATCGAAAAAGATCTGATGAAGATCATTCCTCGGGAGAAGTGGACGCTCTTCGCCCACCAGATTATCTGGCACGGTCGGAAGCTGTGTATTGCACGGCGGCCGAAGTGTGTGGAGTGCCCTCTAGAAAACATTTGTCATGCCGCCGACAAGACGTGGACGACGGTAGAGATTCACAAGAACGCGAAGTAGAGTAGTGAAAGGGATGCTTCGACTTCGCAGATGCTTCGCATTCGCGAAGAATCTGCTTCGCTCAGGATGACAATCTTGGGGTGATGAGAATTGGGCTGATGACCATGAGGTGAAGCTTGACCTCCCGGCGCCTCTGCTACACTTTTTCTGCTCTCTGAACCACGGACCCGCATGCGCCCTCTCATCCGGTTTGTTATTGTCATCTTCATGAGCACTGTCACCCTCGCCCAGTCTTTGCCCGTGCCCCAGGCCATTACAGATCCCAAGCAGATCATCAGCAAACCAAACGCGAGAGTGGATCAGCGCTCGCAAAGTCTCTCCCTCGAGAAGCTCTACATGACGCGCTCGATCGGCGGCACGGCCTGGTCGCCAGATGGCAAGACCATCGCTTTCGTCTCTAACATCAGCGGACGCAACAATCTTTGGTTGGTGGCCGCTGAAGGCGGCTGGCCCTCCCAACTCACCATCAGTGACCAGCGTCAGAGCCAACCTGCCTGGTCGCCCGATGGAAAATGGATCGCCTATCAGTCCGACTACGATGGCGACGAACAGTGGGATATTTTTCTGGTCTCGCCCAAGACCGGACAAGTGATCAACATCACGAATACGAGGGAAATCGCGGAGGAGGGCCCTACATGGTCTCCCGACGGGCGTTATCTCGCATACACAGTGAAGCCTAAGACGTCGTCAGTTTATGAGATCGATGTTTACGACACGCTGTTGCGCGACACCAAGCATGTAACCACGGGCACTCCCAAAGACAAGATGAACGTCAGTCCAATCTGGTCCGCGGACGGCAAGTACATCGCGTACACGCAAGAACAGGCCAAAGGTACGGATTCGAATATTTTTCTCGCCGATCTGGTGACGGGGACAGCCACTATGCTTACTTCTCACGGGGGTGAGCGGCTGTACCGTGCCAACGACTTCGCGCCGGACGGCAAACGTCTGCTCATCACTTCAAATGCGACCGGTTATGACAATGTCGGATTGCTTGATATCGCGTCGAAAAAGATTGAATGGCTTACTCAGGACAAGTGGGAGATCAGTGGGGGCAATTTTTCACCTGATGGCCGGTCAGTCACCTGGATCGCCAACGTGGACGGCTACACGAACATCTATCTGCACCATCTTGCTTCGGGAAAGACCACTTCCCTGCCCCTGCCGAAAGGCGTGAATACGTTGGGCGGAGCGGAGTCGGCCTTCACACGCGATGGCTCCTACCTGCTTTATTACCATATCGGCCCAACCGCGCCGAGTGATGTCTGGGGGTATTCGCTAGCGGACGGCAGTTCACATCAGGTGACGAAATCGCTTATCGCGGGCGTTCGCGCAGAGGATATGGTCGAACCTTTTCTGGTGCACTATCCCAGCCGCGACGGCAAGTGGGTCATCTCTGCGTTTGTTTACGTGCCCTATAACATGCAGCGCAATGGGCAGAACGCGGCGATCGTTTACGTGCATGGGGGACCTACGGCCCAGACTGTGAACTCATTTAACCGTTTCATCCAACACATGGTGAACCAGGGTTACATGGTGATCGCGCCCAACTATCGAGGCTCGACCGGCTATGGAAAGGAATTTCAACAGGCAAATCTCTTCGACATGGGCGGCGGCGACCTCCACGATGTGCTCGCGGCGGCGGACTTCATCAAGCAAACCGGCTATCTCGATCCCAAAAAGATCGTCCTGATGGGCGGCAGCTACGGCGGCTACTTGACCATGATGGGAGTGACCAAGGCGCCTGACGTCTGGGCCGCAGGTGTCCCAATCGTGCCTTTTGTTAATTACTTTACCGAAATCGAGAATGAGGATCCTGTGCTCCGCGAGATGGACCTGGCAACCATGGGGGATCTGGTAAAGAACAAGGCGCTCTATGAAGATCGCTCTCCGATTTTCTTTGTCGACCAGATTAAGGCACCCCTGCTTTTGCTCGCGGGAGGAAATGACCCGCGATGTCCAAAAGAGGAAGCTCAGCAGGTAATTGACGCGGTCAAGAAGCGGGGCGGAGTCGCCGAATACAAAGTCTACGAAAATGAGGGCCACGGCTTCGCCCGTCTGGAAAACCAGATTGACGCCTACCAGCGCGTTGCCGATTTTTTGAAAGCACGAGTGCCCCCGGCGGACTGTGGCTGTTCGCTGAACCCTTAGTGTCTGAACTTGGGCGCGCCTCCGCGATCAGTATCTGCCACGATCGCTTTAATCAGCCCAGGAATCGTATAGTTCTCCGCTTCAATGTGCGCTTGCAGACCGAGTTCGCGAAGGGTGGAGGATGTGACCGGGCCGATGGACGCGAGGCGAATGCCATCGGGGACGGGCGGGCTCGTTTTCCTCGGGAGCGGGCGCCTTCGACTGTCACTCCCGGCAGATCCGCGCCACATCTTTCCCAGCAGCGCCACAAAGTTCTTTGCGGTGGAAGAACTAGTGAAAGTGATCACATGCGGACAACGCCTGGGATCATTCAGTACAGCGCGCAAACGCCGACGCGACGCTTGCGGAACCACGGTTTCATAGGCTTCGACAACGTCTACTTGCCCTCCAAGCTTGCGCAGTTCGCGAGGAATAACATCACGCGCGATTTTGGCGCGTGCCAGTAATACTCGCTTTCCTCTGACACGCTGGCGCAGGCTCTTGACTACCGACTCCGCTATATATTCCCGGGGCACAACGTCCACTTTCATGCCGCGCTTCTCGATCGCCTGTTTCGTTGCTGGACCGATGGCGGCAACTTTCAGGTGACGCAAATGCTTGCGGCTGAGACGGAGTTTTTGCAGCCGATCCCACATGGCTTCGACTCCATTGACGCTGGTTAGGACGAGCCAGTCGTATTCGTGAAGCTTTTTTAGCGCGGCATCGAGCCGGTTGTGAGAACGTGGCCTCCGGATTTCGATGAAGGGAATTTCGACGACTCGCGCCCCGAGTTCGCACAGACCCGAAGAGAGTGCACTGGCCTGATGCCGCGCCCGGCCGACCAGCACGCGAAGCCCAACTAAAGGCAGCGCCGTGGTTTTGGCACCACGTGATTTGCCGTCATATTTCAATTTCTACATGAAGCAGGACGCAGTCGGGGGCGCCCGCGCTACACAGTCTCACGGCTGTTGTGGCGCAGCTACATTTTGGCTACAGACTTCTGTGAGAATGGTATCTGCTCCGCACCGAAGTAGTTTTTCGCCCACAGCCTCGCCCACTTCAATCGGTTCGCTACCCTCGCCCGATTCGCGCAATAATCTCGTGCCGTCGGGTCGCGCCACAATCGCATCCAGATGTAGACGGCCGCCGCGCAGTTCCGC
Organism: Terriglobales bacterium; assembly: GCA_035512155.1. Taxonomy (GTDB): domain Bacteria; phylum Acidobacteriota; class Terriglobia; order Terriglobales; family Acidobacteriaceae; genus JABCYV01. Next base: position 3,538 of record DATKEN010000152.1, on the reverse strand, counting down.
CAGTGCTCCAATCGGCACTTGGCAGCCTCCGCCCAGCTTGCTCAGCAATGCTCGTTCGCAAGTCGTGGTGGCGCGCGCCGCAGGATCGTCCAGAAACTTCACCTGCCGGCGTGTTCCAAAATCATCGGCACGAATCTCAATGGCTAAAGCGCCTTGTCCCGCCGCAGGACACATCATCTCCACCGGCAACACCTGCCGAATCAATTCCGTCTTGCCCATCCGCGTCAGGCCGGCTGCTGCCAGAATAATCGCGTCATACTCGCCAGCTTCCAGTTTGCGTAAGCGTGTATCCACATTGCCGCGGAGGGGATGAATTTCTAGGTCGGGCCGCAGCGCCTTCAATTGCGCTTGGCGGCGCAGGCTGCTGGTGCCAACACGTGCCCTCGTCGGCAGTTGGCCAATGTCTTTGTACTTGGACGAGCAGAACACGTCTCTGGGATTCTCGCGCGTAGTAATGGCCGCAATTTCGAAACCCTTGGGAATCTCCGTAGGCAGATCTTTCAAACTATGCACAGCCAGATCGATTCCTGCCGCAGCCAGCGCCTCTTCGATCTCTTTGGTGAACATTCCCTTGATGCCGACGTTGGCGAGGGCAACATCGGTGATCTTGTCTCCGGTGGTTTTGATAATTTCGATTTCCACTTCATGGCCATGCTCGCGCAATAGAGCGCTGATATGGTTCGCCTGCCAGAGAGCGAGTTGTGATCCCCGCGAGCCGATGCGGAGCCGGGCCACTAGCTTTCGACTCCGGACTCTCCGCCCCCGGATTCGGCCGCCTTCTTCTTTTCCTTCCGATCTTTCTGTTCGAGGTTGAACAGCCGGCGTGCAACGTCAATGACCGTGGTGGCCTCAGGTTCAAGCGCCGCAGTTTTCAAGGCAGTGATGGGCGTGTGCATGATTTTGCTCACGATCCCGCGGGTGAGAGTTTCAATAGCCAGTTCCTGCTCAGGCGAAAGCGGTCCCAGGCGCCCGCGTACCCGATCGATTTCGGCTTGGCGAATGGTTTCAAGATGGTCCTGAAGAGAAACAATCGTAGGCACGACGTCGAGCGTTTGGAGTCGTGCCTGGAAGCGTTCCACTTCGTAATTGACAATGGCCTCGGCGCGCTGGGCTTCGCGGGCACGATCAGCCACGTGGGAAGATACAGCTTGCTGCAAATCGTCGATGTCGTAGACGAAGATACCGTCCAGCCGGTTCATTTCCGGGTCCACGTCGCGCGGCACCGCAATATCGATAAAGAACATGGGACGGTTCTTCCGCCGGTGCAGGAAGCGTTCGCCATGCTCGCGGCGGAAGATCGTGACCGGAGCGCCAGTCGAGGTGATCACGATGTCCGCGCGATCGCAGGTTTCATAAAGCTCTTCAAAGTGGATTGCTTGTCCATTGAACTTGGCAGCCAACTGGGAAGCGCGTTCGAAAGTGCGATTTGCGACAAAGATTGAGCCAGCGCCATGGGCCAGCAGATGACGCGCAGCCAGTTCGCTCATCTTTCCCGCGCCGACCAGATAAACATGCTTGCCATGTAGCGATCCGAAGATCTTTTTGGCCAACTCGACCGCGACCGACGCCACCGAAACCGCCGATGATCCCACTGCAGTCTCGGTGCGCACCCGTTTGGCTACTGCAAACGCGCGAGTAAGAAGCGAATCTAGCTGGGAGTGGACTGCGCCCACGGCCCGAGCCGTGGCGTAGGCTTCCTTTACCTGCCCCAGAATTTGCGGTTCGCCGACCACCATCGAATCCAGGCTCGAGGTCACGCGGAACAAGTGCCGGATGGCTTCCTGTTCGTGATACTCGTACAAGTGGGATTCATAGTCGGCGGGATCAAGACGAAAATAGTCGCGCAGAAAGCGCCGAAGGTCAGCGCCGCCGTTCTTGGTTTGGGTCAGCACTTCGACGCGATTGCAGGTGCACAGGATGAGACCTTCGTCAACACCTGGGTGCTCCGCCAAGCGCTTTAAGGCGTCGGGCAGTCGCGACTCGGGAATAGCCAGCCGCTCGCGCACCTCCACCGGCGCGCTATTGTGGTTTACTCCGATGAGCTGGAATTTCATGACTGCACGAACCTGTGAATCGCGCTGAAATAGTTGGCTGACCACGCGATTACTGCGGCTACGAACGCGCCTGCAGCCAGATACGCTGCCCGACGGCCACGCCATCCCGCGTTCCAACGCGTGTACAGCATCAGCATGTAAACCGCCCACATCAAAATCGAGAGCAAAATCTTTGGATCGAGTAAATCGATCCGGCCGAATGCGGCCTGGGCAACCACCATACCCGCGACTAAGCCGAAGGTCATGAACGGAAAACCCAGGAGCAGTGACCGATAGCCGATCTCGTCAATTACTTCCAGCGCGGGCAGCCGCAACAGGAATCCGCCCGGCTTTTTGGACTTCAAACTGCGTTCCTGCGCCAAATACAAAAGACTGGCGCTGAAACTGAGGAACAGTGCCGCGTATCCGGTGAAGATGAGGGCAATGTGCGCGATCAGCCATCCCCGGCGCAGGCCCGGAGACGTAACCAGGAACGGCTGCTGGCCGGTGGCAGCCATGAAGGTCAAAACGAAAACCAGCGGAAAGATCACGATGCCCGGTGAAGTAGTTCGGTAGATCAAAAATACGATCAGAAACGCCACCATTACAAGAATTGCGAGGAGGGACTCGGAGTCGTTGACTGATCCCAGCGCGATTTGTCCGGAGCGCACTACCGATTCCGTAAGAGACACGAACTGGAAGACCATGCCAAGACTCATCGCGGGCAGCGCGATCCGGCTCAGTCGAAAGCTGGTGCCAGTAAGCGCCAACAGCGCATAAAGCAGACCCACGGTATAGAAAGCGAGTGCGACTCGCAGCCAAAGCACGGGCATAGGTTGACCGGAAGCCCTAGTTAAGCCAGGCTCCTTAGACGATCCGCAAGCTGATTATAGTCTGCGCGGCAGGAGGGGTAGAAGGAACCGATTGGGTTTGCAAGCTCGAAGCCACCTAGGCTTTCTCACAAATCGTTGGGTAGGCGTGCTCCCAAAATAGGGTGGTGTAAACACGGTGCTTGCAACACCTACTCGTACCGGCTTGCTGTCGATCAATCAACTACTAGCGTTTACGACTTCGGGCTTGCACCACGCCGGGCTTTCTAACCCATACACTCGCAAACGAGATTTCAAGGGCAACAAGAAAAGCTCTTTGACCGATTACATTCGATGGTAAACTTACTTCGTCGATGTTACCGCAAACCATGAAAAGGAAATTCGTACGGATATTATTCGTGGTTCTCGCCACCTTTGCGGTGTTTTCGTTCGCCTACCCTGACGACCTCTCGGACGACGACTCTTCGTGCACCCAAATTGAGATGCTGCACGTGTCACCCGTAAGAATCCCGAGTCACCGGGATCAGCAGGGGCTTGCTGTGGACTCCCCGAGGCTCTTCGCCGCGAACCAAAGTACGTGCTCTCTAAGTTCTTCCGAGAGAACAACCCCTCCAACACTGCTATCTCTCGCCGCTTGTGTTCTCCGTTGCTGAGACTCATCAGACCTCAAATTTA
>DATKEN010000151.1:0-21003 GCA_035512155.1 Terriglobales bacterium | reverse complement strand
ATCTTCGAGGTAAATGAAGATGAAGAAACCTTCGACGCAGATCGCTCTGGGCATCGCTTTCGGCGCTGGCATCGGCGCTGCAATGGGTGTCTTTGCGGGCCACATGGCTGTCTGGCTAGCCGTGGGAATCGCCATCGGAGTTGCGATCGGAATCAATTTACCTGGCACCAGATGCGCCGAGTGCGATGCAGTTCATAAAACACACGAAGCTGAAAGCTGAGAGCTGACGGCTGATAGCTAAAAAGGAGCCCTATCATGGCATTACTGGAGCGAGTCTCGACATTGGTCCGGGCCAATCTCAACGACCTGATCGACAAGGCTGAGCACCCGGAGAAAATGATCAAGCAGGTAATCCTGGACATGCAGAACCAGCTTCTTCAGGTGAAGACGCAGGTCGCCATTGCCATCGCCGACCAACACCTGCTGGAGAAGAAGCAGAAAGAAAACGAAGACAAAGTCGCAGAATGGATGCGTAAAGCCGAATTGGCGGTGGACAAAAAACACGATGACCTGGCACGCGCTTCTTTACAGCGCGTGGAAAGCTATCGTGACTTGAGCGAAGGCTTTGCCCAGCAGGTCACCGACCAGAAGGCGCAGGTGGAGAATCTGAAGACCGCCTTGCGACAATTGGAACAGAAGCTGGCGGAGGCCGAAGCCAAGTCGGATTTGCTGATCGCGCAGCATCGCCGGGCCCGGGCTGTTGGCAAAGCCAGCGAGGCCAAGATGGCGATGGGCGACGGCTCGAAAGCTGCCGCCTTTGATCGCATGAAGCGAAAAGTGGCGCATGCGGAGGCCACTAGTCAAGCCAAGTCAGAAATCGCCTCGGACAACATGGAAGAACGCCTGGCTGCGCTCGAGAAAGAAGACCGCATCGAGCAGTTGCTGGCGGAGCTAAAGACGAAGCGGGGAGCGTAAACCATCCCGTCTATCCTGAGCAGGCGTTTTTGCACAGCGAGGGATTTGGTTGAGCCGCGCAAGGTGTCACGTTCTTCGCAACCGAATCCTCGCGCTTTTGGCTTCGCTTACCTGTCAAAGTGCACCAGGACCGCAAACCATGTGCGTTGACCCCTGTCTCTGCGTGATTTACTTTGAGAGAGGGCTTTATGGAACATTGCTGTATCCTGCTTCGGGGTTTGGGGCTCCTCGAGTAAATGGAAAAGAGACGACTTTACATTTACGCGCTGTTCCTGCTGGTGTTCGCGGTGCTCGTATATTTCCAGTTTCGCACCTGGCGAAACTTTGACTGGCCGACATTCTGGAGCCAACACGTTAACCCGATCCATCTCATTCATGCCATCGGCTATATCTATATCGGGTATGCGATCCGAGCCATTCGCTGGAAAATCTTTCTACGTCCGGTGCGGCCTCGCGCCTCTGTGCTCAAACTGGTTGCACCCACCGTCATCGGGTTCACCGGCCTGGCGCTATTGGGACGTCCGGGCGAGTTGATTCGTCCCTACCTCATCGCTCGGCGCGAAGGCTTGAGTTTCTCCTCGCAGCTTGGGGTTTGGGCAGTAGAGCGCATCTTCGATATCGGCGCCTTCACGGTTCTCTTGGTACTCGCTGTACTTTTCGCCAAGGCGCCTAAGAGGCTTGCCTACTACGGTGGCTTCCGGGAGGTTGGCCTGGCCTTCACGGTTCTGGTGATTGGTCTGGTCACGGTTGCGATTATCATCAGGCGAAACGGGCTGGCTCTGGCCGATTGGATAGAGAGGCGCTTCTCACACTTAAGCGCTAACCTTGGACACCGGATTGCGCTTCGGATCCGCGAATTTCATGGCGGACTCGATACGATTCATAGCCCGTGGTGTCTCGTGCAGTTGATTGTGGTGTCGGTAGTCATGTGGTGCATGATCGCGTTGTCCTACAAGGAAGTCACGATTGCATACGGTGAAAAGTTGAGAATTCCGCAGACTCAACTACTCTTGTTAATGGGATCCAGCATGGTAGGTTCCTTGATTCAGTTGCCCGGTATCGGGGGCGGCTCTCAGCTGGCGACGATCACAGCGCTCCAGCGCTGGTTTGATGTCCCCAAGGAACTGGCTGCGAGTTGCGGCATCATGCTTTGGCTGGTCACATTCGTGTCGGTTGTGCCGTTGGGGCTTTTGCTGGCGCACTTGGAGCGGCTTTCCTTCCGCAAGCTTTCTAAAGAAAGTCAGATTGCGGAGGAGTCGACCGCCGCGACATAGACTGGATTGTCCGTTCTCAGGCTGTGGTCTCCTCCATCCGACTGTATACGAAGATCTGGACCTTAGACCGATACGTGACCCCCGCCGACCACGTCCTGACGGCTGCTACAATGCAATCGGTCCTCAAGCACAATGAAGTGTCCTTTTTGCGGATTCGCAAATGACAAAGTCGTGGATTCGCGCGAGAGCAAGGAAGCCGATTCCATACGCCGCCGCCGCGAGTGTCTGAAGTGTGAGAAGCGCTTTACCACCTATGAGCGCATCGATGAAATCCCCTACATGGTGGTGAAGAAAGACGGTCGCCGGGAAAAATTCGATCGTCAGAAGGTGCTCAACGGCCTGTTGCGGGCCTGCGAGAAGCGTCCCGTACCAATCAGCAAGCTGGAACAAATTGTGAATGAGGCGGAAGGCTTCGTGATTGAGTCGCCGGAGCGGGAGCGCAAGACCAGTGAACTCGGAGAGCTGATCATGAACCGCCTCCGGCGCCACGACAAAGTTGCATACGTACGCTTCGCGTCGGTTTACCTGGATTTTAAAGACGTAAAAGAATTTATGACGGAATTGAAAGACTTGCTCAAGACTAAGGAAACGCCAGAGGTTCGAACCAAGAGCGCGGCCAAGGACTAGACTGCCGAAGATCGGCCCGCTTGAATTGCTCTGGCGGGTTGTCGTGGAAGGTTGAGTGAAAGGCACCGTGGAAAGGCACGGCGGGAAGAGTACTGTGGGAGGGGACGGCTTCAGCCGCGCCGCAAGATCCGCAAATCAGATCTGGGTTTAGCCCCTGCGGGGGAGGTTCGGCCGAGCGCGTCAACGAAGAAAATAGCATGGCCTACAAGATAACGCTCATTCCCGGCGATGGCATTGGCCCCGAAGTCACCCGGGCAGCCGTGCGTATTCTGGAAGCTACCGGTATCAAGTTTGAATGGGAGAGTTTTCAGGCAGGCGCCGAGGCCTTTGAGAAGTATCACGAATATATTCCGAAAGAGCTGACGGCATCCATCGAGCGCACGCGGGTCGGACTGAAAGGACCGGTTACCACACCCATTGGTGGCGGTTTTCCCAGTATCAACGTGGCGCTGCGCAAGCAATTTGAGCTTTACGCCAACTTCCGGCCCATCCGTAACCTGCCTCACATTCCTACACGCTATCCCGACGTCGACCTGATTATTGTGCGCGAAAACACTGAGAGCCTTTACTCCGGAATCGAACACGAAGTCGTGCCTGGCGTGGTCGAGAGCATCAAGATCATTACCGAGAAAGCCTCCACTCGCATTGCGCGCTTCGCCTTCGAGTACGCCCGCAAGAATAAGCGCAAAAAAATCCACGCTATTCACAAGGCGAACATCATGAAGCTGTCGGACGGACTTTTTCTGCGCTGTTGCCGCGCCGTTGCCAAGGAGTTTCCGGAGATCACTTATGGCGAACACATTGTCGACAACACCTGCATGCAGTTGGTGATGAATCCCTACCAATACGATACTTTGGTGATGGAGAATCTCTACGGCGACATCATCTCCGATCTCTGCGCCGCATTCGTCGGCGGCCTTGGACTGGTGCCAAGCGCCAACCTGGGTGAAAGTTGCGCCATCTTCGAAGCCGTCCACGGCTCAGCTCCTGACATCGCAGGGAAAGACATCGCGAACCCAACCGCGGTAATCCGTTGTTCTCTGCTTATGCTGCGACATCTTGGCGAGCCTGATGCCGCGAACAGAATCCGTCACGCTCTGGAAAAGGTCTACCGCACGCGGGAGAAACTGACGCGTGATGTCGGCGGCAAAGCCGGCACCTCGGAGTTCGCCGATTCCGTCATCGAGGTTATGGAATCATCTGCCACGGTCGAGACGACGGCCGAGATTTCCCGCGCGTGAAGCGAGCATTCGCAGCCGTTCTCAGATTCCATGCCGCACTTCGCGTTGACGACCCTGACAATTTTCAGTAACATCGTTTGTTCTTCAAGGAACTCCGGGGGATGGCGAACCCAACACGGCGAGTAGGTGTAGTCCTCTTCCAGCTCGGCGGCCCCGACATGCTGGAAGCGATTGAGCCCTTTCTTTTTAATCTTTTCTGCGATCCTGACATCATTGATTTCCCCTTCGCCCGCATCGGTCGCAAGCCCCTGGCCAAGTTAATCTCCAGCACTCGAGCGCGGAAGGTCCAGCACCACTACGCGGCGATTGGCGGTGGCTCGCCCATCCGGCGTTTCACTGAGCAACAAGCTCGCGCCTTGCAATTACGGCTGAGAGAAACCGGTTTGGATGCCCGTTGTTTCGTGGCCATGCGTTACTGGCATCCCTTTACCGCTGAGGCGATAAAGCAACTGCGGGTAGCAGAATGCGACGAGATCGTCCTGCTTCCGCTGTACCCGCAATATTCCCAAACCACTACCGGCAGCAGTTTGAATGAGTGGCGACGGCAGTTTCGCGACGACATTCCGATCCATTGCGTTGAGGCGTTCTATCGTCACGATCTTTATTTGGAAGCCCTGGTAGAGAAAATAGATGAAACGCTGTGCCGCTTCCCGAACCCGGCGCGTCCGGAGCTGGTTTTCAGCGCTCATAGTGTGCCCCTCGCAGTGATTGCGAAGGGCGATCCCTATCAGCGTCAGATTGTAGAAACGGTTGAGCTCGTGATGCAGCGCGGAGGATGGTCGAACCGCTATCGGCTCTGCTACCAGAGTAAGGTCGGTGCCAGTAAGTGGCTGCAACCTTCTCTGCATCGCATGTTGCGCGACTTGGCGGTGGAGCAAATGCGAGAAGTCTGCGTAGTGCCAATCTCGTTCGTTTCTGATCATCTGGAGACTCTGGGCGAGATCGATCATGAGGCACGCGCGGAGGCTTCCGCGCTCGGGATCGAACGATTTGAGATGACTTCAGGCCTGAATGATTCGCCGACTTTTATCGCGGCGCTGGCCGACCTGGTCGCTGCGGCGTTAGGCATCGATTTGACGCAAGCGCGTGAAACCGGTTGCTTGGTGGCCGCGGACTAAGCGAAGGTGTGGACGAGAATCAGCTTTAGCTCTTGCGAAGAATTAAGGACTAGACACGGATGGCAGAAGAATCCAAGGGCGTGCTGGGGCATCTTCCGCCCTTACCGCGCCCGGCGCTCAACAACTCGGTCATCGGGATGGAGCAAGCCTACCGGCAGCGGAAAGGTTTGCCGCTCCTAAGTGACGCCGACATTGAGGCGCTGAAGGCCGGTCAGCCGATGCCGTGGGAAGAAGGCGGAGCAGGAGCATCTTCAGTGCCCGCTCCGGCGCCGACAGCCCCTGTCGCGACTGCACCACCGAGCGCCGCCACCCCACCTCCGGCAACAGCAAGTGCCTCCTCAACTACTCTTAGCCCCGACGTCGCCAAGTGGGTCGGCGAAGGAAAGAAGTGGAGCAAGTCCGCCATCGCCGCGGAACAGGCTCGCCGTGGGCGCAAAGGCCTGCCGGTCTTAACCGATGCCGAAGTGACTGCTTTGCTGGGTGAGCCCGCCGCGGCCGCTCCCCCCGCAACTGCTACCCCTGCCGCGAAGGCGCCTGCCGCTGCGCCACGGCCACAGGCTGCAGCCGTATCTACCGGTTCTTCCGTCGCCCGGAGCGGTGAATCGACGAGTTACGTTGGCACTCCGGCGGTCGGAACGTCGAGAGCGGCTGCAGCGGGAGGCGTCGCATCAGTTGGACCCGAGAACAGTGACGTCAACCAGTCGCGGCGGCGATTTGCATGGGCTGCAGTGGCTGCATTTCTGACCGCATGGTTCCTCGCTTTCTTTCGCTTTTTTCTGCCGCGCACTTTGTTCGAGCCGGCGACCAGCTTCAAGATTGGCTATCCAGCGGACTACGGTCTGGGCGTGGACACCAAATGGCAGCAGAAATATCGCATCTGGGTGGACCGCACGCCCGATCGCATCTTCGTGATTTACGCTCGTTGCACCCACCTGGGATGCACCCCGGACTGGAAGCCCAGCGAAAACAAATTCAAATGTCCGTGCCACGGCAGCGGATACGACAGCGAGGGCGTCAACTTCGAAGGTCCCGCGCCGCGTCCGATGGATCGGGCCCGCCTACAAATAGCTCCGGACGGCCAGATTCAGGTGGATGTCTCGCGGCTCTACCAGTGGCCCAAGGGACAGCCGAGCCAGTTTAATGACGATGGGGCGTATCTACCGGCTTAAGCAGATTGTGTAGGGAGACCATGGCTGAAGAAAATCAGAACGGCAAGAATGGCAACCGGGTCGGCCTGCTGGAGCGGGTAAAGGCCGGCGTCAAGGAAGACGTCCAGTCACTCAGGAGCGATCTTCCGGTCAAAGCCAAGGAGCAGATTGAAGGCCTAAAAGATCCGACGAAGACTCAGGTCTTTACTTCCATCTTCCGTCACAAGCACGATGACACTCCACGGAACCGTGCCCTAGGAGTGCTTTCGAACGTCTTCTTGCACCTGCATCCGGCCAAGATCAATCGTGACGCCGTCCGATACAGCTATACCTGGGGTATGGGTGGAATCACGTTCTATCTATTCATCGTGCTCACATTTACCGGCGTGCTGCTGATGTTCTATTACCACCCCAGCAAGGTGCAGGCGTTTCGCGACGTGCTCTATCTCGAGCACGACGTTCCTTTCGGCAAACTCCTGCGAAACATGCATCGCTGGGCGGCTCACTTGATGGTAATCGCGGTTTGGCTGCACATGTTCCGGGTGTTTCTGACCGGGTCCTACAAGAAACCCCGCGAGTTTAACTGGAATGTCGGCGTGATTCTGCTGGTGCTCACTCTGCTGCTTTCGTTCACCGGCTACCTGCTTCCCGACGATCAACTGGGATTCTGGGCAGTCACGGTAGGCACGAACATGGCGCGCGCCACGCCGCTGCTAGGGCATGAAGGCCCGTTCGGAAAAATGCTGGGTATGACCCCGTACAACGACGTTCGCTTTGGCCTGCTCGGCGGCTCAATAGTGGATGCTAATGCGCTGTTGCGCTCCTATATCTGGCATTGCATCGGCATCCCGATTGTGGCGTCGATTTTCATGATCGTTCACTTCTGGCGAGTGAGGAAAGATGGCGGCATCTCTGGACCGGCCCCGGTGATGCTGGCTTCGGAAGTGAAAGAACCGAAGAAGTAAGGTGACCAGGTGGAGACTTTATGGATTGGCGACAACTTTGGGAAATCGTTTCCGCTCCCGACAACGTACCCATCGTCGGTCTGATTCCGCTGCTGATCTTCTATATCTATCTGGCATGGAGACAGGCCAAGGCGAACGATGAGCTGATCGCCGAACTGGAAACCAATTCTGCGATGGCGAAAACACACCATCGCAAGAGCTGGCCCTTCCGGCCGGGCTGGCAGAAAGAAATACACGTCTGGCCGTTTCTTCTGCGCATCGAGTTTCTTGCCGCCATGATTGTCAGCATCATCCTGATGGTCTGGTCCATCACGCTGAGCGCGCCGCTCGAGGAACCATCGAATCCCAACCTCACCATGAATCCGGCCAAGGCGCCCTGGTACTTTCTCGGGCTGCAGGAAATGCTGGTGTACTTCGATCCCTGGATCGCGGGTGTGGTCATGCCCACGCTAATCATCATCGGCCTGATGGCGATTCCTTATATTGATACCAATCCGCTGGGTAGCGGTTATTACACCTGGAAGCAACGTAAGTTTTCCATCGGAACGTTTTTGTTCGGATTCATCATTCTCTGGGTTGCGATGATCATTATTGGGACGTTCATCCGCGGGCCTGGCTGGCAATGGTTTTGGCCGGGACAAACCTGGGACCACAATCGCCTGATTTATGAGGTGAACCGCGACTTGCCCGATCTCTTCGGGATTACTTCCAATCTGGCCAAAGGGATCTTTGGCGCGATTGTGGTTGGAGGTTATTACGTGCTCGGCGGCTTCGTCGTGCATGCGCTGTTCCGGCGCTACAACCCGAAAGACTATAAGCGCATGAGCCTGTTGCAGTATTCCATCATGATGTTCTTCCTGCTCACCATGGTGGGACTGCCTGCGAAGATGCTTTTGCGGCTGTTGTGGCATATCAAGTACGTGTGGATAACGCCCTGGTTCAACGTTTAGGTTTGCACTTGTCATGCTGAGCGTCGCTGGAACTTCGCGGAGGAAAAATCCAGCGAAGTCGAAGCATCCCTAGGGCCAGACGTCAGTGCGGGATCTAGGGATTCTTCGCTTCGCTCAGAATGACAGAAGTCTAGTGGGAGGATCTGGTGCCCGAGCAACCCGTCCCCGAGCAAGACCCGATTGTAAGCAAGTCCTACGCGCTGCACTACGTGGTCGCTATGGTCCTACTGATGATCACGCTATTCTGGGCGCTATGGGACGAGTCTTTCGGACAACGTCCGTGGAAAGCCTTCCAGCAGCAGTGGAAGGAGCGCTACACCGCATTTCTCAAAACCGCCAAGTCCACGTCGGCGCAGTCTGAACAGCAAGTCGAGAAAAATTCCGACTATCAGCAACTCCAGCAGACTTACGAGCAAGCCTACCAAGGGGCAAAGCCGCGACGCGACGAACTTCAGAAGCAAATCACCGACTTGAACTCAAAGATTCTGGCGGTCCAAGGTGTCTTCACAGATAAGCGTGCCTATGCGAATGCTCTGACCTACGAACTGGAGACCGATACCAGCGCCTCGGGCAAGGAAAGCAAGAGGAAGGAATTAGCAGACTACAAGCAGAAAGTTTGGACGGTTGAGTATCCCGACGGTCATAGAGAGAAATACAACTTCGCCCAACTAGAGGAAAAGTACAACGCACTTAAAGATGAACGCACCAAGATAAGTGCCGAGTTGGGCGATGTTCTCAAGCCGGTCACTGACGCTAACACCAAGATGTCCACCTACATCTCGGACCATATGGTGGACCTCACCCCTACCCAGATTGATGGTCTGCGGAAGAAGACCGAAGAATGGGATCCGACGATTGTCCAAATCAACGTCGCAGACGCCAACATCGTGGACCGTTGCGAATCGTGCCACATGGGAATCCGTGAGCCCATCAAGATCACCCCCGCGGTGATGATGGCGAAGGGCGAGAAGAAGCCGGATGAGTACGCCCAGGCTTTCGTGAGCCATACCGAGCCTGAGCTTTTCCAGATCCACGATGTCGAAAAGTTTGGCTGTTCGCCTTGTCATCAGGGCAACGGACGTGCTACCACCAGCGTCGAGAAGGCCCACGGAAATTATGAGCACTGGCTGTGGCCCCTTTTCCCAAAACAAAACGTGGAAGCCGGCTGCCAGACCTGCCATGCCGCCGATATGGTATTAGCCAGCGGTGGCACAGAATGGAAGGTCATTGACGATGGCAAAGACCTTTTCCGCCAGAAAGGCTGCATGGGCTGCCATCGCTACGAGGGTTATGACAAAGAACCAGAGGACCTGAATTCCGTCAGCCAGCAGATCAAGCAGCTGGAGCAGCAGAAAATCGAGAACTCCAAAATTGGCGCTGACCTGATGAAGCAGGCTGACGCCGCCGCAAGCAACGAGGAAGCCAATCGGCTGAATGACCAAGCGGTGGCTCTGAGAGTTGTAAGCAGCAAAATTGACGGCCGCATTCAGCAACTCGATTTCCAGTCCCACAGCTTGATGCAGGACATGAAAAAGGTCGGGCCCAATCTGAAGGACATCCGACTCAAGCTGAGTAAGAATTGGATTCCCGTCTGGCTGAAGAAGCCGACCGACTTTCGTCCTACCACCAAAATGCCGAACTTCCGGCTGAACGATCGTCAGATCCAGGCAATTTCTGCGTACTTGTGGCAGTCGGCATTTACGGATCAACTACCCAAGCAGAAGCCGGGCAACGCCGAGCACGGCAAGGATCTCTTTGAGAGCCGTGGCTGTCTTGCATGTCATTCGATCGGCGAAGGCGAACAGACACAAGGCGGGACGTTTGCCGCGAATCTGACTCGCGTGGGAGAAAAGGCCAACTACGACTATCTGGTCCGCTGGATTCACAACGCTCGCGAACGCACCCGTCCATACTGCCCGTACGAAAAGAAAGACATTGGCCCGGAGGATTACGCCAAGAAAGGCTTGCCTTACCAGTTCGATCTGCAACACAGCCAGTGTCCGAACGATGGCCACGAACTGCAGGTGCAGAACATGACGGTAATGCCGAGCCTGCGTTTGTCTCCCGAAGACGCGCAGGACATCGCCAGTTACTTGATGACGCAGAAGAAGCAGGAGCCGTCGTCGTACGCCGACGCTTCCTTCATGGATGATCCCAAGCTGAAGGATGAAGGAAAGAGATGGGTTCGTCACTTCGGCTGCGCTGGCTGCCACGAGATTTCCGGCTTCGAGGATGAAGGCCGCATCGGCACCGAATTGACTTACGAAGGAAGCAAACCGATCGAACGTCTCGATTTCGCTCTGTTCACCGAAGTCGCGCAGCGCGGCGGAAAGAATGCCGAGCCCATCGCGAATCCGGAGGATTTGCAGCGGCTGCCCGATGGTCCCGCGAAAACCGAATGGTACGACCACAAGGGATTCTTCGAGCACAAGCTGGCTGAGCCCGAAATCTACGACAAGGGCAAAGTCAAGTCGGAGACGGAAGCACTTCGCATGCCGAATCTGCACCTCAGTTCGGACCAGATTCGTGCGCTGACCACTTTCCTGCTAGGCAGTCAGGAAACCTCTCTGCCCAGCACCTATCAATACAAGCCAGGGGATTCGCGTCGCGACATCCAAGAGGGCTGGTGGATAGTCAAGAAGTACAACTGCATGGGATGCCACCAGTTCATTCCTGGGCAGCGCACCACGCTAATGGGAATGAAGCGCTATCAGGATGTGCAGGAGCAACTGCCTCCCAAGCTGTTGACTGAAGGAGCGCGCGTCGATCCCGAATGGCTGCGCCGTTTCTTGTCCAACCCGTCGCTGTCCACTACGGACACGAATCGCAATGGGGTGCGACCCTACTTGCAAGTGCGCATGCCTACGTTTTCATTCTCCGACAACGAACTGCGCAAGCTGGTGCGTTTCTTCCAGGCGCTCTCGCAACAGCCCATGCCTTATATTCCAGAGCAGGTTCCGACGCTCACGTCAAAAGAAACGGACATGGCGAGAAGCTTGTTCTCCAGCACGGCCGCGCCTTGCCTGAAGTGCCACGCCACGGGTGATCCTCAGCACGACAAGATCGCCACCGCTCCTAACTTCCTGCTGGCCAAGGAACGCTTGAAACCGGATTGGGTGGAACGCTGGATTGTTGATCCACAGGCGATCAGCCCAGGAACATCTATGCCTTCCGGACTGTTCAAGAAGGAGAACAGTCAGTGGGTTTTTGCCGGCCCCACCCCGCCTTCGTTCCAAGGGTACGACAAGGACCACACCAAGTTGCTGGTGGATTACATCTTCCAGTTGACGCCAGAAGAACAGAGGCGAGTGGCGGCGTCCACCGGACGTACCAGCGCCTCCGCTCAGTCCGCAGACCGGCGTAAACAAGCCGCCAACGCTACCCAGTCCAACTCAACGGCAGCGGGTGGTGGTTTGCGGTAAAATAATCGGCTTGAAAAATGCTCAAATTAGAAAGGCGACATCATGAATAGAAAGACTTGCGTCGCGATGTTAACGCTTTCTCTGCTCGGCCTTCTGCTGCTAGCAGGTTGCAGCAAGAAGGAGAACACGAACCAGGAGCAGGCGACTTCACCGACCTCGCAGGCTCCGCCCGCTCCTACCTCCACTCCAATCGATCCGGCCACGGCTGCGAAGGTCAGCGGCACGGTAACCTTCGCCGGTGCCGCTCCGAAACCAGGGAAGATTGATATGAGCCAGGATGCAGCATGCAAGGGCAACAATACCGTGGAGACCGTTGTGGTCGACGGCGGCAAACTCGCCAATGTTTTCGTTTACGTGAAGGACGGTTTGGGCAGCCGCACCTTTGACGTGCCCAAGGATGCGGTCGTTCTTGACCAAAGCGGCTGCCAATATCATCCGCACGTACTGGGCGTGATGGCGGGGCAGAACATCGAGATCAAGAACGACGATCCCACTACGCACAACATCCATCCCACACCAGCGACCAATCGCGAGTGGAATGAATCCCAGCCTCCCAAAGCGGCTCCATTGGAAAAGACCTTCGCTCGCGAAGAGGTCATGCTGCCCGTCAAGTGTAATCAGCACCCCTGGATGAAGATGTACATCAACGTGGTGAAGAGCCCGTTCTATGCCGTCACCGATAAAGATGGCAAGTACGAGATCAAAGGTCTGCCGCCCGGCGACTATACCTTGGCTTTCGTCCAGGAAAAACTTGGGGAACAGGATCAAAAGGTCACTCTGGCGGCTAAGGACAACAAGACGGTAGACCAGGGTTTCAAGCAGTAGGGTTTGTGCGGGAAAAAGCGGCGGGGACGGAGCATCGGTCCCCTGCCCGAGCACGTCGGATGAGCCGCCCCCCGCTTGTTCCAGCGAGCACGTTTGCCTAGCACTACCGAACCAAGGAGCCAGTTCTGAAAACGGTTCCGTCACCATACAATCGCGCTCTTCATGGCTTCGCTGTGTTCACAGCGTGCACGACTTTCCTTCTCATCATTGCCGGCGCACTGGTCACAAGCAACGACGCTGGTCTGTCTGTGCCAGACTGGCCAACTTCCTTCGGCTCGCTCTACAAGATTCCGCACTTGGTGGGAGGCGTAAAGTTCGAGCATACCCATCGCATCATTGCGCAGTTTGTCGGATTTCTGACCATTATTCTCGCGGTTTGGACTTGGCGAAGCGACCGCCGCCGCTGGGTGCGATACCTCGGGATCGCGGCTTTGGGCACGGTAATTGCACAAGGCATTCTGGGCGGTCTAACCGTTCTGTTCTATCTGCCGCCAGCCATCTCTTCGGCCCACGCCGCTTTGGCGCAAACGTTCTTTTGCATTGCCGTCGCCATCGCTGTGTTCACTGGTCGCAAGTGGGCGGAGGCAAACCCAGCGCCGGAGTCAGACTCGGTCCGACCTCATCTCATGACG
This sequence comes from Terriglobales bacterium, assembly GCA_035512155.1. Lineage (GTDB taxonomy): Bacteria > Acidobacteriota > Terriglobia > Terriglobales > Acidobacteriaceae > JABCYV01. Next base: position 7,886 of record DATKEN010000151.1, on the reverse strand, counting down.
TTGACCTCGCTCTCGATCTTTGTGCTCTATGTCCAACTGGTCGCGGGCGCTATGTTCCGTCATCATGGGATGAGTTGGTGGCCGCATGTTTTGAACGCACCCATCGTGGCCATCATCCTCACTTGGACAGCTATTCGTGCGCTTTCCCCGCATGCCAGAATCGAAGCTGTTCGCCGTCCAGCCATCATCATGTTGTCATTGCTAATCGCCCAACTTTGCCTCGGATTTGTAGCTTTCATGACCCGCGTCGCCTGGGGTCACGACGCAGTCCAACCAGAGTTGCCGATGGTAATTTCGACGGTTGCTCACGTAGCAGTGGGAGCACTGCTCTTGGCCACGACCGTTGTTCTCGCAATCCAAGTGTGGTGGCGGCACATTCCGGCGGCTCTCGCACAACCACTTTTCAGCGAAGATGGAAAGCCGGTAGCCGCATGAGCACCGCACGCAGTCGCCTGTCCTATTAGTCCTCATGATGCTCAACCCGATCTCGTCGTAGAATAGCCTGTGGCCTCGAAAACCCCCGCATATGCTGTAGCTGCACCCGAGCTGGAGATCCCCGTCGTTACTTCTTCGGTAATTTCTGTGCACGATCTAGTGCATCGCTATGAGGGTCGGGTGGCTTTGAGTGGCGTGTCTTTCGAAGTCCAGCACGCCGAGTTGTTCGGATTGCTCGGGCCCAATGGCAGCGGCAAAACAACTTTGTTTCGGATTCTTTCGACTCTGATGGTTCCTTTTGGCGGGCGCGCCGTGATCATGGGCTACGATGCCGCCAGAGAACCCGACCAACTGCGCCGGCAAATCGGAGTCGTCTTTCAAGCCCAGAGCATCGATGTGAAATTGACCGCCGAAGAAAACCTCTGGCACCAGGGCCATCTCTATGGATTGCACGGCGCTGTCCTGAGATTGCGCATCGCCAGTATGTTGGCTCGAGTGGGCCTGTCGGACCGCGCCCACGAAAAAGCAGAAACCCTCTCTGGCGGTATGCAACGCCGCTTGGAACTGGCCAAGGGCCTGCTGCATCATCCTTCGGTTTTGCTTCTCGATGAGCCTACGACTGGGCTCGATCCGGGCGCTCGCCGCGACCTCTGGCAATACTTGCAGATTCTGAGAGATGAAGAGAGCGTCACGGTTATCGTTACTACGCATCTGATGGAGGAGGCCGAACACTGCGATCGCCTCGCAATCCTGAACGAAGGAAAGCTGGTAGCGCTGGGGACGCCGTCAGATCTAAGACATGAAATCGGTGGCGACGTGATTTTGCTGGATGCGCCCGATCCGGACGCGCTAGCCGAGCGCATTCGTAGACGTTTCAACGTGGATGCACAGGTGTTCGGCGGGCAGGTGCGCTTGGAACGCGAGAATGGCCATCGTTTTATCACCGATGTGCTGGAGGCTTTTCCCGGCGAGATCAACGCGATCTCGGTCAGCAAGCCAACCCTGGAGGATGTTTTCATCCGGCGCACTGGGCACAAATTCTGGACTGACCGCGAAAAGGAACAGGGATGATACGTAGGCTTCCCAAGACTGCCGCATCGGCGCAAGCGCAGAAAACGAGGTGAAGTGGCTACCCAAAGTGCAACCCTGACCGCGCAAAACTCACGAGTATCGAATGGAGTCGCCCTCGCGGCCTTTACGCTCTGGTGGCGGGAAGTGGTCCGGTTCTATCGGCAACCCGCGCGCGTGGTGGGCGTCATCGCGTCCCCGGTACTGTTTTGGGTGGTGATCGGATCCGGCTTCGGTAGCTCATTCCGCTCCAGCGCCTACGGAGGGCAACAGAACTTTCTGCACTACTTCTATCCCGGCGCATTGATCATGATCGTCTTATTCACGTCGATTTTTACGATGATGTCCGTAATCGAAGACCGCAAAGAGGGATTTCTTCTATCCGTGCTTGTCGCTCCTGTATCGCGATCTGCGATTGTGCTGGGCAAGGTGTTAGGCGGGACAACTCTGTCTACGATTCAGGGCTTGATCTTTCTGGCCTTTGCTCCACTGGTGGGCGCGCACATACGCATGGGAGATCTACTGCTGGTGGCGTTGACTGTTTTTCTCGTGTCGTTTGCGCTTACGGCCCTCGGGTTCGCAATCGCCTGGCCAATGGATTCAAGCCAGTCGTTTCATGCTGTCATCAATCTCTTTCTGATCCCTCTGTGGCTTCTCTCAGGCGCCCTCTTCCCCCTGTCTGGAGCTTCAGGTTGGATCCGGGCCCTGATGTGGATCAATCCTCTGACTTACGGAGTCGAAGCTCTCCGCGACCTGCTATATCCGGCCAACCCAGCCGTGTTTCCGCTAACATCGTCGTTCGCCACGTTGATTCTCTTCGCCGCTTTCATGTTCGGACTCGCTTTTTTGATGGTAAACCGTCGCACCACGAGGCCAGCAGCATGATGCAAGTTCCAGCACAATACGCGATCTTCCCTCAGATTAACGCCACGCTGAATGGTACAACTGCCGTACTTTTGCTCATCGGACGAAATTTCATAAGACACGGAAGAATGGCCGCTCACCGCGTCGTGATGATTGCGGCATTCGTTTTATCCATGCTATTCCTCACTTCCTACTTGTATTATCACTACCACGTAGGGTCAGTGCGTTTTCAAGGGCAAGGCTGGTCGCGTCCCCTCTACTTCAGCATCCTGATTTCCCACACTACCCTCGCCGTGGTCATCGTGCCCTTGGTCATCATCACCCTGAGCCGCGCTTTGCGTGAGCGCTTTGACCGTCATCGCGCCATCGCCCGCTGGACGTTTCCGCTATGGATGTACGTTTCTGTGACCGGAGTGATCGTTTACATCATGCTCTATCACTTATTTGCGCCTTGAACTGTCTCGGTATTTCCTCGTGTACCTTCGTGTCCTCTGTGGTTCAAAAAGAAGAGCACCACCAAGGACACGAAGCCACACGAGCGGATTGATGGACTGAGTTACAGCTTGATGTCTATCGTGAGACTGAAAATCGACGTATCAGGAACCGTCGGCGACGAAGCTTGGCGTGAACTCCGCCAATTTGATCAGATCCAAAGCGCCGACTTCGGTCCGCAGTTTGGTAGCGGCGGCCGTTGCAATCATGCACTCAACGCCCCGCATGGCAAGGGCGAATGGATCGGGGCTGAAATCCGGCTGCAGACGCCACTTCTAGCTCAGTATGCTGTCTCGCACTACTTAGAGCAGGACCGTGTGTTGGACGCGGACGTGGTCGAGCAGTGAACGTTGTCTCGAAGCCATTAACCACCCAAGAATTGTCCTGAGCGAAGCCCGTCATTCGCTTGTCCATGACGGGCGAGTCGAAGGACCTGCTTTCTCCGGTTGAGAACGATGACGCTTTGGTCTGTTATAGTTTTCTTGCGATGGTGGTTCAACCCACTTCTTCAGAGACCGCAACGGGCGACACAGAGCCACTAAAGGCCAAGCGCCACGGCATGTCCGCGCGCAACCGGCTGCTCTTTTTTCTGACAGCCTGGTTGATCGTGCTGATGCCGTTCCTGTTTTGGTGGAACACCTGGTTTGGCCGCCAGCTTTCCGCCAAGCAGCTCACCGAGTATCTGCAGGACCAGAAGAAACCGCGGCACATCCAGCATGCGTTGGTACAGATTGGCGAACGCATGGCGCGTCATGATAACGGCACAGCTCGCTGGTATCCCGAAGTTGCGCGCCTGGCCTCGTATCCGGTCGAGGAGGTCCGCAATACTGACGCCTGGGTCATGGGGCAAGACACATCCGGCGCCGGTTTCCACGAAGCCCTCTTGAAGATGCTGAATGATCCTTCGCTTATGGTGCGAGGCAATGCCGCGCTCTCACTGGTGCGCTTCGGTGACGCTAGCGGAAGGCCGCAAGTCGTCGCCCTGCTGCAACCGGCCAAAGTAGTCGCGCCAACTTCCGGCAAGATCAGGGACACCAGCACCGCCGGTACGGCAATCCATCAAAACGGAGTGGTGGCCAAAATCCAGAACAACGGACAGACAAAGGAAATACGATCGCCCATCAGCGGCCGTTTACGAGGGCTCTCGGTAAAGACCGGACAGAACGTGGCCGCCGGTGACGAGATCGCCACTTTGGATCCCGGTACCGATCAGGTCTGGGAAGCGCTGCGCGCGCTGTACCTCATGGGCCAACCCGAAGACATTCCTGCCATCCAACCCTATGAGCGGGAGTTGCCCGACATTCCTGCGCACGTGCGCCAGCAGGCAGTGCTCACAGAGAAGGCCATCCGTGAGCGGACGAAGTGACCCAGAGAGCAGTGATTAGTGGCTTGGGATTAGGGAGATCGGATCGGTCCGCTACTTGGGATTCTGGCAAGGCTGGCCACTGGCGGCTAGTCACTAGCCGCTAGCTACTAAAACGGCATCACTCCAACTTCTTTTTCCACTTCAACCGTGTCCACCATTGCGATGGCATCCCACGGACAGCCATCCAAGAACGCGCCGTCCGGACCCTTGCTGGTGCATTTCTTGCAACCTATGCAGAGGATCGGATCGACTTGAATCCTCCCAAAAGGCGGATGGTCCTCGTCCGGAACCCAAAACATGCAGTCCTCGACCGGACAATACTCGACACACGCCGGCGAGCCGGCGCATCCGGTGCAGCACTCGGTGATGACGGCGAGTTCTTTGGGCTTCTTTTTGCGAGGAGTGGTAAGGCCTTTGGATCGAGGTTCGTGCTTGAGCTCGTCAGGCACACTCCCGACGGCTCCCGTGGCGGGTTCGACAGGCATCCAGTGAATTATATCGCATGTAACACCGGACGTCGGACCTCAGACGTCGGATCGCCGACCTAGGGTCTCGGGTTCCCAGATTTCGGTCCCGGGACCTGAGGCCTAACACCCGCGACCTGACACCTAGTGTTCATGGATCACATCAGCTCTTACCGGACTTTCTGATATATTGAGCATCCAGCCCCAATCATCCCGGTTCCCGGCGGTTTTCAGGCTCCGTAATCCAAATTCAGAGGGGCGGAAGGAGCATCATTTATGGCAGGTAAAAGTCTTAATAGAGTCACCCTCATTGGCAATCTCGGCAAAGATCCAGAAGTCAAGTACACCCCCAGCGGCACCCCAGTGGCTAAGCTCACCTTGGCTACCAACGAGCGCTTCAAAGATAAAGCCGGAGAATGGCAGGACCGCACCGAGTGGCACAACGTAGTTCTGTGGCAGCGGCTTGCGGAAATTGCCGGCGAGTATCTCAAGAAGGGCGGAAAGGTCTACATCGAAGGTCGCTTGCAAACGCGCTCGTGGGACGACAAGACCTCCGGGCAGAAGAAATACATGACGGAAGTCGTGGCCAGTGATTTGATTCTGCTGGGTGGGCGTGGCGAAGGTGCCGGTGGCGACTTCTCCGGCGGTTCGCGCGCTGCAGCAGCCGGAAACAATTTTGACCAACGCGCGCCAGAACCGGAGCCAGCGGCGGCTTCGACGCCCATCAGCGACGAAGACATTCCGTTCTAGGGGCGGCCAGTACCTGAGCACACGGCTGATTTCTAACAATTCAGGGGGACGATAGCCGTAATCCGGGTCGATAAATACACATTGCGTCAGCATCCCACGTTTAACACTTGATGGTTCTTGACCAGATGGCGTAACCCTTTACGAAATCGCGGTGATATCGTGCCCCTGCCTCGGCACAATATGTGCGCGAAACCGGCGAAAGCGATTCTTTGAGGTGAGCAGGGGAGCCAGTCCGCCAGTGCCTCCGATCGATATTGAGACGCGGACAATCCGCAAACTGCGGACTCGGATTATCCCGTTCGTATTCGTTCTCTTCGTGATTGCCGTGCTTGACCGAAACAACATCGGGTTCGCGGCTTTGACGATGAACAAGGAATTGGCTATCACTAGCCAGCAGTATGGATTCGTGGCAGGAATTTTCTTTTTCGGGTATTTCATTTTCGAGATACCGAGCAACTTGCTGTTGCACAAGATGGGAGCACGGGTCTGGATTGCCCGCATACTGATCAGTTGGGGAATTGTGGCGATTTTGACAGGTTTTGTGCAGGCAGCGTTTCACTTGTATGTTCTGCGATTTCTACTTGGGGTGGCTGAGGCCGGATATTTTCCCGGAATTGTGCTCTATTTGACGTACTGGTTTCGCCAGCGAGAATTAGCTCATACTGTTGCCTTATTCTTGACCGCGAATGCTGTAGCTAACATCGTCGGCGCTCCGCTGTCGGGCGTGATTCTGGATCACGTCCGCTGGTTTGGAGTTAGCAGTTGGAGATGGTTGCTTATTCTGGAGGGCATTCCAGCTATTCTGGGCGGTATTGTCACCTACTTCTTGCTGCCCGGCCGACCTGCAGAAGCCAAATTTCTCACAGCTGAGGAAAAAAACTGGATCGCAACCGAACTCGCGCATGAAGAACAAGAAAAACTGGCGAGACGCCGGCTCCCTGCGGTTCAGGCGCTGGCGCACAGGCGGGTCTGGCATCTGAGCGCTGTCTATTTCACCGCATTGGTCGGCCATTACGCGATGACTTTCTGGATGCCTCAGTTAATCAAATCTATTTCCAGCACCTATTCGAATACCACGGTTGGAATCCTGGTGATGATTCCGTATCTTGTGGCACTGGCAGCCATGATCGTTGTCTCCCAAAGTTCAGATCGTACCCTCGAACGACGATTCCACGCTGCAATTCCCATAACCATCGGAGCTATCTCACTGCTACTTTTGAGTACAACCGCGACTGGCTCTATTTTCTCTTCGGTCGCGCTCTGGTCGCTTATAGCATCGGGTATCTACAGTTTATGGGGCCCTTTCTGGGCGCTGCCCAATGAGTTCTTGACGGGATTCTCTGCGGCCGCCGGGATCGCTTTGATCAACTGCATCGGGAACCTCGGAGGGTTTGTCGGGCCTTATGCGATAGGAGTGATCATCAAGAAGACCGGAAGCTTTCACGGAGGTCTTGTCTTTGCAGGGATTTCGTTGTTCATATCGGCAATGCTGCTACTCGCGTTGCCAAAAAGAACGGAACAGTATGCGGCGGGCGGGGCCGCGATGAAGCAGCCCAGTCCACCCGTGATGCCAGCCGCTGATACAGACTAAGAATCGGCCTCTTATTTGCTGGTACTCTCAAAACGACAGAGAAAGCTCGCAGATACAGACCTGCAAGTAGATCTGGAGACTCAGCGCCTGCAAACCGTTACAATGCCGGTGGAGTCTCCCATGTCCGAGCTAGCCGACAAAACCTGTGTTCCCTGCAAGGGCGACGTGCCGCCGATCAAGGGCTATCACCTGCAACGCCTGTCGCAGATCGTTCCGCAATGGAAGGTGATCAAAGAGCACCATCTTGTCCGCGAATTCACATTTCCTGACTTCAAGCAGGCGCTGGATTTTGTGAATCAGGCGGGAGAGGTTGCGGAAGAGCAGGGGCACCATCCCGATATCCTGCTAGCATGGGGCAAAGCCGAAATCACTTTGTGGACGCACAAGATTGATGGCCTCTCCGAGAGCGACTTCATTATGGCGGCCAAAATCGACCGGTTGTATCCCAGTTGACCCTTTGCTTCAGGGGCTGAAGTCCCGCCGGTTTTTCAGGATCTTGTGGCACGACTGAGGTCGTGCCCTTCCCGCTGATTTATTCTGCCGTTTCCGCAGCCGCAACCAGCGAGGTTGGCCTCCACCATCGCATCGCCCAGGCCCACAAACCGGCGGGTGCAAGCATGATTAGTCCGGTTGTGATCGCCACTACGCGCGCCGAGACGCCGTGATCGATGAAGAACCCCGTGATGTAGGCCCCGAGCGCGAGGGTCAGCATACAGAGTCCAAGTTCGGCGGAAAACACCCGTCCACGAAATTTATCCTCAGTGTTGAGTTGCAGCAGGGTGGTTGAAAATACCCATACCGTCGATCCCCCGGAGTGCGCCACTACAATCCAGAAGCATGCCACCCAAAGTGAACC
>DATKEN010000150.1:0-2041 GCA_035512155.1 Terriglobales bacterium | reverse complement strand
CCCCGACGACAAGTTCAACTCAACCGCGACTAGGGTTGTGACATACCGAAGATACGAAGGAGACAAATAATGCAGACTCGGATGAGGATCAAAGGTTTTTGCATGCTTGCTGTGGCGCTGCTGGCTTTTCCCGCTGCGAGTCCAAGGACGTTCTCTCAAGAAAACGGCAGGCCCGAAGAGCCGGTTGTCATTCTAGTGGAAGTGCAGAATCACAGAATCACCTACAAAGTAGATGCCAGGGACGCACTGCCGGACCTTCTGAAAGCTCTCAACAGTCTGGGTGATCAGCGGGGGCGCGACTCCAGGGTGATTGTACTGGTGGACTCACGGGCTCCAATAACCGAAATTGGGAACATTGACGGCACACTGGGGAAAGCCGGGTTTACGAAAGTTCGTTTCTTTGTCTTTAACAAGGAAGCCAACGTGATGAGCACCGTTGAGTTTGGTCCGACTCTTGCATTTTCGACCCGCCCGCCGTGGTAGTAGGGGCGGCGGGCAAGGGACACCTGTTCGCTGCAATGCTGTGAAGCACCGCGTGGTTCTCAGAGTGGTGGAGGACCGAAGCTCTGAAACTCTCACGGTGAATCAGTTTGCGGCGGATCGTTCCGCCAGCCATCGATACGGTCTAAACCTCGACCATGATTCTTCTATCCGAATCCCCCGATTCTGCATCGGGGGACGAGAGCGCCCAATCAATCCTTCGGTCTATCCGTCGTGACGGACGACCACGGGCACCCGCGAGCGGCTCTCGACACGAACGACCTCTGGATACCCTCGATTCGTGCGCAGCATCCAGTAGAGTCGAATCGCCAACTTCCTGGCCGCTGCCACCTTGGCCACTCCTTTTGCCTTCCTGTGGCAGCGATGCAAATACTCATTCCGAAATCCCGGATCGCAGCGCACCGCCGTCTGCGCCGCCTCGACCAACAGCATCCGCAGGAAGCGGTTCCCTTGCTTGCTGATCGATCCCAGCCGCTGATGTCCGCCCGAACTGTACTCCCGTGGAATCAGCCCCAGATAACTCGCCACCTGCTTGCCACGCTGAAAACGGGAAACGTCTCCCATCGTCAGCACAAACGCCATCGACGTGATCGGCCCCACCCCCGGCTGCGTCATCAGCAGCCGCGCTTTCTCGTTTTTCTCCGCGACTTCCGTCACCGCTTGATCCAGCGGCGCAATCCGATCATCTAACATCCCGCGTACCTGGAACAGGTCTTCTCGCCGCCGGCTGGCCCAGGGCTTCAGCGGCAAACCGCGCAGCACTTGCTCGCCCGCCTTGCTCCACAGTTTCTTCTTCTGCGTCACTCCCTGGTTCATCGCCAGGTGCTGCAACTCGTTCTTCACCTGCGCGCGTATGCGTACCAGCTTGTAACGATGAATCAACAACTGCCGCAGATCCTTCTCCTCGCCCGACGGCGTCCAAATCCGCGGAAACCGCCTTTCCCGCATCAATTTCAAAATCAGGGCGGCGTCTCCACGATCATGCTTTTGCTGCCGCACTTCGCTCGCCCGGATCTTCGCGGCATCTCCGATCCATACTTCGTGCCCCAGCGTCGTGGCCATCTCCACGAACCACTGGCAGTTGCCCGTGGACTCCATCCCGATCAAGGCCGGCCCCGGAAGCTGCCGGTAAAATTTCTCCGCCTCGCCCGACGCATGCTCCAGCTTCTGCTCGGCCGTCTCCCCAGTCTCCGTGTCCAGCCAACAAATCTGTTGCCAACTGGGATGGTAATCACATCCTATAATCATCATCGAAGGCTCCTTTTCGACTCGGTAGCTTCGGTCCTCCAAACAGAAGCATACTCGGCCTGAGAACGGAGCCTTCGCTCTTATCCAATCAACCCTTTGGTTTTCAAGGGTCGGAAAGTCCGGATGAACCGTCACCTCTGCCGATAGGCGGGACCTGTCCGCAGATCGGCAGGCGGGCCACTCGCCACTGCCTTTGGCCCACCTGTACTTTTCCTGTACTTTCCTCAATTCTTCGACCTGTCCCTGTTCTGTACTCTGAGACAGTATCTTCGCGTCAACCTCCCGCGCTATT
>DATKEN010000149.1:0-4167 GCA_035512155.1 Terriglobales bacterium | reverse complement strand
CAAATTCCGCAAGTTTGACGGCTTCGAGGTGAACTTCAATACCCCCGGTCCTATGGGCATCCTGGTTCAGGGCACAGTTTCCTACGCGTTGAACGGGAACATCCCGCGCTATAACTCACGTTGGGGAGCTTATGTTTTGATCTTCAAGCCGTTAAAGTAATTCGAGCATATGGCTGAAACACGGCTGGAAGATCAGACTGAAGACCGGGTCAAGAACCCGAAGACTGCGCTGGTGACGGGTGGCTCTGGGATTATAGGGGCAGCCATCGCGCTAGCACTGGGAAGCGCTGGCTTCCGGGTAGTAGTGCACTATCATCACGGGAAAGAGCAGGCGACCGGCGTAGTAGATCGAATCATCGTTGCCGGTGGACAGGCGCTGGCGGTGGAAGCTGATGTCTCCCAGCAATCAAGCGTGACTGCCATGTTCGAGCGCATCGAACGGGACTACGGCCCTGTCGATTACCTGGTAAACAACGCCGGTATCAACCGGGATGTTCTGTTGACCTTCATGTCGGAGGAGCAGTGGGATGAGGTGATCGACACCAATCTCCGCGGCACATATTTGTGTTCCCGTTTAGCCTTGCCGGGCATGATGCGTCGCGGGAGCGGGGCGATCTGCAATATCGTGTCGCCCAGCGGAGTTCGCGGCCAAGCTGGTCAGTGCAATTATTCGGCTTCAAAGGGTGGCATTATCGCCTTCACCAAGGCGCTCGCGCGCGAGATGGGACCATTCCATATCCGAGTCAATGCCGTCTGCCCGGGTGTGATTCCCAGTCCCATGTCTGCCAAGTACATACAGAAAGAAGAGAAACGACTACTTTCCGAAATTCCTTTGGGGCGCTTTGGCATGCCCGAAGAAGTGGCGCCGCTAGTGGTGTTTTTGGGATCTCGCGAGGCAAGCTACATTACCGGACAGGTAATTGGAGTTGATGGAGGACTGCAATAAGGGCTGTGCTATACTGCCGCCGACAAGCATTATGCCAACCGTCAAGGATCAACTTAAACCCATTATATTGAAGAGTTTGCGGATCACCGATATGACTCCGGAGGATCTGCGCGACGATCAGCCTCTGCTCGGTGGCGAACTGGAAATCGATTCCGTCGATATCCTTCAACTCGTGCTTGAGATTGAGAGGCACTTCGGTATCAAGCTGGTGGAGGCCAACTTCGACCAGAAACATTTTGAAAGTCTCAACACTTTGGCGTCGATCATCGAATCCAAGGTGGCGGCAGTCAGGACCTGACCCCTACACTCCCCCCGTAGGCAAATCCACATTGTTCAAGCAAACATGTACAGCAATGAGCTTGAGTACCAGCGTGGGCTTGAGTGGAGCAACCGTGCCTTGCTTCAGTGGCTGCTGTTGAATCACAACCTGGGCTACCTTATGAGGGCTGGCGGAAATTGACGCGCTGGTACGAGCACCGTTTTCACAACATCACCGCGCAGCGAATTATATTTGTCATCATCCCGAGGGTGCCGCGCCTCCTTCATCCTCCCATCGCGGTGATCACGGCCATGATCTTCTTCGTCATGCTCAAGCGGGAACGGCGAGCAGTCGCCCGCAATCTGCGTCAAGTCTCGGGTAAGCGCGGACTTGCGTTGCAATGGAAGGTCTATTGGGTCTTCTATTCCTTCTGCGATCTCATGGTTTCCTATTGCTATGTCCCGCAGGCCTCACACTCCGAATTGCTCCGCATGTTGGTGGACCCAGAGCGCGGCGGCGCTAAGATCGACCAATGCCTGGCCGCAGGCAATGGGCTTATTGTGTGGACGGCGCATGTGGGGAACTGGGAATTCGCATCACGTCTTCTGGAAATGCACGGCCGGCCCGTCAACGTGGCGCGCGTGGTCGAAGACAACCCCGCGGAAATCAGCCTGCGGGACCTGATGGCCAGCGAACGGCTCAAAATTGTGGATCTCAGAAACGGCGCGCACGCCACCATCGAACTCTTACAGGCCCTGCGCCAAAACGAGATTGTAGCGATGCAGGGAGACCGCGTCTATCAGCGTCGCAGCGCCGAGGTCCCGTTTTTTTCGGTACCCACTGCCTTTCCCCTAGGCCCCTTCCTGCTTTCGCAGGTCTCTGGTGCCCCGGTGCTACCGGGCTTCGTGGTTCGTCAAGGTTGGCTGCGATACCGCGCTTTGGTAGGTGATGCGATCCTGCCAGTTCCATCACTGGTAACACCCGAAAACCCGGATGCCGGCCTGCAGGAAGCTCTTTGCCAGGCCGTCCGTTTCCTGGAAAAAACGTTGATGACCCATTACGATCAGTGGATGAATTTCTTTGATCTCTGGCCGGCTAACTCTCGTGACTGATTCACGGAAAACCATTGTCGTCACTGGGATCGGTGTGGTCAGTCCCTATGGCATCGGCATCGACTGCCTGCAAGCAGGCATGTTCTCGGGAAAGTGTTGTCTGGCGCCCACCAATGATTTCTATCCTGGCTTCGTGGGAAGCACCGCTCAGGTCAGCGGATTGCCCTCTCTGCAGAACGAATTCGGCTTTCGGTATTCCCGCAGCGACCGACTCGCGATGGTGGCGGGTCGAGACGCCGTAGGGAATCTTGACTACGAGAGCAATGCCCTACGGGGGAGTGGCGTTTTCATGGCCAGCACGGTCGCGGGCTTGAGTGAGATCGATCCGGAAATTGCTCAGGATCCGACTGCCTGGTATCAGCGTGGGGGTCTGGCGAGGGCAGCTTCCTATCCTCCGGCTCGCGTTGCCGATGCGGTGGGGGAGTATCTGGGGGTTCGCGGACCACGCTGTGCTATTTCTGCGGCTTGCGCTTCGAGCGCGATGACGATCGCCCTCGCGGCAAACATGCTTCTCGACGGAGTTGCACCCATGATGTTGGCAGGAGGCAGTGACGCACTGTGTCCGTTCACGCTGAGCGGGTTCAACTCGCTGCAGGCATTGGATCCAGACCCGTGTCGTCCCTTTGACCAGAATCGCAAAGGGTTGAACCTGGGTGAAGGAGCCGCGGTGCTTGCGCTGGAAACGCTCGAGCGGGCTGAGGCTCGTAACGCCGACGTTCTGGCCGTGTTGCGGGGTTGGGCGATGACGAATGATTCATTTCATTCCACCGCCCCACAGACACAGGGGAATGGCCTGGCTGATTGCATGCGCTTTGCGATGGAAATGGCGGAGGTCAGTGGCGACGATATCGGCTATGTGAATGCCCACGGCACGGGCACGCCTCTGAACGATGTTGCTGAGACGAATGCGTATGAGACTGCCTTTCGCGAACGCAAACGTCCGATTCCCGTCTCTTCGACAAAATCTTATTTCGGACACTGCCTGGGGGCGGCTGGAGCGTTGGAGGCAATCATCACGATTATCGCGGTTCGCTGTGGCGCGCTGCTGCCAACGCTACGGCTGACGGATCCTATCGAGAGCCCGAGTGTGGATTGGCTCCGTGGAAAAGTTCTTTGCCAGGAACTGCCGCTGGCAATGTCGGTATCGGCTGGGTTTGGTGGCAGCAACGCGGCGCTCATATTCGAGAACGGCGAGTTCGGGAGTGGGCGCTCATGACTTCGAATTTGGCGGTTATTACGGGCATCGGTTCTGTGAGTCCCTATGGCACGCTAGCCGGCCTGATCCCACGTTGCGCATTGGAGCCCGAACCGATCACCGCGTGGCCAACCCCCGGGCTGCGGCGAGCATTTCTGGTCAAGCCATTTCGTCCCGCCAGCGTGGTGCCGGGTCTGAAGACGAGGCGTTTGGATCGCCTGTCGGCGTGGGCCATGGTGGCTTCCTCACTGGCTATTCAGGATGCCGGGATCGATTTGAGCCAAGCGGACCGTTCCCGGGTTGCGGTCGTGTTCGGCACCGGCCTCGGCTGCGCTGAACTCACGGAAGCTTTCTTCCATAGCGCTGCCGCACATGGCTGGTCCGGGACCGACCCCAGTCCGTTCCCGGAAGGGCTCGCCAACGCTCCGGCAAGTCATGTGGCTTTATGGCATGAAGTGCGAGGGCCCAATGTCACGGTCGGCTGCAAGGGCTTTGCCGGCGAGAGCGCATTGATCCAGGCGGCTTCGCTGCTTCGCCACCGGCAAGCGGACTTGGCCATTGTCCTTGCCGGTGATACACTCACGCGCGCTGTCTACGAATGGTACGAGGCGGCAGGTCTGCTGTCGCCGGCTTGCTACAACTCGGAGCCTGTGAC
>DATKEN010000148.1:0-2347 GCA_035512155.1 Terriglobales bacterium | reverse complement strand
CTGGCCCACGAGCCAATCTCCCATCGACCCGGCGCAGCTGCGAAGAAGAACAGGTAGCTCGCATCGCCACTGGGGGAAAACCGATACGCGCTGGTGCCCACTCCATTGCGCCCGGCTTCCACTGGTTCAAGAAGACCTGGGCTGGTGTTGACCCGTGGAGCTGGAATCAGCAAGGTTGCGAATTCGGCGGGCAATTGTGCATCAGTGCTGATCTGAAGAATGGGAGACAACTCTTTTCTCCCATATACAGGCGAGTACCAGCCGTCTGCTATTCGCTGTGAATAGTTCTGCTGATTGGCACTGAACAGAAGGGCCAGAGCCGCTTGGTTATCGGTCACAAACGCGGCTCCTCCCGGGATCGCCGAAACTGAGCCGGCCGCAAAGTGCCAGGAAGCTTCTAGGTGATGTTTCCCTGCACCCTGCAATACGTCGCGAATCAGCCAGAAGGATGACTTCAAGTGGAAAACAGCACGAGTATGACGAACGGGATCGCTCAGCCGCTGGTAGCCCTCGTGCGATGCTACGAAGAAGTCAAAGTTGTTGCCAGTCATCCAGCAGTCTACATTCGCGGACGGCACACGATTCCACTTGAATGGGCCAGCCGATTCGGCCTGATGCGCGCGGTCGATCTGCAGTGTATTATGAGCGGCCGTTCCACGAAACCAGTCTCGCTCGGGAGCAGAGTCGACGTAAGCGAAGGTGCCGGGATCGATAAGCAACATCTTCTCACCGACCGCCAACTGCACACTCAGCGCGTCGGCATGACGATGCCCTGCCCGGCCGGTCTGTTGAGGGCCCACATCAATCACGAGTTGAGATTGCACAGGTTTCGAGCTCGACATCACGTAAATTCCGCTCGGCTCCAAACAAAACGAAGACATCGCCCGTCGCGTAGAAGGCAGTTTCTCGAATTGGCTTACACCCTCGATTCCCAGGAGCCAAACAGTCTCTTCTCGAATGCCAGAGGCCGCCGCCTTAAAGTCTGGCCGCTCGAAAAGCGCCGCACCCGTGGCGAGCGGATCCACGAGGTTCTCGACACGATTGCGCCGCGCGTCAAATAGTCGTCCGCCGTCATCGTCTCCGAATCGAGGGAGAGAGCCTGCCTGACCGATGCCCCTGATGACGTCAAGCATTTTTTCGATCGTTTGATCGAACTGAACAGGTACGCGAATCCCATTTACGTGAGCGAGAATTCGCGCGTGAAGAAAAAAGTCGACCGCGTAAACGTGGTAATACAGTGATTGCTCGAAGTGCATACCGTCCGGCCGCACCTGACGCTCCGCTTCAGACCGCACAATTTGCCACCCACGCTCCTGCCAGCGCCGAGCGGAATGCAGCTCGGGACACAAGGTGCCAATAAAAAACAGCCCTACTCCCTCACCAAGCAAATGTGTGTTCGGAGAAAAGTAAGTGGATAGAAACCTTGAGATGTGCCGGGCGTTGAGCGCCAAAGCGCGCCGAAGATCGAACCAAAAATGTTCCGGGACGACAGAGCAACCATTTAACAAATGCCAGATCCACAGCCAAGAAAGACTTCGGAATGCCACCTCAAGGCTGCTTGCCCAGTTAATTCCGATGCCGTATGGATTCTGCTCTTGCCAGTCATACCATTGCCGGAACAACTCCCGCGCGTAGCGAGCCTCTCCCGTCAAGCGATAGGCCTTAGCAAGGGTGACCAAATGCTGGTGACGACTGAGTTCCCAAGTCACCTTTGCGTCTCCGACGTGGTCAAAGTCTAGATAAGGCATCCGGAACCACGCGCGTCGAGGAGCGCGCCTGCCATGGACAGCATCGAGATGCCAATCGATCCTCCTTCCGTAATCCGCACCTTCGTGCCCGAGGAGGTCAAACCGGTGCTCACAAATCTGATCCGCCTGGTTCACGATTCCCTCTACGACCTCGGGCAGCCGCTCGCGCAAGCAGCTTAATATTCCTGGCACTTCGGCAGGGGTAAAAAAGAAGCGACGGGAATCTCTTGATTGAGGAAGGCGGCTATCCCTAACAAGCGGACCGCCGATTTGGCATAAGGCAACGTCCCAGCGTTTTGCGAACTCCTGCCGGGTGCGCTCGCGCAATTCGTCCCAGCCCATTTCCATGATTCTCTTGCGACGCTTCGACCAGTTGTCGCTAAGTGACATGAACCCAATCATTCCTAAGCCCTTCCACTTCGTGTACGGGAGTCCCGAGCAGCCAATCCACGGTTCGGGCGATGTTGTCTTCAGCAGCTTGCAGCTGTGCGCTTTTCTTAAACTGATCGTACCCCTCAGTGAGGCTTGTGAGCTTTGCGCATAAGTCTGCGGCATCGCCTTCCCGATAAGTGGTTACGTTAGCGGGGCGATGGCCATTC